>NZ_JOCF01000013.1 GCF_000720635.1 Streptomyces sp. NRRL WC-3742 | reverse complement strand
CGGATGGGCCGTCACATCGGTCACGCGCTCGCCGTAGATCCACACGTCCCGGCCGTCACGGACGCTCTCCAGGTACTCCTCCCCGGTCTGGGGACGGGAAACGCTGGTACTGCTGCTCATCTGGGGAGACCACCTCTCGAACCGGCGACGGGGACGGCGCGACGGTCTCCGGGCGGGCCGAGCACATGACATGACCTGATCCGGCAGGCGCGCGCCACTTCGAATTCTCGAACCGTGCGCCGGGCCCGAACAGTCGGCCGCTCGTACTAGTGCCGCGCGAGGGCCTGTGGAAGGGGAACAGGGCTGGCAGCCCCCGCCTCCTGCGCGTCGCACCCGGACGGTGCCTCGCCTACGAGGACACCGACGAGGGCGTCACCGCCGCCACGGCCGCGGGCATGCACGTCGTCGACGTCAGGCTCCGGCCCTGGCAATGAGCGGATCCGCCCCGGCCGACCCCTGACACCCCGAACCCGATCCTCCGGCGGCAGGTGCGCCCGGCGGTACTGCCGGCCGCACCTACCGCCGACTACGGGACCTCACCCCGGCGGCGGCCTGCTCAACCGCTCAGCTGCCCGCGCGTCCTTGCTGATAGCTGTTGATGGTCTTCGCCAGGGCTGCTCCGTGTTCGTAGGCCAGCGGGGCGAGTTCGGGCGGCAGGACGAAGCCGTCGGGGAGCTGGGTGTAGGCGGCGGCCAACTGCTGGTGGTAACCGTCGGCGAGCGTCTGCGGCCAGGCACCGGTCAGCGGCGGGCGCATCCGGGCCTCGGCGGCCAGCGCCCGGTGGTGGGCGGCGGCCTCGGCGACCGCGTCCTGCACGGTCCAGTCGCTGATCGGCGCCCGTTGCGGGCGCCACGGCGTCAGCCACGCACTGGCAGTGCCGTCCAGGATCTCGGTGGCAAGTTCCTGGGCGATCAGCGGCGAGGCGTGCAGTCCGTCCCGGTGCGTTCCGGTCGCCACCCACAGGCCGGGCCGGCTGGTGACGCCCAGGAGGGGGTGCCCGTCGAGGCCGATGGGCCGGTTGCCGTGGTGGATTCGGCGTAGCCGGGCGGTGGCGAGGCCGTGGTGGAGCTGGCCGAGCGCGGCGTCCAGCAGGAACCGCACCCCGCCCAGGTGCGGGGCGTCACCGGGCTCGAGGGTCGGCGCGGCCGTGGCTCCGATGTACCAGGCGCCGTCGGCCTGCGGCACGGCGTGCAGTCCGCACGCGTACGCCCGGTTCGGGGTCCGCAGCACCGACGGCAGCGGCATCGGGGCGGTCACGCTCACCGCCGTACCCTCCGCCGCCGCGACCGGCATCAACGTCAGGCCGGGGTCCACGGCCTCGACCAGCGGGCGGGTCCAGGCTCCAGCCGCCACCACGAGCGTGGGCGCAGCGAACTGCCCGCCCCGCGTCGACAGCACATACCGGGTGCCGTCCGCCCGCACCGCGGCGGACGGCACCCGCGTCACGTTGGGCAGCGCCTCCAGGGCCGCGTCGAGGCAGCCGAGCCAGCGTCGGGCATCCAGGAACGCCTCGGCGGGCAGGTGCAGCGCGCGCAGCGCCCGGTCGTTGTCCAGCGGACGAAGCCCCGGCACCTGACCCGGCTCGATCTCCTCCACCGGGACGCCGAACTCGCGCCCGGCCCGACCGATCGCCGCGAACGAGCGCTCGTCCAGCACCGAGCCCACCGCGTTCAGCAGCACGAAGGTCCCGGTTCCGTAGCCGTCGCCGCGCGGTCGGACCACGGCCTCCCGGACCCGGCGCCGCCATGTGGGCCACCGCCCGGCCGCCTCCAGCGCCAGTTCCACCCTCAGGCGGCCGTGCCGCGTGGCCAGCGCCGCCGCGGTCACCTCCCCCAGAGCACCGAGCATCGCCCCCGCCGCTTCGGACGCGCCCGCACCGCGGCGGCCGGACAGCACCACCCGCAGCTCCGGCGCGCGGGAAGCCAACTCGAACGCCGTCGACCGGCCCAACACCCCCGCGCCCACCACGATCACGTCCGCCCCGACCCGGCGCACAGAGCCCCCTTCCGCTGATGGTCAACGGCCCCAGTCCTACCCGAGCCCGCGGTCCGGCATTCCGAAATGCCTTGCGGACGTGTCCTTGTGGATCATCGGTCGGTTGGAACTGGTGGCCCGGGCGCCGGGCCGCCGCCGAGCCGCCTCGGCCAAGGGGTGGCCGGCTGCCCGCGCAGCGTGATCTCCGCCCGACCCGTCGTCCTCGGCCACCAGTTGCTCGACCACCCGCACCGCGCTGTTCACCGCGGCCCGCGAGACCACTCCCTCCAGCGCCCGCCACAGCGCCGCCACGTCCAGGGCCCCGTTCGGCCGGTGCTTCCGTGGGCCGTTGGGAGGAAGCGGCGACAGGCCGGCACCGAGCATGCGGTTCGCTGACCGACCGCCCGTCGCGCGTCGTTCATGATCGTCGCGTCAGCCGTCAGCCATGTACCGGAGCCGACATGTCCCCCTCCACCGACCCGTCCCCTCCGCACCGCCGGTGGGGCGCCGTGCCGATCGTGTGCGCCGTGGTGTCGGTGGTCCTGTTCGTCCTGGCCGGTGTCGCCGCCGCCGGCATCGACAACCCGGTGCACGAGGTGATGCGGCACGGCCACCGCCTGGCCGTCGTGCTGGCCTGCTCGGTGGTCGGACTCGCGCTGGTGGCCTGGCTGCTGCTGCGTCCCCGCCCCGGCAAGCCGTCCACTCTGGGCTGGTTCAGCGTCGGCGTCAGCGCCCTCTGCCTGCTCGCCACCCTGTTCGTCCGGGTCTCCGTCGCAGCGGACGACACCGTCGCCGGGGCCCCCGGCACGGTGGTCACCACCCAGGCTGCGGCCACCTCCTACCTGCGGGGCGAGGGACGCGAGGGCCTCCAGCATACGTGCCTTGTTGATTAATCGCGTCGGTCGCCGGTGCGCGGGGCGCTCGCTAGGCTGGCGGCATGGCCCTGCGCAACGCGATCATGTCGACCCTCCTGGAGGGCGAGGCGTCCGGATACGACCTGACGAAGGCGTTCGACGCGTCGGCGGCGAACTTCTGGATGGCCACACCGCAGCAGCTCTACCGGGAGCTGGACCGGATGAAGGCCGACGGGCTGATCAGCGCCCGGGTCGTCGAACAGGAGCGGCGGCCGAACAAGCGGCTGTTCTCGCTCACCGAGGCGGGCCGCGCCGCCCTGCGGTCGTTCACGGCCTCGCCGCCGCGGCCGTCCGCGATCCGGGACGAACTGCTCGTCCAGGTGCAGGCCGTGGACGCGGGCGACCAAGAGGCCGTGCGCGCGGCGCTGCTCGAACGTCTGGTGTGGGCACAGGCCAAGGTGGCCCGCTACGAGCGCCTGCGGGCGCGGCTGCTGGACGGGCGTTTCGAGGACGAGTACCTCGCCACGGCCGAACGGATCGGGCCGTACCTGACGCTGATGCGCGGACTGTCGTTCGAGCGCGAGAACCAGCGCTGGTGCGAGCAGGCACTCGCGGTCCTGGACCGGCGCCGAACCGCCGCGCCGGCCCCCGGGCGGGAGCCGGCGCAGGGGCCGGTCTGACGGTCTTCGTGGGCGGCCGCTCAGTGCACCGGGCGGGGAGCCCCGACGGGCCGCAGTTCCGGGCGCTTCGCGACCCTTCCGTCGCCGGAGGAGCGGCCGCGCAGGCGGCGCATCAGCCACGGCCCGAGGAAGGTGCCGATCCAGGCGGCCTCCCGGACGGCCCGCTGCCGGAGCCCTGCCGCCGGGAGCGGAGGCAGCGGCTCGGCCCACCCGCTGTCGCTGCCGGGCAGCGCGAGCGCCTCGGCCGCCGCGGCGGCGATCCCGGCGTGGCCGAGCGGGCTGGCGTGCAGCCGGTCCGCGCTCCACATGCGCGGATCGGTCGTCGCCTCGTGCGGGAAGAAGTCGACGACCAGGACGCCGCGGTGGTCGGCCGTGGCCCGGATGCGCGCATTGAGGTCCAGGACCCGGGGCCGCAGCCCGCGGGCCAACGGCGCGATCCGGCCGATGTCGGGGAAGGTGAAGGTGAGCACCCGCGCCCCCGCGCCCGTGAAGGCGGCGAACATCGCGTCGAGTTCCGCCACCACCTCGCCCGCGTCGAAACCGGGCCGCATCAGGTCGTTCATCCCGGCGACCACGGTGACCAGGTCCGGCCGTAGCGCGAGGGCCGGGGAGAGCTGTTCGGCCCGTACCTGGCCGGCGAGCCGGCCGCGGACGGCGAGGTTGGCGTAGAGCAGGTCGGGCTCGTGCTCGGAGATCGTCTCGGCCAACCGGTCCGCCCAGCCGCGCCATCCGGCCGTCTCGTCACCGTCACCCAGGCCCTCGGTCTGGCTGTCGCCGATCGCGACGTACCGGCGGAAGCCCGTGGTCGCGCTCATGCCTCGGACGCGCCCAGCGCTTCGGCGGTGATTCGCTCGAACTGCGCGCCCATCGCCGTGGAGAGGGCCTGGGCGCCGGAGAGCGGGCGGACCATCACCGTCAACTCGTCGATCAGGCCGTCCTCGTCGAAGTGGAGGAAGTCACAGCCGTGCACCTCGCGGCCGTCGACGGCGGCCTTGAAGACGAAGGCCCGGTCGCGGCCGTCCGCACCGTTGATCTCGCGGACGTAGCGGAAGTCCTCGAAGACCCGTCCGACACCGCGCAGGATCGCGGCGGTCATGGCCTTGCCCGGGTAGGGCTTGAAGGCGACGGGGCTGGTGAAGACGACGTCCTCGGCCAGGAGGGCCTGAAGGGCGTCGTGATCGCCGGCCTCAACGGCTGCGCGAAAGGGGTGCACGACAGACTCCATAGTCAACAAATTGAATACTCTCTGCGCGCGAGCCTAGCCTCGGGGTCCGGGCGCTGTCGAGGGCGTGCCGCGGGGTCGACCTGGACGTAGGTGAGACGCGTCGGACCGAGGACCACGGCGTCCCGGTCGGGGCGCATGCGGGCGGAGTCCTCCAGCAGGACCGAGAGGTTCAGCATGGTGTCTTCCGGAAGGTGGACCGAACCAGGCCGCGGGGGGGGAACACACGGCCTGGTTCGGAGTAGGTGGGGCTCACACGTGGGGGCTCGAGCCTGAGATCAGAACTTCTCCAGGAGCCGGTGGAGGGCTTCGGCCGTCGCCTCGATGTCGGCGGTGGTGTGCGCCGTGCTGAGGAAGACCTTGCCGGACGGCATGAACAAAACGCCCTGGCGCAGCATCCCTTCGAGGATCGCGGTCCAGGTCCCGCCGGTTCCGTGGAGGCCGGTGGCACCGCCGGCGGGGACGTACTGGAGGAGCGAGCCGACCCGGTTGAAGCGGCCGAAGTCGGGAGACGAGCCGAGGGCGCCACCGACGAGAGCCTCGAACTCGGACGAGGTCCGTTCGAGCTGCTCGTAGACCGCGGGATCGGCCAGGACGCGCATCGTCGCCTCGACGGCCGCCAGGGCGACCGGGTTGGCGTTGAAGGTTCCGGCATGAACCACGCCGGCCGTCACCTGATCGACGAGTTCGGCCCGGCCGACGACGGCGCTCTGGGTGAAGCCTCCGGCCATCGCCTTCCCGAAGACGGACAGGTCGGGCAGCACGCCGTACTTCTCGGCCGCCCCGCCCCGGGCGATCCGGAACCCGGCGATCACCTCGTCGAAGACGAGGACGACGCCGTGCCGGTCACAAAGGGTGCGCAGCGTCGACAGGAACCCCGGTGCGGGCTCTTCGACGCCGGCGTTGCTCATCACCGGGTCGACGAGCACGGCGGCGATGTCGCGCTCGACGGCCTCGCCAAGCAGCCGCTCGGCCAGCGGTACGTCGTTGAAGCGCGCCACGACCAGGTCGTCCAGCACGCTGGGCGACTGTCCCGGCCCGCCGGGGGCTGCGGGGCGGTCGCCGTCGTCCTCGGACATCCCGGCGTACACGGTGTCGTGCCAGCCGTGGTAGCTCTTGGCGAACTTGAGGACGCGACGCCGCCCGGTGGCGGCGCGCGCGAGGCGGAGTGCGACCTGCACCGCCTCGGTCCCCGTGTTGCTCCACAGCAGTCGCTCGCCGTGCGGGACGGCCTCCAGGACCGCCTCCGCCGCGAGGTACTCGAGCGCGTGGCCGGTGCCGACGACCTGCATCCTGGTCAGGACGTCGGCCACCGCGGACACCACGCGCGGGTCGCCGTGCCCGAGGACGAGCGGGCCCCAGGCCATCACGTAGTCGGTGTACCGGTCGCCGTCGAGGTCCCACACGTGGGCGCCGTGTGCCTCCCGCACGAAGAGCGGGTGGGGAGGCATCGCGGCGCGCAGGCCGGACCCCACACCGCCGCCGATGCTGCGTCGGGCCCGCTCGAAGGCCAGGCGGGACGATTCCAGGGCCATGGATTGCCACTGCCTTTCAGTACGTGATCACCGAGCGGATGCCGATGCCGCGCTTCAGTTGGTCGAAGCCTTCGTTGATGTCCTTCAGGTCGATCACGCGCGTCACGAGGGAGTCGAGGTCGATCCGGTCGTTCAGGTAGTGGTCGATCAGCAGGGGGAAGTCCGAATCCGGCGTGCTGGAGCCGTAGTTCGACCCGATGAGGGAGAGCTCCTGGTCGGACATGACGAACGGGTCGATGGAGATCCGCACGCCGTCCGCCACCTGCCCGGCGACCACCGCCGTGCCGCCTCGGGCGAGGACCGCGTAGGCAGCCTCGATGGTGCGCGGCAGCCCGATGGCCTCGATGGCCACCTCCACGCCGCGTCCGTCGGTGAGCTGGGAGATCCGCTCGGCGAGGTCCTCGCTGCGGTTGTTGATCACGTGGGTGGCGCCGAAGTGGCGGGCCTGCGCGAGCTTGTCGTCGGAGACGTCGGCGGCGATGATCCTCCGGGCGCCGACGAGCCGGGCGCCCTGGATCGCGTTGAGGCCGACGCCGCCGCAGCCGAGGACCAGCACGGTGTCGCTCGGACGCACCTTGGCGGTGTTGACGGCCGCGCCGACGCCGGTGGTGACGGCGCATCCGACCAGGGCGGCCTGGGGGAACGGGGCGTCCTGGCGGACGGCGATCGCCGCCGACTCGGGCACCAGGGTGTACTGCCCGAACGTTCCCAGGCCGGCGAAACTGTAGACGTCGCCCCCGTCCGCGGACGTGACGCGGGATCGGCCGTCGAACGACAGGTGGTTCGCCGAGTGCCGGCTGACCATGTCGCACAGGACCGGCCTTCCGCCGACGCAGTGGCGGCAGCGGCGACACGACGGCGTCCACGACAGCACCACGTGGTCGTCCGGCTTGAGGGTCGTGACGCCTGCGCCGACGCGCTCGACCGTCCCGGCCCCTTCGTGGCCGAGGATCATCGGCGACGGCACCTCCCACTCGCCGACCAGCGCGTGGAGGTCGCTGTGGCACAGCCCGCTCGCTCCGAGTCGCACGAGTACCTCGCCGGGCGGGGGTGTCGAGGGGAGGGAGACCCGCTCGATGGTCAGCGGCGCGCCCGGGGCCCGGAGGACGGCGGCGTCGAACTCGATGGTCATGACGGGTTTCCTCCCGTGGGCTGCGCCGGACGGGTCGCAGCGGTGCGGATGAGCTTGCGGTTGGCGAACTCGTCGATTCCGGCCCGGCCCAGTTCCCGGCCGAAGCCGGACCGCTTGACCCCGCCGAAGGGCAGTTCGGCGCCTTCGAGGCCGACGCCGTTGACGAAGACCATGCCCGCGTCGATCCGGTCGGCGACGCGCGCGGCCTGGTCGGCGTCGGTCGTGAACAGGTAGGAGCCCAGTCCGTACGGTGTGGCGTTCGCCAGTTCGACGGCCTCGTCCTCGGACCGGGCCCGGTGGAGGATCGCGACGGGGCCGAAGAGCTCCTCGGCGGCCGTGGGCGAGGTCGGCGACACGTTCGTCAGGACGCCGGGCGGGAAGTGCGCCCCTTCGCGCTTGCCTGCGGAGACGAAGGCCGCTCCGTGGTCGATGGCTCGCTCGACCTGTTCCTCGAGGTACTCGGCGGCGGCGACCGAGGACAGGGGTGCCAAGCCGTCGGTCATGGCGAGCACCTTGTGGGTGAACGCGTCCAGGAAGGCGTCGTAGAGGTCGTCGGCGACGATGAACCGCTTCGCGCCGTTGCACGCCTGCCCGGTGTTCTCGAACCGGGCCTCGACCGCCGCTCGGACCGTGGCGTCGAGGTCGTCGGTCGACAGCACGATGAAGGGGTCCGAGCCGCCCAGTTCGAGCACCACCTTCTTGAGGCTGCGCCCGGCCTGCGCGGCGACCTCCGCGCCGGCCCGCTCCGAACCGGTGAAGGAGACCCCCTGCACCCGGGGGTCCGCGATGGCGACGGCGATCTGCTCGCGGGTGGCGTAGACGTTGACGTAGCAGCCCTCGGGAGCGCCCGCGTCGGTGAACAACTGCTGGAGGGCCGCGGACGACTCCGGGCACTGCGACGCGTGCTTGAGCACGATGGTGTTGCCCAGCGCGAGGTTCGGTGCGGCGAACCGGGCCACCTGGTAGTACGGGTAGTTCCAGGGCATGATCCCCAGGAGCACGCCGATCGACCGGCGGCGGATGAGAGCGGTGCCCTCTCCCCCCAGGAGCTCGATCGGCTCGTCGGCGAGGAACGCCTCCGCGTTCTCGGCGTAGTACCGGTAGATGGAGGCGCTGAACTCGACCTCCGCGAGGGCCTGGTCCAGCGGCTTGCCCATCTCCCGCTGGATGATCGCGGCGAGCTGCGCGCTGCGCTCCTCGTGCAGGTCGGCGACGGCGCTCAACAGCCAGGCGCGCTGGGCGAGGGAGGTCTGCCTCGACCAGTGCGCGTATGCCTTCGCCGCCGCGTCGAGCGCTCCGTCGACGGCCTGGTCCGTCGCGGTGGGGTACTCCTTGACCACTGTGCCGTCAGCGGGGTCCACCACCGCGTACACCTGCCTGTTCGCCATCCTGACTCCTTCTTCGTGTTCGGGGTTCATGCGGGGGCTCCGACTGCGCGGGCCGGGTTCGCGTCCAGGGCGGCGTTGCGGTCGTGCAGCACGCGGTAGGCGCGGAAGTAGACGAATATCTGGGTGCCCCACGTGGCCAGCGCGGCGGTGTAGAAGATCGCGCGGTTCGCGTCGTCGAACGGCAGGGGGAAGAAGTCGTAGGTGATCGCGATGGCGGTCCCGGCGGCCGTGACCAGTGCCGTCGCGACCGCCGGCCACCTCGCGCCTGCCTGCCAGAGCCGCTTGACGAAGTACCCGAGGAAGACCGCCGTGAGGAGATTGACGACGACGTAGAACACGGCGACCGCGAACGCGGCGCGGTCGGTGTGGAGGTCCGCACCGTGGAACGGCCGGAGGAACAGGCCGGCCACGACCGCGGCTCCGAACACGGCGATGTCGACGCCTCGGCTCGGTCTGTAGCGATGGGTGACCATCATCAGACCCATGATCAGGATGACCGTGATGCCGACGGACCTGGAGAAGGCGTCGAAGAAGTAGGCCACGTCGTACAGGACGCTGCCGGGATCGGCGCCCAGCAGCGACCAGACCAGGAAGTTGCTGCCCGACGTCGCGACCACCATCGTCTCGAGGCCGAGGAGGTAGTTGCCGTACCGGCGGATGAATTTCCAGCCGTAGAAGTAGCCGGAGAAGATCATCCACAGATCCGCCAGCAGGAACAGCGCCTCCTTCATCTCGACGCCCCCTCTCGCACGTTGCTGGACAGGAGGGTGGCGACGTTCTCGGCGGTGCGCTGGCCCGTCAGAACCGCGCCGTTCATGGTCCCGGCCCACTCACCGGCGGTTTCGGTGCCGGCCCAGTGGATGCGCCCGTGGGGCTCGCCGAGCGCCCGGCCGTAGCTCACGGTCGCGTGGGGACCGGCGACCGGGTGGGGGCCGCCCGGGGCGAACGGCTCCGCTCCCCAACGGTGGTCCAGGTAGTCGATCGGGGTGCTGGCCTGCGGACCGTAGAGGTCGACGAGTTGCTGGACGACCAGGTCGCGTCGGGTCTCGGGGCTGAAGCCGTCGAAGACGCGAGGGTCGCAGAAGGCCATCAGGACGCCCGGTCCGGCAGGGGTGGGGGACACGTCGAAGGTGATGAACACGGTGCCGGTGTCGGTCACTGCCTCACCGGAGCAGCCGTCGGCCCGCCAGAAAGGCTTGTCGTAGGCCACGAATGCCTTGCTGAGGACGCCCATGCGCCAGGTCCGCGTGAGCCCCTCGGCCCGCTCGGGCAGAGCGGGTTCGTACTCGATGGTGGCGCGGTGCGCCGGGGCGGCCGTGACGATCGCGTACCCCGCGTGGATCTCGCCGGAGTCGGTGTGGACGGTCACGCCGTTGCCGTCCTGCGTGATGCGGCGCACCGGTGTCGCCAGCCGCACGCGGTCGCCGAGCCGCTCCGCCGCCCGCTTGGCGATCTCCTGGGTGGTTTCGACGAACCGGTCCTCGTTCGCTCCGCCCTCGACGTCCAGCATGTGGTTGAGCCCACCCGCCGCACGGATGTAGCGCAGTACGTGCAGCAGGGAGACGTCTCCCGGGGTGCAGCCCCACTGCACCTTGCTGACGATGGTCATCAGCGCCCGGGTGCTGGGCAGCGCGTTCTTCCGGTCGAGCCACTCGCCGAACGAGACGGCGTCGAGCCGGCCCGCCCCGGGCGTCTCCCACGGGGCGCTCACGTCGATGGTCGCGACCAGCTTGTTCACCGCCGTCTGCACGCGGGCCATGTCCACCAGGGTCGCGGGGGAGACCTTGGGAATGGTGCCGCTGTAGGTGCGGCGTCGGCCTGCCAACCACAGCACGTTGCGACCCTGGTCGAACTGGTCGGTCGTGGTACACCCCATCCGGTTCGCGAGGTCCCGGATGGCGGTGTGCTGTCGTGACACCCACGTCGCTCCGAGGTCGACCTTCACGCCTGCCACCTCGCCGGAGAGCGATCGGCCGCCGACCCGGTCGCGGGCTTCCACGACCAGGACGGACCGCCCCGTGCTCACCAGTCGCTCGGCGGCGCACAGACCGGCGAAACCGGCGCCGACGACCACGACGTCGACCGTGGTGTTCCGGGGTTCGCGTTCAAGGGGTGCGGACATGGTTTCCTCCTTCGCCCACGCGGGCCGCGTGCTGCGCGATGTACTGGGTGACGGGGCCGACGAGGGCCTCGGGGATGTGATGGCCCATGCCGGGGATGACCACGTGCCGCGCCGAACGGATGGCCCGTGCGGTCGCGGCGCCGCCGCTCGGGTCGACCAGCAGGTCCCGGTCACCGTTGACGACCAGCGTCGGTGCGGTGATCGTGCTCAACTGGCCCGTCCGGTCCCCGGAGCGCTGGATGGCCTGGATCTGGCGCGCCACGCCGGCCGCCGGGTCACCGGCGCTGCGGTCCCAGCCGCGCGCCGCGATGGCCGCCTCGGCCGCGTCGTCGATGGGGTACCCCGTTCCCGCGACATGGCCGGTGAGCCGCAGGTGGGCCCGAACCGCCTCGGTCCTGGTCCGGGCCGGCGGGGCGGCGAGCAGCCGGATCGTCGACAGCGCCGGCCGACCCACCCTCCTCGCCCCGGTCGTCGAGTAGACGGACGTGAGCGACAGCACGCGCTCGGGCGCCGTGGCCGCGAGGGTCTGCGCGATCATCCCGCCCATCGACCGTCCGACCAGATGGGCCCGGGCGATCCCGAGGTGGTCGAGGACGCCGACGGCGTCCTGGGCCATGTCGGCCAGCACGTAGGCGTCGCCGCGCGGGCGGGCGACGATCTGCCGCCAGAGCGCGGGAGGCGGTGCGGTGACGAACGTCGACCGGCCGACGTCGCGATTGTCGACCGCGACGACCCGGAAGCCGCGGGCGACGAGCGCGTCGAAGAACGGCTCGGTCCAGAAGGTGAGGTCCTCGCCCAGTCCGGCGATGAGCAGGATGGCGGGGTCGGTCCGGTCGCCGTGGTCGCGGAAGCAGATCGTCAGCCCGGAGGGCAGGGCCGCGTACTGGTCCGCGCCGGCCACGCCGTTGGAGTCAGGCACGGGTCGCTCGCCCCCCGTCGGACGGGTGCGCGACCCAGCGGGCGCTGCCGAACACGAGGTTGTTGTCGGCGACCGGTCCGCGCAGCGCCTTGGCGTCCTCGGGGTAGGACAACGCCATCCGCCAGGGCTTCTCGAGGCCCTGCTTGGGGAGCAGGCTCTCGGCGCGCTTGGCGTAGCCGGCCTTCAGGTCCATCACCGGTCTGCGTTCCATCCCGGGCTGGGCAACCGGGACCACCCGGTCGTACCCGTGGGCGTCCATGTGCCGGACGAGGTCGATGAAGTAACGGCACATCAGGCTCACCTTGAGCGTCCACGACGACGTGGTGTAGCCGATCGCCATCGCCCAGTTGGGGATCCCGCTCAGCAGCATCCCGCGGTAACAGACCGCGTCCGCGAGGTCGACCTCACGGCCGTCGACCACGATCGGCATGCCGCCGAAGAGCTGCAGGTTCAACCCCGTCGCGGTGACGACGACGTCGGCTTCCAGCTCCTCGCCCGAGCCGAGCACGACGCCGCGCCTGCTGAACCGCGTGATCGTGTCGGTGACGACGCTCGCGTGACCGTTCTTGATCGCGTCGAAGAAGTCGCCGTCCGGGGCCAGGCACAGCCGCTGGTCCCACGGGTCGTACGGCGGGTTGAAGTGCTTGTCGACGTCGAACCCCTTGGGCAGCCGCTTGAGGTTCTCGCGCCGGATCAACCGGCGCCCGGCCTTCGGGAACGTCCGCAGTCCCTTGACGACCGCGCGGTCGATCCAGATGTTCTTGAACCTCGTCGCGGCGTAGCCGCGCTCCTCCCCCAGCGCCTTCGTGAGCGCCAGGGCGACCTTGTCGACGCGCGGCAGGGCCAGCACGTACGTCGGGGTCCGCTGCAACATCGTCACGTGCCGGGCGGCACCCGGCCCGGTGGCCATCGACGGCACCAGGGTGATCGCGGTCGCGCCGCTGCCGATGACGACGACCTTCTTGCCGCTGTAGTCCAGGTCCTCGGGCCAGTGCTGCGGATGGACGACCGCGCCCTCGAAGTCCTCCTGCCCGGGGAAACGGGGAGAGAAGCCCTCGTCGTACCGGTAGTAGCCGGTGGCGGCGAACACCCATCCGGCACGGACGGTCTTCGTCTCGCTCGGCCCGCCGGCGGGGTCGGCCACCTCCACCGTGAGGGTCCACCGACTGTCGAGCGAGGACCATTCGGCCCCGACGACCCGGTGGCGCAACCTGATCAGGCGCTCCAGCCGGTTCTCCTCGACCGTCTCCCTGAGGTAGTCCCGGATCAACGGCGCGTCGGCGATCGCGGCTTCGTGGCGCCACGGCTTGAACTCGTAACCGAAGGTGTGGAGGTCCGAGTCCGAGCGGATGCCCGGATAGCGGAAGAGGTCCCAGGTGCCGCCGATGCTGTCGCGGCCCTCGAGTACGAGCAGGGACTTGCCGGGGAGTTCCCGGCTGAAGTAGCTGGCCGCACCGATTCCGGAGATGCCCGCTCCGATGATGACCACGTCGAACTCCTCGACGGCGTCAAGCACCTCAGTTGTCATGGCGTTTCCTCGCTGTTCCCGGGGTCGTGACCTCACTGTCGCCAACCACGGCCACGGGCGGGAACGACAGCGCGCACCCTCCTTGCGCCAGACCTGGTGCACCACGCACAAGCCGGCCGCGCGACGCCGCCACCCTTGTGGCGCCCCCGTCGGCGTGATACAGCTTTGCGTCGTTTACTGCCACCAAACCCTCCCGTCGCCTTCGCCGTGAACGACAGCCTCGCGGTCCCCGGCCCGGCGGGTCCGGTCCGTTCGGTGGTCGCCTGGCCGCGTACGAGCGGCCGCGCCGGCCGACAGCATCCGGGTGTCGCCGCCGACGACCAGGCGGGTGGAGCCGCTCAGCCCCAGCGCGAGGACGGTTCCCGGGCCGAGCCGATAGGGGCCACCGGTGCCCCCACCCGGTTCGATCACCGAGCGGAAGACCTGGAACTCCGTGGTGCCGGCAGGCGTCAGCAGGTACTCGACGGCGGCAGGGCGATGTACGGGGCCCCGGCTCGCCCCCTCCCCCACCGCCGGTGCCGCGGCGCGCGCCGGGTGCACTGGCTTCTCGAGATCAGGAGCAGACTTCGGACATGGACGAGCTGTGGCCCCCGCCTTCCCCCGAGGTCGCCGACGCGATCAGGTCCCTGTGCCAGCGCCTGATGAGCAAGACGGACGCCATGATCGACGCCCTCACCCCGCCCACTCTCGTGGCCCAGAACGACCCGGCCCTGCTCGCGGACGCGTCCCTGGCGGAGGAGGACCGCGAGCTCAACCGCTCCGATCTCGTGCAGTGGTTGACGGCGAACGTCCAGCAGCCGGGGCGGCGGGTGGAGCCGTACGTCGGGCCGCGTGCCACGGCCTACATCAACGTCCTCGTCTCCCGCGGCATCGCACCGGACTTCGTCGGCGCCTGGCGCGTGGCCTTGGGCATGGGCTGGCGGCGGTGGCTGGAGGAGTGCGCGGCGGAGTTCACCGATCGCGACCTCCTGGTGGACGTCCTGGACGTGTCGGCGAAGTCGCTGGTTCAGTACGCCCTCGACTCCGTCCTGGCGCTGCGGGAAGCCAGTCTCGCCGCGGCGATGGGCAACGCGGATGCCGAGGCGATCGCGTTGATCCAGCTGATCGCCGGCGGAGCACCGATGGCGCAGGACCTCGCAGAGGGGCGCCTGCACTACCGGATGGGGCGCTGCCACACCGGTCTCGTGCTGTGGATCGACGACCCCCGGCACGTCGACGCCCTGGACCTGGCCGTCGCGGCGGTGAGCACCCCGGCCTCGGACCGCAGCACCCTGGTGGCACGTGCCAGTACCACCTCGCGCTGGATCTGGCTCTCCGGTGCGAACATCCCGGACCCGTACCAGGTGGAGCAGGCCATGGCGACGGCACCCGGGGTCCGCGGCGCGGTGGGCAGGCCCGGCCACGGACTCGAAGGGTTCCGGTCCAGCCACCAGGACGCCCTCGCGGCGCAGGCACTGGTCAACCGGCTCACATCCGACCGGCAGTTCACCGCCTACGCCGACGTCGAGCTGATCGACGCGCTCACCAAGGACCGGGCCGGCGCCCGACGGTTCGTCATCAACACCCTCGGTCCGCTGGCCGAAGCCGACCCGGCGCTGCGGCAGGCGCTCCTCACCTACGTACAGTGCGGCTTCAACACCACACGGGCCGCCGCCGCTCTCTATGTGCACCGCAACACCGTCGAGCGGCGGGTCTCGCGCGCGAACGAGCTCTCCGCGGTCAAGGTCGAGGACAACCCGGCCCATCTTGCGGCAGCGCTCCTCGTGTTGGACATCGCGCCCGGCATCCTCGCGACCGCCTCGAACTGACCTCACACCACGGGATCGACCGGGCGCTCGAGCCTGCGGAACCAGTGGAGGGCCGGAAGGGCGAGCAGAGTGGCCCCCAGCAGCGCCGCGAAGGCGAGCGCGGGGCGGGTGACGAGCAGTCCGACTACCGTCGCCAGCACGACCCCTCCCAGGTTGCCCGCCATCCAGATCAGCCCGGCTGCCGTGCTCTCGGCCCCCGGCGCGTGCCGCTCGCTCAAGGACAACCCGATGGGAAGGGCAGGAAGCAGCATGAACCCGGTCCCGAGGAGCGTGACGAACGCTGTCAGCGGGCTCGGGACCAGGGCCAGATGCAGGCAGGCCATCGCGGTAACGGCGATCGCGGCACCCATGACCTCGACCTCGCGGCCGCGCCGGTCCGCCCAGACGGGCACGACCGCACAGCCGACCACACCGGCGATCATCGTCAGCGCGAGGATGAGGCCGGCGGTGGGTTCGGAGACGCCCGCCGGCGCCAGCAGGGGTTGCACGAACGTCGCGAGGGCGATGAACGTACCCATCGGGATGACGGCCAGCGCACACAGCCGTCGCACGTGCCGATTGCCGAACGCCACCCGGAAGGCACGGTTGGCGCCCGCTCCACCCGTCACCGTCCCCGTCACCGGGACTGACCCGTGGCCCGCGTACGGGCGCAAGCGCAGGGCCGCGACGAGACACAGCCCCGCGTCCAGGGCGACCAGGGCCGTCACGAAGGTGAGCGTACGGATGTTGCCCTCGCCGGGCAGGCACGCGCCGAGCAGGTAGCCCACGACCATGCCGGCGAACGTCGCGGAGGACGCGGCAGCGACGCCGGTGGCCCGGTGCCTCTCCGCCAGGTAGCCCACGGCGAGACCCGGTATCGCATTCAGGATGAACGGCTGTCCCACCGCGGCGACGACCTGCCCGATGAACGCCCAGGTGAAGTCGTCGGCCACCAGCCTCAGGAACGCCCCGACCGCGGTGAGGACCGCACCCAGCACGAGCGCCGGACGCAGGAACCGGTCGAGCGCCAGGCCGGCCGGGATCGCCAGCAGGACGTAGACCAGCGGGAAGACCTGGGACAGCCAACCGATCTGGCCCACCGAAACGCCGAAGTGCCGCGCGGCGTCCTGCGTCACCGGCGCGTAGGTCACGAACAGCGCCTGGGTCGCGACCGCCAGCAGCCCGTAGGCGAGGAAGACCACCCACCGACTCCTCACGGCCTGCTCCGCCGCCGGCGCCCCGGCCAGGCGTACGCCCTCGTGCCCGACGCCTGCGAGAGGGCCGCGGGGCCGGCCACGCTTCCGGGCACTGCGTCGGATCATGGCGGTGGCGACTGCACCCGCACCCAGGACGGCAACTCTGCGCGCTCGTCGCCGCGCGGTCGACAACTCCGGCATCCCTTTGTCCTTCTCGGTCGATCGTGGTGCTCCACTGTCACGATCCGGACCGCCCCTGGATACGCCACGGTGCACAGTCCTTCGCCCCGCCCTGTGCACTCGGCACCACCGCTGCCGCACCTCGCAGCGGAGGGCGCGAAGAGCGTCGTACGAAGAGCGTCGGCGCCGAACGGTCGGGCGACGGCGGCGGCTGCGGTGCGAGTGGCACCGGCACGTCACGCTCGTCACCGCGGCCCGCCTCTTCACGGCTCTGCCCCGGAGCCGCCCGGAAGTCACTGCTCGGTCATGACTCTCCGCCAACCGGCCGGCCATCGAAGGCACCACCCCCCAGGCCAAGCGTCAAGGCCCAGGCGAACCTGGGCCCCGGCCTTTCACCGACCGGCCCTTGCCGTGACCGACACCTGCACACCGCACGACAGCCGCCTCAGCCTCCAGTGGAGAGCGCCGAACTCGGCGACCTCGCCCCCCATCGTCCGCGAAACCGCCGCCGCCCACCGCGACCGCCTCGTCCGGACAACAGCCCGCTCCCCCAGCGGACTTGCACCCGAACACGCCAACCCAGTGCAGGTGCTCACCGGAAGGCGCGGCAACTCGGCGCTGCCGGAGTGAGCATCAAGCCCACAGGGACACAGGGTCGCCGCCCCACAACTGCCCCGGCCGCATGGATGTCCGAGTGATCAGTGAGACTGGCCTGGCGAAGCCAGCCAGCTCACACCACCCGGGGGACCCATGCCCGACCGTGACCCGCTCGACGGGCTTGACGACATCGACTGGGCCGAACTGAGCCATGCTTACGGTGACGCCGCGGACGTCCCCGAACTGCTGCGCGGCCTCCGGTCCTCGGATCCGGCCGAGCGCGAGGGCGCGCTGGACGCGCTCTACGGCGGCGTGCACCACCAGGGCGACGTCTACGACTCGACGCTCGCCTGCCTGCCGTTCCTCTGCGCCCTCGCCGCCGACCCGACCATCGGGGACCGGGACGGCGTACTCGGGCTGCTGGACAGCATCGGCGGGAGCGCCGACGCGTCCACGGAGTACGCGGACGAGATCCCCGACCCTCAGGCGGTGATCGCCGAGGCCAAGGAGGAGGACGACTGGTACGAGGAGGTCGGCTGGGCGTACGGGCTGCTCGCGCACGCGGCGCTGCACGACCTGCTGCCGACCACGGTGGCACTGCTCGCCGACCCCGATCCAGCCGTACGCGCCGCGGCGGCCGGGCTGCTGGCACGCCGTCACCCCTGGCCCGACGCGGTGCTGGAGCCCCTGCTCGACCAGGTGGCCGGGGAGGACGACGGCGCGGCCCGGCACGCCCACGCCGAGGCGCTCGGCGTCCTCGCCCAGCGGCTGCACGAGGATCCGCCCCTGCGGCTGCGCGGCATCCGCGCCCTCGCCCGGCTCGCCGAGCCGGGCGGGGATCCGGGCACCGAACTCGCCGCCCTCGCCGCCCTCGCCCGCCACGCGCCGGACCATCTGCCCGCAGGCACCGCCGAGCAGGCCACGGCCGCCCTGGACCGCTCCCGCGAGCGCCCCGCCGCACCGGCCCCCGAGGCCCGGCCCGACACCGGCACCCTGCTCTCCCACCTGCGCGACCTGCGCGCCTCGACCTTCGCCGAGGGTGCCGACGAACGGGTCGCCGACGCCCTGCGCGACCTCCACCAGGCGCTCGGCGACCAGGTGATGGTCCGTCACCGTCTGATCGTCCACGCGCTGCGCCACGGCGACCCGCAGAGCCCGCTGGAGGCGGTGGACCGTGCGGGCGACCTCCACAGCGGCTGGCGCCTACCGGCCCCTGCCGCCGCCGAGACGGCCGAGCTACTGGGCCGACTCCTGCGCGACCCCGACGAGGAACTCGCCACGGCCGCGGCCCGCGAACTGTGCCTCGGCCGACTGCCGCTCGCCCCCGACCTGCTGGACACCGCCGCGGCCATCGCCGAGGAGGGTAGGTTCCACACCGACTGGGGCTGGGAGCGCAACCTGCCCGGCCAGTGCCTCCAGCTGCTGGCCGCCGCAGGCGACGAACGGGGCGCCGAACTCCTCGCGCCACTGCTGCCCGGCCGCCCCGCCCCCGAGGACCTGCCGCTCTGGTGCGAGCAACTGCCGCCGAACGTCGACCTCTTCGCCGGGGTGTACGTCCGGATGCGCGAGGTCGCCGGGAGCTGCGACGCGACGGACGAGGACGGCAACCCGGACCACCACGCGCTGCGCGAACTCGGCCGCCTGCTGGCCGCCACGGCGGCCATCGACCGGCCCGACGCGCGCCGGATGGTCGGCATCATGCTGGCCGCCGCCCTCACGATCACCCAGGACACCACGGGCAAGCTGCACCACGGCCCGGCCATGGCCCTGGACCGGCCGGGCGGCCTCGGTCCCGACCTCGACCCCGAGGACACCGTGCCCCTGCTGCGGCGACTGCTCGCCGACCCGGACGGCGGGACCAGGGTCAACGCCGCCCGCGCGCTGTGGCACGGAGGGCAGGACCCGGCCGTATACCTGCCCGTGCTCGCCGAGGTGATCGCGGACACCGAGCAGTGGTGGGACAGGTTCCGCGCCCTGGAGCTGGTCGCCGTGATGGGTCCGGCAGCCGCACCGCTCGCCGAGCGGATCCATGAGGCCCTCGCCTCCGCACAGGACCGCACGGACGACGACCAGAACCTCACCCGGCTGCTCCTCGCCGCCCGGGCGACCGCACCGGCCGCCGAACCCCACGACGACCTGCTGCGCGCCCTCTGGACCCGCCGCCGCGACCTCCGACCGCTCATCGCCGCCGCCCTGCTGCGCGAGCGGACCACCCGCGCCGTGCCGGCCGGCTTCCCCGAGCTGATCCGCGCGGAGCTCGCCGACCCCCGTCACGTCCGCAACGACAGCACGAGCACCTCCCGAATGCGGTACGACACCGCGGCCGACGACGCCTTCCGGACCGGCTGCCGGGCCCTGCTCACCGAGCAGCAGCCGACCTGACCGTCAGGGGTTGCGCAGGAACTCGCGAGCGCCCCACAGTCGGGTGCGCAAGCCGCGTTGGGTACGGGTGCCAAGCCACCAGGCGCGAGCGGCAGTTGGCCGCGGATGGGCGCCTCCAGCCGAGTTCACCCACGCACCCCCACGGATCCTGCGTCACGGGCTACCGATCTCGGCGATGTCGACGCACCGAGGCTGCCGGACGAGCGTGGCGGCCACGATGTAGTGGTGGTCGAAGTCCGGCCAGCGTTCCCCGAGACCAATATCGGCAACGGTGCTGATGGCCACGAGATTCATGGCGACCTCGTCGTCGAGTTTGTTGCACCTACCAGGGACCTGGGGTCGCGGCGTCGGCACGCTCCTGGATGTCAGCGAGGTCTGCGTCGGTCAACGGATCGGCAGTAATCATCAGGCCGACAGGTCCCCCGTGTTCGATCAACTCGCCACATTCGTGCAGGCTCCGGCAAGGATCAAGGCGGCGACGAGGACAGGATTCGAACCTGCGTCCACCCGGGATCAGAGCCGGGCGCTCCTCCGCAGAGCTTCCTCGTCGCCGCCGTCGATCATCGCTGGCGCCGACCGGAGGGTCAAATGGTTTGCTGCGGCGGGCGAAAGGGCGGCCATGCCGGTGCTACAACCACTCCTGTGCGGCGGCAACCTTGCCCTTGCCCGAGAAGACCCCGGCCGACCGGAGGGCGCTGGCCATCAGGGGATCCGCGACGGCGACCCCGTGCACGAGCTCGGGCGTCCGACGGAAGGCGACGGACTCGGCCGCCGGTCTGGGGCCGGTCCAGGCGCCGGCCACCGGGTCCACGCCATGCCGGGCGCAGACCTCCTCGACCAGCGAGCGCGGACACTCCTTCTCCCCACGCAGCACTTCCCATGGCAGCGGCAGCTCTGCCCACACATAGGTGTCCGGGTGCAGCCCACCCTTGCTCCTGCGGTGCCAGTACGCCACATCGGCCGCCATCAGGCGCGGCACCTTGCCGGGGCAGATCCGGTCCAGGACATCCGTCCGGCCCAGCTCGGTCAGCAGCGCCAACCAGTGCGCCCGCGCCGTGTTCCATGCCTGCGCGGCCTGGTTCCAGGTCGACGAGTCGTTGCCCCGGCGCACGATCATGCTGTCGCGCTCCAGTGGGCAGCGATCCCAGGCGTCCTCCAGCAGCCCGGCCACCTCCCGCAGGAAGCGGGTCCAGCGGGTCAGCAGTTGGTTGAGCTCCTCGTCGGACAGCCTCCCCAGCACATCCGCCGTCGGATGCACGTGCGCGACCGCGTACCAACGGGTCTGCTCCGGGTGGGCCCGCAGTCGCCCGTACAGCGCGTCGGCGACCTCGTCGTACACCTGCCGCTGCCTGCCGTTGGTGAAAACGCTGCGCATGTATCCCCGTGCCGTGACGTACGCGACGAAAGCCGCGGTGTCCTGGTCAGCGGCAAACAGCTCGTACGGCAGCGTGTGGGCGAACGCGCCCTTGCCCGTGATGGTGATCTCATGGCGGCGCCGCTCGTGGATGAGCCGCGCCAACTTGGCCTCCATCCGACAGAGCAGCCGGAAGCGCTTGTTGTACTGACGCTTGGACAGCTCGCCCAGTCCGGCTTCGGCACGCCCGGCACGGTCCAGCCGGTCCCTGCCGAAGTCGTTGTCCCCGTAGGTGCGGCAGATCTCCTGCCCCGCGCGGCGGATCACCTCCTCGATCCGCCCAGGGTCGTCCGCCACACCGGCCGGGAGGTCCGTCACGCTGGCGAACAGGCTTTCCGCGCGGGCGAGTTGACGCTGAGCGCCGACCGGCCGGGCAAAGCCTTCCAGCATGGAGGTGTAGCCGTGCCACAGTCGGCTCAGCGAGTGCTCGGCGGCCTTGGCGAGAGCAGCCTCAGTGGCCGGATCAAGGCTGGCGCCCTGGGCCGCGTACAGGTCCTGGGTGAGCTGGGCCACGTCCTCCGGACGCTTGCGCAGCTTCAGAGTGGCGTGCAGCTCCCTGAGCAGCTGTTCGATGGCGGACGGCATGCGCCTCACCCTGGCATCACCCCCATCGAAGCTCCACCCATTATCCGACTGGAGGACTGAGAGGGAAGGCTGCGGCATTCCGGGCGGTGTGTCGTCTTGAGCGTGTATTCGCCGGCTGGCTCTGAGCGCTTCGTGCTCCTCCCCGCACGCTCTGCCGCCGCACCGGAAACAGCAGCCACTCTTGCCCCAGAGGAACCACCCAGTCCGAGAGAAGGGGAAGCTCATGGGACAGCGTGCGCCGCGGGGTCGGGTCTACCAGCGGTGTGGTTGTTCGGACGGTTCGGGGAAACAGTTGGGGCCGTGGTGTCCGCGGCTGGCGGGGGATCTGAAGCACGGGAAGTGGACGTACTGCGTCGACCTGGCCTCCGAGGACGGGAATCGCAAGACCCGCCGGCGCGGTGGGTTCGCCACCCGCGCCGAGGCGGCCCGGGAGATGAAGGCGGTGCTGAACGGTGAGCTGCGCGGGGGCCAGGGTGGCCGCGCAGCGCAAGGCCAGCCGCGGACGGGTCACGGTCTACCGGGTGGTCCCGACGCTGCGCAACGCCCTGAACCACGCCGTGCGCACGTGGCGGCTGCGCTACAACCCAACCAAGCACTCCGTCCCGCTCAGGCCCCGCGCCGAAAAGCGCACCTGCTGGACCTCCGAGGAGGCCGCGGCGTTCCTGCGCCACAACACGGAGCACTACGCCGACCGGCTGAGTGACCTGTTCGAGGTGATGCTCGGCACCGGCATGCGCCGCGGCGAGATCCTGGCCCTGCACTGGTCCGACGTGCACCTCATGGACCGCCAGCTCTACGTCCGCTGGACCCTCGCTGCCGTCAACAACAACGGCATCCTCTTCCGCAAGCCCAAGACCGACGCCAGCCGCGCCTGGATCAGCCTCTCCTCCGCGCTCGACCGTGCGGACGCCGAGGTGGCCGACAAGCCCGCTTCATCGGTCGACCACCACTTCGGCAAGGCGGCGTGAGCGGTCGGGTGTCAGGCCCTCGTCCGCGGCCGCTGATCGGCCGAGCACGAGCCACCAGTGTCGGCACGGTCGAGTTCCTCCTCATCGGTGCCCGGCCGGAGGAGCCCGAGCAAGTCCTGCGCAGCCCAGTCCAGAAGCGTGAGCGCGACGGGAACAGGCAGCCGGGCATCACGTCGGAAGGATTCCTCCTTCCGGACGGCCTCGCTGAACCAGACGAACGTGTCGTCATCGAGCAGGTCAGGGTGGCAGGCGACTGCGTCCGCGAGCCACCCCGCGTCGGGGAAGGCGACCGAAGCGGCCCCCGGCAAGCTGCCGTTGTCCGCGGCGCGGGCGACGGCGCGGCGGGCGGCGGGTCCGCCGGTGCGGCAACCGCGTGCCGTGGTCGGACGGGCAGGAATCGGCTCTCGAGGCCGCACCGCCACCAGCTACTGCCGCACGTGGCACGTCGTCAACGCGCCGAATCTGCCCAATCGGTACGTCAGGCATCGTGAGCGACAAAGCCGAATCGGCGCAAGTCCGCGCCGTCTGCGGCGAGGTACCCGAGCGCGAAGGCCATAACACCATGTGATGGGGTGCTGGGATCTTCTGGGCGGCTCCCCGGTCGGCCACTCTTCTGGGACGCATGAAATGTCACATCGTGCAAGGAGGAGACGTGACGCGGCGAAGAGCGGGACTGGCCCTCGCGGCGGCCCTGGGGCTGCTGTCGGTTGCCGGCTGTACGGGGTCCGGCGGCGGCGCCTCGGCCGGACCGAACGCGGTAGCGGTGAAGGGCGGCACGCTGCACGTGCTGTCCACGCTCGACCTGGAGCACCTGGACCCGGCGCGCAACTACGTCACGTCCTCCCAGGACGTGGGCCGGCTGATCTACCGGACGCTGACCACCTTCACCGCCGCCCCCGGCCAGGCGGGCGGGACGGTCGTGCCGGACCTGGCCACCGACACCGGCCGCCCCAGCGACGGCGCGAAGACCTGGACCTTCACCCTCAAGTCCGGCGTGAAGTTCGAGGACGGCCGGCCGATCACCAGTAAGGACGTCAAGTACGGCGTGGAGCGGACCTTCGCCGCCGAACTGCCCGAGGGCCCACCGTACGCCCGGATGTGGTTGGTCGGCGGCGACGCGTACAAGGGCCCCTACAAGGACCCGGCCGGGCTCGCCGCGATCGAGACGCCCGACGACACCACCCTCGTCTTCCACCTCAAGCAGCCGGTGGCCGACTTCGGCTCGGCGGTGTCGCTGCCGATGTTCGCCCCGGTGCCGCAGGACAAGGACACCGGCGTCGGCTACGACTCCCGACCGTTCGCCTCCGGGCCGTACCGGATCGACGGCTTCGACCCCAAGAAGCGGCTCACCCTGGTCCGGAACACCAGTTGGGACCCGGCCACCGACGCCGTCCGCAAGGCCCTGCCCGACAAGGTCGTCATCGATCTGGGTCTGGACACCGCGGTGGTCGACCAGCGGCTGATCGCCGGGCAGGGCGAGGACGCGAACGCGGTCGCGCTGGAGCCGATCGGCCCCGCCTCGGTGGGCCGGGTGCTGAACGACCCGCAGCTGAAGAGCCGGCTGGTCGTCGGCGACTCGATCAACACCCGCTACCTGAGCATCAACACCAGGCACAAGCCGCTCGACGACGCCAGGGTTCGCCAGGCCATCGCGTACGCGCTCGACAAGGACGCCTTGCGCACCACCCGCGGCGGCCCGATCGCCGGCGACCTGGCCACCAGCCTGCTGCCGCCCTCCCTCGGCTACCAGGCCGAGGACCCCTACCCCAGCAAGGACGGCAAGGGCGACCCTGACAAGGCCAAGGCGTTGCTCGCCGAGGCGGGCCACGCCGCCGACCTCACCCTGACCCTCGACGCCCCCGCGACGACCGCCGGCAAGGCGCAGGCCGAGGCCGTCCAGGCATCGCTCGGCCGGGCCGGCATCACCGTGAAGATCGACGAGATCAGCTCCTCGGCCTTCTACAGCACGGTCGGCAACACCGAGCAGGAGCACGACCTCGTGATCGCCGGCTGGTCCCCGGACTGGCCGGGCGCCTCGACCTACCTGCCGATCGTCTTCGACGGCCGCCTGATCACCCCTCAGGGCAACAACAACTACGCGCAGTACGACTCCCGGGCCGTCGACACGCGGATCGACGAGATCGCCAAGCTGGGCGACCCGGCCGCGGCCCGGACGGCGTACGGCCAACTCGCCGAACAGATCGCGCAGGACGCCCCGGTGGTGCCGTTCCTGTGGGACAAGGCGCCGGTCCTGATCGGCCCGAACATCACCGGAGCGTACGGGCACATCACCTACGTCGGGCGGCTCGACCTGGTCTCCCTGGGGTTGCGAAAGTGACCGTGACCCGACGACTGCTGGCCCAGCGCTCGGCCGCGCTCGCGCTCGCCGTGGTGGCGGCACTGGTCCTGCTCGCGCTCGCCGCGCCGCTGGTGAGCTGGCTCACCGGCAGCCCACCGACCGCCTTCCACGGCGATGCGGTCGACCCGGCGCTCGGCGGCCTGCCGCGCGGCGCCGCGGGCGGGATCAGCACCCACCACTGGCTGGGTGTGGAGCCGGTCAACGGCCGGGACGTGCTCGCCCGGGTGCTGTACGGCGCACGGGTGTCCCTGCTGATCGCCGTCCTCGCGACAGCCCTCTCGGTGGCGCTGGGCACGGCCCTCGGGCTGATCGCGGGCTTCTTCGGCGGCTGGGTCGACACCGCGATCGGACGCACCATGGACCTGCTGCTGTCCTTCCCCAGCCTGATCTTCATGATCGCGCTGATCTCGGCGGCGCCCGGCACCGACCGCCGGCTGCTCCTGGTCGTGGTGCTCGGCTTCTTCGGCTGGCCGTACGTCGGGCGGATCGTGCGCGGGCAGGCGATGGTGCTGGCCCGCAACGAGTTCGTCGCGGCCGCCAGGGTGCTCGGCGCCTCCCGCCGGACGCTGCTGCTGCGCGAGGTGTTGCCCAACCTGACCGGTCCGGTCCTGGTGGTGGCGACCATGTCGATCCCCGGCTGCATCGCCACCGAGGCCGGCCTGTCCTTCCTCGGCGTGGGCGTCCAGGCCCCAACCCCCTCCTGGGGCCAGATGATCGCCACCGCCGTGCCGTGGTACGCCGCCGACCCCGCCTACTTCCTCATCCCCGGCGTCTTCCTGTTCGTCACCGTGCTCGCCTTCAACGTGCTCGGCGACGCCGTCCGCGACGCGCTCGACCCCCGGAGCCAGCGACGATGATCCTCTACCTGCTGCGCAGACTGGCCGTCACGGCAGCCATCCTGCTGGTGATCTGCGCCGCCACCTTCGCCATCTTCTACCTGATGCCCGCCGACCCGGCGCAGGGCGCCTGCGGCAAGGCATGCAGCCCCGAGCGGATCGCCCAGATCCGCACCACCCTCGGGCTGGACCGCTCACTGCCGGCCCAGTTCGGCGACTACCTGAGCGGCATCGTCTCCGGACGCACCTACGGCACTGGGGCGCAGGCCGTCGGCTGCCCCTTCCCGTGCCTGGGGTTCAGCTTCCAGACCGACCAGCCGGTGTGGCAGTCGCTCACCAGCCGGCTGCCCGTCAGCTTCTCGATCGCCATCGGCGCGGCCGTACTGTGGCTCGTGGTCGGCGTCGGAGCCGGCGTCGTCTCGGCCCTGCGGCGCGGCAGCCTGTGGGACAAGGCGGCGATGACGGCCGCCCTCGGCGGGGTCTCGCTGCCGATCTACTTCACCGCCCTCGTGCTGCAGTACCTGCTGGTGGTGCAGCTCGAGCTGCTGCCCTACCCGCAGGTCGTGGCGTTCACCGACGACCCGGTCGGCTGGGCGCAGTCGATGCTGATGCCCTGGATCACCCTTGCCATGCTGTACGCCGGGATCTACGCCCGGGTCACCCGCAGCGAGCTGCTGGAGAGCCTCGGCCGGAACTACGTGCGCACCGCCCGCGCCAAGGGCCTGCCCGAGGTCACGGTCCTGCGGCGGCACGCGCTGCGCCCCGCCCTGATGCCGATCGTGACCATTTTCGGCATGGATCTCGGCGCACTGCTCGGCGGCGCGCTCATCACCGAGTCGGTGTTCGGTCTGCCCGGCGTAGGAAAGCTCGCGGCCGACGCCATCGCCTCCGCCGACCAGCCCGTGATCCTCGGCGTGACGCTGTTCGCGGCCTCCTTCGTGGTGCTCGCCAACCTCCTGGTGGACCTGGTGTACGCCGTCCTCGACCCGAGAGTGAGGGCCGTCGGATGAGTCTGCTGACGGTACGCGACCTGACCGTGGAGTTCCGCTCGGGCGTGCGCGCTGTGGACGGCCTCGACCTCGACCTGGACGCCGGACAGGTGCTCGGCGTGGTCGGCGAGTCCGGCAGCGGCAAGTCCGTCACCAGCCTGGCCGTCCTCGGCCTGCTGCAAGGCGCCCGGGTCGGCGGCGAAATCCGCTTCGACGGACAGGAGTTGACGACGCTCGGCGGACGTGCGCTGCGCCGCCTGCGCGGCAACCGGATCGCGATGGTCTTCCAGGACCCGCTGTCCTGCCTCAACCCGTACTACTCGGTGGCGTTCCAGATCGCCGAGGCGCACCGGGCACACCACCGCAGCTCGCGCAGGCAGGCGCACCAAGTGGCGGTGCGCATGCTGGACCGGGTCGGCATTCCCGAGCCGGAGCGGCGGGCGAAGGCATACCCGCACGAGTTCTCCGGCGGGATGCGCCAGCGGGTGATGATCGCGATGGCCCTGTGTCTGGAGCCCGACCTGCTGATCGCCGACGAGCCGACCACCGCGCTCGATGTCACCGTCCAGGCGCAAATTCTCCAACTCCTATGCGAACTCCGGGAGGAGGCCGGCACCGCCGTCATGCTGATCACCCACGACATGGGCGTGGTGGCCGGACTGGCCGACCAGGTCGTGGTGATGCGCCAGGGCCGCGCGGTCGAGCGCGGCCCGGTCCGGGACGTGTTCCACCGGCCGCACCACCCGTACACCCGCGGCCTGCTGGCCTGCGTGCCGCGGATCGACGGCCCCCTGCCGGACCGACTGCCCACCCTGGGAGCCGCGGAATGAGCCTGCTCGACGTACGGAACCTCAGCAAGAGCTTCCCGGTGCGCCACGGCCTGACCCGACGACTGGCCGGTCACGTCGCCGCCGTCGACGGGGTCTCGCTGAGCGTCGGCCCGGGCGAAACCCTGGGCCTGGTCGGCGAGTCCGGCTGCGGGAAGTCCACCGTCGCCAAGCTGATCACCCGCCTGGAACGGCCCACCTCCGGCACCATCCACTTCGCCGGGCGCGACCTCTCCGAACTGGACGAGACGGCGCTGCGCCCGGTCCGCCGCGAGCTGCAGATGGTCTTCCAGGACCCCTTCTCCTCACTCAACCCCCGGCAGACCGTCCGCCGGATCCTCACCGCCCCCGCCCGCTACCAGGGCCTGGAGCCCGAGCAGCCGGTGGAGGAGTTGCTGGCCCGGGTCGGCCTGCGGCCCGAGCACGCCGACCGGCACCCGCACGAGTTCTCCGGCGGCCAGGCCCAACGCATCGGCATTGCACGGGCGTTGGCCCTCCGCCCGAAGCTCGTGGTGTGCGACGAGCCCGTCTCGGCCCTCGATGTCTCGGTCCAGGCGCAGATCCTCAACCTGCTCAAGGACCTCCAGGACGAGTACGGGCTGAGCTACCTGTTCATCGCGCACGACCTCGGCGCCGTCCGCCAGATCAGCACGCGGATCGCCGTGATGTACCTCGGCTCGATCGTCGAGACCGCCGACCGCGACACCCTGTTCGCCCGCCCCGCGCACCCGTACACCCACGCGCTGCTGTCCGCCGTGCCGCTGCCGGACCCCGATCTGGAGGCATCCCGGGAGCGGATCGTGCTGCGCGGCGACCTGCCCAGCCCGCTCGACCCGCCAAGCGGTTGCCGCTTCCGCACCCGCTGCCCCAAGGCCGACGACCTCTGCGCCGCCGACCGCCCGCAGTTGCGAACGATCGCCCCCGGACAGCAGGTCGCCTGCCATCACCCCGAGAGGACACCGTGATCCAGTCCAGCTACCGCTTGCCAGGGCTCGCGGTGACCGACCACGTCTTCACCGTGCCGCTCGACCACACCGACCCCGCCGACGCGACGATCGAGGTGTTCGCCCGGGAACTGTGCGATCCGGCGAAGTCCGACCACCGGCTGCCCTGGCTGCTGTACCTCCAGGGCGGCCCCGGCGGCAAGTCCCCGCGCCCACTGAACGCCACTGGCGGCTGGCTCGGCCACGCCCTGAAGACGCACCGGGTACTGCTGCTCGACCAGCGCGGCACCGGCCGCAGCACACCGGTCACGGCACGGACCGCTGCCCGGTTCGGCTCCGCCCGGGAACTGGCCCACCATCTCGCCCACTTCCGCGCCGACTCGATCGTCACCGACGCGGAACTGATCCGACGCCAGTTGTGCGGGGACCAGCCCTGGGAGACCCTCGGGCAGAGCTACGGCGGCTTCCTCACCCTCAGCTACCTCTCCACCGCCCCCGAGGGCCTGCGCGCCTGCTACATCACCGGCGGCCTGCCCGGCCTCGACGCCACCGCCGACGACGTCTACGCCGCCACCTATCCCCGGGTCCGGGAGAAGACGACCGCGTACTACACCCGCTACCCCGCCGACCGCGAACTCCTCCGCAGGCTCGCCGACCTCCTCGACCGGCACCCGGCCCGCCTCCCCGACGGCGACCGGCTCACCGTCCGCCGGCTGCGCGCCCTCGGCCTGATACTCGGCATGGGAGGCGGCGCCGAACGCCTGCACTGGCTGCTCGACGAGGCGCTCGACCCGGACGGCGAACCCTCGGCCACCTTCCTGCACCAAGCGATGAACCTGACCTCGTTCACCGACAACCCGCTGTTCGCCGTCCTCCAGGAATCCATCTACGGCCACCTCGGCGCCGCCACCGGCTGGGCCGCCGCCCGGGCGATGGCCGAACACCCCGAGTTCGCCGAGAACGCCGACCCGCTGCTGCTCACCGGCGAGATGTTCTACCCCTGGATGTTCGAGGAGATCGCCACCCTCCGCCCGTTCGGCGAGGCCGTCCACCTGCTCGCCGAACGCACCGACTGGCCCGACCTCTACGACCCGGCCCGCCTCACCGCCAACCGGATCCCCGTCGCCGCCGCCGTCTACCACGACGACATGTACGTCGACGCCGGTCTGTCCCTGCGCACCGCCCGCACGGTCGGCGCCATGCGCACCTGGGTCACCAACGAGTGGGAGCACGACGGCGTGACCGCCTCCGGCGACCGCGTCCTCGCCCGCCTGATGGACCTCGCCGCCGGCCGCAGCTGACTTACGCCACCCCCTCCCGTAGGAAGAGGAACCCGGAGATGAGACTCAAATCCCTCGCCGCCGCCCTGGCCGCGGCCCTCCCAGTGATCGCCGCCACCCCGGCCCTCGCGGACACCACCCAGCCCACCACCTCAGCCCCGGCCGCCAACTGCGCCCTGCCCGGCAGGACCGGATGGACGGACGAGGGCCTGGGCACCGACTACACCCAGTTCCAGCAGCCGCTGGGCACCAAGCACGTCCTCATGCTGTTCGTCGACTTCCCCGACGCCCCGGCCACCGGATCCCTCACCGACTACTACCGCCAACTCGCCCCGGCGGCCGACTGGATGAAGCAGGACTCCTACGGCCGCACCCGACTGGACATCACACCGCTGAACCGCTGGATCCACATGCCCCAGGAGTCCGCCTCCTACGGCTTCCAACGTGGCATCGGCTTCGAGCAGCACGAGCTGTACGTGAAGCAGGCCGTCCAAGCCGCCGACCCGTACGTCGACTTCTCCGCGTACGACATGCTGTACATCGTCCCCGCCAAGTCCGCCTCCGCGATCACCTTCTCGCCCACCTACCTCTACGACCCCACCACCGCCGGCATCACGGCCGACGGCAAGCGGATCAAGTGGGCGATCACCTTCGGCCAGGACATGTACCGCTGGGGCTACAAGGTCGCCGACCACGAGACCTCCCATACCTTCGGCCTGCCCGACCTCTACGCCTTCACCGCCGCCGACGTCCACCGCTACGTCGGCGGCTGGGACCTCATGGGCGACATCGCCGGACCCGCACCGCAGCACACCGGCTGGGAACGCTGGAAGTTCGGCTGGATCGACGACCACCAGGTCGCCTGCCTGCCCGCCTCCGGCAGCCGCACCGTCCACCTGAAGGCCGTCGAACGACCCGGCGGAACCAAGATCGCGGTGATCCGCACCGGCGAGAGCACTGCGTACGTCGCCGAATCCCGCCGGGCTGTCACCGGGGACGCCAAGGCATGCTCCACCGGCGTGCTCATCTACAAGGTCGACACCTCCACCCAGACCGGAAACGGTCCCGTCCAGGTGGTCGACGGCAACCCGGGCGCCACCCCGCCGAACGGCTGCACCGGCCTCGACATGGCCGCCTACCGGCCCGGCCAGTCCTTCACCGACCCCAGCACGGGCGTGAAGATCGACGTGCTGCGCCGCGGGCCGCTCTCCGACACCGTCCGGATCACCAAACAGTAGATCCGCTTGATCAAGAGTTCCCCACACCACAGGTCACGTCCCAGGCCAGGAACGCGGTCCGCGGGGGGCCACCACTCAACAGGCCGCCACACCCTGGGCCGGCGTGGCGGCCCCCTGGCGTTCAAGCCAGCTCCGGTAAACCCCGCTGCGAGCGGCTGCCATCCGGTACGCCTCGGTGACGGTCTCCACGAGCGAGGGGCCCAGCGGCGCCAGCGGCCCCTCCTGGTGCCAGGCGAGCAGATGCCGGTACCAGAGCGGATTGCCGGCGATCGGCCGTACGGAGATGCCCGGCATCTCCTCGAACGTGGCCTGACAGAAGCTCACCGCATGGCCGCCGCGGACGACGTCCAGGACGAGCCGGCCTTCCACCTCATGGACGACACGCAGACGATGGCCCAGGACGAACAGGGTCCTGGACCAGTACTCACGGATCCGGTCGTTGTCCGGACGGGGAGCAGCCCAATCCTCGTCCTCAAGGTCCTCCAGCGCGATCTCCTCCAACGCCGCCAGCGGATGAGCCGCAGGCAGCGCCACGAAGAGCGGTTCGGAGGCGATCGGCTCGACGGCAACACCGACAGGAGGCGCGAGTTCGTAGCCGGGGCTGTCGCCCACCACAGCCGCTTCGAGACGGCCGCCCGCGATGTCCTCGACGAGCGGGACCGGGCACCCCTGGCCCCGCGAACTGATCTCGGCCTCCGGATGGTGCGACCTGATCGCCGTGATCAACCCGCCGAGCAACGGAGCGTTGACGGAGCCGAGCCGGAACCGGCGCGGCGAGCAGTCCGTCTGCGCGGCGAGGGCGGTGACCGCCAGCAGTTCGTCGAAGGTCGGCAACACCGCCCGTGCCCTGCCGAGGACCACCTCCCCGAACGCTGTCGGGACGACCCCCGACGGCGCGCGGCTGAACAGCTCGCCACCCAGCACCCGCTCGATCCGCGTCAACTGGGCGCTGAGGCCGGGCTGGGTCAGCCGCAAGGACGCGGCGGCCCTCGTCAGGCTGCCGCTGTCCGCGATGCTGCAGATGATCCGGAGGTGCCGGAGTTCGAGCTCCATGGCGAGATGGTATGGAGATCGGATGCAGTCGAATAGGGGTACGTCGGTAATACGCCGGACGTCCATCCGAAGCCCGTTCGACCTCGGTCGGCACAGTTGTCTCTCCGAGCTCTGGTCACGGACGAACCGTGGCCTTCCTCCACAGGGCCTTCTTGTTACTCAACCACCATGAGCTCAACGCGAGTTGGAACTCATCGGCGGAAGTGGCACTGCGAAGTGCCGACGGTGACTCAGTGTTTACTCTGCGCACGAGGGTCCGTTTCCGATCATCGGCGTCCATAGGCGCTCATCAGGTGTGGTCCCAAAACGGCCCCCAGGCCGACCACCCCGCCACAGGTACTGCCTGTGATCGGGATCTGTCGGGCTTTCAGCGAGCGGCCTCATCTCAGCCCGACCGCCCTCCACCGCCAGGCCACCCTCCAGATGAACGCCCACCCCGAAGGCCAGTTGGAGGACCCGGTCTTCGCCCGCCCCGGCAACACGCCGCTGCGGCCCCAGTGGGTCCTCGACCAGCTCCGCAAGCGCACCGCCGAACTCCTGGCCGTCGTCTCCAAGACCCTGCGCCACTCCACCCTCGCCACCACGATCAACCTCTACGGCCACCTCTTCAGCTCCGCCAAGGTCACCATGTCGGACACGCTATCGACCGGCAGGCCGCCAAGGTCAGGGCCTCCCCGCGAGCGACCCAGTCATCTGCGTCGTCCTCCAGCCAGCGCCGGCAGCCCAGCTCTCTTGCCACGGAAATCCACCTGCTGACATGCATACCCGGCTGGTTGGATGCATGCCATGAACGGCACTCAATCCATAGAGAACCCCTGGGGCATGTCCGTCTTCGGCGCTGCCAGCGTGGACGCCGCGCCGGACCTCGCTCGGCTGCGGGTCGCGATCAACCAGACACGGCAGAAGCCCGGTGATGCCTTTGAGGTCACCCGGGCAGCGGTCAACCAGGTCCGCGAGGCCCTGCGGAACCACAACGTCCCCGACTCCGCGGTCTCCACGTCCCAGCTGGACCTGAAGTCCTCCTGGACGTACGGCGGCGAGCGCAAGTTCCTCGGCTACGAGTGCACTGCCTCGTTCGTGATCGAGCTCCGGGAGCTGGACAGGCTGGAGACGGTCCTGGTGGACGTGGTCGACGCCGGAGCCAACCAGGTCGACGGGGTCACCTTCGACGTTCAGGCCAAGAAGGAGCTGCGAGCCAAGGCCCGCGCGGCCGCCGTCGCAGCCGCACGGGAGAAGGCAGCGCTCTACGCGGAGGCGGCCGGAGCCCGACTCGGCCCTGTCATCCACATCAAGGACATCGACTCCGACCATCTGCAGAACAGCTACCGCAGTCACCGTTCCAGCGGCGACGGCAGCGGGGACGGTGACCTCACCCCCGGCAAGATCAGCGTCTCAGCAGGAGTGGTCCTCGGCTTCTCCCTCATCAGCGGCTGACCACGCACACACTGAGCCCTGATCCGATCACCGGCCGACGATCGTAGGTAGCCCACACCGGTCCATACGAGCACCCACGGATCACCGCCTTCTGATGCCGAGCCGCCGACGCGAGGACAGTTGGCCGCGGGTGGGCACCGACAGCCCACCTGCGGCTGCCCCCGGTTCCTACGTCGTGGGGTAGCCGATCTCGGCGATGTCCTCGGCAAGGTCTGCGAGGGTCAGCTCGGCGTTGAGGGCAAGCACCACGTCATCGGTGAGCGGCCGCAGAGCACAGATATGCCGGACGGTATCCAGGTCGACTGGTACTTCGTAGTAGTCGACGGCGAAGCTCGCGTACGCCTCCGGAGATCGGTCGGCGAGGAGCCGGAACAACCAGTCGGCCCCGTCGGGGTCGACATGGCCCTCCGGGAAGTCGATCTCCCCCGTCTGCCAGCTCTCATCAGTCGTCCTACGCCACAGGCAGGCCGTCACCGTCGGAACGCCGTCGTCGCTGAACGCGGGTTCCTCGACGCACGACCGGAACTCTTCCGGAACGGAGTCCACCACGCCCGGCCACACTCCGTCCTCGGCGTAGGGGCTCATCGGCGACTCATGGTCGAAGCCCCGGACGTACACACCGGCCGGAGCGAAGACGATCGAGTATTCGTCCCCCGAACCGTTGCGCATCGACGCCATCTCCTCCGTCGGCGACCACCGCGCGTCGAAGGAGTAGTAGCGCGAGGACCAATCGGGGCTGAGGATTGCATCCAGCATCGCCAAAGCCCGGCAGTGGTCCCGCAGGACGTCAGGATCGGGCAGAGAACGGGCGACATCGTTGACGGTCATGCCGACCATCCAAGCGGACCCCAGTGACAACCCGCACCGTCACCGCCATACCGCGCACAAGGGACGTCGGCAACCAGCCGGGACAACGGCCCCATTCGGGTAGCGACGCCCTTCAAGGTGCTGACGCGTCTCAGCCGACGGGTGACCCGAGGTAGAGGGCAGCAAGGCGGGGAAGGCGGCGGTGCATCTCGTCAGCGTCGTCGAAGTCGAAGTCCTCGCCCATATCGGACTCATGCGCCGTATCCAGATCCTGCCCGGCCCGATGGCGCTTCCACGCCTCGTACAAGGCATCAGCGTCCCCCGTGAGGCGTTCGAACGCGCGGCTGGCCACGTAGTTCACATCCTCGTCGAAGATCACGTAGTCGTCGCCCCCGGCGGCGGCTTCGATCACTGCGGGGTGGCCCGCCAGATCGTCCGGATGAGCGGCTGCCAGCTCGTACCAGTCCCGCCCGAGGGCGATCAGGCCGGCCCGGAAGTCCATGAAGCTGTCATCCGAGCAGCCTCCCCCGATGAGATAGGCGGCGGCCCACACGTCCCAGCGGTACACGGCGCCGTGCACCTCGTCGAAACGCTCCTGATAGGCGAGGATCTCCTCCTGCGGGAGCCGCGCCAACTGGTCCACCAGCGCCTCGGCGAACGCCCTGCCGTGCGGACTGCTGCTTGCGGCCCGCGCTGCCCCGATCACATTCCAGAACCCGTCGATGTCCATGACCAGCCACCCTTGCAGCAGGGTCCGACATTTAAGGGCCTACCGTGTCCCGAATGACCCCCGCGCTGCAGCGAGCCCTCACCCTGCCCGGCGACCCCGTACTGCGACCACTCCCGCGCCAGGTCGCTGTCCTCCTCGCAGAGTTGTATGCCCCACCCAGGCTCGCGGCCCACCTTCGGGCCGTCCACGATGTCGCCCACCAACTGGTCGACTGGGCCGAACGGCACTACCCCCAGCTGGACTTCGACCGACACGCCGTCCTCTTCGGAGCCGCCAGCCACGACATCGGGAAGATCCTGCGCCCCGAGGAGCTCTCCCGGCCCGGCTCCGCGCACGAGATGGCCGGCCACGACCTGCTGATCGCCCGGGGAGTCACCGAGGGACTCGCCCGCTTCGCCCGCAGCCACGCATCGTGGAACGCCCGGCATCAGCACCGACGACCTGCTGGTGAGCCTCGCCGACAAGATCTGGAAGGGCAAGCGCGTCACTGATCTCGAACAACTGATGATCGAGCGCCTTGCCGAAGCCGGCCGCCAGCGACCGTGGGAAGCGTTCGTGGCACTCGACGATGTTCTCGACCACATCGCGCAGGACGCCGAACGCAGGCTGGCCTTCCAAGCTGAGCACCCGGTCGCTCCGGGCATCGGATGAGCCTGTGAGGGTTCCGGAACTCGGCCCAGGCCCCGACGGGCAGCAGGGGCCGCAAGGATCCGAGCTCGCCGCGAGCCGTCAGAAGTCGGGGGCCCGGTGGGGGTTTGCCAGGAGCGCGCGGAAGGAGTCTCGTTCTGTCGGTAGTCCGGCTCGGCGCAGCCATGTGATCTTGTTGCCGATGTTGCCCCAGCAGTCGTCCTTGGCCGCGATGGCGCTGAGGAGTCGGTACTGGGCGTCGGTGAGGACCGCCTCGCCGGCGTTGCCGTCGGGGAAGGCGCGCAGCAGGAGCGGTCCCCAGTCGCGTTCGACGGTGAAGTCGTTGGCCATGGGCATCAAGGCCAAGGCGGCGTCCAGGACTTCTTCCAGGGTGGTGGTGCGGGCGAGCAGGGCGTGGAGGAGGGTGAAGCGGAACCATCCGTCGAGTTGGGGCAGGGGTTCGGCGTCGAACCAGTGGTCGGCGGTGTGCGGGTCCGACAGGGCCTCCAGAAGGATCGCGGTGGGGCGCGGGTCGTCGGAGGGGAGCGGGGCGAGGGCGGCGCAGACGCGTATCGCCGGATCCGGGTCGGTGAGCAGGTCGCTGGTGTCCTGTGCCCAGGCGACGAGGGTCAGAACGGCCGCAGCACGCTCCCGCCGGTCCCCGGTTGTCGTGAGGATGGTGCGAAGCCGCTCGGCGGCGTCGGGTATCCGGTCGCGGAGCCTCAGCCGGCCCCATCGAGTTCCCCGGCCCGCGCACACCCGGGGATCACATCATCAGAGACCGGAACCAAAGGTCGGTCACCAGGGCCCAGCTACGGAAGGCGAGTTGAGGCACCGCGCCCCCTGGCGCGCTCGGCTCGGGCGAAAACCCGCCCTCACAATGCACTCACAAGGCCCGGAAAACACGTCAAGGCCGCTTCCACCTCTCAGCGGAAACGGCCTCCGACCTGCGTAAACGCTGGTCGGGACGACAGGATTTGAACCTGCGACCCCTTGACCCCCATTCAGCTTCTCGGTGAGCTTGTGTGCGAAGCCCTCGACGACGGGAAGCGCGACTGCTGTGAACTGGGGAGCGTTCGTGGAGATGTCGCTTGGTTCGGAGATTTCTGCGGTCTTGAGCTCGTTGCGCAGGACTGCCCGGAGCCAGCTGACCGGAAACTTCGTGATTCCGTTTTGGGTACTGATGGTGTAGAGCAGGTCTGCTGCGGTTCCGATCCTGTCGCGTAGCCACTTGAAGGACTCGCCTGATAGGTCGACGAGGGATATCTGGTGGGCGAGCGCAAAACGTTGGGCATCCTTGGTGAAGCCGCTGGTGGAGAAGAGTACGTAGACGTAGTGGTAGCGGCGGCGCGGCCGGGCAGTGCCGTGGTCGCTGCTGGCCGGATTCCTCAGCTCGGGAAGGGCGAAGTTCTGGTTGATATCGCGAACGACGCCGTGCGCGTTGCGGACAATCGACAGACCGCAACGCTCGTTGTAGGACTTGGCCTCAAGAAACATCCGGACCGGCAGCGAGAACGCCGGCGTGAACGCGAACTGCCCGAGTACGTCGACCTGATGGCGGGCGCCGCGTCCGCGAACGGCGAGTGAGCCGTCCTGGGAGGTGGTCAGCTCGGCACGGTCGTCCCCGGTGTGGCTGAGGAGCCGGTAGCCGCTGTTGCGCAGCAGCCGGGCCAGGGCTTCTTCGAGGAGGTAGCCCTGGAGGGGCGCCTTCGTGAGCATGGTTCCCTTTGGCCAGCAGCCGCAGGGCCGCAACACGTTCTCTTGGCCCTGTGGGCTGATGGAAGCGGATGGCACGTCAGCTGGGCAGGAACGGACTGCGCTTGTTGTGCCACGAGATCGTGAGGGCATCGCGGGCGCGGGTGGTGGCGACGAAGAGCAGGGCTTTGGCCTTGCGCCGCCGACGGCACGTCCCTAAGATCGATAACCGTTCGTGTTTACTGCGTCTCACTGAGGGACAGCGCATCCGAGTCATTCGACGGGGGAGAGTAGCACGTATGGGTGAGTTCCGCGACAACGACGTCGTGTGGCATGCCTCACCTTGATTGTTGAACACTTCGCGAACTTGCGTTAAGAAACCATTCAGCTCTGTCTCGAGACCCTAGCGGCATACGAGCAGGCCGGACATCCTGCATATCCGAGCAGAGGGGCGACCCAGACGGGCGCCCACTTCCGACCGGCACGGGGGGCAGCACCCATGAGGACGGCGCTTTCGTCCCGCCCTGCCCCGACGGTCGGCCCTCCAGGCATCGGCGAGGTCCACAGCCGAGTCGTCGGGGAATGTTAGTCAAACATTCGGCGAGCAATTCACATACGGGGAGAACGTTCATGGCGCATGTCGATGATTCCCTTTCCTTAACTTCCAGGGACCCCGTTGTCATTGTGAGCATGGCGTGTCGGTTCCCTGGAGGAGTCGAGTCCCCCGATGATTTATGGCACCTTCTGAAGGACGGGCGATCCACCGCCTCCGCCATGCCGCAGGACCGCGGTTGGAACTTCGACCGCATGTTCCGCCCCGAGGGCAGCGACGCGGGCACCTGCGTCACCCGGTCCGGCTGCTTCATACCCGATCTGGCCGACTTCGATCCGGAGTTCTTCGGAATAGCCGAGCGTGAGGCGACCGCGATGGCTCCGGAGCAGCGGGTCACGCTGCTCACCGCCTGGGAGGCATTCGAACGGGCCGGGATCAGGCCGCAGACCCTGCGCGAACAAGACGTCAGCGTCTTCATGGGCTACTTCGGTACCGACGACTACGGGCCGGCCTGGGACGAGGTGCCGCCCCAGCTGCGGGGACGGGTGCTCACTGGGACCTCGCCCAGCGTCCTGGCCGGCCGGCTCTCCTACGTCCTGGGCCTGCACGGTCCCGCGGTGACGGTGGACACCGCCTGCTCGGGTTCGCTGGTCGCCCTCCACCTGGCCTGCCAGTCGCTGCAGTCCGGCGAGTCGGTGCTCGCCCTGGCGGGCGGCGCGACCTTCCACGCCAGGCCCGGCGTCTTCACCGAGTTCAGCAAGGCCGGCGCCCTGTCGCCAGACGGCATCTGCAAGTCCTTCTCCGACGGCGCGGACGGCACCGGCTGGGGCGAGGGCGTGGGCGTGCTGCTGCTGGCCCGGATGTCCGAGGCCAGGCGCCGCGGTTGGCCCGTCCTCGCCGTCGTCCGCTCGAGCGCCATCAACCAGGACGGCCCCAGCCGCACCCTGACGGCGCCCAACGGCCGGGCCCAGGAGCGCATGATCAGGCGGGCGTTGAGCACCGCCGGCCTGCGCCCCGACGAGGTGGACGTGGTCGAGGCGCACGGCACCGGCACCCCGCTCGGCGACCCGATCGAGGTCGAGGCCCTCCAGGCCGTCTACGGCGAACACCGCCGCGAACGGCCGCTGCTGCTCGGGTCGGCGAAGTCCAACATCGGTCACACCCTGGCCGCGGCGGGCGTGGGCGGCGTCATCAAGACGGTGATGGCCCTGCGCCACGGCCTGGTGCCACCGACCCTGCACGTAGGCGAGCCCAACCGGCGCTTCGACTGGGCGAACAGCGACATCCGCCTGGCGACCGAGGCCACCCCGTGGCCGCAGACCGGGCGGGCCCGCCGGGCCGCCGTCTCGTCGTTCGGCGTCAGCGGCACCAACGCCCACGCCATCCTCGAGGAGGCACCGCCGGAGCCCTCGGACTCCGCGACCGAGGACATGCCGTACACGGCGTGGGTGGTCTCCGGCCGGACCGAACAGGCCCTGCGCGACCAGGCGGCCCGGCTCGGCGAGCACCTCGACCCGACGGCCCGGCTCGCCGACGTCGGCTTCACCCTCGCCGAGGGGCGCACCCGCTTCGAGCACCAAGCGGCGGTCACCGGCGGCTCCACCGCCGAGCTGTGCCAGGCCCTCGACGCGCTGGCCCGGGGCGACGTCCACGAGTCGGTGTTCACCGCGCCCGCACCCAGGACGGACGCCGCCCAGGCGGTCTTCGTCTTCCCCGGCCAGGGCTCCCAATGGGCCGGCATGGGCGTGGAGTTGGCGGCCCGCTCCGAGGTGTTCGCGGGCCGCCTGCGCGACTGCGAGGAGGCCCTCGCCCGCTACTGCGACTGGTCGCTGTCGGACGTGCTGCACCAGGTGCCCGGCGCCCCCGGCCTGGACCGCGTCGACGTGGTGCAGCCCGTGCTGTTCGCCGTCATGGTGTCGCTCGCCGCGCTGTGGGAGTCCTGCGGCATCAAGCCCGCCGCCGTGATCGGCCACTCCCAGGGCGAGATCGCCGCCGCCTGCGTCAGCGGAGCGCTCAGCCTCCAGGACGCGGCCAAGGTGGTGGCCCTGCGCAGCCAGGCGCTGACCGGCCTGCCCGGTGACTGCTCCATGGCCTCGGTGGCACTCGCCCACGGCGAGGTGGAGGAGTACCTGGCCGGACGCGGCTCCTCCCTCTCGGTCGCCGTGGTCAACGGCCCGCGCGCCACCGTGCTGGCCGGGCCGCGTGCGGAGCTGCGCCGGGTGGTCTCCGACCTGGAGGCCGTGGACGTGCGCGCCCGCATGATCCCGGTCGACTACGCCAGCCACTCCCCCCAGGTCGAGGCGGTCCGTGAGGACATGCTGGCGGCGCTGGCCGGCATCACCCCGCGGGCCTCGTCGGTGCCCTTCTACTCCGCGGTCACCGGTCTGCCGATCGACACCGCGGACCTCACCGCCGACTACTGGTACCGCAATCTGCGGGCCCCCGTGCGGTTCGACCTCGCGGTGGCCAGGGCGCTCGAGGACGGTTTCCGGGTCTTCGTCGAGTCCAGCCCGCACTCCGTGCTGACCGCCTCGGCGGAGCAGGTGGCGGAGGCGGCCGGGATCGAGCAGTTCGCCGGGGTCGGCTCGCTGCGCCGGGACGACGGCGGCTGGGACCGCTTCACCCGCTCCCTCGCGACCGCCTACGCGAGCGGCCTGCCGCTGGACGCCGCCGGGGTCTACGGCCCGTGGCAGCCCCGGATGCGGGCGCTGCCGACCTACGCCTTCCAGACCCGCCGACTGTGGCTGGAGCCCGCCGCCGCGTCCGGCGGGACCTTCACCGGCGCGGAGGCGACCGGGCACCCGTGGCTCGGCGCCGCCCTGCCGCTGGCGGAGTCCGGCGGACACGTCCTGACCGGCCGGCTGTCGGGGCGCACCAGCGCCTGGCTGCACGACCACCGGGTCGGCGACCGCGCCGTGGTGCCCGGTGCCGCCGTGGTCGAGATGGTGATCCGCGCCGCCGACCAGGCCGGCTGCGACGGGCTCGCCGAACTCACCCAACACCAGGCCCTGTTGCTGCCCGACGACGAGCCGGTCAGCATCCAGGTCACGGTCGCCGGCGCGGATGACGACGACCGGCACCGGGTCACCGTCTTCGCCCGGCCGGACCGCCCCGACGCCGTCTGGACCAAGCACGCCGAGGGCGTCCTCGACACCCGCGCGGCCGTGCCCGTCCAGCAGCCGGCGGCCGCGTCCTGGCCGCCGCCCGGTGCGGAACCCGTCCCGGTCGAGGAGATGTACGAGCGGTACCGCGGCACGGCCATCGACTACCGGCCGGCGTTTCGGGCGGTCACCGCCGCCTGGCGCTCCGGCACGGAGTTCTTCGCCGAGCTGGCCCTGCCGGCCGGCGTCGGCCCGCAGCCCGGCACCTTCGGCGTGCACCCCGTCCTGCTGGACGCCGCCCTGCACGTCACCGCGCTGGCCCGGCCGGACGCCGAGCGGGACACCACGATGCTGCCCTTCGCCTGGCGCGGGGTGCACCTGCACCGGCAGGGCACGGCGGCGCTGCGCGTGCACGTCGTGGCCGACGAGGACGACTCCTTCAAGCTGAGCCTGTCGGACACCGAGGGACGCCCGGTCCTGACCGTCGGCAGCCTGCTGATGCTGCCGGCGACCAGTCGGCTCTTCGACGACCTGGCGCAGCACCGGGACTCGGTGTTCCGGCAGCTCTGGAAGCCGGTCGCGACGGTGGACCAGAGCGTGTGGCCGGGCGACTGGGCCGTGGTCAAGAGCTCCCTGCCCGACCTGCCCGGTGTCGAGTCCGCGGCCTACCCGGACCTCGACACCCTGCGCGAGGCGGTCGGTGTGACGGGTCGGGCTCCCGGCGTCGTCCTCTGGCCGGTGCAGCAGGGCAACGGGTCGTCGCCCCGGCCGGTGACCTCCGTCCTGGCCCCCCTGCAGCGCTGGCTGGCCGACGAGTCGGTGCTGGCCAGCCGCCTGGTCGTGGTCACCCAGGGTGCGGTCGCCACCGGCGCCGGCGAGACGGACGACCCGGAGGGCGCGGCCGTCTGGGGTCTGCTGCGGTCCGCGCAGTCCGAGCATCCCGACCGGATCGCCCTGGTCGACACCGACGGGCTGCCCGGCTCTCTCGCGGCCTTCGTGCTCGCCGCGACCGGAACGGAGCCGCAACTCGCCGTCCGCGCGGGCAAGGTGACCGCGCTGCGCCTGGTGCGCGCGGTGCCCGACCACCGGGTGGACGGCGCCGACCTCGACCCGGAGGGCACCGTCCTCATCACCGGGGGCACCGGCACGCTCGGCGCGGCGGTGGCCCGGCACCTGGTGACCCGGCACGGCGTCCGCCGGCTGGTGCTGACCAGTCGGCGCGGCCAACAGGCGGCCGGCGCGGCCGAGTTGCGCGACTCGCTCAGCTCGCTCGGCGCCGACGTCCGGATCGAGGCGTGCGACGTGTCGCGGCGTGACGAGGTCGCGAGGCTGCTCGCATGCCTCGGAGCCGACCGTCCACTGACCGCCGTGGTGCACGCCGCCGGTGTGCTGAGCGACAACCTGATCGAGTCGATGTCGCCCGGCGACGTCGACCTGGTCATGGAGGCCAAGGCGGACGCCGCCCGGCACCTGGACGAGCTGACCCGGGAGCAGCCGCTCGCCGCGTTCGTCCTGTTCTCCTCCTGCGTCGCCACGCTCGGCAACGCGGGCCAGGGCAACTACGCCGCGGCGAACGCCTATCTGGAGGCGCTGGCCCGCGCACGGCGGGCGGCCGGGCGGCCGGCCACCGCGATGGCCTGGGGCCTGTGGGCGGAGCGCAGCGAGATGACCGCCCAGGTGGACAGCACCGCGTTCGCCCGGCTGACGCCGGGTGCCGCCATCACCCCGCTGCCCACCGACACCGGCCTGCGGCTCTTCGACGCGGCCCTGGCCGCCGAAGAACCCGCCCTGGTGCTGATGACCATGGCGGCGCCGGCGGCGGACGAGCCGGTCGCGGCCGTCCTGCGGGAGCTGCGCCGTCCCGGACGCCGGCGGGCCGAGACCGCGGCCGCCGCCGAGCGCCCCGCCGAGGACGCCGTGGCCCGCCTGCTGCGCGACCTCGAAGGACGGGACCAGGACGGACGGCTGTCCCTCCTGGTGGAACTGGTGCACACCCATGCCGCGGCGGTCCTGGGCGAAGCCTCGGCGTCGCTGCTGACCGACGACCTGCCGTTCAAGTCGGTGGGCATGGAGTCGCTGGGCGCGGTCGAACTCCGCAGCCGCCTCTCCGCCTCAATGGGTCGGCGACTGGCGTCCACCGTGGTCTTCGACCACCCGACCCCGGCCCGCCTGGCCGCCCACCTCCTCACCGTGCTCAAGCCCGCCGAGGCCGAGGCCACCGCGCCCGTACCGCCGGCGCCGCCGGTCGAGGACACGCCGTCCGTGATCACCGACGAGCAGATCGACGCCATGGACCTGGACGCGCTGCTCGCCCTCGTCACGGCGGACACCGACGACGCCGACGACGCGCACTAGCAAAGGACCCTGATGACCACGCGTGAAGATCAGGCGGTGGAGGCGCTGCGTCGCTCCGTCAAGGAGAACCAGCGGCTCGTCCAGGAGTTGAAGGCCCTGCGGGGCCGAGCCCAGGAGCCCATCGCCATCGTGTCGATGGCCTGCCGGCTGCCCGGTGGCGTGCGGACGCCCAAGCAGCTGTGGCAGGCGCTGGAGGAGGGCGTCGAGGCCGTCTCCACCTTCCCCGAGGACCGCGGCTGGGACCTCGACGCGCTCTACGACCCGACCCCGGGAACCCCGGGCCGCTGCTACACCCGCACCGGCGGATTCCTCGACACCGCCGGCGACTTCGACCCCGCGTTCTTCGGGATCACCCCGCGCGAGGCGATGGCCATGGATCCCCAGCAGCGTCTCCTGCTGGAGACGGCCTGGGAGGTCCTGGAACGCGCCGGCATCCCGCCCGAGCAGCTGCGCGAGAGCGCCACGGGCGTCTTCGCCGGTGCCCTGACCCCGCACTACTCGCCCGGCACCGACCGGGTCCCCGAGCAGTTCGCGGGCTATGTGATGACCGGGAACGAGACCAGCGTGCTGTCCGGCCGGATCGCCTACCACCTGGGACTGGCCGGCCCCGCGATCACCGTGGACACCGCCTGCTCCTCCTCGCTGGTCGCGCTCCACCTGGCAGCCACCGCGCTGCGCACCGGGGAGTGCGACTACGCGCTGGCCGGCGGCGTCACCGTGATGTCCACCCCGGACACCCTGGTCGAGTTCAGCATCCAGCGCGGCCTGGCGGCGGACGGCCACTGCAAGCCGTTCTCGGCGGGGGCGGACGGCACCGTGCTGGGCGAGGGCGCGGGCATGCTGCTGCTCACCCGCCTCAGCGACGCGCAGCGGCTGAACCTCCCGGTTCTGGCTCTGGTCAAGGGCTCCGCGCTCAACCAGGACGGTGCGAGCAACGGCCTCACCGCGCCCAACGGCACGGCACAGCGCCGCCTCATCCGCACCGCGCTGCACAACGCCGGGGTCGCCGCCACGGACGTCGACATGGTCGAGGCCCACGGCACCGGCACCGCCCTGGGCGACCCCATCGAGGCCGAGGCGCTGCTGGCGGTCTACGGCCAGGACCGGCCCGCCGACCGCCCGTTGTGGCTGGGCTCGCTCAAGTCGAACTTCGGGCACCCCCAGGCCGCCGCCGGCGTGGCGGGCGTCATCAAGGCCGTGCTGGCCCTGCGGGCCCGGCGGATGCCGGGGACGCTGCACATCGACGCGCCCTCACCGCACGTGGACTGGGAGGCGGGCCGGGTGCGCCTGCTGGACCACGCCCGCCCCTGGCCGGCCGTGGACCGGCCGCGCCGGGCGGCGGTGTCGTCCTTCGGCATCAGCGGCACCAACGCGCACGTCGTCCTCGAGGAGGCGCCGGCGCGGCCCGCGCCCGCGGCCGCGGCCGCCCGACCGGCCGGGGCCGGCCAGAGCGTCTTCGTGCTCTCCGGCAACGGTGCCGGCGCGCTGCGGGCCCAGGCGGCCCGACTCGACGCACGCCTGGCCGCCCAGCCGGACATCGAGCCGGCCGCACTGGCCCACGCCCTGGCCACCACGCGCACCGCGTTCAGCCACCGCGCCGCCGTCGTGGCCGGCTCGACCGACGAGCTCTCGCAGGCCCTGCGCGCGCTCGCCGACGGCCTGCCGCACGGCCGGCTCGTCACCGACGAGGTCCGGCGCGGCAGGACGGCGTTCCTCTTCGCCGGGCAGGGTGCCCACCGCGCCGGTATGGGCCGGGAGTTGTACCATGCCTTCCCGGTTTTCGCCGAGGCGCTGGACGAGGTGTGCGCGGCCCTGGACCGGCACGGCCCGCGTCCGCTGCGGGAGGTGATGTTCTCCACCGAGCCCGAGGTCGCCGCACTGCTGGGTCACACCGTCCACGCCCAGCCGGCACTCTTCGCCTTCGAGACCGCGATGTGCCGGCTGCTGCGCTCCTGGGGCCTCAATCCCGACGTGCTGCTCGGCCACTCCATCGGCGAGCTCGCCGCCGCCCACGAGGCCGGGCTGTGGAGCCTGGAGGACGCGGCCGCGCTGGTCTCGGCCCGCGGCCGGCTGATGGACGCGCTGCCCGCCGGCGGCGCGATGGGCGCCCTGCAGGCGGGCGAGGCCGAGGTGCTGGCCGAGCTGGAGCGCAGCGGCTCCGGCGCCGTCATCGCCGGGGTCAACGGCCCGCAGGCGGTCGTCGTCTCGGGCCCCGAGGCCGACGTGCTGGCCGCCGTCGCCTCCTGGAAGTCCGCGGGCCGCAAGGCCACCCGGCTGCGGGTCAGCCACGCGTTCCACTCCGCGCTCCTCGAACCGATGCTGGACGCCTTCCGGGACGTCGCGCGGTCCCTCGAGTACCGGCGCCCGCAAACCCCGCTGGTCTCCAATGTGACGGGTGCCCTCGCCCGGCCGGAGGAGCTGTGCACGCCCGACTACTGGGTGCGCCACGCCCGCGAGGCGGTCCGGTTCGCCGACGGGGTCCGCACGCTGCGGGAGCAGTCGGCGGCCACCCTGATCGACGTCGGCCCGGACGGCTCGCTCGCGGCGCTCGCCGCGGGCTGCCTCAGCGACCCGGAGCTCTCCGGCGGCCTGGCCGACACGGCCGCCACCGCCCGGCTGTCGGGCCAGGAGGTCGAGACCGTGCTGCGCGCGCTCGGCACGGCGCACAGCCGGGGTGCCTCGGTCGACTGGGCCGCCGTGTGCGGCCCGACGCCGGGCCTACCGCTCGCCCTGCCGACCTACGTCTTCCAGCACAGCCGGTACTGGTGGCAGCGGCCCACCGCCACCGCCACCGCCACGGCCGAGGCGCAGCAGCCGCAGGAGCTGCCCGCCGCCGCCGACGACGCCCCCGAGGTGCTCACCGGTGACCGGCTGGAGGCCACGGTGCGCGCCCATGTCGCCGCGGTGACCGGCCTGTCCTCCCCGGCGGACGTCGACCCGGAGCTGTCGTTCCTCAGCATCGGTCTGACGTCTGTCGGCGCGCTGGAGCTCCACCGTCGCATCCAGGCCGCCGCCGGCGTCCGGATCTCGACGACCTTCGCCTACGAGCACCCCACTCCGGCGCTGCTCTGCGCCCACCTGGAGGCGACCGCGGCGCGGCAGGCGGGCCCGGCCCGCGCCACGGAGCCGGCCGTCGCCGGCGCCGTGGACACGGCGCACGAGGCCCCGCGTGAGGCCGCGCCCGCTCCGGTGCGGCCGGTCGAGGCCGACGAGCCCGAGGACCCGGACGCCATCGCCATCATCGGCATGGCCTGCCGCTACCCCGCCGGGATCGACGGGCCGCAGCAGCTGTGGGACCTGGTGCGTGACGGCGTCGACGCGATCTCCGGCTTCCCCGAGGACCGCGGCTGGCCGCTCGAGAGCCTGTACCACCCCGACCCCGACCACTCGGGCACCAGCTACACCCGCGAGGGCGGGTTCCTCGCCGACGTCGCCGGCTTCGACGCCTCCTTCTTCGGCGTCTCCGGCCGTGAGGCGTCCGCGATGGACCCGCAGCACCGGTTGCTGCTGGAGACGGCCTGGGAGGCCCTCGAACGGGCTGGCATCGACCCGCTGTCGCTGCGCGGTAGCGCGCTCGGCGTCTACCTGGGGATCGCCCACCAGGACTACCGGCCGCAGAGCGACGAGCACGCCGACGAGATGGCCGGGTACAAGATCACCGGCCTGGCGCCGAGTGTCGCCGCCGGGCGCATCTCCTACCTGTTGGGCGCCCAGGGCCCGGCCATGACGGTGGACACCGCCTGCTCGTCCTCACTCGTCGCCCTGCACCTGGCCTGCCAGTCGCTGCGCCAGGGCGAGAGCAGCATGGCGCTGGCGGGCGGGGCCACCGTGCTGGCCGGCCCGGACGCGTTCATCGGCTTCAGCCGGCAGCGCGGCCTCTCTCCGGACGGCCGGTGCAAGGCGTTCTCGGCGGACGCGGACGGCACCGGCTGGGCCGAGGGCGCCGGCGTCCTGCTACTGGAGCGCCTGGCCGACGCCCGCCGGCTGGGGCACCCCGTGCTGGCCGTGGTCAAGGGCACCGCCATCAACCAGGACGGTGCCAGCAACGGCCTCACCGCGCCCAACGGTCTCGCCCAGCAGGCGGTGATCCGCAAGGCGCTGGCCGACGCTCGGCTGTCGCCCGGCGACGTCGACCTGCTGGAGGCCCACGGCACCGGTACGGCGCTCGGCGACCCCGTCGAACTCAACGCGCTGCTGGCGACCTACGGCGCCGAGCGGGACGCCGAACGCCCGCTGCGGCTGGGCTCGTTCAAGTCGAACATCGGTCACTCCATGGCCGCGGCGGGCGTCGGCGGCGTGATCAAGTCCGTCATGGCGCTGCGCAACGCGTGGCTGCCCCGGACCCTGCACGCCGACCGACCGACCCCGCACGCCGACTGGAGCGACGGAACGGTCCAGCTGCTCACCGAGGCGCTGCCCTGGCCCCGGCGGGAGGCGCCGCGCCGGGCCGCGGTCTCCGCGTTCGGGATGAGCGGCACCAACGCGCACGTCATCATCGAGGAGGCGCGGCCGGCACCCGCCGCCGAGCCGGGCGTCGACCCCTCGCTGGTCGTCTGGACGGTCTCCGCCCCGACCCGGGCGGCGCTGCGCGCCCAGGCGCGGCAGTACGCCGAGCACGCCGACCGCCATCCCGCGGACGCTCCCGCGGCGATCGGCCGGACGCTGACCGCCCGTTCGCTCTTCCGGCACCGCGCCGTGGTGATCGGCGGGGACCGCGCACAGCTGGTCGACGCCGCCCGGGCCCTCGGCGACGGGCGCGCCTCGGCCGCCGTGGTCGAGGGTGCCGCCGCCGCGCGCAAGACGGTGTTCGTGCTGCCGGCCGGGGCCAACGAGAAGCTGCTCGCCGGGTGGCGGGAGTACGGCGTCACCCCGCAGCTGGTGCTCACCGCGGACGATCCGGAGCTGTCGTCGCACCTGGCGGCGGCGGTCACCGACGGCCACAACCTGATCGTGCAGTGCGTCGCCGAGCTGTCCGTGCTGGGCCTGGTGCAGCGGGTGGCCGCCGAGGCGGGCCCCAAGGTCGCCGTCGCGCGGTGCGCCGTCGCCCCCGATCCGGCGAACGAGCACTTCGTCCGGGCCCTGGCCCAACTGCACGTCAGCGGCGTTCCGGTCGACTGGTCCGCGCTGCTGGGCCGGCGTCAGGGGCCGGAGGTCGAGTTGCCGACCTACGCGTTCCAGCGGTCCCGCTACTGGGCGATGGAGGCGCCGTCACCGGCGGCCGGGCAGCCGCCCGTCGCCCGGCCCGCGCAGCCCGTAACGCCGGCCGTCCCCGCGCCCCACGGCAGCTCGGCCGCGTGGGACGTCGAGGGCGAGGAACGGTACGAGGCGCTGCTCTCCCTGGTCTGCGAGCGGGTCGCCGACCTGCTGGGGGTGGAGGCCGACGAACTCGACCCGGAGGACGGCTTCTTCCAGCAGGGGCTGGACTCGCTGATGGCCACCCGGCTGCGGCGGGAGCTGGAGACGCAGATCGACGCCGTGCTCCCGGCCACGCTGCTCTTCGACCGGCCGAACGCCGCCGCGCTGGCGTCGTTCCTGGCCGAGCGGGTCGCGGTGGTGACGCCGGTGGCGGCGGCCGCGCCGGAGCCGGCGCCCGAGGTGCCGGCCCGGGAGCCGGCCGAGGAAGTGGACGAAGACGATCTGCTCGCCCTGTTGGAGGCGGAGATCGCCCGTGCGGAGAACGTTCGTGAAGGGATGGGCCTGTAAAAATGAGCACCACTGACGACCCGACGAAGCAAGCCGTCTCCCGGGCACTCTCCGAGATCGTCCGGCTGCGGACCGCGCTGGAGAGCCAGGAGAAGGCCCGCACCGAGCCGATCGCCGTGGTCGGCATGGCCTGCCGGGTGCCCGGCGCCGACACCCCGGACGCCTACTGGGACCTGCTGCGGGCCGGCACCGACGCGGTGACCGAGATCCCGCCCTCGCGCTGGGACAACGACGCCTACTACGCCGCCGACCCCGACGCCAAGGGCACCATCCGGACCCGCCGGGCCGGCCTGGTCGAGGACGTGGACCGGTTCGACGCCGCGTTCTTCGGGATCTCGGCCCGCGAGGCCGCCCACATGGACCCCCAGCAGCGGATGTTCCTGGAGACCGGCTGGGAGGCGCTGGAGAGCGCGGGCATCGCGGCCGACCGCCTGGCCAAGAGCCGCACCGGCGTCTACGTGGGGGTGACCGGCAACGACTACTGGCAGTCCCTGATGAGCCGGCTGCCGCTGGAGAGCCTGGACGCCTACGCCCTGACCGGGCACGCCTCCACCTTCGCCGCCGGGCGGCTGTCCTACTGGCTCGGGCTGCAGGGTCCGAGCCTGTCGGTCGACACCGCCTGCTCGTCCTCGCTGGTCTCCGTCCACCTGGCCTGCCAGAGCCTGCGGGCCGGCGAGAGCGACCTCGCGCTGGCCGGCGGCGTCAACGCGCTGCTCGCCCCGGAGGCGTTCGTCGTCCTGTCGCGCGCCAACATGCTCTCGCCCGACGGGCGTTGCGCGACCTTCGACGCCTCCGCCAACGGCTACGTGCGCGCCGAGGGCTGCGGTGTGCTCGTCCTCAAGCGCCTGTCGGCCGCGCAGGCGGACGGCGACCGGATCCTGGCCCTGATCCGCGGTTCCGCCATCAACCAGGACGGCCGCAGCAGCGGCATCACCGTGCCCAACGGCCAGGCCCAGCAGGACGTCGTCCGGGAGGCCCTGGACCGGGCCCGGGTGCCGCACTCGAGCATCGGCTACGTGGAGGCGCACGGCACCGGGACGCCGCTGGGCGACCCCATCGAGATCGGCGCGCTGGCCGCCGTCCTCGGGCCGGGGCGCGAGGCCCCGCTGGTGGTCGGCTCGGCCAAGGCCAACATCGGCCACCTGGAGGCCGCCGCGGGCATGGCGGGCATCATCAAGACCATCCTGGCGCTGCGGCACGAGGAGATCCCCCCGCAGCCGCACCTGCGGAACGTCAACCCCGCGATCGACCTGGCGACGCTGCCGGTCGAGTTCCCGCTGGCCGTCAAGCCGTGGCCGCGCTCGGAGCAGCCCCGGCTGGCCGGCGTCAGCTCGTTCGGCGCCAGCGGGACCAACGCCCACGTGGTGCTCGAGGAGGCGCCCGCCCAGCAGCCGCGGCCGGCGGCACCGGCTGACACCGAGCACGTGGTGACGCTGTCGGCCCGCACGCCCGCCGCGCTGCGCGCGCTGACCGAGCGCTGGGTCGACAAGCTGGCCGCCCTCGGTGACGACGCCGATGTGGCCGGCCTGGCCGCTGCCGCCAACACCGGCCGGGCACGCTTCGGCCACCGCCTCGCCGTGCGCGCCGGCTCCCCCGACGCGCTGCGGGACCGGCTGCGGCGGCACCTCGACGCCGAGGAGGTCGCCGAGGTCCGCACCGGCGAGGTGCCGGCGGGACGGCGCCCCAAGGTGGGCTTCCTCTTCACCGGGCAGGGCTCCCAGTACCAGGGCATGGCCATGGAGCTCCACCGGACCGACCCCGGGTTCCGCGACGACCTCGACGAGTGCGCCGCGCTGCTCACCGACCACCTCGACCACCCGCTGCTGTCCGTGCTGGCCGGCGAGCACGGCACCGAGGGGCTGATCGACTCGACGCGCTACACGCAGCCCGCGCTGTTCTCCGTGCAGTACGCGCTGGCCCGGCTGTGGATGCGCTGGGGCGTCCGGCCCGCCGCGATGGCCGGCCACAGCATCGGGGAGTACGCGGCGGCCTGCGTCGCCGGGATGTTCGATCTGAAGTCCGGTGTGGCGCTGGCGGCGGAGCGCGCCCGCCTGATGTCCGAACTGCCGAGCGGCGGCGCCATGGTGGCCGTCTTCGCGGGCCAGGACCAGGTCGCCGAGGCGATCCGGGCGCACTCCGACGCGCTGGCGATCGCCGCGGTGAACGGCCCCGAGCACACCGTGGTCTCCGGGGCCGAGGGCCCGCTGGAGGAGGTGGCGGCGGCGTTCGCGGCCGCCGGTGTCCGCACCCGTCGGCTGACGGTGTCCCACGCGTTCCACTCGCCGCTGCTGGATCCCGTGCTGGACGCGTTCCAGCGCAGCGCCGAGCAGTTCTCGTACGGGCGGGCCCGGATCCCCCTGGTCTCCACCCTGACCGGTGACACCGTCACGGCCACCACCTTCGACGCCGGCTACCTGCGCGACCACGCCCGCCGGCCCGTTCAGTTCGATCGGGCGCTGCGCAAGCTGGTGGAGCTGGGGTGCCGGACGTTCGTCGAGATCGGCCCCCACCCGCACCTGTCCGGGATGGCGCGCACCATCCTCCCCAGTGACGAGTACCGCTGGCTCGCCGGCATGCGCCGCAAGCACGACGACCGGCGGGTCCTGCTGGATGCCGCGGCGGCGCTGCACACCACCGGTACCGACATCGACTGGGCGGCGGTCGACCACGGCGCCCCCCGGAGCGCCGACCTGCCCACCTACCCGTTCGAGCGCAAGCGGCACTGGTTCACGGGCGGCGACGGGCCGGCCGACCGGCCGTCGTCCGGCTCCCCGGCCGCGAGCCGCAGCCTGATCGGCACCCGGCTGTCCTCCCCGCTGGAGGAGGTCCAGTTCCGGGCGGTGCTCTCCCCCGCCGTGCACCCGTGCCTCACCGAGTGCGTGTCGGACGGCGTCGCCATCGTGAACGCGGGCTTCTACGTGGAGAGCCTGCTCCAGGCGTTCGAGACGCTCACCGGCTCCCCCCGGGCCACCATCGAGGGCTTGGTCATCCCGCGCGCCCTGACGATGCCCGACGAGGGCTCCGTCACCACCCAACTCACCTTGTCCGGCGAGGCGTTCAGCTATCACAGCCAGGTCCCGGGCGGGACCGAGTGGGACCTCCACGCACGCGGCACCGCCAGCGCGGTGGCGTCGGACGGGCCGGCGGTCCCCGCCGCCGAGTTGGCCGCCGTGGCCGAGCGCTGCCCGTCGAAGATCACCGCGACGGACTTCTACGACAACCTGCGCAGCCGCGGCCTCGACCTCGGCCCGTCCGCGCGCTGGCTCAGCAACATCTCCCGGCGGGACGGCGAGGCACTCGCCCGGATGCGCCCTGCGGACGAGGCCGAGCGGGCGCTCGGCTACCGGCTGCACCCCGGCGTCGTCGACTCCGCGCTGCAGCTGCTGTTCGCCTGCCAGCCAGAGGCCGACAGTCGCGACGGCGTCCTGATCATGGTGGAGCTGGGACGTTTCGAGTACTTCGGCCACGACGGCGGACCGCTGTGGTGCCACGCGCTCGTGACGGACAGCCCGGCCGGCTCCAGCACGGTGATCGCCGACGTGACCCTGGTCGCGGAGGACGGGCGGTGCACGGCCCGGATCAGCGGCGTGCACGTGCGCACCATCAGCAGCGAGACCCTCACCGCCACCATCGCCGCCGGCCGCAGTGCCGCCCCGCGCGCCGTGCGGGCAGCCGCCGGTCCGAGCGGTGCACAGGCCGCCGCCGAGCGGGAGCGGCTGGTGGAACTGCTGCGGTCGGGCGGGGAGGACGAGGCCAGGCAGCGGATCCGTACCGGCCTGCGCCGGGCCGCGGCCGCGGTGCTGGGCGGCAGCCCCGAGGAGATCGATGCCGACGGCGTCCTCTCCGAGCAGGGGATGGACTCGCTGCTGGCGATGGAGCTCAAGGCCCGGGTGGCCAAGAACTTCGACGTGTCGCTGCCCAGCATTCTCTTCTTCGACGGCCCGAGCCTGTCCCGCCTGGAGACCGGCATCCTCGACGCCCTCACCCCCGGTGCGGCGGCGGCCCCGGTCGCCGCCCACCTTGTGCCGTCGCAGCGCTCCGGCCCCGGCGGCATGCAGATCACCGAGTACGGCAGCGGCGTGCCGATCGTCTTCGTGCACGGCGGGGCGTTCGGCGCCCTGGACTCCTGGCAGACCCAGCTGTCCCTCGCGGACCGCTGGCGGCTCGTCCTGGTGTCCCGTCTCAACTACGACGGGAGCGACACCAGCGAGCGCGAGGACTACCTGGAGGACGCCCGGCTGCTCACCGACCTGCTGAAGGAGCAACTGCCCGGCGGCGTCCACCTGGTGGCGCAGTCCTACGGGACGCTGGGCGCGCTGCACGCCGCCGCCGCGGTGCCCGGGGCGGTGCGCTCGCTCACCCTGATCGAGAGCGCGGCCAGCGTCGTCGCCCGCGGCAGCGAGGCCGTCGACGCCTACGAGAGGTCCATGCGCGACCTGGTCGCCGATCCGCCCGCCGACCCCGAGGCGTTCTTCCGGGCCTTCTTCGCCGGTATCGAACCCACCGCGACCTTCCCCAGCCCGCTGCCGGCCGCGCTGGCGGACTTCGCGAACCGGGTGGGGACGGCGCGCGTCGCCTGGCCCTGGGATGCCGAGATCCCGGAGCAGCAGGTGCGGGCGGCGGCGTTCCCCACGCTGGTCGTCACCGGCGGCGAGCGCCCGCTCTTCGAGGAGATCGGCGACGCCCTCGCCGAGCGGCTGGCCGCCCAGCGGTCGGTCGTCCCCGGCGGCCACGGGACGCAGAACACCGGCGCGCCCTTCAACACCCTGCTGACCGAATTCCTGCACCGCGCCGACTCCCGCGCGGACGACAACGCCGAGGTGACCTCGTGACCCCGATCCACTCCACCAGCGTCCTCATCGCGGGCGGCGGCCCCGTCGGCCTGGCGACGGCGGTCGAGCTCGGCACCCGCGGCATCGACTGCACCGTGCTGGAGCCGCGCACCGTGATCGCGCCGCTGCGCCCGCGCGCGAAGTCCAGCAGCGCCCGGACCATGGAGCACTTCCGCCGCTGGGGCCTGGCCGACCGGCTGCGCAAGGCCGCATCGCTGCCGGTGAGTTTGTCCCAGCAGGCGGTGTACTGCAGCACCCTGCTGGGTCATGAGATCACCCGCGTCGACGAGTGCTTCGGCCTCACCGCCGGTCGCCGGGACGTGTTCAGCGAGTCCGGGCAGCAGGTCGCCCAGCCCGTCGTGGAGACGGTGCTGCGCGAAGCGATCGCCGAACTCCCCACGGTGCGACTGGCCCTGGGCTGGAAGCTGACCGGCTGCAGCCAGACGGACAGCGCCGTGCTGGCCGAGGCGACGGACGAGAACGGCGAGGCGCGGCAGATCACCGCCGACTACCTGGTCGGCTGCGACGGCCCCGACAGCACCACCCGGGCGGCCATCGGCGGTCGCCTGGAGGGTACCGCCGACGCCCGGGCCAACCGCAGCATCATCTTCCGCGCCCCCGGGCTGGCGGAGCGGGTGCCGCACGGCCCCGCCGTCCACTACTGGATCGTCAACTCCCGCTTCACCGGCGTCATGGGCCGGATGAACCTGGAGGACGTCTGGTGGATCAACGTCAGCGCCACCACCATGGAGCAGGACGGCCTGATGACGCCCGAGGCCCTGGTGCAGGCGTACGTCGGCGCCCCCCTGGACTGCGAGGTGCTGGCTACCAGCACCTGGCACGCCCGGATGCAGCTCGCCGACAACTACCAGCGGGAGCGCATCTTCCTGGCCGGTGACGCGGCCCACCTCAACCCGCCGTGGGGCGGCCACGGTTACAACACCGGGGTCGGCGACGCCGTGAACATCGGCTGGAAGCTCGCGGCCGCCCTCCAGGGGTGGGGCGGCCCGGAGCTGCTGCGCAGCTACCAGACGGAGCGGCGCGCGGTGGCGCAGGAGACCATCGCGCTGACCACGGCCACCATGCGGGCCTCGGTGGCGATGCGACCCACCCCCGCCCTGGAGAGCGACGGCGCCGACGGCGAGCAGGCGCGGAGCGAGCTGGCCAAGATCGTCTGGCGCACCATGGAGGGCGAGTTCCACAGCCTCGGCCTGGTCCTCGGCTACGCGTACCCGCACTCGTCGGTGGTCGTCCCGGACGAGTCCGATGCCTCGGACGACATCCCGGTCGTCGCCTCGCTCATCGACTACGAGCCGTCCACCCGCCCCGGAGCCCGGCTGCCGCACGCCTGGCTCCCGGACGGCCGGTCCCTCTACGACCTGCTCGGCGCGGGCCTGACGCTGCTGGTCCACCAGGAGTCGGACATCGAGGCGTGGGCGGAGACGGCCGAGCGCCGCGGCGTCCCGCTCACCGTGGTCCGCCTCGACGGCCTGCTGCCGGCACCCGACAGTGGGACCGCCGCCCTGCTGGTCCGCCCCGACCAGCACATCGCCTGGCGGGGCACCGGCAAGCCGCTCACCGCGGACGAGGCCGACGCCGTCCTCGCCCGGGTCACCGGAATGCCGGGATGATCCGGGGTCGATTTCCCGGAAAAAGCTACCCAAACTTCGCGAGACGACTTCGCTGGGTCAAACAGCGGACACCGCACGAAGCAAATTGCTATCCTCTTCAACTACTGCCCTCGGGCAACTGGGCATGGATTCCTGAATACATCGTGCATGAGGAGAAGAATGACCAAGCTGGGCATTATCATCGCAAGCACCCGCCCCGGCCGGATCGGTCTGCCGATTTCGCAGTGGATGGCCGAGGAGGCGCGTTCCCACGGTGGTTTCGACGAGGTTGAGCTGATCGACCTCGCGGAGATAAACCTCCCCTTCTTCGACGAGCCGCACCACCCCCGCCTCCGCACCTACATTCACGACCACACCGTCAAGTGGAGTGAGCTGGTCGACGGTGTCGACGCCTTCATCATGGTGACGCCGGAGTACAACTACGGCATCAGCGCGGTCCTGAAGAACGCGATCGACTACCTGAACGCGGAGTGGGCCTACAAGGCCGTCGGATTCGTCAGCTACGGCGGCGTCTCCGCAGGTACCCGTGCGGTTCAGATGACGAAGCAGGTGGTCTCCACGCTGCGCATGATGCCCGTGCTCGACGCGGTGTCGCTGCCGTTCGCGATGAACAACGTCGACGAGGACGGTTACCACCCGAACGAGATCGCCACCGGTGCGGCGAAGGCCATGCTCGACGAGCTGGTGAAGGTCGATGAGCAGCTCCGTGGACTGCGGAATTCCGCTTCCTGAATTATTGAGGTGACCGAACCAAGGCATCCGTGAATCGGGCGGCAGGGCCCTGTGGGGCACTGCCGCCCGATTCTCCTTGTCATCGGGGAAGGGCAGCCGCTTCCGAACGGTCAACGGAAATTCCTTTGCCCCAGGGAATCACCGACGCATACTCCCCTCGGGCCTGCAGCCCCGGCGCGTCACCGATACCGCCGGCAGTGAGCAGAGGCCGTCCCATGGAACCCTGCCCCTACCGAGAACCTCATCCGTCCTGGTGAGAGAAGGGTGCACAAGTGCCGACCTCGTCAGTCGGGTCGGCGCTCTGGCAGAGCCGACGAGCTCCGCGGCATGATGATCGACCGTGCTGCTACGACTGGCGTACCTGGGTGTGACGAACGCGTTCGCGATGCTGCGACTGTTGTCGATGAGCGACCGCGAGAAGGACATGGAGATCCTGGCCCTACGCCATCAGATCACCGTTCTGGAACGGCAGCTGAGCGGCCAGCGGGTCCTCAACCACTTCCACCGCCTCTGCCGCGAATTCGGCGTCCCCCGCACCACCGTCCACGACCTTCGCCACCTCGCGGCCACCATCTCCATCACCGCCGGCGTCCCCCTCACCGTCGTCTCCAAGACCCTCCGGCACGCCACCCTGTCCACCACCGCGAACATCTACGGCCACCTCACCACCCAGGCCGCCCGCGACGCCGTCGACCACGCCCTCACCTCAGCCGGCCCCATCGAACTCCCAGGCCCACGCACACCCGGGGATCACACCACCCGAGTCCACAACCAGAGGGTCGTCACCAGAACCCAGCTACGGAAGGCAAGTTGAGGCACCGCGCCCCCTGGCGCGCTCGGCTCGGGCGAAAACCCGCCCTCACAATGCACTCACAAGGCCCCGAAAACGCGTCAAGGCCGCTCCCACCATCCGGTGGAAACGGCCTACGACCTGCAGTTAAGCAAGTCGGGACGACAGGATTTGAACCTGCGACCCCTTGACCCCCAGTCAAGGGGTTCACTTATTGTCGACAGCCGAGACCCCGAGGTATCGGCCTTCTTGTTGCTCAATCACCATGAGGTGCACGTGAGTTGGGACTTCTCTGCGGAAGTGGCGCTGCGGACTGCTGACCGTGGCTCAGCGTTTACTTTGCGCACAAGCGTCCGTTTTCGACCATCAGCGTTCATGGGCGCTCATCCCGTGTGGTCCCAAAATGGTCCCCAGGCCGACCACTCCACCGCGGATACTGCCTGTGATCGAGACCTGTCGGGCCTTCAGCAAGCGGCCTCACGCCAGCCCGGCTGCCCTCATGCCGACGCCGCCAGCCGACCCACGGGGCCGGCGCCTGCGGGCGGATCACGGTCGCTTACCCACTGGTCACGGATGGTGATCTTCCGGGCGGTGTGTCGTCTTGAGCGTGTCTTCGCCGTGTGGTGCTGAATGCTTCGCGCACCGCCCCGCGCGCTCTGCCGCCACACTCAGCACAGCAGCCACTCTGGTCTCAGAGGCACCACCCAGTCCGAGAGAAGGAGAAGTTCATGGGACAGCGTGCGCAGCGGGGTCGGGTGTACCGACGGTGTGGTTGTTCGGACAGTCACGGGAGGCAGTTGGGGCCGTGGTGTCCGCGGCTGGCCGGGGATCTGAAGCACGGGAGGTGGACGTACTGCGTCGACCTTGCCCCCGAGGACGGGAATCGCAAGACCCGCCGGCGCGGTGGGTTCGCCACCCGCGCCGAGGCGGCCCGGGAGATGAAGGCGGTGCTGAACGGTGAGCTGCGGGGCGTCTACGAGGACCGCCGTACGACGGTGGCGAGCTTCCTGAGGCAGTGGCTGGCGGCGAAGAAGGAGGAGCTCGCGCCGAACACCTACGCCGGGTACGAGGACTGCGTCGAGCGGGATCTCGTCCCCGCCTTCGGCCAGTGCCGGCTGCCCGATCTGCGGCCCAAGCACGTCGACGCCTGGGTGGCCGCGCAGCGCAAGGTCGGCCGGGGTCGGGTCACGGTCTACCGAGTGGTCTCGACGCTGCGCAACGCGCTGAACCACGCGGTGCGCACGTGGCGGCTGCGCTACAACCCGGCCAAGCACAGTGTTCCGCCCAGGCCCCGCGCCGCGGAGCGCACCTGCTGGACCCCGGACGAGGCCGCGGCGTTCTTGCGCCACAACGCGGAGCACTACGCGGACCGGCTGGGCGACTTGTTCGAGGTCATGCTCGGCACCGGCATGCGCCGCGGCGAGATCCTGGCCCTGCACTGGTCCGACGTCCACCTCATGGACCGCAAGCTCTACGTCCGCTGGACCCTGGCGGCCGTCAACAACAACGGCATCCTCTTCCGCGAGCCCAAGACCGAGGCCAGCCGCGCCTGGATCAGCCTCTCCCCCAGAGCCATGGCCGCCCTTCACCGCCAGGCCGCGTTCCAGATGGCTGCCCACCCCGAAAGGCGCCTGGAGGGCCTTGTCTTCGCCAACCCGGACGGCTCACCGCTTCGCCCGCAGTGGGTCCTCGACCAGCTCCGCAAGCGCTCCGCCGAACTCGACCTCCCCAGGATCGGGCTGCACGACCTGCGCCACACCGCCGCCAGCATCATGATCGCCGAAAGCATCCCCATCGCCGTCGTCTCCAAGACCCTCCGGCACTCCACCCTCGCCATCACCATCAACCTCTACGGCCACCTCCTCAAAGACTCCGCCGACGAAGCCGTCGACGCACTCGCCTCCGCACTCGACCGTGCGGACGCCGAGGTCGCCGACCAGCCCGCTTCATCGGTCGACCACCACTTCGGCAAGGCGGCGTAGGCAGTCGGGTGTCAGGCCCTCGTACCCGGCCGCTGATCGGCCGGGTACGAGCCACTGGTCTCCGTGGCCGTTGCTTTGGTCGCGCGGCGACGTAGCTCGTGCGGCAGCGAGGCGAGGCGCCGCCAGGCACTGGGATCGCCCGCATCGGCACCCACTTGGGGGCAAGGCCCTCGAACCGTCAGAACAACGCGTCCTGGCGCACGGCGGTGACGGTACTGGTGCCGGTGATCCGACCCGGGGAAACGTTGACCTCCTCCTGGTCGCGCATCCGTTTGAGGAGCGGTATGACCTGGGTCGGGCGGTAGACGGTCTCCAGGAGGGCGAACTTCTTGAGCTGGTCGACGCTGCGGGCTGCCGCCACGGTGCTCAGGTGGTCGAGCAGGATGCGGCGCAGCGGTCCGGTGTCCGGTTCGAGTTCGAGCTCGAGGGCCTGCTGGTTGGGGTCCTTGGGGTCGCGGTAGCGGACGCCGGAGGTGGTGTCGACGACCCACATGGCGTCTTTCATCTTCTCCACGCCTCGTTCGTGGCGGGTGCCGAAGATCAGGTAGAGGAGGTGGCCGGCTTCGTCGATCATCTCGAAGACGAGGGTGTGCTGGAAGCCGGCGCGTCCGAGGGACTCGCGGTAGCGGTCGCGCAGGTAGGCGGCTTTCCGGGATGACGGCTGCTGGAAGACGCCGTGCCATTGGGTGCCGCCGAAGAAGGCGTCTCCGGCTGAGCGGTGGTGCTCGGCCTTCTCGGAGAACCGTACGAGGAAGGCGGGTTGGAAGGTGACCATCACCTCGCTGCGGTGTTGGGTGGCGATCCGTTGCAGCAGGGGGAAGGGGACGTCCGGGCCGCCGAAGCCGTCGAGGAGGACGAACATGGGGTGGTGGAGGCTGCCGGTCCGGTCCAGTTGCTGCAGCAGGTCGGGGTGGCACTGGCCCTGGGCGATGTGTACGTCGAGCCGGTCGCCTCGGCTGCCGGACGAGTCGACGGCTGCCGCGATGCGGCGTTCCAGCTCGGTCTTGCGCCGGCCGTTCTCCTCGACCAGCACCATCTTCACCCTTTGGGGGCTGCGCCGAAGCGCTCCGGAGAAGACCTGGTGGGCAATGACAGGCGAGCCTGGCTCGCCGTCCCGGTAGATGCCAGGGCCTGCGAACCCTTCGGCGTAGGTGACGACTTCGTTGCGGCTGAGCATGATCGGTGCCCAGGCTTGGAGGTAGCGCCGCAGCAGGGCGTGCTTGGCGGCGGTGTGCGGATCGCGTGGCCAGATGACGTCCTTCGGTGCCGCCATGTGTCTCCCCGGTACGGTGAGCCGTCGCTGCCGGTGGCAGGATCACACAATCGTCACGGCGCGACCAGGGGGCGTGCGTGGCGCACTGGATCAGGAGGCGGTGAGCGGCTCCCGTGCGGGCATCTCGTCCCAGGTCCGGCCGTTGAGGTCGCGGCCGCGGGCCTTGGGGTTTCGGCCGCCCCACTGCTTGAAGAAGAACGGCACGCCGGCCGTCTGGCAGGCGTCGCGGATTCCGGTGACCCATGCGGGGTCCATCGGACGGTGGTGGGGGCCGGACTCACCACCGGCGATCACCCAGCCGATGCCGTCGAGATCCAGGCCCGGCAGCGGTCCGAGCAACGGCTCCAGCGAGAGGAACCGGACCGCGGCCGGGACGGCTCTCAAGTCGTCGACGCGACCGAGCTGACTCCCGTCCTCGACCGACACGCCCATCCAGAGATTGCCGGGCCACTCCAGCCGGTCGGCGACCCGGCGCAGCCGCAGGGATCGCTTCGTCAGTACCTGATAGGTGTGCTGGGGAGTGTCGGCGATGATTTGGAACACGTCCCGGACGAACGGCAGCGGCACCCGGGCGTGGAAGAGGTCGCTCATGGAGTTCACGAACACGACCCGGGGGCTGTGCCATCGCCTCGGGATGTCGAGGGCGTCCGGGTGCAGTGCAAGTCCGAAGCCGGGGCCGGACGTTCGCGAGTCTCCGTCCGTCTGGTACTTGGCGGCGCCCATCGCCTTCAAACGCTTGGCCAGGGTCAGGGCGTAGCAGTTGTCGCAGCCGGCGGACACGCGGTCGCAGCCGGTGGTCGGATTCCAGGTTGCTTCCGTCCACTCGATAGCGCTTCGATCGCTCACTGCCGCTCCTCGCCATCGGGCCGGGCCTCGCGCCGTCCGCCGCCTGGCGGACGCCGCCAAGCCCCTACCTTCCTCCGCGGACACTACTGGTGTCGAACCCGCTGGCCAGAGCCGTTCTGCTGCCCAGCACAGGACGCTGGCCCGGGATTGCGGGCGTCACGCCAGCCCGACGACCCTCGCGCCTCCGCAAGCGCACCGACGAGGTCGAACTGACCTGCCGGGCGCTGGCATCTTGGAGCCCGAAGCTCTGGATCGCTGGTCCTCCGACAGGGAAAGGAAGTTGGCCGATCATGCGGCGAAGTGTGACGTGCACCACCGATAATTGATCGAATACGAATGGCCCTTCAGGCGTCTGCCGCGGGCAGGATTGCATGGCACACGAAGGGGCTTGTCGGGTATAGATAGGGCCATGGCGAACGTGACCCCGCACCTCCTCGTGCTCCTCCTGGCAGCCTGCGTACTCGGCCCTCTGCTGCTGGTATCGCGGGTACGGAGCCGACGGCGCCAGGAGGCACTGGCCTCCCAGTGGACTTGGCTGTTGCGTGAGCAGGAGGCCCACCACGGGGCCGGCACCCGAATGCTGCGGGTGGCGAACGTCTACCAGCGAGGCAAGCGCGGGTCGAAGGCAGTGGTCCACTGGTGCGACTCCGGCGACACCCACGATGCCTGGTTCGAAGGCTGGCACGTCCCGCCGGGCGCCTTCGTGCTGGTGACGGGCGGCGTGGGCGTGGGCTGGGGACCCCACAACCGGATCGAAAACGTGCTGTACATCGAGCCCCGGCACGTACGCGGCTGGGTTCCCTTCACCGCCCCCGGGGCATGGCAGCGGCAACAGTCCCGAAACGCGGGCACCAACCGCTGAACCCGAGCGACCCGGCTCGCGAATTTGTACGGCGAGCCCGAAAGGGAGTTGATCAGCCACCACGCAGGTTGGGGGACCTCCGTTTCGGCCAGGGGCGGTGGCTGTCCGCTTGCCGCGCTACTGTCCAGGCCGTGAAGAACCACGACAGCCACAACGCGGTCCATGGTGGGCAGGTCAATGGAACTCTCATTCAGGCAGGGTCCGTCCATGGCGGCATACATGTGATGAATAGGGCGATCAGGCGCGCCTACTGGAGCTGGACGGGCTTGCTCTGGCGGTTAGTGGCATCGCTGGCCGGATGCGCAGCTGTGTACGGTCTGACGCACGGAGGCACCCCACTCTCAGGGCTGGCCGCAGCCTGCAGCAGTCTGGCTGCTCCTTCCGAATGGACGGTTCCCATCACAGCCTGGGTTGCGTCACACTCCATTGGAATTTCGTTCGTCGCCACAGCATTGGTCGCGCTCGGCATCCTTTCCCTACCACAACCCCCTCATGACGGCTGGGACGTGGGGAAGTCCCTGGACTGGCGCGGCCCGTCGACGACCGTGCTGGCTGCCTCGGCTCTAACCCAGTGTGGCTGGAGTTGGTGGACGGTCCTCAATATCGGGGTGGTCGGCGTCTGTGGTCTTTGGATCGCGGGCAGGAATCCCCGTGGCCTCCGGGACAGGTGGAGCATCGTTTCGGCCTCTGTGGTGTGTCTCGTCCTTGCCCTCGTGTTTGCCCCGCTGTACATCGGCCTGTGGCTCTTCACCCGCGACGAACCCAGGCAGGTGTAAGTCTGGGCTGGATCAGCGCGGCACGGGTACTGACTCACCGCCTGCTCCGGGCAGAAGCCGGACCTGGGTGCGCGATCCCGTGTTGGGTTGGCTCTCCATGCTCCTGACCAGTGGGTTTCTCAGGAGCGGATAGGCTTGGCACCTGTACGGAGCCTGTGCACGGCTCGGCGTTGCTCGCTTCTGGCAGCAGGGAGGTGGAACGGTTGCCCTACGTGCCGCCGTGCGGTATGGAGAATGCCGCGAGCCGCGAGCCGCGAGCCGCGAGCCGCCTGATCTGCGCTGTGGGATCCTGCGGTCGAGCGGAGGTACACGATGGATCCCTATGAGCGCATTCACGTCCCTGTGGGGGCGGATGCCCACCGCTGGCGAACGTTCGAGGGCGAGCGAACCGTGGTCGTGGCCGCGCGGACGGTCACTTCGCTCGTACGCGTGCTGGATGTGGTTCCGGAGGTACTCCGCGATGACGCCCGAGTCTCCGTGGTCTTCGCGTATGACCCGACGTCCGCCTTCAACGACGGTGTCCTCGACCAGCTGCGCTCGCTGGGCTGTCGCACCATGCTGTGGCCGCAGCTGGCCGAGTGCTCTCCCGATCTGGTGATCTCCGCGTCGGAGAACCTCACCGTCCCGCCGGGCGGGTACCCGGTCCTGGTCCTGCCCCACGGCATCGGTTTCCAGAAGCAGGTTCCGGACTCGGCCGGTCCGGGCACGCGGCTGTCCGGCCTGGTCCCAGACGCGTTGCTGGCGGCCCGCCGGGCCTGGCTCGCGGTGTCGCACCCCGCCCAGGAGGCCCAGTTGGCGTCCTTCCACCCCGGCACGGTCGGCAGGACAGTGCTGGTGGGCGACCCCTGCTACGACCGTCTCCTCGCCAGCGAGCGGTGGCGCGAACGGTATCGGTCGGCCCTCGGTCTGCTCCCCGGTCAGCGACTGGTACTGGTGACCTCGACCTGGGGCACGGAGTCGCTGGCCGGACGCCACCCGGGGCTGCCTGCCGAGCTCTTGGCACTGCTCCCGACCGACGAGTACCGGGTCGCTCTGGTCCTGCACCCCAATGTTTGGTCCGGGCACGGCGCCTGGCAGGTGGGCGTCCTCCAGCGGACGGCTGTGGAGGCCGGACTGACCACCATCGACCCTACGGACGGCTGGCAGCAGGCTCTGGTCGCCGCAGATGTGGTGATCGGGGACCACGGATCGGTGACGATGTACGGTGCAGCGATCGGACGGCCTGTCCTGCTCGCCGCCTTCGGCTCCGAAGCCGTCCCCGACACCGCAGGCTGGGCCCTGCGCGCGAAGGCCCCCTGGCTGGACACTTCACAGCCCCTGCCCGTACAGCTCGAGGCAGCCCTGGCCGATCACCGCCCGGACCGTTACGACCTGGTCACCTCCATGGCGTTCGCCGCTCCCGGCGAGGCACTCCCCCGGCTCCGGGAGACGGTCTACGACCTGCTCGGCCTGGCCCCTCCGAAACGGCCCTCCCGTACCGCTCGCGCCTTCCCGCTGCCGCTCCCCGGCGCCACACCGCCTTGTTCGCACCTGGTCCGCACCACGGTTACCAGTGTCCAGGCAGGCGCGGTCGAGGTGGAGCTGGAGCGGTTCCCGGCCGTGCTGGCGGGCGAACTGGCGGAGACTGCGGACACTTTCCGGCATCTGGCCTCCGACGTGGACGAGCCGGACACTCGGCTCGCCGAGAGCGCCACCACCGTCCTGGTCCGCGCGGCCGTCTTCTCCTCCGAAGACGGCCGACGGCGGATCACCGAGCTGCTGGCCGATTCCCCCGGTGCCCGGCTGGCCGCTGTCTCCGGTGAGAGTGGGTGCCTGGTCGGCGTGCGTGGTGGGGGGACGGTCGAAGTCGCCGCCGTATCCGGTTCATGCCCGGATCCAGGAACCGCTGCCGCAGCGGTGTACACCTGTCTACGCCTCGGCGTACCACCGATCGGCGTCACAGTGACGGTGCGTCGCGGCTCGCTCGGGCAGGAACTGCTGCTCCGGGACCAGCATTCGTCCTCGACCGGTCAGCCGCTGGTGAGCCGGGACAGGACCTCCGCCGCGTGGGGGCTCCCGCCCTCCTCGTAGACCGCGAGTGCCCTGCGCAGGCAGTCCCGCGTCTCCGCCGGATCGTCCAGCAGGTCCGCGAGGTCCTCCAGGGCCCGTGCCTCGTAGTGGGACGCCCCCTCTGCGCGAAGGTCTGTGACGGCCTGCCGCAAATCGGTCACCGCCCCTGCACGGTCTCCGCGGCGTGCTTTCGTTCGGCCCAGGTCGGCCAGCACCCGCGCCGCCATCCGGGCGTCTCCGCGGGCGAGGAGGCCCGCTCTCGCCTCTGCAAGGCCGGCCAGGGCGGCGACGTGATCGCCACCGACGCTCTGTGCGCAGCCGAGGAAGTACCGGGCCAGCGCGGCGCCGCGCCCCTCTCCGGCTTGGAGGTTCAGCGCGAGCGAGGCCCGGTACGCGTCGGCTGCGCGGGCCGGGTCGTGCCGGTCCCAGTAGCGGCCCAGGAACTCTTGCACCGATGCCTGGAGGTCGATGCGGCCCGATTCCACCGCCAAACGGTCCGCGGTCTCCAGATGTTCGCGCGCCTCGTCGTCCCGGCCCAGGTCGAGCAGCGGCCGGGAGAGCAGGCTGCGCAGCCTTGCCTCGGCCGCCGGTTGTCCGTCGCGGTTCGCTGCGGCGGCTCCCAACTCCAGGGACTCGCGCCAGTCCGCGACGTGCCGGTGGTGCAGGAAGAGCACGGTGAACGCCTCCGTCAGTTGCCACGTATGACGGTCGAAGCCGAACGTCGCGGCGGCCCTGAGGACCGCGAGAATGTCACCGCGTTCGGCTTCCAGCCAGTCCAGGGCGTCCTGCCGGGAATTGCCCGAGCTCTCGAACGGCCCGTTGCCGCTGCTCTCCGGGTCGCGGGCACCGGATCCGAGGACTTCGGTGGGCTCGGTGATCCTCAGGCGGTCGGCCCGGACCGCAAGGTCCGCCAGCAGTGCCAGGGCCCTGTAGTGGCCGCTCGCCAAGCGGACCACCTCCCGCTCCGTTCCGGGCGGGTCGAGCCGCCGGGACATGTCCCTTGCGTGCAGCCGGACCAGGCCGTGCACGGTGTACCGGCCGTCCTCGGAGCCTGTCAGCAGGCTCGCTGCCTCAAGGGTGTCGAGCGCCTCCTGGGCGGCCTCCCGGGAGTGCCCGGACACCAGCGCCGTCAGAGCGGTGTCGAACGCCTGGTTGGGCAGACAGCCCAGGATGCGATAGACCTTCGCGGCGGTGTCAGGGAGGTCCCGGTAGACGAGTTCGAGTGCGGCCGCCATGGTTCGCTCCTCTCTGCCGGCCGATGCAGCGATCCGTGCGAACCGGCTCTGCTCGTCGGCCAGTTCATCGACGAGCGCTCCGATCGTCAGCCGCCGGTGGGTCATCAAACGGGCGGCGCAAAGCCGCAGCGCCATCGGCAGCCCCCCGCACAGCCCGACCAGCTCTCCTGCAGCGTCCGGCTCGGCATCGACCCGCCGCTGCTCACAGAGCGCAGCCAGGAGCTCCAGTGAGCTGTCCCGGTCGAGGACGTCGAGGTGGAGCAGTGTGGCCCCGTCGAGGGCGAGTTCTCCCAACCTCCAGGTGCTGGTGGCGAGCACCGCGCTGCCGACGCCCTGGGGCAGCAGCGCGGTGACCTGTGCCGGCTGGCTGACGTCGTCCAGCACCACCAGCATCCGCCGGTCGGCTGACAGGGTCCGGTAGAGCGCGGCACGGTCGGCGAGCCTGGCCGGCAGGTAGGGGTCGTACACACCCAGGCCCCGCAGACACATCGCGAGCGCTTCCGACACGTCCCCGCCGGCACCACCGGACAGGGCCCCGAAGTCCACGTAGAACTGGCCACCCGGAAAGCGCTCCTGGTGACGGTGAGCCCACTGCCGGGCAGCGGCACTCTTCCCGATGCCGGGAAGACCGCTGAACACCCCGATAGGGCAGCCCCTGACATCCTCGGCGTCAGCCAATACACCGTCCAGCTCAGCGAGCGCCCACTCGCGGTTGACGAAGCGATGCGGCGGCCGGGGGACCTGGTCAGGACGGCGGGACACCTGGTCCGGGGACTGCGACGCGTGGTAGTTGAAGGTGATGCCCCCGTGAACGCTGCCGACCTGGGCGATCTGGCCGTGCACGTTCCCCGGCAGACTGTTGACCACGTGCTGCGGCAGCGGCTGTTCCACGTTCTCCCGCCCGCTCACACAGCCCACCGCCTTCCGGATCCCCGATGAAGTCACGTTACTGGAAGGAACCCTCAGAAGGACGGCGGTTCGATCGATACGATCGGGGTATGCCACACAAGGCCCACAAGGTCGAGTCCGCCACCCCTCCACCATCTTGTATTGAATCCATCCAAGCCGATAGAATTGTCGGTTTGCGGGCAGCGGGCAGCGGGCAGCGGGCAGCGGGCAGCGGGCAGCGGGCAGCGGGCAGCGGGCAGCGGGCAGCGGGCAGTCCTGATCGCGGTGCGTTCTGCCGGGGCACTTCACCGGCTTCTGGACGTGCTGCCGGTGTTCCTCGGGGACCAGCGCATCACCACCCGCTTCACTCTCGCCCCGGGCTCCGACTTCGGTGTCTCGGCCCTCGCCGCGCTCGACCGGTCCGGTGCCCGCACCGTTCCGTGGGAGGAAGCCCTCCGCACCGACCACGACCTGGTGCTGGCTGCGAGCCCCAAGGGTGAACTGCGCGAACTCTCCGGCCCACGAGTCCTGCTCCCCCACGGGGCGGGTTTCAACAAGGCCGTCCGCGACGATGGCTCGCCAGGCATACCCTCGGGGCTCGATCCTGCTTACCTGCTTCCGGACGGTGTCCCTTGGGCCGACCTGCATGCCCTCGCCCATGACGATCAGGTAGCCCTTCTGGCCCACTACTGCCCCTCCCTGGCGGGTCGAGCCGACGTGGTCGGGGATCCCACCCTTGACCGGCTTCTGGCATCGGTCGGCCATCGTGCTCACTACCGCGACGCCCTGGGTACAGGGTGGCGACAGCTGGTGGTGCTCACCTCGACCTGGGGACCGGAGTCCCTCCTGTCCCGACGCCCCGAGCTGCCTGGCGAACTGCTCGACCTGCTGCCCCAGGACACCTTCCAGGTCGCCCTGATCCTTCACCCGAACGAGCACAGCCGGACCGGCGCGTTCGACCTCTCCCGTCGGCTGGCCCCCGCGTTGGCCGCAGGGCTGGTGCTTTCCCAGCCTTACGAGGAGTGGGCGTCGCTCCTGGTCGCGGCCGATGCAGTGGTCAGCGATCACGGGTCCACCGCTCTGTACGCCGCCGCGCTCGGCCGTCCGGTCGTGAACGCGTACGACGGCGGTGACGAGTTGCTCCCCGACAGCCCCATGGCGCGGTTGCTCGCGCAGGCCCCCCGGCTCACCGAGGCGCGACGCATGGAGGATGTCCTGTCGGAAGCCGTCGGGCAGGAGACCCGCCTGGTCGCGGAGGCCGCCTTCGCACGGCAGGGCCGGGCCCTGCATCAACTGCAACGGACGCTCTACGGCATGCTCGGTCTGCGCCCGGTCGCCGCCGCTCCGGAAGCCGAGGCATTCCCCGGTCCGGACGGCGTGGGCCACCGGGCGATGGCCCACGCCGTCCGGACCAAGGTGAACGGCCTCCGGATCGACGTGGAACGCTTCCCCCCACAGACCCCGCACGCGGTGCACCACCTCGCGGCCGAGTATCCGAAGGCCGGGCTGCGAGCCCTGCAGAGCGCGGCCGTGCTGTGGCAGTGTGCCCGGCCGACGGGCACGGCCGATCCGCGACGAGCCTCCAGCACCTGGACCGCCGCCGGGTGGACGACTCACGTGCTGGAGGAGGCACCTCGGTGCCGTACCGTCGCCGCGGTCCTGTCCGCCGAGAGGTGCCTCCTCAGGCACCGCTCGCACGGGCTCCTCAGTATCCGGATCGAGCCGCAGCGGGCCGGGGGGCGCATGTCACGCATCGATCCTGTGGCAGCGGTGTCCGCCGTACACGCCTGGCTCGGCACCGCAGCACCCGCCGTACACTCCGTCCCGGTCGTCCTCACCTGCGAAACGGGACCGCTCAGCGTGCTCGTTCATGTGACCCCTCCCATCCCCGAGGACCTCGACCACGAACTCTGACCGCCCGCCCCTTCAGCCTCCGTCCCGCAGCAGCCGGGATGCCGCCCGGTGCTGCTCGGCCTCGGCGAGGTCACCCCGGTCTTCCGCCAGTACCGCCAGTTCCTCAAGTACCCGGACCTCATCGGAGCCCGACCGCCGTTCGCGGGCCCCGTCCAGCGCAGCCCGGACCAGGACCTCCGCCTCCTCAGCACGGCCTGACAGCCGCAGCGCCCGCCCGAGTTCGAAACCCGACCGCGAGGCCATCCGGCCACGCGCCTGGTCCCGCGCCATTCGGTGGCTCTCCTCCAGCAGCCGGACCGCGCTGCCGAGGTCCCCGCCCGCCAGAGCGGTCCGGCCCAGCAGGTAGGTCTGCAGGAGTACTCCGTATTCGTTCCCGATCTCCACGTGCACCGCCCGGGACGCCTCGAACTCGGAGGTGGCCCCGCTGAAGTCGCCGTTCGAAGACTTCAGCAGCCCACTGAACTCCACGGCAGATGCCTGCAGCTTGCGCTCCTGTACCCGGTCGCCGAGGACACCGTCCAACAGCCGGGAGGCCCGCAGCGCGTGATCAACGTGCTCGGCCGCCTCGTCGTGGAAACCCTGCTCCCACAGCGGACGGGCCAGCTGACACCGCATGCGGACCATGGCCGGGAGGAACTCGCTCTGATCTGCGGCAGCGACTCCGAGCCGGAACGCATCGATCACGTCCGCGTAGTGCGGGTGATCGAGGAAGTGGGTCCACAGCGGCTCGCAGAGCGCCCAGGCGTCCACGTGGCGCCCGTCCCCGACCGCGGTCCGCACGCACCCGAACAGGGCGAGCCGCGCCGACTCCAGCCAGCGATAGGCCGCCGCCGCATCCGGGAAGTCTACGTCGACCACCTCCGGGCCGACCGGCTCCACAATCGGTGCGAAGGTCATCCGGCGACCGGCCGCCACGAGGTCCGCACGGGCCGCCTGCCTGCGGTACCACCTGACGACGGAAGACCGGGCGGCCGCCCCGGCCGTAGCGTCCGGATCGACCTGCCGAGCCCTGCGTTCGGCGTGGCCTCGCAGGAGGCCGTGCATCCGGTACCCGTCCGGCCTGTACTCCAGCAGACCGGCGGCTTCCAGTTCCTCCAGCGCGTCCGCAGCCGGTCCGGGGGCGACGCCGAGTAGGGCGGCGGCCGGCAACTCCCCGAGGGCGGGCCCGGGATGCTGCGGCAGCAGCCGATAGAGCCGTGCGGCGGCCGGCGACAGCCCTTCGTACGCGGCGTCCCAGACGGCCTCGACCATGGGAATCCCCTTCCCGTACAGTTCGGCGGTCAGTTCCTCGACCAGCCGGGACAGACTCCGCCTGCGGTACTTGCGCACCCACTGCCCCGCCACCTGCAGAGCAGCGGGAAGACCCTCGCACCCCCGGGCCAGTTGCACGGCAGCATCCGGCTCGGCCTTCAGACGCGGGTCCTCCACGATGTTGCCGAGCAGGCGCACCGCGTCGTCCAGCGACAACGGACCGACGGCCACCTCCACCGCCGCCGTCCCGTCGAGGTCGTACAACGGCGCCTGACTCGCGAGGATCACCAGGCTCCGGCCCGAGGCCGGCAGGAACGCACGGACCTCACTGCCGAACCGCACGTTGTCGATGAGGACGATGAGCCGCTTGTCCCGGGTGTGCGACCAGTACTGCTTGGAACGTCCGGCGGCGCTGTGCTCCAGCCACTCCGGCGCGACCCCCAGCGCCGTGAGCATGCCGCCGACGGCGTCCGCGACGTCCACCACCCCGTCTCGACGCAGATCGTCGAGGTCGACATGGAGCACACCGTCCGGGAACCGGTCGGCGAACCGGCGCGCCAGCTGGTACCCGAGGGCCGTCTTGCCGATGCCGCCGATCCCGGTCAGCGAAACAAGCAGCGGGCCCGCGCCCCCAGTGTGCTCCGCCACGGCCCGCTCGACGCACCTTTGTTCGGCCTGGCGGTTCTCGAACGGCACCGTGTGGGGCGGTACTTGGTACGGCATCGACCTCCCCTGGCGGCGGTCGCCATCCTGATGGAAGTGCAGTTCCCCGATGTTCCGGGCCTGGACCACCGTCTCCGCCCGCCCGTCCACACTGTTGCGAGTCTCCTCCGACATGGGACCAACACTAGGTCCCGCAGACAGGAATGACGTCGCGGCTGATCCCGCGTCCCGTGAATCGCAAGGACGATCGGAAGAAACCCGTGCCGCCCCGGCGGGATCTGCCTATCGTGAAGAGCGCTGACACCAAGGAACGAAGGAGTACCCCGATGGACCCGATTACCGCCGCTACCCTCACGGCACTCGCCAGCAGCGTCGCTGGTGAGGCCGGACGCCAGACGTGGCAAGGACTCTCCGCGCTGGTGCGGCGCCCGTTCCGCCGTGGCGGAGCGGACGAGCAGGAGGAACTGCCCGGCATCAGCTCGGGCGAGGTGGAACTGGTCGCCCTGGAAGCGGTACCCGCCGATCCCGGACGGGCTCAGGCACTGGCGACCGCCCTCGGTGTGCGGGCGGCTCTGGACCCGGAATTCCGCGTACTCCTCGACGAATGGTGGACCCAGGCAGCGGCCGATTCTGCCGGCTCCGTCCACAACACCATCAGCGGAGGAACTCACAACGGGACGGTCGTCCAGGGCCGGGACTTCTCCAACCTCACCTTCAACATGCCGGCTACCCCGTACGGTGACCGGTCATAGGAACTGACCTACACCTGCTGCCGGGTCCTGGAACACCGGCCGCGTTCTGGGACGTCGGCCCGGCCAACGCCTGGCCTGCAAGGGCCGCACCCGCTATCTGGTCACCGGGCGCCGCCCTGGGCCCGCACGGTGCCCAACCCGACACGCCTGTCCGGACACGGGCTGGGCCTGCACTCCTCTCTGACCGATGCACGACCGTCCTCGACGAGACGATGTGACACCGGTGAGCACCACTCGGGCACCGTGTCGCTTCGGATGGATCGCATCCCTTCCGCCACGGTGGCGAAGTCGGGTCCTGGTTGTGGTGTCAGCGCCATGGGCCGTCGCCGACGGACTGCCCGTCTCCGGGCAGGGCCGCGCCGTCGTGCATCCGGGCAGGCAGTTCGCTCCAGTCCTGGAGGGCGCCTTGGAGGAGGTTCTCGAACTGCGCCCTGCCCTCGTGCTCGAGAAGGTCTCGCAAACATGCGCAGTCCTGCATCACGGCGCCGCCGGTGAAGCAGACGAAGATCCCGGCCACTTGGAGGCCGCGCGCCGCGACGGCGGTCTCCTGTCCGAACGGCAGCGGTACGCGGGCGGCCAGTTCCCGTGCGAAGACCTGCTCGATCCGGGGCCGCCCCAGGGCGGCCAGCAGCCTGCCCACGGCATTGCCGACGATGCCGTGCAGCGACTTCTTCCCGTCCAGAAGTGCGCGGGCGAGCGTGGCGAGCGCCTCGCAGCCGCTTCCCCGGTGGCGTTCGACGAGGGCGTTCCAGGTGGTGTCGCTCACGTGCCGCAGCGCCTGGGTGGCGATGGTGTCACCGCCGCCCGCCGCCACGAGATCGGCACACACGCGGGCGGCACTGTCCGTCTCGGCACAGGTCACCACCCGCAGTGGGCTCGGAGCGGGCCGGGGCCTGGTGCGCTGGGCCGGGATACAGGGTGTCCTCGACGGCGGCGTGGCCCGTGTGCTCGATGAGGGGCGATTCACCGTGGAACTGGGCCGTCGCGGCCTTCGGCCGACCGACGCCGCAGGTGCACCACCCGCAGCCCGCCTGCGTGACGACGGCTCAACGGGACGTCGGCCGGCGGGCAGGCCCTGGTGCAGGTGGCAGCGGAGCCCAGGGCTGGCAACCCGGTTCCGGCAGAGCTTTATGTCCTTCTTCATCGCACGGCACCTGTTGACCATCCGCAGAGAGTGACCAATCGGAGGCATGCGGGGAAGAGGGCCTGGGTCTTGCCGGCCTGATCGAGTCACCCCGGATAACCCTCTGACCTCCTTGGTCAGGCGTTCCCCGACAATGGGGCAGCCCACACAAGGGCTACCGCTGCGGGAGGCTGCCCGGTTCCGTTCGACCGCCCGTTCGCCGACCGCGTCGAGAAGAGGCTGGGCACCGTTCCAGGCCCGAAAGCCTCCTGGTCGCTGCGGACGGTGGGCGAAGGTACCTGCGCACCTCCGCCCACCCTCCGCTGCGAGCCCGGAAGATCACCGGCGGAAGCCGCGGTGGGGGTCGCGGGCCTTGACGTTCCCGAAGGGTTCGAACCATGCCTGCGCGCGCAGGTCGCCCACGCCGAGCTGGCGGTTGGCGTCGCCGTCGGGGTCCTCGATGCCGTCGAAGCGGGAGCTGTAGAGCATGAGGACGTCAGTGTCCTGGAAGAACGTGTCCGTGCAGGCGTCGAAGTCGTAGTCGTCGCGGTGGACCGGCAGTGCGCTGTGCTCGGTGTCGTCGGGGTCGTCCTCGATCTCGTCGGCGCTGTCGCCGGCGTCGGCAATGGCGAGATGCAGGGCGAGTTCCTCGGCCGTGCAGGTCGGCCGCGGACGGCGGCCGTGGGCGAGGTCATCGGCGAGGTCGTCGGCGGCGCGGGCGAAGCGGCGCCGCCACTGGAGGTCGGTGGCGAAGGTCAGTTTCGGCAGGCGTGGAAACACGCCCCAGTTGCCTTCGTGCTCATCCGGTACGAGGCGTCCGTCACCGAGTTCATCCGCGTCCTCGTACGCCTCGTCGGCCAGGCACGACAGGGCGGTGTGGAGGAGGTCGGCCGTGCGGGGAGTCAGCTGCCACAGGCAGCGCTCTTCCTCACATTCCGGGTCCTCGCAGTGTGGGGTCTCCACCGTGAAGAGCGTGGCGAAGTCGGGAAGTTCCTCGCCGGGGCCGCTCCCGGCGGGCTGCCCGGCCTTGGCATCTCGTCGGCCGGGGCCGAAGTCCGTTACGACGGGTTCCGTGCTCCAGGCGGCGACCTCGTCGCCGTTGCTCCGCTGGAGCAGCGAGCCCTGGCTTTGGTCGGTGAGACTGTCCGCCCCGTCGACGTCAACGGGCGGCTCGGCAAGCCACATGACCGCGCCGACCACGTCGTGCGGGTCACCGCCATCGAGCTGGTCGGCGGGCATCGGCTCCCAGCCCTGCTCGCCGGCCGCGTCCAGCAGGGCCTGCCAGTCGCGGACGTGGAACTCGCGGAGCGTGGTGATTCGAACGACGTGGCCCGGCAGGTCACGAAGCCGCAGCTCGCCTGGTGCGGGGCCGTCGGGTTCCGGGGCTTCATCGTTGTCGCCGCCGTCCTCGCTGTCGGTGTCGTCGTCCTGGCCCGACTCCTCGACCTCGGCCTCCTCGGGCCAGGTGATGTGTGTTCCGACGGTGGCCGGCCAGGTGCCGGCGGCGATGTGGGCCACGGCCTGTCGGAGCGAGGACGCCGGGGCGTCCGGCAACTGCCCGCACAGGCCGTCGACGGACTCCGCAGGCAGAGCGCCGGACGCCCGGCGCAGGCTCCGGCGCAGCAGTTCGGCTGCGCGGTGGGCGAGTTGGGGGTCACGACAGGTGAGGACGGCCTGGAGCGAGTCGGGGCCGTCGTCGTGGGAGAGGAGTGCGAGGACGCGGCTCTTACTGGGAGTGTGTTCGCAGTGGAAGTCGCGGGGCACGGCGGTGAGTTGGTGCTCGGACATGCGGGGAACTCCGGTGCGGTGGAAGGCGTGTCCCGGTACAGGCACGCGAAAGAGAGTGGAGTTCCGCTGGTGGGCACGCTGCTGACGCGCCTCCGGACGGTGGAAAAGTGCATCGGCCGAGGCTGGTTCCGCCGATGCCGTCAGCGGTCCGGACCTGATCCTGTCCGACACCGTACCCGAGTCACCGAGGAGTTGTCCCCGGTGAAGCCGTGACAGTCCCGCCCCTCGTCTGGTCGCTCGTTCCCGGATTGTCCGACCGAGGGAGCAGGATGGGCTCTGACGAGTCACCGGGGAGAGGGAAGCAAGGAATGGCCACCGACGAAACCCGGCTACCTGGGGAGTTCCTGGCCACTCTCGCGGCCGGTGCCGAGCCCGGGTCCGCGGCGGCCCGGATGGCAGCCGAACAGGCCCGTGGCGTGGCCGACGGCCAACAGGGCGGGCCGCTCCTCGCGGCGCTACTCGCCAAGCCGTACCGGGATTCGGCACCCGCCTGGCTGCTGGAGGCCGCGGTGGCGAACGGGCTGCGGCAGAGCGAGAGCGAGTACGAGTACCTCGCCGGGTCGACGTCGCTGGTGGTCCTCGCGCTCATCCACCCCGACTGCGATCCGGTTCTGCGGGCTGACGCGTTGCGCCGCTGCTCCGACCGCCTGCTCGGCTCCCTCGGCACCGCCGACCGGCCGGCCGACCTCTGCGCGGCCGTCGCCGACGAGCTGCGCAGGCGGGTGCCGAAACCACCACATATGGCGCCCGAACTCCTCAAGGAACCGACGCCCGCGCAGGTAGTCCTCCGCGCGGAGCGCCTCCACGACGCCGTGTTCGAAGCCGCCGTCTCGCTCCTGCCCGACGACCTCGACCACACGCAGCTGGACGGCGAGGACTCCGACGCCTGGTCCAAGCGGATCAGGAAGGCGTTCGACGCCTGGGGCCACATGTGGTCGGCCGTCCTCGAGCGGCACCCCGACCGGCACCCCCAGCTCATCGCCATGACCACCGGCACCTCGGCGAGCCGGGTCGTCCGCGACCAGCTGCTCGGCGGCGTTCCGTGGACGGTCGAGCCAGCTCTCCTCCGGCAGCTCGCGTTGGACGACCTTTCCCGGTTCGATGCCGCCATGCTCACTGTCCGGATCTGCGCCTTCCTCCAGGACGGCTCCTCGAAGGAGCAGGCCCGCCAACGCTTCGCGACCGAGCTCGCCGCCCTGGACGAGACCGAACGTCGGGACATCGAGTTCCTGTACCTGCGCGACGGCTTCGAGGCCCGCTGGGGCACCTCCTCCGCCGTCTCCTGGGTCAGGCACGCCGCCGACGGGCGGTGGCGCCTCATCCTGAACCCCACCGAGGCCAAGCCCGCCCACGGCGATCCCCACACCTGGCGAAGCCAGCCGGACGAACTCGCCGATCTGGGGCGGCACTTCGCCGAAACGGCCGTGCAGGCCCTCCGGACCTGGAAGCCGAAGGACCTCTACGGGATCAGCACGGCGTCCGACCTGCGCTGGGTTCGCGACATGCTGGTCCACCTGCCCGAGCTCACACCGGCCGTCGAAGCGACCGTTCGACTGGTGATCCGCGACGCCCGCCGCGGCCGGTCCGGTCCACAGTCGTACGACTACAAGTCCCAGGAGGACCGGCGGCAGTTCGACGAACTCCTGGACGCGATCACGCGGATCGTCGCCGACCCCGCCCCGCAGCCGCCCGCGACCCGTCGCACGGCCCTCGGCAACCCCGAAGATGTGACGGTCCGGAACTTGTCCGCCGTCACCGCGGAGGTGCTCGACGCGTACCTGGACCGGCACGCCGGTGACGACGCGCTCGTGGAGAAGGCACTGCTGTCCGTCGCCTGGCACGGCCACCGCAGCGATCCGCCGTTCGCCTCCGTCCTCGCCCGCCACTCCGACCCACAGCACGCCGTCCGCACCCTCACCCGTGACCTGCGCCTCAGACTCGGCGGCAACCCCACCAACCGCGAGACGTGGGCCCGGGAGGTCCTCGCCCTGCCCGACTGCCCCGACGAGATCGTTCTGGCCCTGCCCTCCTGGACGGCACTGAAGGCCCGCGGTCACCGCTACAACAGCACGCATCCCAGGGTGATTGCCCTGGTGGAAGCGGCCCTCGGAGACGACCGCCAGGCATGGCAGCGATTCGCCGACAGCCCGATCGGTAACACCGGCCCGAGCGCTTGGCTCCGCCTCGGAGACATCCTCACGGCTGCCGCAGACGGAACGGCGTGGCCCAAGCCACCCGGTTCCCGGTGACAGTCCCGGGCTGCGCCGAGACGCACTGGCCGCGTGGCAACCGAGTGCCGGTGATGGCGGGCGGCGGGGTGTGGGAAAGGCCCGGCTGGTGCGGCAGCTTCAGCTCCGCCCTGCCGGGTCACGCGTAGGGGTCGCGCAGCGGCCGGGGCTCACGGACTCCGCGTGTGATCTCCTCGGGAAGGTCTGGGCCGGCGAGGTAGTAGCGGCCCTGGGCCTCGCCCTTCGCGGCGAGCCAGCCGGCACGGACCAGTTCGCGGATGTCGCGCTGGGCCTGCTGCTCACTCAGTTCGGCGTCGGCCTGGTACGTGGCGCGGCGCAGGCGGTTGCCCATGGCCGCGGGATAGAGGGCGTAGAGCATGCGGTCGGGCCAGCCGCGCTGCTCGACGGCTTCGTCGAGGGCGGTCCAGACCTCGCGAGTGCTGTTCACCTGCCGCTCGACGCTCTGGGCCTGCTGATGGTGGGCCCGCAGGCAGAACCGGACCCACCGGAGGGTCTCCCGCTCGGGGGTCCAGACGGGGCCGCCGACCTCACCGAGAACGTCGTAGTAGCGATAGGTGTTGCGGGCCCGGCCGAGCCACTCCTCAATGCTGGAGAACTCCGGCGCCATGATCCCTTCCCTCGCGAGGACCAGGGTGTGCAGGGCGCGGGACATCCGCCCGTTGCCGTCCGACCACGGGTGGATCGCGACCAGGTTGAAGTGCGCCATCGACGCCCGCACGAGTCCGGGCACGCCGAGGTCACCGTCGTTCAGCCACTCCACCAGCTCACCGGTGAGCACCGGAACCAGGCCGGCGTCCGGCGCGGTGTAGGCCGCGATGGTGGGGTCCTCGGCCGACGTGACGTACACCGGACCGGTGCGCCACCAGCCGGGGCGCTTGACCAGGTGGTGGCCCTGCATCATGAAGTGCAGCGCGTTGAGCAGCCCCTTGCTGTACGCGAAATCCTCACCGGCGTCGGCAAGGCGCTGGATGTAGGTCATCGCCTGCCGATAGCCCTCGATCTCGACCGCGACGGTGTCGCTCGCCTCGATCGGAGCCTCTCCGACCATGATGTCCTCGACGTCCGACACGCTCGCCGCGTAGCCCTCGATCGTGTTCGACCCCGCGATCGCCCGCGCGGTCAGGTTGCGCCGCAGCTGCCCCTCCCATCTGCGGGGCGTGCGCAAATGCAGGCGCAGCCGATCCCGCATGTCCTCGATCTCCGCAAGGACAGTCAGGTCGGCATTTTCGAGCTCAGGCACGGAATACAGCACGATTCAATGACACCATCATGGAATCACCACGTCAAGAATTGAGAGACCACCAGTCGGCAGTCGGCGCCCTGTCGGCTGCCCTTGAGCACGCTACGCACGATCGGCCACCCGTCTCTCGGGCCAGCCCGACTGCACGGGGGTGTCCTGCGAGCGCCGTGGTCGCCCGCAGGACACCCCCGTGCAGTCGGGCTCTTCGTCAGGATGCCTGGCGGCGGGCTGCCTCAAGGCGCCGTCGGAGGTCACGGATGATCTCGCTCCAGCGCCACGACTCCGGGGCGTCCCAGTACCTCTCGCCGATCGGGTGCCAGTCGGACAGCTCGCTCAGCCGAACGGCCAGCACCTCCCAGTCGGTCCCGTACGTGGTGCCCGAGTCCCGGTCGAGCTTCCGGGCGACGTCGTGGAGGCGGTGGGCCGCCCGGTAGTAGGACAGCTGGGCGTCGGTCAGTCGCCGTACCGCGAAGCCGTCGCACTTGCTGCACCAGTCGAAGTCGTCGCGGGCGAGGAGGTCCGCGATGCGCAGCAGGTCGTCGTGCTCGGTGACGCCGCGTTCTCCGGAGTGTGAGCAGAACGGTGAGTGGCCCTTGCGCTGCCAGCCAGGATCGGCATCGGTGGTGTAGACCTGTACATCAGCGAGGACACCCAGCGGAATTCCGCTGCCGCCGTGCCACCGGTCGGTGCCAGGCTGCTCGAACGGTTGAAGGCGAAGGCGGCGAGCGCCGACCAGCAGGCCGTGCCACACTGCGCCGGACACGGTGCGGCGGCGACCGTCGCGGTCGGGGCCGCCGTCGAGAGTGCGCAGGTCCGCCGCACCGCGTGCCAAGGCCAGGCATCGCAACTCCTGTTCGGGGTTCTCCCTCCAGTACCTCAGGCGAGCGGTGGTGCGGGCGCCGTCTGCGAGACCGAGGTCCTCTCCGAACCGCGGATCGTACGGATCGCGAACGGGGGCGCGCCACACGCTCTCCCCTTCGTCTTCGTCGGGACGAGGCCCCACTTCCTGGATCCACGGTTCGATGACGCTCGCCGGCAGGTCCGAGGCCCCGGCGATGATGCTTCCGCGCCAGCCGGCAGCCAGCCGCCTCTCCACGACCGCCAGTGGCAAGACCTCCGGTCCTCCGTCCGGAGAGAAGACCAGGTACAGCTGGTCGTCACCCGCCGACACGGCGCGCAGGGCGCGCACGTGGTCAGCGGCGAACGGCCGGCGGTCACGGACGGGGGTGTCGTCGAAGATCCCCGGCCTGATGTGGGCCACGGCCGTTTCGGCCCCGGCACCGGTCGTCGTTTCGGTCGTGGCGGTGGTGTGGGGTTCGCAGTCGAGGAGGGAGGAGCGGGAGTCGAGGAGTCGGTCGGCGATGAGGGGCGGGACCTGCAGGGTGAGGGTGCGCCGGCCCCAGTCGGCGATGGCGAGGTAGGTGACGAGAACGCCGGTGGTCCAATTGTCGAGTTCGCTGAGGAATCCCCGCTCGTACCGGTGCGAGGAGTCGTCGGTGAGCTCCGACAGATGCGCGGTCACCAGCAAGGTCGGCGCGGGCTCGGCCTCGGCAGCTGCGGCACGCGCCAGGTCCTCCCAGGACGCGACCAGCTCGTCAGCGGCGGAACATGCCTGTGCGTAGCCCTTGCGGTTGGAGCGCATACCGTGGGTGAGCGTGTAGGAGATGTACGAGCGCTCACTCGGCCGGCCCCAGCCGGCTTCGGCCTTGCGCTGCCAGTCCCGCCACAGTGCCTTCAGTCCCCTGTTGATCTCCTCCCGCGTACCGATCGCCGTCAGCGCCGGATCGTCGGCGGGAAAGTCCGGCTCGCCCAGGAGGGCTGCTGCCGCGCCGGTCAGGAGTCCGTCCGGGTCGACGAACCGTGCAGCCTGCACACGCAGCGTCTCCAGGTACTCCTTCTTCACTGCCAGTTTCGGCTCCGCCCAGTCAGCGAGCCAGGGGAACATCTCGGCAGCGGCCTGGGCCCGGTGCAGGCTCCTCGCCGCATCCCGCCAGGCGGAGAACACACTGTCCCGCAGATGCTCGGCCTCGTCGCGCGCCTCTTCGTCGTCGCCGTCCGCTTCCTCACTGTCAGGGTCGACTGCGGGCTCGGTGCGCAGCAGGTCTACGGCGGCCTGGACCTCGTTCTCGTCCCACCAGGTGTCCTCGTCCGGCCCGGTGTGGGATCGCACCTGGTACAACAGGCCGATCCCGCCGAGTTCCTTGAGGAAAACGCCCAGGCCGGTTTCCGGGCGCACCCACGCGCCCCACTGCGCGCAGCGCGAGCACATCCGGCCGATCGTCTCCGCGTTCAACGGGACCTGGGCCGTCGTGATGTCACGGGCACGCAGCTGGGTGCACGTCGTCGCAGCATGGAGCTTGGCGTTCTTGCCCTTGGCCGAATGGACGGTGACGGGCGTGCCCTCGAACGGGCCGAGCGGAACATCTGCGGTCAGAGCACAGTCGAGCACGTGACTCCCTTATCGGTCTCGGCTCGCGAGCCTAAATGACGGCACCGACAAGGCCAGCCGAGAACGCTGTTCCCACATGCGCCCTGCGGACGACGGCAAGCGGCCCGGTCTGACTGACCGGCGTCCTCCTGCCCGCCTGGACGCCGTCGGGGTCATTCTCCTGCGGTGAGCCAGCGCAGGCGCCCGTCCTTGGGAGAGCTCCGGCAGGTGAGGGCCGGGCCGTTCGAGGAGGTGGCGGTGGCACCGGCCTCGCGGCACCTGCCGCGGTGGGGAGAAACTAAGGATCGTAGACGTACTGCACAGGCCCCGCCCCAGGGAACAGCAAGTGGCCATGAAAGAATCCTGCAGGTGAGCCCCATATCGCCCGGGAAGCCGGTTCAGCTGTGTTCGGATCCTGGTTGCTCGCAGCCGACCGCTTACCGGACGCGTTCGCGCGATGCCTGGTGCGACGATCACATCACAGACATCCTCCGCGCCGGCGGCCTGGAGCCGTTGGAGCCGTTCGCCAAGCCGACGGCATGGCGCCTGACCCGGTGCCTGACGTGCGGCTGCGAGGCCCACTACAGATTCGAGTACACCGTCTCCAAGAACGCGGAGGACGAGGCGACCTGCCGGGCGTGCTACTGGCGCCAGTGCGGGGACGGCGTGGCGGTCGGCGGCTGAGTGCCTGGGGAGGAGGCCGACGAGGACGGGGAGCCGCTTGCGGTCGACCACCGCCGAACGGGGCCCTGGGCGATCTGCGCTCGCCACGGGACGGCTCCGCAGCGAAGCCCGAGTTGATGGCCGGTTGCCGGTGACCGGGTGCGCGGTGGATCGTTTCCTGGCTGTGAGCTGTAGCCATCTGAACGTCACCGCGGTTGAAGAAACGATTCCTCTGGATGCGCCGCCGGGCCTACCGGAGGACCGCGGTGGCCACGCCGAATCCTTGTTGGAAGTCCGGTGACCCGCCGTGAACCGTCGCACACCCCGCACCCGTTGGCCGGCCTGCCCGACTGCAGCCTGATCCTGACGCTGATGGCGGTGGTCTGCCCGGGACTGAACGTTCCGGTGGTGGCCCGCCTGCGCTACCACCGGGCCGACCCGCTCGCGCTCTACCTGGACAGCCACGTCGACCTCCCGGAACCGATCACGTGGATCTTCGCCCGTGAACTCCTCGCCACCGGTCTGAGCACCTGGACGGGCGCCGGCGATGTGTCGGTCTACCCCGCCGCCGCCGATGACAACACCGCCTACATCGGGCTGAGCGCGCCCGAGAACACGGCTCTGCTCCGCGCGCCCGCGGCCTTGCTCCGAGCCTTCCTCGAAGCCACCTACCTCATCGTCCCGCCCGGCTCCGAGTCCGCCCACCTCAACCTGGACGCGCTGCTGGAGGATCTGCTGGCACCGGCGGACCACACACCGACTGACGGCGATGATCATCGAGGCCACGCTGCCGGTGGGTCCGACTCACCAACTCACTGACCTGGAGTAAATGTACAGGCTTCCACCTCGGTCCTAGCCAGCGGGAACGCGAACGGCTCGCCAGCTACGCGCTCGTCGCATGAGCTTCCTGAGTCAACCCCTATGGCGCCAGAGCCGTCTCTTGAGTCGCTTCGATCTTGTTGTTGGCCTGGTGGGTGACAGGGTCGTAGCAGGTTCCGTCGCTCCGGCAGGACCAGATCACTCGTAGCCAGGCGAGGATGCGGACGGCGTGGGGGTGTCGCTTCTTGCAGGCTCTGGCGTCATCCGGAGGCAGAGCCCCTTGACCCCGCTCAGTGTCGGCCCAGACCGCCGTGAGCCGATCGCCGTCTGGGGCACTGGTGAGAGCGACTTCGCCGCCCCATCGCCGTCCCATCGCCGTCCTTCCCGCCAGCGCGAACGCCTCCGCCCTCCCGAGTCTTTCCCGCTTGTTGCTTCGGCAAGGACTGGGAGCATGAGCGGTGGCGCGTCGCGCGGGCGCGTGTGCAGGTGCTCGAGGAGCGGATGGCGCGGGTCGCGGGGCGCCGGGTCCGGAACAGTAGCAGCCCCATTCGGCAGGAGTGACGGTCAATACGTCGCGAACGGTTTCCACCATTTCTGCTCTTGCACATTCATCCAGTGAAATCTGCCCGTTCAGGAAGCAATGACCGGGCCGTCCGGGCAGGGAATTCCTGCCCGGACGGCCCGGCCTGTCACTCCGTCAGCTACCAGCCCCAGCCGCCACGAACACCCGCGCCGCCGAGGTCCCCAGCCCGGTCGGCCCACCGAGCGGCCGACCGCCACCGGCCCCGTCCCGATGGGCGCGGAAACGATTCCCCACCGACGCCTCGACCGGTTCCTCGCCGAACAGCTCGCGCAGCCGCGCAGCCATCGGCGGCCGCAACGGTACGCGGTGGTCCAGGCGCCGCTCGTGATAGCGCTCCATCATCTGCACGTACAGCAGACCCGCCCGGCCGTAGTGGACGAGGCCCTCCGGCGCCCCGCTGCGCACCAGGTCGTCGATCAGGTCGAGGTAGACGGAGTGGTACGCCTGCTGCCGGAGTCCGGCGGGGCGCGGGCCGGCCGTGGGCTGGTGGGCGTCGAGCCGGTAGACGTCCAGCGCAGACTTGGCCAGGTCCATGGAGATGGCATCCGCCATGCCGCTGTCCATCAGCCAGCCGAAGGTGACCGGCCCGGTGCCGCAGACGCGGGCAACCACCACACCGCAGCCGTAGTTGTTGGCGGAGTGCATCCGGTAGACACAGGCGTCCCAGACCCCCGCCGAATCGTTCAACCTGGCGTGCAACCCGGCACCCCCGGCCGCCGCGTGGTCCACCTTCTCCGCGTACTGGTACACCGACTCCCGCACCAACGAGAGCAGCGCGTGCACGGCATCGTGTCGCCACCCCTCCCCCTCCAGCGCGGCGATCACGCTGCCGACCGAGTGCCCGTACAGCCGGAACCTTCCGCTCACCAGGTCGAGCGGCGGGACGCACAGGTCGTCGACGACGGTGCTCAGCGCGACGTAGTGCAGGTAGGCCGGGACGCGCGCGTACTCCTCACCAAGCCAGACCGCCGCCCACTGGAGCGTGTCCCGACAGGCGTAGGCGGCCACTTCGGCGGCACTCCGGTCGCCCTTGCGCGCCCAGTCCGTGTAGTCGATCGCGGCCCCCGCCCCCGCATCGGCCCGCCCCATGGCCTCCAGCAACAACGGCCAGAGGTCGGTCTCATGGCGCTGTGCCGTCCCGACGGCGTACCCGGCCCCGCCCATCAAGCCGTACAGCTCCGCGGTGTCCTTGTTGTACCGCGAGCGGTGCACCTGCGGCAGACCCGGCAGCGGCACCGTCCGGGGGTAGTGCAGAAACGTACAGTCCTCGGTAGACCGGCACCCCGGCCCACACCACATCCGATGCGCCGTCACCAGCAACTCCGTGGTGGTGGCGCAGCCCGCGAGCTCCGCCAACGCCTCGCCGGCGGAAGCCCGGTAGTGTAACTGAGCGATGCAGACCTCCGCCTCACGGAGCTGGGCGGGCTGCGACAGTTGAGTCAAGATCACCGTCCTGGTCTATCGCCCCGAGGCGCCCCACATCCACGACAACCGATCGCACTTCACCACATCGGGTGATCAACTCCCCGCACCCGTGCCCTGCGCGACACTGCACATCTCCGGAGCACCCAGCCGGCCGGGAAGCGCCGCCCTCCCCGTCCCGGCTACCGGCCCGCCCGAACGCAGGATCTTCTGCCTCGGATTCCAGAGCGCTCACGTCAGATCGTCGCCGACGAAGGATCAAGATTCCGATCACCAGCCGGAATTGTCCGCGCGTAGGCAATTGCCATGCGGCGCCGCATCGCGAGCCAAGCTGCTGAACTTGAATGCGTGATGTCGGTCAGCCGTCCATGATCAGGCCGATGCCGGCGAGGCAGCCGTCGATGAGGTCTCGGTGGGCGTTGACGTCTACGTGCTGAGTACGGGTGTCAACATCACTCATGAGGACTTCGAGGGCCGCGCCCGCTGGGGGGCGGACCGTCGTCACCGACGACGAGGGCGAGGCAGGCCGTTGCCACCCGCTCCGGCGGGGTGCCCACTGCCCTGGACGCTGCCATTCTCCGCCATGTCGGCGGCGGCTCAACCGTGGTTCTGGATCACTTTCCGAAAGTTGAGCCAGAACCCGATCTGACGGACACCCGCCGGGGATGGTTCACGAGCCCGCCTCGGGCTGTTCGCCGCCGCAGAGTCGGTTCGACAGAAGATCGAGGTCGATGTGGCGGCTTTCCGAACCGAACGGGACGATCCGGGCGGTGTAGGACAGGAAGGTGGCAACTCTTGCGGTGGAGGCGTGCAGCACCACGCTGGCGGCTTCCCCGTCGAGAGAGATGCTCACGCTCGGCTCGGCGTCGTCCCGGCTGGGGAAGACGCACACGTCCCCGGTGCCGGCCCATGTCCGTACGCCCGTCGCCAGCAGGTCGCGCGCGAAGGTCCATGTGATCGGTAACTCCGGGCCGACATGGCAGTCCAGGTGCACCGCGTACGGGTCTGTGGCCTGGTAGCGCAGGCACCCTGGCACGGGTACCCGCACGCCCGGCGCGGCGATCACCACCAGTTCGACGGCCATCACGCATCCACCGGTGCTCGTCCGCTGCGCCGGGATGCGGGGCCCCAGGTCACGCCTCACACGCTGATCCGGGGACGGCTCGGACAGAGGACGGGTAGCTCGGTTCGGCGGACCGGTCGCTGGGTCAGAATGGCCGCCGGCTTGGCCCCGAAGGCTGGCGGCTCGGCAAGGCGGCGCCACTCGGGGTCGGGGCGGCCGGGCACGGTACGGCCGGCGTGGCTCCACTGCGCGATCAGGCCGGCAAAGATGGGACACTCACGCTGAAACGATACTTCAGTGACGCTGTCTGAGGCGAAGTCAGTATCCACATCGGCACCAACGACCGGCCGCCAGCCCGGATACGAACTCGATCGTGGAATCGGCGCCGTCACGCCGTGCACGACACCGAGTTCCGCCAGAGTCGGACCAACCCGCACAGCGAGTCTGCCCCATCCACCTCCGCGACCGTAAGCACCGGCCCGACCAGGCGAGAGCAAATCTTGGATAACTCAACTGGATTTACTGTGATGAGCTGACGATCGACTCGGTGGTCATAGAGTTCCGGTACGACTGGTAGAGCGTCGTCCGCTCATGTCCGGTTCTGCGGCCCCGAAAGGGCGCCACCCCTGCGGGTTTGGCATCGGGCCGGTTGGACGGCCCGCAGGGAGGCGCCTGCGGAAGGGCCGCGATATTCTCCCCGCCCGGGATGGCCTGCCCTGTGCACGGTTGCCCGGCTCCCGGCGCGAGAATTCCGTGCGCGCCCTAATAGCGCTCCGCGCGCCCAGCAGCGGACACAGGATGCGTATCTTCCTGCGCTGCCGGGTACTGCTGAGCATGGTGCCCCGGGCGAGTTGCCCCCAGCCGACCGGGACGGTTGCCAAACGCATGCGGTTCTGGCCTCAAGTCACTGGAGAGACGTACCACTTGGCGAAGAACAACCGGCCGTCCCATCGCATTCACCTGCGCTCGATTGTTAGTCCTTGCCGCGCAGAGGACCTTGCTCGTGCCCCGCAAAAGCAGAAACGTTTCATCTGCGCCTATCTCGGTGACGACCCGGCGCTGATCTCCAGGGCCACAAGCCGCGCAAATCCGTCCCCCGAAACGTCCAATAGCCGGCCCAGGCCAAGGCCCTGACCGACGCGATCACGAGTGTGCCCACAACGCCCCACCGGTGCCGGGCATCCGCCACCGGCACACGGCACCACAAGACAGCTCCATGGAAAGGACCCCCGGTGACCTCCGCACAGACACCCCCAGCCGCAGACCCCGTCACCCAGGCGCTTGCCGCCTTTGTCTACGGCGGTCGCCACGAGGCCAGCGAGGCGGTGCGCCGCGCGATCAGAGAGATCATCGTCCCCTGCGACATGGGGCGCACCGACACCGACCGTGCCCGGGATGCGTACAAGCAACTGCGCGGCCTCGTCGCACGACTGGGCCCTTCCCGCAAGATCGCCGCCGATCCGGCCGTGATGTTCTCCCTCTTCGACTGGGCGGCCGTCGCCGCCCCGGACCTCTTCCTCATCCTCAGCGGGCACTTCACCCTCACCATCGGGGCCATCCAACGCCTCGGACGCGCCACCGAACGGCAGGAGCGAGCGCTTTCAGCCCTCGACGACGCCGGACACGTCGGCGTCTTCCTGCTGACCGAACTCGGCTACGGCAGCAACGTGCTGGAGATGCACACCGAAGCCCGCTGGAATCCCGACCAGCGCCACTTCACCCTCCACACACCCACACCGGCAGCGGTCAAGTTCATGCCCAACGTCGCCGAGAAGAGCGTGCCGCGCATGACGGTGGTTGCCGCCCGCCTCATCGCCGACGGACGCGACGAGGGCGTGTTTCCCTTCCTGCTCCCGCTGCGCCGCTCACACCAGGACCCGGTCGGAGTCAGCGTGCACCGCATGCCCGACAAGGGCTTCTGCCCCATGGACAATGCGATGATCCGCTTCGACGGTGCCGTGGTACCCGAGGATGGCTGGCTCTCGGGCGGCATCGCCCACTTCGATGCCGACGGCTCCTTCCACAGCCAGGAGAGCCTGCGCAGCCGCTTCCATCACACGATCGAGCAGCTCCACGCCGGCCGTGTCGGGCTCGCCTGCGGCTCGCTCGCCGCAGCCCGCTCGGCTCTGTGGATCACGGTCTCCTACGCACGACAGCGGCTCACCGCCCGTCAGGTTCCCATGATCGACCGGGACAACGTCCGCACCCCGCTGACCCTCGCCGCTGCCCGCCTCTACGCCGCGACGGCGCTCGGCAACCGCGCCCGCGCCGCCTTGAGCGATCCGGACACCCCCGGCCCGGAATCCGCAGCCCTGGCCATGCTCACCAAGCCCCTCCTGTCGGCGACCGCCCTTGCCGCCTTGCAGGAGTGCCGCGAACGCCTCGGCGCACAAGGCATGTTCCGCACCAACATGATCACCGACTACCTGGGGATCACCCAGGGTGTCATCACCGCCGAGGGCGACAACCAGGTCCTCCAGGTCGCCGCCGGCCGAGCCCTCGCCGGCGCCCGCACCACCCCACTGCCCGAACCCCCTGCCGACGCTCCGGTCTGGCTGCGCCTGCTCGACCAGCGCGCCCGTACCCTGCTGACCGACGCCGACCCGCTCTCGGGAACCGACGCGACCGCGCTCGCCGAGGCCACCGCCACCGCCTGGGCCGCACACGCACTCCACGAGGACGCCCACCAGCACCAAGGCCAGGCCGGCTCACTCCTGTGCGGCCTCGCCCAACTGTACGGATGCGACCGCGTGCTGGCCCACGCGGGCTGGTACACCGCACACGGCCAGCTCGACGCGACCACCGCCCAAGAACTGACGGCGCTGCAGGGCGATCTGCTGCGCACCCTCGCGGAGGCCCTGCCCACCCTGACGGACGCCTTCGGCGTCACTCCCGACCTCGTCCCCTCGGCCTTCGCAGCCCGCGACTACCTTCATGCCTGGACCGCCATCACCCCCTGGCAGTGGGACAGCAAGCCGTTGTCCTGATACTCCAGCAGGACTTCGACGTTATTCGCGTCCAGGGGCCGCGCGCAGCACCTGGACCCGCCGCCTCAGGTCGCCACGCTCGCGGTAGCCCTGCATGGCGGCCTCGGTGCCCGTGGCGATGAGCATGTGGGACTTGCCGGTGCCGGAGTCGCCGATCAGGCAGAGCGGCTGGCTCTTCTTGATCCACTCGCCGCTGGCGAGGGAGTTGACCACGGCGGGGTCGATGTTGGGGTTGGCGTCGAAGTCGAAGGTCCGCAGCGACTTGGTGCGGGGAACCCGGCGGCCTTGATCCGCCGCTCCGAACGGCCGGCCCCGGTCGCCTCTCGCTGCCGGGCACGAGGGGGCGCGGTGGGCATGGGTCACCTCCGGGTGAGGGTGGTGGGTGGCTGACGGCGTCATGCGCCACCCACCGTGAGGGCAAAGGAGTGGATTGCTTCCCCGGCGCCTGTGTGCGACGGCTCTCGGCGCTCGTCCGGCAGGAGTCGAGACCGCCACAACAGATCCAACGGGCGGGGCGGCCGGCGGAAACGAGTTCAAGGTTCCGTGGGGGCGGTCAGGTTACGGGTGGAGTGGGCCGTGCAGGAGCGCGTCGGGTACCTGGAGCAGCTCGGTGAGGGCCTGGGCGTGGGGGGCCAGGCGGCGGCACGCCTGGTCGGCCTGCTCCGGCAGCGCGAGTACCTGCTGCGCGGTGAGCAGGCCGTGGGCGAGGTACCAGCCGCTGTGGGCGTCGATCTGTTCCAGGCAGTGCAGCTGGTAGAGGTCGGCGAGCAGCGCACGATCCGGAGCGGGAAGCAGGGTTGGGGTGTGCCACTTTTCGTGCAGGGTCTCGGCGGTGGTGCGCGCCGCGTGGGCCAGGGCGAAGCGCTGGGCCAGCTCGGTCCGCTCGTTCCAGATGTCGAAGGTGACGGCGGTGTCCGCGGGCTGGGGCAGATGGGCGGTGAGCTCGGTGTGCAGGAGCCGTTCGCGGGCGCGTAGCAGCCGGGTGTGGTCGTCCGGTGCCGAGGTCTCGTCCGGCGGCTGGTAGTCCTGTCCGGTGGCCATGGTCCAGGCGGCGTCCAGCAGGATCATTCGGTTGTCGCCGCCCGCTGAGGCGTATGTCTGGGTGAAGGACTGATAGCAGCCCAGGCGGCTGAGTGAGAAGAAGGCGGCTGTGCCGCCGGCGGAGCGGCAGCGGGTCACCGCCGCGTCGGCGAGGGTGTCGGTGGTGACCTTGGCCAGGGCCAGCTCGCGCATGGCGGACCCGTCCGGGCCGCTGCCGCGCCCACCGCCCGGCGGGATGTGCCAACTGCGCCGGGTGGCCCGGTGGGCGACGGCGGTGGCCGCGAGGGCCTGGGCGGTGGCGCCGAACAGCAGCCGCTGCTGGCCCAGGTGGTTCAGCGCAGGGACCTGGCCGGCCAGGCGGTCGGCGGTCCGGCGGTGGCGGGCGTGGGTGAGGGCGAGTGCTGCGCTGCCCCGGGCCACTGCCGCAAGTCCTGCGCTGATCGCGCCCCAGCAGAAGCGGGCCATGCCCAGGCTGCGCCGGGTGCGGGCGTCGGCGGTTTCGAGCGGGTCGTGGAAGGACCCGTCCTCGGCGATCCACGCTCCGTCGGCGAGCCAGCGGGCGCGGGGAACGCGGACGTGGTCGAAGCGGACGGTGGCGTAGTCCATGGGCAGCTGTGCGACGGGTGGGAGGGCTTCGATGGCGACTCCCGGGCAGGGGCCGTCCTCGTCACGGAGGGCGACGAGGAACAGCGCGGTTCCGCGGTCCGTCCCGGCGGCGACGAGCCGGGCGCTGACGACGGCCAGGCGCGCAAAGCCGTCCAGGCCGACGTTGGCCGGGCCCTTGGCGGCCTCGGGCGTCGGGGTGTGCAGCACGAAGTCACCGCGCGCGGGGTCGTAACGGGCCTCGGTGCGCACGGCCGAGCTGCTGTTGCCGCAGCCGGTCTCGTTCATCAGGGCGGCGCCGATCCACTCTCCTGAGGCGAGGGCTGCCACGTCCTCCTGGCAGGCGCCCTGGTCGAGCGCGGTGCCGATCGTCATGCAGTGGTGGAGGAACATCGCGTGGAAGAGCCGTGGATCGCTGATCGCGCACAGCTCCAGCAGCGAGCGCAGTCTGAGCCGGTCGGCGATCAGGGGCTGCTTCTCGTCCAACAGGGCTTGAAGGTGGCGCAGGCCCTCGTACGGCGCCGCCGGCCTCGGCCGGTCGTCGGCCGGGGTGGGCTTGGCGAGCAGGGAACGGATGAACAGCTGGGCGAGATCGCCGTCGGACGGGGCGGTCGTGGTCACTGGGCTGCTCCAGGAAGCGGACGGGCTGCGGCGGTCGGGCGGGGTGCGGCCCTCAGGTGGGGTGTGGCGGCCGGGTGCCCCGGACCGGGGGCGGGATCCCAGCTGCCGATCGCCTCCGCAAGCGCGGGGGCGTGGTGGGTGAGCATCGTGAAGTGGTCGCCGGGGACGTCGATCAGGGTGTGCGGCAGCTGCCACGGTGTGGCCGTCGGGCCGTTGCCGGCGAGGGACTCGGTGGGATCCTGTGCGCGCAGCAGCAGGGTGGGGGTGGTGACGGGAGCCGGTTGCCGGCCCGCCAGCAGGCGCAGGTACGCGCCCGCGGCCGTGAGCCGGTCGGCGCCGATGCCGGATACGGCGAGGGCCTGGGCGGCGGTGTGCTCCAGGGCGCGCGGCAGCAGTCGGTGCAGCAGCGTGTCGTCGGGCCAGGGGGTGTCCAGGAGGACGAGTCCGAGCGCGGGCCGGCCGAGTCCTTCGAGCCTGGCCGCGACCGCGTGCGCGACCAGCCCACCGGAGGAGTGCCCGCAGAGCAGGAACTGCCCGGACCCGGCGTGCCGCCGCAACGCGGCCACGTGCGCGCCGGCCAAGGCGTCGAGGTCGGCCGGGAGCAGCCGACCGGACTCGACGCCGGGCTGGGCGAGGACCTGCACCTCGCGGACGCCGCGCAGTGCCCCGGCGAGCGAGGTGTACTCGTGGGCGCCGGAGGTGGGCAGCAGGGACGGGAAGCAGAACAGGGCGGGTCGTGCGGCGGCTGGTGCGAGGCGGGTCACCTCGGACGCGTGGTCGTCGGCGTGGGCGGCCGTGAACGTCGGGCGGAGCTTGGCTGCCGCGCCGATCAGCTCGGCGGCGACCGTCCCCTGGCCGGTTCGGCAGGCGTGCAGGTAGAGGGCGTCGAGGGTGTGCAGCGGCTCCGTGCCCGGGGCCTCGGGTGCGCCGTTGCGTCCGTCCGTGTCCTGCCGCAGGCTCCGCAGGTGGGCGGCAAGGGCGCGGGGCGTGCGGTGGTCCAGGACGACCGCTGCGGGCAAGGACAGGTGGAGCAGGCCGGCCAGGCGGGTGCGCAGTTCGACGGCTGTCAGCGACGTCGTGCCCAGGGCGGCGAACGCCTCGTCCGGTTCGATGCTGGTGCCGTCGCGGTGGCCGAGGACGATCGCGGCCTGCTCGCGGACCAACGCCAGCAGGTCCGCTTCGTCGGGCCGGGCGGGTGCGTCCGCCTCCTGGACGGCCGAATCCATGGGGCGCCGGCGGGGTGAGGAGGGGGTGGTGAGCCAGTAGCGCTCGCGCTGGAACGGGTAGGTCGGCAGGTCGGTGTGCTGCGCCTGGGGGCCGGCGAACAGGGTGGGCCAGGAGAGGGGTGCCCCGTGGGTGTATGCCTGCGCGGCCGAGAGCAGGAAACGCCGTAGTCCGCCCTCGCCGCGGCGCAGGGTGCCCACTGCGGTGGCCGGCCGGCCGGTCTGTTCGGCGGTCTCCAGGATCGCGTGGGTGAGCACGGGGTGCGGGCTGATCTCGATGAAGTCGCGGCAGCCTGCGCTGAGCAGGGCACGGATCGTGGCGCCGAACTCGACCGGGTGGCGCAAGTTGCGGTACCAGTACCGGGCGGTCAGGGCGGTGGTGTCCAGGGGGCCGGGGGTGAGGGTGGAATAGAACGGCACCTCGGCCGACCGGGGTCGCAGCTCGCTGAGGCCGTTCGTCAGGTGGGCCTCGGCGGGTTCCATCGCGGGGCAGTGGGAGGCGTAGTCGACGGCCAGCAGGCTGGCGCGCACCGTGCGCCGGTCGAGTTCGGCGACCAGCTGGGTCACGGCGTCGGCGGTGCCGGAAACCACAGTGGAGCGGGGGCCGTTGTCCGCCGCCAGCCAGACCTGGCCCGGGTACCGGGCCAGGTGGTGGTCGAGTTCGCCGCGAGGCAGTGCGACGGCTGCCATCCGCCCGCCGGACAGTGCGCCGACCGCCTTCGCCCGTTGGGCCACCACCCTGGCGGCTTCGTCGAGGGTCAACGCCCCGCAGACGTGGGCGGCGGCGATCTCGCCCTGGCTGTGTCCGACCACAGCGTGCGGGCGCACGCCGTGATGGGCCCACAGTTCGGCCAGGGCGACCATCACGGCGAACAGGCAGGTCTGCGCCACCTCGACCTGCTCCAGCCCCGGTTGGCGGGCGGCCCCGCGCAGGACGGCACGAACCGACCAGTCGACGTGCGGTGCGAGGGCCTCGTCGCAGGCGGCCATGGCGTCGGCGAACACGTCGGACTCGGCGAGCAGGTCGGCTGCCATGCCCTGCCACTGCGCGCCCTGCCCGGGGAAGACGAACACGGTGCGGCCCGCCGGTCGGGCAAGGCCCGTGACCGCGTCGGCGGACAGGGTGCCGTCGGCGAGCGAACGCAGGCCCGCGGCCGCCTCGGCGGGCTCTCGCGCGATGACGACCGCGCGGTGCTCGAACGCCGCTCTGGTCGTGGCCAGGGCCCGGGCCGCCCCGGGTGACTCGGGGCCGGTGGCGAGCGGCACGAGGCGGGCGGCGAGTTCGCGCAGGGCGGGTGCGCTGCGGGCGGACAGCACCCAGGGCGTCGGCTGTTCGCCGATCAGGGCCGGCCCGCAGGCCCGATCGCTGCCGGTGCTCTCGCACGCCGCCGAGGTGAGCGGCTCCGTCTGCGGCCTGGGCGCTTCCTCGAGGATGACGTGGGCGTTGGTTCCGCCGATGCCGAAGGCCGACACCCCGGCGCGGCGTACGCGCTGCGACGGTGGCCACGGCTCGGATTGCGGCAGCAACCGGAGAGCGCCGCCGTGGTTGCCGCCGAAGGGGTGGAGGGTGTGCGTGTGCGGGGTGCGGGGCAGCTGGCCGTGGCGTAGCGCCAGCACCGTCTTGATGACTCCCGCCATGCCGGCGGCCGCCTGGGTGTGGCCGATGTTCGCCTTGACGGATCCCAGCCGCAGTGCGCGCGCCGGGTCGCGGCCGGGGCCGAAGACGGCGTCCAGCGCCTCGGCCTCGATCCGGTCGCCGAGGGGTGTGCCGGTGCCGTGGGCCTCGATGACGTCGATCTGGCCGGGCTCCAGCCGGGCATCGGCCAGGGCTCGGCGGATCAGCTGTTGCTGGGCGAGCCCGTTGGGGGCGGTCAGGCCGTTGCTCGCCCCGTCCTGGTTGACGGCCGATGCGGCCAGGACGGCGCGGACCGGGTGCCCGTTGCGCCTGGCCCGGGACAGTCGCTCCAGTACCAGGACGGCGACTCCCTCCCCCCAGGCCGTGCCGTCCGCGGTGGCCGCGAACGCCTTGCAGCGCCCGTCCGGGGCGAGCGCGCCTTGGCGGCTGAAGTCGACGAAGGAGGCCGGGGAGGCCATCACGGTGGCTCCTGCGGCCAGCGCCAGTGAGCACTCGCCCCGGCGCAGCGACTGGGCGGCCAGGTGCACGGCGACCAGGGAGGAGGAGCAGGCGGTGTCGACGGTCAGGGCGGGGCCGTTGAGGCCGAGGGTGTAGGAGATCCGCCCGGCGGCGACGCTCGCGGCGTTGCCGGTGAGCAGCAGGCCGTCGAAGAGCTCGGGGGCTTCGGTGATCCGGGGAGCGTAGTCGCCGGCCATCTGGCCGACGAACACGCCCGTGTCGGATCCGCGCAGCGTGGTGGGGTCCAGCCCGGCCCTTTCCAGGGCTTCCCAGCCGGTCTCCAGCAGCAGCCGCTGCTGCGGGTCCATCGCCAGCGCCTCGCGCGGTGAGATGTCGAAGAACGCGGCGTCGAACTCGCCGGCGCCGGTCAGGAAGTGGCCGAGGTGGGTGCTGGAGCGGCCTGGACGGGAGGGTTGCGGATGCCGCAGCCGCTCCAGATCCCAGCCACGGTCGGTGGGGAAAGGGCCCGCCGTGTCGGCGCCGTCCACCAGGAGCTGCCACAGGTCCTCGGGGGTGGTGGCGCCGCCGGGGAACCGGCAGCCGATTCCCACGATCGCGATCGGGTCGTCCAGGTCCCCCACTCCGGTGGCCCGCGACCGGGCCGCTTCAAGGGCGACTGCCGTCGTAGCGGCCGGGCGGTCTCCGGGCGTCTCGTCACGGTGGGCGGTGGCAAACGCTGCCAGGTGGCGGGCCAGTGCCTCGGGCGTGGGGTGGTCGAAGACCACGGTGGTCGCCAGTGCGAGCCGGCTCGAGCGGGCCAGGGCCAGGGCCAGGCGCACCGCACCGAGCGAGTCCACACCCAGTACGCGGAACGTCTGCCGGTCGGTCTCCGGACGGACGGCGTGGGCCGGGAGCAGCTCGGCGAGGTGCTCGTGGACCAACGCCAGAGCGGCGGCGGCCTGTTCGGCTGCGGGCAGGGCGGCCAGCCGGGTCCGCCACCGGTCCGCCCCCGCCGACCGGTGTGCCATGTCGGCGGTCAGGAGCGCGGCCAGCCGCCCACGGGCCACCTTTCCGGTGGGCGTGAGCGGCAGCTCGTCGACGAGGACCAGTTCCAGCGGCTGCTGGTACTCCGCCGCGCCCTTGGCCGCCAGATGGGCGCGCACCACCGCCAGATCGACGCTCGCGCCGGAGCGCAGCGAGGCGACCAGGCACGGGTACTGCCCCAGCCGGGCGTCGGTGCGCGGGACGAGGGCTGCGGCGGCCAGCTGCGGGACGTCGCTGAGCAGGGCCTCGACGGTGGAGGCACTGAACTTCAGGCCGCCGACGCTGATCACCTCCACGTCACGCCCGTGGAAAGCGAAGGTGCCGTCAAGGTGGCGGCTGGCCAGATCCCCGGTGCGCAGCCAGCCGTCCGGGGTGAAGGCAGCCTCGGTGGCCTGCGGGTCACCCAAGTAGCCGCGGAACAGGTGCGGCCCGCGGTACTGCAGTTCGCCGACCTGGCCGACGGGGCAGCTCCGCCCGGCCTCGTCCACCACGCGTGCGCTGGAGCCGGAGAGCGGCCGGCCGATGCTGCGTGAGGCGACCTCCGGCGCATCGTCCGGGCCGGTCATGGTGCCCGCGCCGAGCTCCGACATGCCCCACTGGACGACTGTCGCCGCCCCGGTCAGGCGTCGCACCTCGCTCACCAGTGAGCCGGGCACCGCCGCACCGCCGGTGCGCACCTCGCGCAGCTCAAGACGCCCGTGCGCCCCCGAAGCGCCAAGGCGTTGGACGAGGTCCCGTAGCTGGGCCGGCACCGCGAACAACACGCTCGCCCCGGCGGGCCCCGCCAGGTCCAGGAACGCCTCGGCATCCCAGCGCGGCAGCAGCGCCTGCCGCGCGCCGGTGAGGACGGCCCGGTGGACCGAGAGCAGCCCGAACAAATGGGTGAAGGGGCTGGCGCTGACGAGGGTGTCACCGGCGCCGGCACGTCCGTCCTCCACGACCACCTGGGCATTCGACAACAGCGCACCGTGGCTGTGCAGGCAGAGCTTCGGCCGGCCGGAGACGGTCCCCGACGACGGCAGCACCACGAACGGCAGCTCGGGGTCCACCACGACGGGACCGGGCCGCGCGCCCCGGTACTCACGCAGCAGCGCCTCCCACGTCGCGAACCCCACCGCCCGGGCACCACCGCGCGCATCCTGCGGCGCCGGGCCCGGACCTCCGACGGTCAGCACCCACTCCAGCGAGCCGGGCCCCACCGGCGAGCCGCCGTCGAGCGCCGCCCCGAGTGCTGCGCCGCGCTCGGCCGCCACGATCAAGCCACGGGCTCTCGCGCGTGACAGCAGTGCGGCCACGTCGGCCTTCCCGTAGGCCATGTGCAGCGGCAGAAGGACCGCGCCGAGCTGTGCCAGGGCGACGTGGGCGACCAGGAACGCCCAGGAGTTCGGAAGCTGGACGGCCACCACGTCACCGGGGCCGGTGCCCAGGCGCTGCAGTCCGCAGGCCAGCGCACCCGATTCGGCACTCCACCGGGCCCAGGACAGCGGTTGCCCGCTGCCGACGACGGCCGCGGTGTCGCCGAAGGTCTCGACCGCCGCGTCGAACACCTCACCGAGGGTTCGGTAGTGCTCCCGCTTCGCAGGAAGGGGGGAGTGGGTCAGGTAGTCGTCGACCGAGATCGCCGTACTCATCGTGCCCGGCCCGGTGCCGGCGCCCGGAGCGGGGACGGTCCGCGCCGACGGGCCGTCAGGAGACTGGCGTCCAGCGGCAGTCCGCTGACCTGGACCAGGTCGAACCCGGCCGCGTCCAGCAGCCGCTCGTACTCCTCGGCGCTCCGTTCCCGCCCGCCCACGTTGCACAGCATGTGCAGATCCCACCGCGCCGCCAGCGAAGCCTTCCCGTGGCCGGGCAGCAGACGCTCCACCAGGAGCAGCCGCGCACCGCCGTCCATGGCCTGCGCGCACCGGCCGAGGATCGCCGCGCACCTGTCGTCGTCCCAGTCGTGCAGGACCCGCGCCAGCACGTACACGTCCCCTCCCGCGGGGAGGGCCTGGGTGAAGTCGCCGGCCACGAGGCCGCAGCGCTCGGCGCACCCGGCCTCGGCGAGCCGCTCGCGGGCCCGCTCCAGGACGTGCTCCCGCTCCAGCAGGACGCCGCGCAGGTGGGGCGCGCTCCTCAGGATCCGGCTCAGAAGCTCACCGCTGCCGCCGGCGACGTCCACCACCACCCGGTCGGCGGAGAAGTCGACAAGGCCGGTGATCGGCTCGAACATCGGCGAACTGGCGGCCATCGCGGCGTCGAACAGCGCTGCCGTCTCGGGATGCGCGGCGAAGTAGTCGAAGTGAGGTTGGCCGAACACCACCTCGAACGCCTCGTGTCCGGTGCGCACCGCGTGGGCCAGGGCGGCGAACGACCGGTAGAACAGCCCGCCGTACAGCAGCGCGAGCGGGCGCAGTGAGTGGCGTGCATCGCGGCGAAGCGTTTCTCCAAGCGCTGTCAGTTCGTAGGAGGCGCCGACCGGCGCCACCACGCCGACGGCTGCCAGGTAGCGCAGCAGCCGCGCCAGGCCCTCCCCGTCGACGCCGAGGCGACCGGCCACCGTCTCCACCGGGTCGGGTACCCGCCCCGCGCCCGGCACGGGCAAGTGGTCGGCCAGCCCCAGCTCGGCCGCCACCGCGATCGCCTGCGTCGTCCACGCCCCGGTCATCAGCTCGAGCAGCCCGGTCGCCGGATCCTCCGCCCCCTGGTCCCGATGCCGGGACAGGACCAGCGGGTGGTGGCCGTCCACCCGCAGCTCCAGCCGGTGCCACCCGCCGCCCGCACTCTCGATCCCGGTGCTGCGGAAGTACAGCACCGTGCAGTCCTCGTGCGCGTTGTAGCCGCCGCCGTCGGCCGTCAGTGCGCCGCTGTCGCCCACCAGTGCGCGCAGCCCTGCCACGACAACGTCGTCCGTGGTGGTGACCTGCAGCGCGACGTGGGACTCGTGGCGCAGCGCCCGCTCACGTACCGCGATCGCGGACAGGTCGGAACCCGGCAGCACCTCCAGGGCGAACAGCTCGACCATCCGTGGTCCGCGGTCGCCGGCCGGCAGACGGACGTGCACGATCACGACGTCCAGAGCATCGACGGGCACACCGTAGCGACGGCTGAGCCGCTCCCGCACCACCACGCTCGGCCGGGGTTCCTCGACGGTCAGCCCGCGCGCACGGAGGGCGGCTGTCATGGCCCGGACCGAGGCCGGGAAGACCAGGACCGCTGCGTGTGCCACCTGGCAGTGCGAGGCCAGCGAAGCCCGCTGGCGGGGCGACAGTCGGGGGGCCATGTGTGCCAGGACGCTGCTCGTGTCCGCCTCATGGATGTAGCGCAAGGCATCCTCGATCAACACCTGATCGGCGTGTTCGACCTCGACCGGCCAGGCATGTCCCACTGTCATCCCTGCTCCCCTTCGACCAGGACCCGCCGCAGTGGCGGAAGGGTCACCGCGGCCGCCATCCGCACCCACGGCACCCGCCGTCCAACCACACCGATCCGAACCTGCGCCGGGGCGGCAACCACGCGCCGAAGCGACTGCGCACCTCGTCGTGCCCGGCCCCGGCGGCTCCCTCGCACCCCCTGCCCAACGAGCCATCGAGCCGACGGACACGGAAATGATCCGCGGGAGGTGGAACAGGAACAGGCTGCCGACCACCGCGGCCAGGCGCGCCCGCTCGTCAGGCATGGAAGCCGAAGCGGAGCGCGGCCGCAGCGTAGCCGCGGGTCCGATAAGGCGCGAGACGGGTGTCCATCCCCCCGGCAGCTCGTTGTGCCGGTGATGGCTCTGCGCTGTGGACCGCAACCGGCATAAGGAGAACCAGTGTCCGACGACCTGCTGATCGCCAAGATCAGCTACGGCTTCGATCTTCTCGACGCTGACGGAGACGGCCGCCTCACCGAAGACGATCACGTCCTCATGGGGCGTTCGTCAGCTCGTTCCCTCGGCCATGCGGAGGGTTCGACGCAGGAAGCCGGGATCATCGCGGCGTACGTCGCCATCTGGCGGGACCTGCATCTGCCCACGCTCCCGCCGGGAACCGAGGCGATCAGCCGGGCGGAGTTCATCGGCAGTACGGCGACCCTCGCCGACGATCCGGCCACCGCGCAGGCCACGGTCGGAGCCCTCGCCCGGGCGTTCCTGTCCATCGCGGACGCCGACGGCGACGGCCGGGTCACTCCCGAGGAGTTCCTCACCTTCCAGCGCGGGCACTTCCCTGGTCTGGAGCGCGCGGCAGCGGACGAGGCGTTCCGCCACCTCGACCGGGACGGCAACGGCACGCTCTCCGCCGAGGAGTTCATCACCGCGGCGACCGAGTACTGGAGCAGCCGCGATCCACAGGCCCCGGGGAACTGGTGGGCGGGCAACCCCGCTCTGGCCGGCACCGCCTGACGCACCGGCCTGTACGCAGTCGTCCACGGACAGGCACGGTCCGTGGACGACTGCACGCCCCGCGCCTGGGCGGTTCAGTGGCTGCGGTCGGCGGCGACCAGGTCGGGCTGGGCCTCGATCAGGCTCCCCGCTCCGATGGCGAACCAGATGCCGTGCCACCACTGCTCCATCACCAGCGCCACCACGGCCGCGGCGTAGTCGGGCGAGAAGCCGGTGACGTGGCCGCTGCGGACGACCGCGGCGAAGTGGTCGCAGTAGGTGCGGTCCATGTGGCGCAGGAACGTATCTGCGTCGATGCGGCCGTCGCGGAGCAGCAGCGGGACGACCAAGCCGTACTCGACCAGCAGCATCGGCAGCACGCCGTCCTCGACGCCGTCGGCCAGGGCCTCGTGCACGTCGAGCTCGCCCCGGTGCCGGGCGCCGTCGACCAGCACGTCGTACCGCAGTGGCCGGCGCGGCGCCGTGACACGGTCGGCCCGTGGCAGCGTGATCGGGACGAGCGACGGCGTGTAGCAGTCGGCGAGCTGCCCGGCCGCGTACAGGTCGCGCCCGGCGGCGCTCTCGCACAGGTCGGATGCGAGGGCGAAGTACCGCCAGAGGTCCTGCCGGTGGTTGCACATCTGCCACACGCAGGTGGCGACGGTCAGCGCGGCGGCGCTGTACCGGTCGCCCTTGACGTAGCCGTGCGGCGTCAGTTGCGCGTTCATCATCCACACGGTGCGCTCGTAGCAGTCGAGCAGGTCCTCTTGGACGATCGAGCCGCGGGTGAGCGCCAGCACGCTCTGCCCGCTCTCCTCGTGGCGGAGGTCCGGCCCGAGGTCGACCCAGTCGTTGACCAGGCCGGTGACCATCATGTCGTCGCGGCCCGCGGTGCCCGCGGGGAAGGACAGGTAGTGGCCGAAGATGCCGCTGTCGGACGCCTTCGAGTCCCGCCAGCTGTCGCGGTCGGCGTAGACCCAGGCTGACCGGCCGTCGGTGCGCTCGCCCCGGTGCTCCGCCTCGTTGCGGCGCTTGGTGTCGAAGTAGGCCATCTCGCAGGCCATGTGGAGACGGCGGGCCCGGAGTTCGGCCTCGAGCCCCGGCATGTCCCACAGCAGTTCCAGCTCCCGCACCGTCCGACCGCCGCCCACCCGGTCGACGTTGTACTCGAAGTAGAACGCGTGGTCGAGCAGCGCGATGTAGTGCTGCCGCCAGTCCCGGTGGTCCGCGCTCAGCAGCGCCATCCACCAGCACCCCACGGCGATGTTCGGGTAGGCGGCGGCCCCGGCCAGGCCGAAGGTGTCGGTGACCGCCCGCCAGGAGGAGGCGGGGCAGGTGCCCAGCTTCGACTTGGTGGACCGCCCCCCGTTGGTGCCCGCCTGCCCGCGGGCGTGGATCTCGCCCACCCGGTCGCGGCCGACCGCCACCCGGCGCAGCCCGACCCGGGCGCCCGCAGCCCCGTTCTCGCGCACGTCCCGGATCTCCGCCAGCAGTCCGCGTCCGGTCCGGGCCATCTCCGCGCAGGCCCGCGTCCACGGTGCGAACCGCTCCCCGAGGGCCGCCGGATCAGCCAGTGCCTCGGCCAGCTGGGCCTCCGGGTCGTACCGCCACCCCGGGCCGCCGCCCCGATGACCGGCCTCCAGCTTCCGCCGCACGTCCTGCTGGTGACGGTCCACCGGGGAGCCGACCCCAGTGGTCGGCACCCACAGGAAGGACATCGGCATCGTGTCCAGGATCGGGCGGACCGTGCGGACCCCCGGTCGGTGCACCCGCACCGCCACCGGCGCCAGTTCCGTCGTCGTTCCCTCACGCAGCACTACGACCACCCTTCGCATCACCGGCGCCCCGCATGCCTGCCGCGCGGCGCCCGGGCCCCTGCCCGGCCAACACCCTGCCAGGCATACGGACTTCGTCCCTCGCTTTGCCGCCGGACAACACGGACGAGTGAGGCTTGCCGGCGAAACCCGCCAACATCAGTCAGTGCGGAGCCTGCTCCCCGTAGCGGGTCCGACCGGTTGCCACACACAGCGGACCCCCGTCGCCGGCGAGCAGCAGCCGCGTCCTCGACAACGAACCCGCGAGCAGCCCCCCGGGGGTGGGGCTGCGAGAAGATCGGCCAGATCCGCCACGCCGACGACAGGCCGGAACTACGCGGGTACCCCTCGGATCTGAAGGATGATCAGTGGACGCTCCGCCCGCACCGGGGGCATTCACCCGTTCGGGTCGCAGGTCGACAGGGGCGGCCCGTCGGCGGACCGACATCTGGCAGTGTGTCACCGGCATGCAAGGGAAGGGCACCGAGGCTGTTTCCCAGCAGGCCGAGTCGGCACAGATACGTTTCTCCGCCACATGGGGCGGGTGTCCTGCACCCGTGTCGACCGGAGCGCTGTCAGAAGGAGGAGGGGTTGATGCGGGTCGGGATCGTCGGGGGCGGGATTGCAGGGCTGAGCTGCGCGCTGAGCCTGCACGCGGCCGGCTTCCGCCCGTGGGTGAGCGAGGCGGCGCGGGCGATCGAGGCGGTGGGCGTGGGGATCAACCTGCTGCCGCACGCCGTCCGGGAGCTCGCCGAGCTCGGCCTGGCCGACGAACTGGCCGCGATCGGCCTCGCGCCGCAGCGGCTGCGCTACTACGACCGGGCCGGCGTACCCGTGTGGGACGAGCCGCTGGGTACGGCGGCCGGCTACCGGTGGCCGCAGTACTCCGTGCACCGCGGCCGCCTGCACACCCTGCTGCTGACAGCGGTGCGGGAGAGGCTGGGCCCGGACGCCGTCCGCACCGGGCGGCGGCTGCGGCACTTCGAGACGGTGCCCGGCGGCGTACGGGCCCACTTCCTGGACCGGCCGAGCGGCGCGACGGTGGTGGAGGAGGCCGAGGTGCTGATCGGCGCCGACGGCATCAACTCCGCTGTCCGGGCCCGGCTCCACCCGTACGAGGGCGCCGCCCGCCGGCACGGCGTCTGGATGTGGCGCGGAATCGCGCCCCACCCGCGCCTGCTCGACGGCCGCTCGCTGGTGGTGGCGGGCGGCACGCCCGGCGCGAAGTTCGTCGCCTACCCGATCGCTCCGGCCGCTGAGCCCGGCGAGGACCTGCTGAACTGGGTGCTGGAGGTGCCCGACGAGCCGCCCGCAGAAGCGCCGGGGCACTCCGACCGCCCCGTCACCCCCACCGACGTCCGCCCGGTCACGGCAGCCGAGACCCGGACCCGCCTGCGCGAGTGGCAGCTGCCGTGGATCGATCTGCCGGCCCTGGTCGGGCACACCTCCACCGTCCTCGCGTACGCGATGGTCGACCGCGACCCGCTGCCGTCCTGGAGCGCGGGGCGCGTCACCCTGCTCGGGGACGCCGCCCATCCGATGCTCCCGATGGGCATGAACGGCGGCTCGCAGTCCGTGGTCGACGCCCGGGTCCTGGCCTGGTGCCTGGCCCGGGAGGCCGACCCGGTGGCCGCCCTGCGGCAGTACGACGACCTGCGCCGCCCGGTCCTGAACGCGCTGGTCCTGGCCAACCGCGCCCTCGGGCCGGAGGAGATCATCGCCCGCGCGGCCGAGCACGGCGGTCCGTTGCCCGCCGACCACGCCGCCGCCGTCTCCGGACGCTACAAGGAGCTGTCCCTGGCCACCGTCGCCCACGTCAACGACCGCCCCTCCTGGACCGTCCCATAGCCCGACGTTCGCTGACACCGGCGGCGACCGGCCGGCGGCCGTTCTCCCCGCTGCCCGGGGCGGGGCAAACACCCACTGAGAATTCCGTGCCGCTGCCGACCGGCGAGGGACGGTTCGGCCTGCGTCGGCGCCAAGTCGTGCGCGGCACACGCACCGCAATACCAACCCAAGGGAGACCGAGTTGTCCACCAGCAGCATGCCTGGAGCCCGGCACACCCAGGATCACCCGTCCCCGTCCGGTGCGCCCAGAACCGACCTGTTCCTCGACGGCCACTGCCTGAGCGTCGCTCAGGTCGCCGCGGCCGCCCGCAGCCCCCAGCGGTGGCAGGTGGCGTTGGCGGACGACGCGGTCAGCCGGATGAAACGCTCGGTGGACCTGAAGAACGCGGTCGTCTCCGCCGGCCGGCGGGTGTACGGGGTGACCTCCGGCTTCGGGGACAGCAGCACCCGGCAGATCTCCGCGAGCAAGGCGGAGGCGCTCCAGCTGAACCTGGTCCGCGGGCACAACTGCGGGATCGGACCGGCGGCCGCGCCGGAGGTGGTGCGGGCGACCATGATCGCCCGGGCGAACTGCCTGGCGCGCGGCAACTCCGGCATCCGCCCGGAGGTCGTCGGGTTGCTGCTGGACTGCCTGGAGCAGGACATCCTGCCGGTGATTCCTGAGCGCGGCTCGGTGGGTGCCAGCGGCGATCTGGTGCCGCTCTCCTACCTGGGGGCGATGCTCGCCGGGCACGGCACGGTCCTGCACCGGGGCGAGCAGCGGTCGGCCGACGAGGCGTTCGGCGAGGCCGGCCTGGAACCGGTGGTGCTGGCCGCCAAGGAAGGGCTGGCCCTGGTCAACGGCACCTCGTTCATGGCCGGTTTCGCCGTCCTCGCGCTGCACGACGCCACCGAGATCGCGTTCGCCGCCGACCTGTGCACGGCCATGGCCTCGCAGGTCCTGCTCGGCAACCCGCGCCACTTCGACGCCTTCGTCTTCAGCGCCAAGCCCCACCCCGGCAGCGTCGCCTCCGCCGACACGGTGCGCCGCCTCCTCGGCCAGGACCGCGCCACCGCGCACGCAGGCACGGAGGACGCCATGCCGGACGGCCTCGGCTTCCGGGAACTGGCCGAACCCGTCCAGGACCGGTACTCGATCCGCTGTGCACCGCACGTCAACGGCGTGCTGCGCGACACCCTCGCCTTCGCCGCCGACTGGACGCAGGTGGAGATCAACTCCTCCAACGACAATCCGCTGTTCGACACGCAGACCGGCACGGTCGTCAACGGCGGCAACTTCTACGGCGGACACATCGGCCAGGCGATGGACGCGCTCAAGACGGCCGTCGCCAGCGTGGGCGACCTGCTGGAGCGTCAACTCCAGCTGGTGGTGGACGAGAAGTTCAACAACGGCCTCACCCCGAACCTCATCCCGCGTTTCGCGCACGACAGTTGGGAGGCCGGACTGCACCACGGCTTCAAGCCGATGCAGCTGGCCGCCTCCTCGCTGGTCGCCGAGGCGCTGAAGTCGACCATGCCGGCCACCTCGTTCTCCCGCTCGACCGAGGCCCACAATCAGGACAAGGTCAGCATGGGCACCATCGCCGCCCGTGACGCCCGCACCGTCGTCGAACTGGTCCGCCAGGTCACGGCGATCCACCTGCTCGCCCTCTGCCAGGCCGCGGATCTGCGCGGCACCGAGCAGCTCAGCGGACCCACCCGAGACGCGTACACAGCGGCGCGCTCGGTCTCACCCGTGATCGACGGGGACCGGGGGCTGGAGTTCGACATCCAGGCGGTGGCCGAGCTGATCGCCACCGGACAGCTGCGCGAAGCCGCAGGCGGACCACGGCTCGCGACCCACACAGGAGGGAACCTGTGACGCAGGACCTGTCCGGCATCGTCGGCCACCGCTTCATCTACACCTATGACAACGGCTGGCAGTACGAGTTGTACGTGAAGAACCAGGACACCGTCGACTACCGCATCCACTCCGGCATGGTCGGCGGACGCTGGGTCAAGGGCCAGCGAGTCGACCTCGTCCGACTGGACGAGGACAACTACAAGCTCTCCTGGAACGAACCCACCGGCACGTCCGTCGTCGTGAACATCATGCCCGGCAAGCGCAGCATCCACGGCGTGATCTTCTTCCCGCACTGGGTCGAGCAGCACAGCGCCCGGACCGTCTGCTTCCAGAACGACCACCTGGACCAGATGCGCGCCTACCGGGACCAGGGACCCACCTACCCCATCCACATGGTCGCCGAGTTCGCCAGGATCACCCTCTTCGAACACGTCGGCGCCGACGACGACTCCGTCATCTCCGTCGCCCCCGGCGACCTCCCGCCCCACTGGGCCGACCGCACCACGTAGAGGTCCACCGACAATCTTGCGTCCGGTGGGGCCGTCCCGGCCCGGGACGGCCCCACCAGGGGTCTTGGTGCGCCTGTTGGCGGCAACGGCCTGACGCACGAGATCCTCGCCCTGTGGGACATGCCGGATCTTCCCGCCGACCTGGTGGCGCGACGGGCCCATGTGGAAGCCGACTCGCCTTCTTCGACGTCAAACGGCGCGACGAGGCCGAAGCCCACGAGGTGGCGACGAGCGGTCTGGCCGCGTGGGTCTACCGGGACCGGGACACCTGGCGGGACATGAAGGCCGCGGACAGCGGCTACTTCACCTACCACCTGTCCTTCCTACCCAACCACGCCGGGCGCGACGACATGATGCTGACCGGCCTGGTCGCGGACTGGGCCGCTCGGCTGTGACGTCCACGGGTCTTCGGGCCGAGGGCGGCGGCTGGGACAGCGTGGGGGCTCCACCTGGACGCCGCGCAGAACCAGGCCGTGGACGCCTCCCTGGCCGAAGCCCGGGACGCCGAGCGGGAGATCACGCCCAGGGTCCAGGCGGCGGCCGCGCTCAGCGAAGCCACCCTGGTCGGCTGCGACCACCGGCTGAAGTCCCCCGAGTCGCTGAAGCGGAAGATCGCCACCGCCCTCCAGACGCAGCCGGGTGAGGACGTGAACCAGGCGCTGTCCCAGATCAACGACTCGGTCCGTTACACCCTCCAGTGGCCGGAGGGCCGGTACGGCGCCGGGGTGGTGGTCGCCTCCTCGCTGCTGTCCGCGTGGGGTGATGACAGCGTGAAGTGGTCCAACACGTGGGGCCGGGCCAAGGGCGACGAGGGCATCAACTCCGCGTAGAGGGAGGCCAGGTGGGGGCACAGGTACGAGGTGCAGTTCCACACCCCGGTCGGCAAGGCCGCCCAGGAGGGGACCCACAAGCTGTACGAGGAGGAGCGCCTGCCCGGCACCTCGCCCGAGCGCGCGCAGGAGCTTCAGGCCCAGCAGGACGCGATCTTCGCGGCCGTACCCGTCCCGGCCGGCGCCACCAGCCTCACCGCACCCTCACGGGCGATGGCGCACCGGTGAGCCGCCCGACACGCAGGGCCCGGGCCTCGCGGGCCCGCTCCCACGTCCGCGTGAGCCGGATCGTGCGCATGAGAGGCTCGACCCCATCGGCTGGGCAACGAACGGAACGGGGTACCTGCGGCGTCCACCCCGTACCCGTGAATTCACCCCTTCGGGTCATAAGTCGATCTCATCGCGCCCGGCCTGCCCGGGCTGACGCAAGCTCAGTTCATGCGCTACTCCTACCCGGTCCTGCTCGGTGGTGAGCCCCGGCCCGGTGACGGCTGGTACCACTGGCCGCACGCCACCGCGCAGCTGCGTGAGACGTACGACGTGATGAAGCTCAAGGCCCAGTTGGACTTCGGCCGGGCGCCCGAGGGAGCCGCCGAGGACCCACGCCTCGCCGGGCGGGTCGCGCGCTCGACGCCGGAGCAGGCGAAGGCGGCCCTGGCGCTGGCCCGAGAAGCCCAACCGGCCTGGGCCCGGGTGCCGTTGGCGCGGCGGCTGGCCTTCGCCGAAGCGGTGCACCGCGAGCTGCTGGCCCGCGCGGAGGAGTTCACCGAGGTGCTGGTGGCCGAGGGGCATCCGCTGACGGTGGCCCGGTGGGAGCTGGCGTCCATGCTCAGCGCCACCCACCCGCAGTCGCTGCGGCACGCGCGGCAGGCGCTGCACTGGGAGGGCGAGCAGTCCGGGCGGCGAATTCGCCTCGTCCGCAAGCCCGATGGCGTGGTCGGCCTCAACCCGGCACTGAACGCCGCAGCACTGACGTCGCTGTTCGGCGTCATGGTCCTGGCGGCCGGCAACGCCCTGGTCGTCAACGCGCCCTCCGCCGCTCCACTGGGGGTGGCCTTCCTCTACCAGGAGATCATCGCTCCGCTGCTGGCCGAGTTCGGCGCACCGCCCGGCCTGCTGAGCATGCTGGCGAGCCCGACCCGGCCGCTGCTGACGAGCTGGCTGGAGTCCGCGGACTGCGACGACGTGTTCTGGTTCGGCTCGGCCGACAACGGCGCCAAGGTCGCCAAGTCCTGCCTGGAGAACGGCAAGAAGCCGATCCTGGAGCTGTCGGGCAACGACGCGCTGGTGGTCTGGCGCGACGCCGACCTCCCGCAAGCAGCCCGGGCCGCCGCCGAGCGCTATCACGCCTCCGGCCAGCTCTGCCTCTCTCCCAAGTTCACGCTCGTGCACCCGGCCGTGGCCCAGGAGTTCACCGAACTGCTGCTCCGTCAGGTCGCCGCCCTGCGGATCGGTCCGCCCGGCGACCCCGAGGTGCTGCTCAGCCCGGTGGTCAAGCGGGCCCAGTGCCTGGACGTTATGGCGGACGCGGTCGAGCAGGGCGCACAACTCCTCTGCGGCGGAACCCTGGTGGACGTCGACGACGTGGCGAACCCGCGCGGCCCGTTCGTGCGCCCGGTGCTGCTGCGCGTCCACGGCCTAACCCAGGCACGCCGAATGCGGGCCGTGCGGGAGGAGACCTTCTTCCCACTGATGTGCGTGGTGGTCCCCGAGCCGGCGCCGGACGAGGACCTGCTCGAGAAACTGATCGCCTTCGTCAACGACAACCGCTACGGGCTGCGCAACTCCCTCTGGGCCCGCGACCCCCGGGTGATCGAGCGATTCGCCGACGAGGTGGTCAACGGCGGCCTGTTGAGGGTCAACGACAGCCACATCGGGCCGCTGCCCGTCCTGCCGCTGATCGGCGGCACCGGTCTCACCGGCGGGGTCTTCGGCGAGGGCAATCTCGCCTACCTGCGCACCACCCGGCTGCAGGGCATCAGCCAAGCCCTCGACCCGTCCGGTCCCGAGATCTTCGACCATCTCGCGGCCGCCACCGCCCCCTGAACCACCCGCCGCTTCCGGGCCGACCATCTGTCGGACCGGAGATCAGTTACGCCCACACGGAAAGAGACTGCGATGTCCGCCATCAACGAAGACACCCTGCTCGACCAGAAGATCGACCGGTGCTTCGGTCACATCGACGCGGCCGGCAAGGGCTCGATCGACCGCGAGGACCTGCTCACCCTCGGCACCCGCCTGCTGTCCGAGTTCGGCGAGCAGCCGACCTCCCCCCGGGGCACCCGCCTGATGATGGGCATGACCGAGTTCTGGGACGCCCTCTACTCCGCCGCCGACACCGACGGCGACTCCCGGCTCAGCCGGGAGGAGTACCGCAGCGGGATGAAGGGTGCCTTCATCACCTCCAAGGACGGCTTCGACGCCACCTTCCGCCCGCTCACCGAGGCGATCTGCACCCTGCTCGACACCGACGGCAACGGCGAGGTGGACGCCCAGGAGTTCCACGCCTGGCAGCAGGTCTTCGGCACCTCCCAGGCCGACAGCCACGAGGCATTCCGGGCCCTGGACACCGACGGCAGCGGCGCGTTGAGCGTGGACGAGCTGCTGGCCGCGATGCGCGAGTACTACACCAGCCGCACCGCCGGCGCCTCGGGCAACCTGCTCTACGGCCCGCTGCTCTGACCCCACCCGCCACCGCGTAGGTCCCCAGATCCGTTCACAACGCCCGCCCCCTGACCCAAGGTCCGATCACCGGAAGGCGTCAGGGGGCGGGTTCGGTGACGGCAGATCAGGATCATGCGGGCAACTACGACCACCCGAGGGAGGTGGGCGGCAGCGGCGTCACCGAGCCGGTCGTGCACCGTTGGGGCAATTCGGGGCCGGCCAAGGTGCTGGACGATCCCGGGGCCCGGCAGGCGGCCGGGAGCAAGCCGGCCGGGATCTGGCGCGGGCACGCCGCCCGGCCGTCCGACAGGCCGGGGGACGGGACCGCACAGACTCCCGTCCGGCGGCAGTGCTGCGCGTATTGGGTTGAGGCGGTTCCTTACCCGGGTGGTGGCTGCGGCAGATTCAGGGATCAGTGGGCCAGGGCGCGGAAGGCAGCGGCGATCTCGTCGGGCTTGCGCCCCTGGGCGAGCAGGACGTGCAGGAGCAGGCGGGCCTTGCAGGCGTCGAGGTGGCCGCCGCGGATGAGTCCGCGCCTGAGCAGGTCCTTCTCCGAGCCGGGGAAGCTGTACGTCGCCTCCAAGACGGGGCCGGGTGGTGAGGACCGCGGGGATTCGGGATGCGGTGTTCTCCAGGGTGGACACGAAGTTCTGGGGAACGTGGCCGGCTCCGAACGCGGCGATGACGAGTCCGTCGCACGCCTCGGCCATCGTGGCGAGGAGGGTGCCGTCGTCGCCGAGCGTCGCGGTGTACAGGCCGACGCGGGGCGCCGGGTTGGTCAGCGGTTCGGGGAAAGCGGCGCGGGCGGCGAGCGGGGCGTGGAGGTGGATGCGGCCCTCGTAGAGGCGTCCCAGGGGGCCGGTGGCCGGGGAGGTGAACGCGGCCGGGCTGGTGCTGTAGGACTTGCGGACGGTGCGGGCCGCGTGGATCTCGTCGCCGAGGACGACCACGGTGCCGGCGCCGGTCAGTTGGGGTCGGCGGCGGTGATGACGGCAGCGTGGATGTTCGCCGGGCCATCAGCGCCGGGCTGGGTGGGGTCGCGCATCGCGCCGGTGACGACGATCGGCTGATCACCCGCGTGCAGGAGATCGAGGAGGTAGGCGGTCTCCTCGATGGTGTCGGTGCCCTGGGTGACCACCGCACCATCGCAGCCGGACTGGAAGGCGTCGGCGATGGCGTCCGAGAGTGCGCTCAGATCGTCGAAGGTGAGGGAGGCGCCCGGAAGTCGCCGGAAGTCGTGAACGCGCAGGCCGCCGTCCAGGCCCTGCAGGGCCTGGACGGCGTCGAGGAGCTCATGGGCTGACAGGGCCGGCACGACTCCGCCGGTGGCCGGATCGGTGGCCATCGCGATGGTTCCGCCCAGGGAGAAGATCGCAACTGTCCTCGTGCTCAACGCCGTTGCTCCCTCTCCCCGGCTGTCCACGCAGCGGTGCGGCCGTATCGGTTCAGCTGAGGTGGGAGGCGACGAACTGGCATGCGGCGTCCGGTCTCTTCGGTCCCAGCCGGGGACGGACAGCATCCGTCGATCTGGACAGCGGCCTGTGCCTTTGGGGGAACCGGACAGTTCACGAGCTCGGGCAGTGCTGCACGCCCCGAGAACGTCCGGCCACATGGTCGACGTCGCGGGCTCGATGCGGACTGGCCTGCCGCAGACGGTGGCTCGGTGTCGCGCCGGTTGCTCGATCACAAGGGCGACCGTGTAACTCCTGGGGGCGCGCTGTATGGAAAACACCAACAAGACTGGTGGCGAAGGGAATGAGAGTTGGCCGTTTCGCGCGCTGCTCGACCCGGTGACCCTTGCCAGTTCCGGCGGGGGGGTCTTCCATATTGGATCGTTAGCTTTTGTGGCCCGCCTTACCCATTCCTCCGGCGGTTCGTCGTTGGGGTTATTGGCACCCATAGCAGTTTTCGGATGTCTCACCGGTACGAGGTATGCCTGCAGGCGAGCAGGGAGGCCGTCCGGGTACGTCGGCACCCGGCGGCGCGTTGCCGACGTCGGCGACACGGCGTCACAGAAGTTGGCCAGAGCCCGCCCTCATGAGCGACTCTGGTCACAGAAGGTAACAAAGCATCAGAATCTACCTGCCGGGGACCGTGCTTGCGCCACGCCGAGCGCAGCTCAACAAGTGGTCCACCTGCGGGTGTTCACCGAAAGTCGCAGGTCAGAGCGGTGATTCCGTGTTGGTGATCGCATGGTGGTCGCAGCAAGCCATCCGTCGGCGGGATCGGTAGCCTCGCGGGCTGATCGAGGAGTCAGGACCGCAGGAGGCAGAAGAAAGTGCGCAGTTCAGGACGGCGGCGGGGCCGGGTCTACCGGCGGTGCGGATGCCGTGACGCGGATCGGCGCCAGCTCGGGGCCGGGTGTCCGCGCCTTGCCGACGAGGGGCACGGCACGTGAACCTTCGCCGTCGACATCCCCTCGCTCAGCGGTCGCAGGCGCACGGTGCGCCGCGGTGGCTTCGGGGACGACTTTGCCGCCGAGAGCGCGCTGCGCCGCTTCCTCGAAGGCCGCCAACTGGGCTTCGACGCCGACCCGCACGAAACGGTGGCCGCCTACCTGACCAAATGGCTGAAGTCGATGGAATTCCTACTCAAGCCCACCACGTACGCCCGCTACCGCACGTACGTGCTCTGCGAGTTGATCCCCGTGTTCGGCAAGATGCGCCTGGAGGAGCTCGCCCACGACCACATCGCCGCCTACGCGCACCAACCGCACCCACCGGCTCCCCTTCAACGCGGCCCAGCCCCTGCCCATGCGCCGGCCCCGCGCCGACGAACGCGTGCCCTGGAGCGCCGAGCAGGCCGTCACCTTCCTCACCCACTGCCGGGGCGTCGACCCCGCCTTCGCCGACCTCTTCGAGGTCGTCATAGGCACCGGCCTGCGCAAGGGAGAAGCACTCGGCCTCCAACGTCAGTGCGTCCGGATCGACGACCGCGTCATGTACATCCGCCACACCCTCTCCGCCATCGACAACCACGAGCTCGTCCTCACCGCGCCCAAGACCATGAAGAGCCGCAACTGGGTGCCCCTGTCGGAGCGCGTCGCAGCCGCCCTCCAGCGCGCCATGGCCAGGAGCACCTCCACCGACAACGACCACGTCTTCCAGAGCGCAGACGGCAAGCCCCTCCACCCGGCCGCGGTCCGCCGACGCTTCCACGAGCTGCGCGAGCAGGCCGGCCTGCCCCACGTGACCGTCCACGACCTGCGGCACCTCGCCGCGGCCCTCGCCCTGGAGGGCAACGTCTCGATGGCCGTCATCTCCAAGACGCTGCGGCACTCCACCCTGTCGACCACCGCTAACATCTACAGCCACCTGACCTGGGAAGTGGCGATGGCTGCGGTCCACACCATCGAAGCCAGGCTTTGCCTCGTCGAGGCCCGCACGCACGGCGTTAACACCCTCGCCCTCAGCGGCCCCGTACCGAACCCGCTCTTCAGCCACGCCGCCTGACGGATAGACATCCGCGCTCCCGGGCAAGGGCGCACAGAACACCGGGTGGCCGGACAACAGCTGACGTCCACTCAAGCAATCACTCGCAAACAGATGTCGCGGGTCTCACAGGCATGCCCGCCCACAGAGAAATCAAAGTCGATCCGACGCTAACCGCGTCCGATCGGCTTCTCATCCGCGCTCAACTCGCCGACCGAGGAGGGAGTACTCACCCCAAGGCGCTCCCGAGTGCAGGACTCGCCCTCAGCGCGCCACGTGAACGAGCGTTCACGACCACACTGCGACCACCGACCACGAAGGCCGTCTCCGCCATCAGACGGAAACGGCCTCTGACCTGCAGTTATGCAAGTCGGGACGACAGGATTTGAACCTGCGACCCCTTGACCCACAGCGCCCATCAGCGTTCATGGGCGCTCATCAGACGTGGTTCCAAACTGGTCCCAGGGCAAGCGACCCCACCGCCGCTACTGCCGGTGACCGAGATCTGTCGGTCCTTCAGCAAGCACCGCCGTGCGATCCCAACAGCCGCTGCATCGACGGCGCCGGCCAGCCCACAGGTCCGGCTCCTGCGGGCAGATCACAGTCGCTTACCCACCTACTACGGATGGTGATCTTCCAGACGGTGTGTCGTCTTGAGCGTGTCTTCGCCGTCTGGTTCTGAGTGCTCCGCGCACCGCCCAATGCGCTCTGCCGCCACACCCGACACAGCAGCCACTCTTGCCCCAGAAGCACCACCCAGTCCGAGAGAAGGGGAAGCTCATGGGACAGCGTGCGCAGCGGGGTCGGGTGTACCGGCGGTGTGGTTGTTCGGACGGTCACGGGAGGCAGTTGGGGCCGTGGTGTCCGCGGCTGGCGGGGGATCTGAAGCACGGGAAGTGGACGTACTGCGTCGACCTGGCCCCGGAGGAGGGCAAGCGCCGCACCCGCCGGCGCGGTGGGTTCGCCACCCGCGCCGAGGCGACCCGGGAGATGAAGGCGGTGCTGAACGGTGAGCTGTGCGGGGTGTACGAGGACCGCCGCTCCACGGTGGCGAGCTTCCTGCGCCAGTGGCTGACCGTGAAGAAGGAAGAGCTCGCGCCGAACACCTACGCCGGCTACGAGGCGTGCGTGGAGCGGGACCTGATCCCCGCGTTCGGCCACTACCGCCTGCCCGACCTGCGCCCCAAGCACATCGAGCGCTGGATCGCCGCCCAGCGCAAGGCCAAGCGCGGCAAGGTCACCGTCTACCGGATCGTCTCCACCCTGCGCAACGCCCTCAACGCCGCCGTCCGCGCCTGGGGACTGCGCTACAACCCCGCCAAACACTCCGTCCCTACCCGACCCCGCGCAGAAGAGCGCACCTGCTGGACCCCCGAAGAGGCCGCGACGTTCCTGCGCCACGGCGCCGAGCACTACGCCGACCAGCTCACCGACCTGTTCGAGGTCATGCTCGGCACCGGCATGCGCCGCGGCGAAGTCCTCGCCCTCCACTGGTCCGACGTCCATCTCATGGACCGCAAGCTCTACGTCCGCTGGACCCTCGCCGCCATCGACAACGGCAAGATCCACCTCCGCGAACCCAAGACCGAGGCCAGCCGCGCCTGGATCAGCCTCTCCCCCAGAGTCATGACCGCCCTCCACCGCCAGGCCGCCATCCAGATGAACGCCCACCCCGACGGCCGGCTCGAAGGACTCGTCTTCGCCCGCCCCGGCGGGACGCCGCTGCGGCCCCAGTGGGTCCTCGACCAGCTCCGCAAGCGCACCGCCGAAATCGACCTGCCGAAAATCGGCCTTCACGACCTCAGGCACACCGCGGCCAGCATCATGATCGCCGAAGGCATCCCCATCGCCATCGTCTCCAAGACCCTGCGCCACTCCACCCTCGCCATCACCATCAACCTCTACGGACACCTCCTCAAAGACTCCGCCGACCAGGCCGTCGTCGCCCTGGCCGCCGCCCTCGACCGGGAAGACACCGAGGTGGCTGGCCCGGCCAGTTCCTCTGTCGATCACCCCTTCAGTAGGGCAGCCTGAGCGAGCCGGTCGTTCTCGCGTCAGTCCTTCGTGCCCGGCCGTTGATCAGCCGCTTCCAGGCCACTAACGTGAGTGAGTTCGGGCTCCGCTTCCTCGGTGTCCGGTCGGAGGAGGCCAAGCAGGTCCTGTGCTGCCCAGCTCGGAACGGTACCGCCGTTGGGAACCGGCCCGAGGGCACCACATCGGAGGGATTGAGCAACCCCCGCAGGTGCGGGGCCGACCAGGGCTCATCCCGTGCAGGAAGGCAACACCGGGAGCAACCCCCGCGAGCGCGGGGCCGACGGACACCCAGCTGAACAGTCGCTCGGCCGGCGCGCAGCCGCAGCCACACGCCGCCCTGAATGCCTCTTGGAGCTGGCTGAGAACGCCGCCACGGGTAGCCGACGAGGCCCGGCACAAGAAGGCCGAGCCTGCCCATTTCGCTGGCCAGGGACCTCCCGTCCGGTGATCTCTCGAGCACGCCGGTCTCCGCGATGCCCCCGCACCACTGGTCTCATCCGAAGCCGCCGAGGAGCCCGTAGCCCTGGTTCAAGCGCCTCTGTCCCAGGAGGGGGGCTCGTCCTCTCGCAGTCGTCGGTGCCTGTCGGCTGCACGACCCGGAGGTTTCTGGCGATGCGTCAGAATGGCTCGACGCCCGGCGGCGTTGCCGAGCAGATCACCGGAGGTACGGCTTCATGACCCGCTACAGCGTCGACCCCGAACGGCACGAGCTGATCGCGACCTGGGGAACCGGCGAGGGCGACCTCGCCACCCGTATCGCCGTCCTCCCGGCCGGCACGGACACGGCCGCGCTGATGCGGCTGGCCCGCGCGCTCACCCACCTGTCCGAGGCCGCGTGGCGCACCTACACCCACCCCGCCAGCGCCGCCGCCTCCCAGGAGCCCAACTCCGAGGGCTGGCGCCGCGCGGAGGAGCGCAAGGCGTTCGACGAGGTACCCGGCGCCGTCACCCGGCCCCACCTCCCCCAGGACGGCATGCTCGACGTCGAATACAGCCCCCTGGTCGAATCCGCCCACCGCGCCGGCCGCGCCCTGCACACCCTCGGCAACGCCGACCTCACCGACGCCGTCCTCACCGAAGTCGGCACCGATCTCACCGCCGTGGAGAACGCCGAACTCGGCGACCTCACCGGCCGCGCCCGCCAGGCCGTCCTCCTGAGCCGCGAAGGCGCCTCCCCCGTCCAGGTCGCCGCCGCCGACCGCCTCCTCCAGCAGGACCCCTTCGGCCCCGCCGCGCTGTTCACCGAGATCGACCCCACCGCCGCGGCCGTCGCCGCAGCACACTGGCTCGCGGCCGCAGCCGAGGTCGCCGCTGCCGCCTCCGGCCACTCCGCCACCACTGTGCTCCTCGAAGCCGACAACATCGAAGCCCTCCCCCACGAAACCCCCACCCTCGTCCTCCAACTCCTCGAAGACGGCACCTCCCCGTACGACGCCGTCACCGGCCTCGTACGCCACGCCCTCCACATCGCCGACGGCCTCCTCCCCGACCCCGCCGGCCTGCGCGAACAACTCGAAGACATCGACGACGACCTCGCCCAACACACCGGCCCCGACACCGACCCCGAGGACACCGGCCTGCGCCTGACCCCGCTCGACCCCAAGCGGCCCGCCCCCGACCTCCTCGAAGACCTCCTCGCCGGCATCCGCGGCTGCTGGCTCCTCCACGAGGAATACGACGAACACGACGATGACGAGGACTGGGACGACGAGCACGCCGAAGCGCGCCAGGCCCGCAGCCATGGCAACTTCGCCCAGCTCGTCCGCGAGACCGCAGCCGCCAACCACGACCGGCTCATCTGACCAACCTGCCTGGCTGCGGGCCCCTTGTCGCTGGTCAGGGGAGACCCGCAGGTCATGGGCCAAATTCCGGGGCCGGTGGTCGCACGCTGGTCGCCCCTCAGGCGCACACTGGAATCGAGGACAACCCGCGCACGATCACTCGAGGCGATCACCATGCGCTGCTCACCCAACCCCTCAGACGACCAGGACCGAGGACGCGTCTACCGGCGCTGCGGCTGCCGCGACGACCACCGCCGACAGCTCGGAACCACCTGCCCCCACCTCGCCGCCGACCCCCACCACGGCACCTGGGCCTTCGCCATCGACACCCTGCCCGTCGACGGCCACCGCCACACCATCCGCCGCGCCGGCTTTCCCGACGAACTCCACGCCCGCATCGCGCTGCGGCGCTTCAACGAGGGCCTGCCCCTCGGCGTCATCACCGACCCCAGGCAGCGCACCGCCGAATACCTGCGGGACTGGCTGGACGAGCGGGAGCTCCACCTCAAGCCCACCACCATGGCCCGCTACCGCGCCTACGTCGAACAGGACCTCATCCCCGCCCTCGGCCAGATCCCCCTGATCGACCTCACCCGCCAGCACCTGCGGGCCTTCGTCACCGAGCAGCTACGACGAGGCCGCGGCAAAGTGACCGTCCACCGGATCATGGCCACCCTCTCCAGCGCCCTCAGCTCAGCCGTCACCGACGAGCGCCTGGCCCGAAACCCCGCCAAACCCCCGCTCCTCGCCCGCCCCGCCTCCGCCCCCAGACACCTGTGGACCGAGGAACAGACCGCGCGCTTCCTGCGCTTCACCCACATCACCGACCCCCTCTACGCCGACCTCGCCGAACTCATGATCGGCTCCGGCATCCGCAAGGGCGAAGCGCTCGCCCTGCACTGGGACGACGTCCACCTGCCCGAACGCGTCTTCTTCATCCGCAACACCCTCTCCGCCGTCGACAACAACCAGATCCTGCTCACCACGCCGAAAACCAAGGGCAGCAAGGCATGGGTCGCCCTGTCCGACCGCGTCGTCGACGCCCTCGAAGACCGGGCCGGCACACGAGCATTCGGCCAGATCACCCCCGCCGGCGGCTACGTCTTCCATCGCCACGGCCGCCCCCTGCACCCCAAAAGCGTTCTCGACCGCTTCCACCTGCTCTGCGACAAGGCCGGCGTCCCCCGCATCGCCCTGCACGACCTACGCCACCTCACCGCCAGCTTCGCCACCGCGGCCGGGGTCCCCCTGCCCGTCATCTCCAAGACCCTGCGCCACCGCACTCTGTCCACCAGCGCGAACATCTACACGGACCTGACCTTCCTCGCCGCCCGCGCAGCCGTCGACGCCGTCGCCTGGATCCTCAACAACGCCGACCGCGCCGCCCTCGGCCGGCCCGCCTGCCGCGCCCGCCGCCCCTGGCACCAGAACCCGCGCCCGCACCGGCAACTGCCCGCACATCAGCAGACACGACCCGAAGAACCCACAGCCACCTGGCCGATCTGGCCCGGAGACCACCATGCGACCACCAGCTGACCAGGCAACAGAAAGAGCCGGCACTCGGTTTCCCAAGTACCGGCTCTCACAACCGACTTCACAGTCGGGACGACAGGATTTGAACCTGCGACCCCTTGACCCCCAGTCAAGTGCGCTACCAAGCTGCGCCACGTCCCGTGGTCTCGGTGCCGGCGGCGGGGCCTGGGGGGCTCTGCCGGGCGGCTTCTCGACCTTGTCTCCGGTTGTTGTCCCGGCGACGTGGAAAACAATACAGCACGTCGGGGGGTGCTCGCTGCCAGGTATTGGGTGGGGTCAGGGGGTGGGGTGGCGGGAGTCGTAGGTGAGGAAGGCGGGGCGGCGGGCGGCGAGGAGGAGGCCGCCGGTGATCACGGAGGTGACGGGGGTGGTGAGGGAGGCGACGGCGCCGGATTCGAAGTCGCCGAGGCGGGGGCCTCCGGCGACGACGACGATGAAGACGCCCTGGAGGCGGCCGCGCATCTCGTCGGGGGCGGCGACCTGCATCATCGTGTTGCGGAAGATCATGCTGACGGTGTCGGCGCAGCCGGCGACGGCGAGCAGGAGGAGGCCGAGCCAGAGGTTGTGGAGGGCGCCGAAGGCGGCGATGGCGAGGCCCCAGGCGCAGACGGCGGCGAGGACGGCGGCGCCCTGGCGGTGGATGCGGCCGACCCAGCCGGAGAAGAGGGCGCCGAGGAGGGCGCCGACGGCGGGGGCGGAGACGAGCAGGCCGACGGTGCGGGCGTCGCCGCCGTAGTGGGTGACGGCGAGGGCGGGGAAGAGGGCGCGGGGCATTCCGAAGATCATCGCGGCGAGGTCGGCGAGGAAGCTGGTGCGCAGGTTGGGCTGCTCGCGCAGGAAGCGCAGGCCCTCGAGGACGGAGGCACGGCCCGTACGGTCGCCGAGCGGCCGAAGGGCGGGCAGGCGCCACATCGCGTAGAGGGTGCCGGCGAAGGCGACGGTGTCGACGAGGTAGGCGGCCTGGGGCCCGTACGCGCCGATGAGGACGCCGCCGAGCATGGGGCCGACGGTGAGGCCGAGGTTCATGCCGACGGTGTTGAGGGCGTTGGCGGCGGGGAGCTGGTGGCCGGGGACGAGGCGGGGGATCATCGCGGATCGGGCGGGCGAGCTCATCGCGAAGAACCCGGCCTGGAGGGCGACGGCGGCGTAGAGGACGGCGACCTGGTCGAGGCCCGCGGCGGCCTGGACGGCGAGGGCGAGCGAGACGGCGGCCAGGCCCGCGGCGCCGATGAGGCCGAGCCTGCGCCGGTCGACGGTGTCGGCGACGGCCCCGCCGTAGAGGCCGAAGACGACGAGTGGGACGAACGAGAACAGGCCCACCAGACCGGTGGCGAAGGCCGAGCCGGTCAGGTCGTAGATCTGGACGGCGACGGCGACGGCCGTCATCTGCTGGCCTATGGAGGAGATGGCCTGGCCCGACCAGACGCGCCGGTAGTCGGGGTTGTCGCGCAACGGGCTGAGGTCCGCGAACGCCCGCCGGTACCAAGGCGAGGAAGCGGAGTCGGGCAGTAGTTCGGTCGGTGAGGTCACACCCGTCATCGTCGTCCCACCCGTCACACCGCCCCGCGCCGGGGGGCGGCGCGGGGTGGGGCGGCGCGGCAGCGGTGCGGCAGCGTGGCCCTACCGGCTGAGGACCTGCCGCTCCCCCGCCTCGACCGCGAAGTCCAGCCGGTTGCCCGGCGGCGGGAACGGGCAGATGAAGTGGTCCGAGAAGGCGCACGGCGGCAGGTAGGCCCGGTTGAGGTCGAGCACCGTCCTCCCGTCCGCGTCCGGCTCGGGGAGCGTGATGAACCGGAACCGGTAGGTGTCGCCGCCGCTGGTCGCGTCGGCGATCACGCCGGTCAGGCGCTTGCCGGCGCGGCTGACGGTGAGGGTGCGGTGCTCTCCGGCGACGGTGAACTCGATCTGCCCGGTGACGGCGAGCGGGCGCTCCCGCCCGTCCGCGTTGGGGACGACGACGGCCTTCGGCTCGCCCTCGAACGGGGTGAAGACGGCGGGCACGGCCCACTCGGGCGCGTACGGGAAGGCCGAGATGCCCGCGAAGGCGACGCGGCGGGGCGCGGCCGGGTCGAAGACGCGCAGGGCGAGCTCGCCCTCGCGCTCGATCGGGACGAGCAGCAGGTCGCCCAGGGTGGCGGTGCCGGCGGCCGGGTCGGTGTCGGGGCGCAGCAGCACCTCGCCGTCCACCAGCAGGCTGTCGACGAGCAGGCCGTCGGCGGCCACCGCGCGCACGCGGACGCCCTCGGCGTCGGCCCACCACTGCCCGGGCAGGCCGGGGACCTGGACGGGCTCGGCGTCCAGCCAGTGGGTGCCGGTGAGCGCCAGCTGGCCGTGCTGCGCGCTCACGGACGCCACCCGCTGGTCGTTCCAGTGCTTCCAGTCCTCCGCGGCCTTCTCCGTCATCGGTGCACCCTCCCGGTCCGGTCCGGGGGCGGCCCGCCGTTCGGGCCGTCCTCCTCGGTCATTCAGCAACCATTCAGTACGAACACTCCCCGCCCGAACGGATCATTCCCGTTGGGCGGACGAACGTCCGAAACCGTCACCCTGCGCAGCACCGGGCAACGCACGGAAACACCCTCGCATCACGACCACAACACCACCGCCGCCGCCGCACTCACCCGCCCAGCCGCCGGAACAGCCCTTCCTGCACCACGGACACCACCAGCCGCCCCTCCCGGTCGTAGATCTGCCCGCGCGCCAAGCCCCGCGCCCCGTGCGCGATCGGCGACTCCTGCTGGTACAGCAGCCAGTCGTCGGTACGGAACGGCCGGTGGAACCACATCGCGTGGTCGAGCGAGGCCATGTCGAAGTGCCGCGTGCCCCACAGCGGTTCGGCGGGCGCGCGGACCGCGTCGAGCAGCGTCATGTCGCTCGCGTACGTCAGGGCGCAGACGTGTATCAGCGGGTCGTCGGGGAGGGGGCCGTTCGTGCGCAGCCAGACGCCGCTGCGCGCCTCGACGCCGGCCAGCTCCTCCTGGCTCCAGCGCAGCCGGTCGACGTACCGGATGTCGAAGGGCTGGCGGCGGCTGATGAACGGGGGCAGTTCGCCGAGCCGGGAGCCGACCTCGTCCAGGGCGCTGGGCAGGTCCTCGGGCGCGGGGACGTCGGGCATCGGGTGCTGGTGCTCGATGCTGTCGGGCTCCGGACGGTGGAAGTCCGCGGTGAGCGCGAAGATCGACCGGCCGCCCTGGATGGCGAGGATCCGGCGGGTGGTGAACGAGCGGCCGTCGCGGATCCGGTCGACCTGGTAGACGATCGGCAGGCCGGGCACCCCGGGGCGCAGGAAATAGGCGTGCAGCGAGTGGACGGGGCGCGCGTCCTCCACCGTGCGCCCTGCCGCGACCAGCGCCTGCCCGGCGACCTGGCCGCCGAACGTCCGCTGCAGCGCCTCCTCGGGGCTGCGCCCGCGGAAGATGTTCAGTTCGATCTGCTCCAGGTCGAGCAGGTCGACCAGGTCGTCGACGGGGGTACCCATGCGCACTTCCTCTCAGCGAGGGCGGGCTGACCCGCTCCGATCGAATTCTCCCGCTCACTCGAATCCCTGCGCGACCGGGGTCATTCCCGCACCTCGGGGCCGGCCTCCCGATTCACCCGAACGTGTGGCCGAATGAAGACGGAGGACGAGACGGAGAACGGGACGGAGAGCGAGGCGGAGAACCCGACGGAGAAGCAGGACGGAAGAGGCCCTACCCCCGAAGCCCGAACCCCGACTCCCGCACCGTGACGTTGAGCCGCCCCACCAGCCCCAGCGCCTCGTCCGCCGTCCCCGCCAGCGTCCGCACCACCCCGTGGTACGCGTACCGCGCCGGCCCGCCGAACACCAGCACGTCCCCGCCCCGCAGCTCCAGGTCCGTCCAGGGCCGCGTCCGGGTCTCGGTGTTCCCCAGCCGGAACACGCACGCGTCGCCGAGCGAGAACGACACCACCGGCGCGTCCGCCCGCTCGTCCCGGTCCTGGTGCAGGCCCATCTTCGCGCCGTGCGCGTAGTGGTTGACGATCGCGACGTCCGGCTCGTACGAGGCCGCGCCCGCGATCCCGTCCAGCCCGTCCAGCCCGGCCGGCCCGTCCCCGTACGCCTCCGCGACGGCCCGGCGGGCGAGCGCGCCGAGCTCGGGCGGGAACGGCTTGACGGGCGTGCCGTCCTCGGCGAGCGGCCGGTAGCCGTACGGGTACCAGTGCAGGCCCAGGCTCACCATCCGGACGGACATCATCCCGCCGGTGGGCATCCGCACCTCGTGCAGCCCGGCCGGCGGGCGGGCCCACTCCCGGCAGGCGGCGAGCAGGCGCCGCTGCGCGTCCAGGTCCAGCCAGCCGGGCAGCAGCACGGCCCCGGGCGCGGGCTCGCTGCGCGCGGGGCGCTCCCCGCCCCCCGACGACCCGCCGGACACCGCCCCGCCCGACGCCCCGCCGGACGCCCCGTCGAACAACTCACCCTGGATCACCCCTCCAGCTTCCCACTCCTCGGCGACCCCCCGATCAGCCCCAACTCCCGGGCGCAGGAGGGCCAGGCTTCCCACCCCTGCTGCCGCAGGATCTCCTCCCCCGCCGTCGTCTGCTGCCTCCGGCTCGCATGGTCGGGCCGGTCGGCGAAGCGCAGCCCGCCCGCCTCGGACCAGGTGGACGGCCGGATCTGCAGGCCCCCGTAGAACCCGTTGCCGGTGTCGGCCTGCCAGTCCCCGCCGCTCTCGCAGTCGGCGAGCTCGTCCCACACCACATCGGCGACCGGTACGGCAGCAGCAGCCCGCCCGCCCGCGCCCCACAGCAGCGCCACGACCACGCCCAGCACCAGCCGACCTGTACGCCCGTCATACGAATGCAGCATGGCGCCCGACCCTAAGCGCCCCCCGCGCCCGCCGCCCGGACACGCCGAAGGCCGCTCCCCCACATGGTGGAGGAGCGGCCTTCAGGAACCACAAGAGTCACAGGTGCCACAGGAGCCGCAGGTGCCACAGGACTCAGGCGAGCAGCACGCTTCAGATGCTCAGGACCTGGCCCGGGAAGATCAGGTCGGGGTTGCCGCCGACGACCTTGCCGTTGTTCTTGTACAGGTCGTGCCAGTCCAGGCCCTGCGCAGCGGCGATGGAGCTCAGGGTGTCACCGAACTTGACGGTGTAGTTGCCACCCTTGGCCGGCTGCGCCGGCTGGGCGGGCTTGGCGTCGTTCGAGCCGGTCCAGCCCTTGACGTCGTTCTTCGGCGCAGCGTCGGCCTTGGGGGCGTCGGCCTTCGGCGCGGCAGCCTTGGGCGCGGCGTCGGCCTTCGGCGCGGCAGCGGCCTTGGGCGCGGCGGCCTTCGGGGCCGGGGCCTGCGACGGCTTCGCAGCGGTGGAGGTGCCCGCGGAGGTGCCCGCAGAGGTGTCGACGGCCGCCGGGGCGCCGCCCTTGGTCAGGCCGGCCTTGACGGAGCAGACGGGCCAGGCGCCCGGGCCCTGCGAGGCGAGGACCTTCTCGGCGACGGCGATCTGCTGCGCCTTGGTGGCCTGGTTGGCCTGCGGCGCGTAGGCGGTGCCACCGAAGGCGGCCCAGGTGCTGGTGGTGAACTGCAGCCCGCCGTAGAAGCCGTTGCCGGTGTTGATGGCCCAGTTGCCGCCGCTCTCGCACTGGGCGACGGCGTCCCAGGTGGAGACGGAGGCGGCGGAGGCCGAGGTGGCCGTGACGAGGCCGGCCACCGGCAGGGCCGCGACGGCGGCGCCCGCGACGACCGCCATGCGCATGCGGTTGCGCTTGGTGGCGGTGGAGGTGGTGGCAGCGGCGTTCTCGTGACGGAAGGTCATGGGGTTCCTCTCGACTGCCCCGGGCGGGCATGCGGAACCAGACCCCGAGGGGTCGTGAATCGCCTGCCGCGTCCATCGGGCGGCCGTGCACGTGTCGGACGTGCCGCTTGCCGCCCCGGCCACCCACCCGCACATCGGCGACCTGTTCGAGCGATCGCGTCTGCGGGCACCTGCCTCGCCCGGCGGGAACCGGGGGGCGGTGCGTCGGGGGTGAACCCGGGTGGCGCTCGTTGCGCCGACCAAGAAGCTACGAGCCGGTCGGCCGGGAACACAAAGCTCCGGCGGTCTGCCCAGCTCAGCGCAGGGTTACCGCCGGTAATAATCTTCAAACCTTGCCCGAAATGTCCGTTTTAGCCGTCAATTCCTAGATCAAACATCGAAGCGGCGTGACTCACCTCACCACCCCATTCCGGCAGTCCCGCCACCGACTTCGACAGATTGCGACCACGAGAACACGCGGCGCGGTCGGATCCCGGGCAATTCCCGTCAGCCTCGACGCCCACCCGTGACGCCTGCCACAAGGGCCCGTTGGGCAGTGCGACCTCCGTACGAACGCCCCCCGAGGAGACCCAGTGCCGCGCATGCTCGACGTCAGCGACGAGGTCCGGTCAGAGATCGGCGACGACGAGGCCGATCGCCTCCTCGCCGGCGACCGCGCCCCCGACAGCTACGAGTGCACCTCCTGCCGCACCCCCGGCGACACCCACGCGGAGCGCACCAGCACCGTGCTCTTCGTCGCCGACGAGACGGCCGTGCTGGCCTTCGCCCACGCCCGCTGCATCCCCTCCCAGGTGGTGCCCGTCTCCGAGCAGCAGCTCGCCGGCGCCGTCCGCAGCATCAGCGGCCGGCCCCAGCACCAGCCCGCCGCCCCGTACCCGGCCGCCGCCGCGCACCCCATCGTGCCCAACCCGGCCGTCCCCACCTCGGCCTCGGCCCCGCCCGCCGCGCCCACCGCCCCCGGCCAGGCCGCCATCCTCGGCATCACCTGCGGCCTGATCCTCCACGACAAGGTCGGCCACGCCTCCCTCGTCGTCGAGCCCACCGGCCCGGTCGGCCGCCCCGGCAGCACCTCGGGCGAGGACGAGTTCCTCGACCTCCTCCAGGACGCCGGCTTCCAGCCCGTCACCGACCTCAACGTGACCCCCGAGCAGCTGCCCGGCTGGTCGGTCCTGGTGGCGATGGGCCAGTTGCACGCGATCCTGCAGCCCGCAGCCGCAGGCGGCAGCACCGGCTGGTGGCAGGCCCACCAGCCCCTCCAGGTCACCGACGCCTGGCGCTCGGCCGCCAGCCAGCTCTCCGAGGTGACGATGTACGCCGTCCCGGCGGGCATGGTCGGCCGCCAGCCCCGCGAGGACCTGCTGCGCCAGGCGCTGGAGCGAGCGGTGGCGCTGGGCCAGGTCGTCGCCGCCTCGCTCCCCCTCGCGGGCACCTGATCCCCCTCCCGGGCACCAGACCCCCTCGCCGACACCTGATGCCCGTCCCCGGCACGTGACCGCCCACGCGACGAACGCGGACCGCCCGGAGCCCCGCCTCCGGGCACCCCGCATCCCCGTGCCCCGCATCCCTGCGCCCCCTCACTCGTTGGCCCCTACGTGTACACCTACGACGTCGCCGCAGTCCCCGGCCGGTCGGCCACCGCCCCCCGCTCGATCCCGGGCATGCGCCCGTCGTACGACACGGAGCACCCGTACGTGACGCCTCCGGCCACCTCCCCCACTCCGATCTACGACGAGCTGTACTCCGAGTACCGGCGCCTCTTCCGCGCCCTGCCCGGGGACCGCACCGGCGAGGAGGACCTCTCCTTCACGGGCTTCGCGATCCGCGACCACCACCCCCTCCTCGGCGAGCACCGGGAGCACCGCGACCACCGCGACCACCGCCCGTACGCAACGGCATCGACGGCCCCCGCCGCCGCCCCCCACC
>NZ_JOCF01000012.1 GCF_000720635.1 Streptomyces sp. NRRL WC-3742 | reverse complement strand
AGGAGGGAGCCACTGCGGAGCATTGGTGACCGACGAGAAGCCGTCGAGGTGCGTGCCCCGGCGGCGACCGCCTGGCGTGATCCGAAAGACACGGCCTAGTCCCGGTAGAGGCTGAGCGCCTCGGCCGCCGCCCGCGCCATCTCGCGCCGGGCGGCCGCCGGGCCCAGCACCTCGAGGTCCGCGCCGAAGGCCAGCAGCATCCGCACGGCCGCCAGCGCCGGGAAGGCCGGCGCCAGCTCCACCCACTCCTCGGCCGGCCCGCACCTGGGGCCGGGCGGCGGCGCGGTGAGCCGGCCGCCGTGGATCCGCAGGAACATGTCCAGCCGCGCACGGCGGACCCGCACCCGCACCGGCACCTCCTTGGGCACCCGCTCCACCTGCTCGCGCAGCACCCCCCACACGTCGCCCAGCCCGACCCCGGGGCGGCGGCGCACCACCTCGTCGGTGGGCTCGGCGGCCAGCATCCGGTCGGTACGGAACAGCCGTGGCTCGCCGTGCAGATCGGCCACCAGGTACCAGACCGCCGCCTTGCTCACCAGCCCGTACGGGTCGACGGTGTACTCCACGGGCTCCGGGGTCCCGCTGTGCCGGTAGCGCAGCCACAGCCGCCGGTCGGCGAACACCGCGTACTGCAGCTCGCCCAGGTCCGGGCCCGGGTGGTCCCCGGCGGGCGCGGTGCGCATCCACCGGGCCGGGTCGACCAGGATGCGCTCGCTGATCCGCTCGGCGTCCGTACGGTGCGGGGCGGGCAGCGCCGCCATCACCTTGCGCAGCGCCGAGCCGAGCGCCCGGTCGAGCCCGAGGTCGCTGTGCGCGCTCTGGGCGGACAGGACGAACAGCGCGCGGGCCTCGTCGGCGGTCATCCCCGTGACGTCCGTGCGGTAGCCGGGCAGCAGCCGGATGCCGCCGTGGCGGCCGCGTTCGCTGAACACCGGGACCCCGGCCGCGGAGAGCGAGTCCACGTCCCGGTAGATGGTGCGCACCGACACCTCCAGCCGTTCGGCCAGTTCGGTGGCGGGCACCCTGCCCCGGGTCTGGAGCAGCAGGAGGATCGAGAGCAGGCGGTCGGCCTTCATGGCGGAAGACTCCCAGAAAGCCTGACGGCACCTGTCAGGTTTTACTGGGAGATTGCCTCTCGCAAGCCGAACTACCCCTCGAAATCGCGGAGCTGACTGAACATGACCTCCATCCAGGACCCCCGCCCGCAGTACCAGGCCGCCCTCGACCAGCTGGAGGCCCTGGTCGCCACGGTCACCCCGGCCGACCTCGACCGGCCCACCCCCTGCGAGGACTACACGCTGCGGCGGCTCCTGAACCACCTGGTCGGCGCCACCCACCGCCTCGCCTACATGGGCGAGGGCGGCCACGCCGCCGACCACGTCCCGGCCATCGAGGACCCGGCCGACGACGCCTGGCCGGCCGCGCTGGGCCGCGCCCGCACCCGGGTGACCGCCGCCTGGGCCGAGGACGGCAAGCTCCACCGCCCGACCTCCGCCCCCTGGGGCGAGGTGCCCGGCGGGGCCGTGCTCGGCGGTTACGTGATGGAGACGGTCACCCACTCCTGGGACATCGCCACGAGCCTCGACAAGGGCTTCGTACTGGACGAGGGCCTGTCGGGCGCGGCCCTGGGCATCGCCCGGTTCGTGCTGCCCCCCGAGAACCGCGCCGGGCAGGTCCCCTTCGGCGAGGTGCAGCCCGTCGCCGAGGACGCCGACGTGCACACCCGCCTCGCCGCCTTCCTCGGCCGCAAGGCGTGACCCCGCGGGCGTACGGGCACCACGCCCGTACGCCCGTGTCCCCGCAACTTCCGGACTAGTCCCGGCCGACGTGGGTGAACTGCATGTCCCAGTACCGGTCACCGTCCACCTTGCCGGCGATCGGCTCCAGCAGCGCCAGCTCCTCGGCGGTCAGCTCCAGCGCGACGGCCCCGGCGTTCTCGAGGAGCCGGGTGCGCTTGCGGGTGCCCGGGATCGGCACCACGGTCAGCCCGTGCACCTCGGCCCGCTGCTGCACCCAGGCCAGCGCGACCTGGGCCAGCGTGGCGCCCCGCGCCTCGGCGACCTCGCGCAGCGGGGCGAGCAGCTCGCCGTTGACCGCCGCGCTGTCCCCGGTGAAGCGCGGCTGGCTGCGCCGGAAGTCGTCCGCGCCGAGCTGCTCGGCGGCCTGGAAGGAGCCGGTCAGGAAGCCGCGCCCCAGCGGGGAGTACGGCACGAAGGCGACGCCCAGCTCTGCGGCGGCGGGCACGACCTTGGCCTCCGCGTCCCGGGAGAACACCGACCACTCGGTCTGCACCGCGGCGATCGGGTGGATCGCGTGCGCCTCGCGCAGCTCGCCGGCGCTCACCTCGGAGAGCCCGAGGTGGCGCACCTTGCCGGCCTGGACGAGCTCGGCCATGGCGCCGATCGACTCGGCCAGCGGCACGCCCGGGTCGCGGCGGTGCATGTAGTAGAGGTCGATGTGGTCCACGCCGAGCCGACGCAGCGAGGCGTCCACGGCGGAGCGGATGTAGGGGGCGTCGTTGCGCACGGCCCGGAAGGTCGGGTCGTCCTCGCGGCGCTCGATGGCGAACTTGGTGGCGAGGACCACCTGGTCGCGGTGGGCCCGCACGAACGGGCCGATGAACTCCTCGTTGCGGCCGTAGCCGTACATGTCGGCGGTGTCGAACAGGGTGACGCCCGCCTCCAGCGCGGCGCCCATGGTGGCGAGCGCCTCGTCGGTGTCGGTCGGGCCGTAGAACTCGCTCATGCCCATGCAGCCGAGGCCCTGGGCGCCCACGAGGGGACCGTTCGTGCCGAGCTGGACGGTGGGCAGGGTGGTGTCGCTCATGCGCCGTGTACTTCCTCTGCTGGATGTGGCGTGCAGGCGTACTCGGTGTCGCCGAGGCGCCCGGAATAGAGATCGATCTTGTAGTCGAGGACGGCGAGGGTGGCCTGCAGATCGACGATCCGCCGCCGGACCTCCTCGCGCTGGTCCACCAGGAGCTGCCGCCGTTCCCCGTAGGTGTGCTCGCCGAGGCGGGCCATCTCGACGTACCGGAGCATGTCCGCGATCGACATGCCGGTCAGCCGCAGCCGCGACAGGAAGGCGAGCCGGTGAAGGTCGGCGTCGCAGTAGCGGCGCTGCCCGCCGGCCGCGCGGTCGACGCGGTCCAGCAGCCCGATCCGCTCGTACCACCGCAGGGTGTGGGCGGTCAGTCCGCTGGCGGCGGAGACCTCGCTGATGGTGTGCCGGGGCGTCCGGTCCGGCTCCCCGGTCGGGTGCTCGAACACCTCGGCGCAGCTGCGCTGTTCGGTCCGTACGGACGACGGTGTGGCCATGGTCTCTCCCCGTGTGCCGCGCCACCTGTGTGGTGCGGCGATGACGACGCTACCGAGTTGGAGTGCACTCCAAGCAAGCGTCCCAGAAGGCCCGCGGAAACGCCCGGCCGGACAGGCCCTAGAGTCGGGTCCATGGAGAGCTTGCGGATGATCGAGAACTGGCCGGTGCCCCACGCGGCCGCGGCCGTGGTGCGGGGTTCGGACGGCGCGGTGCTGGGCGCGCACGGGCCGCAGCGGCACCTGTTCCCGCTGGCGTCGGTGACCAAGCTGCTCACCTCGTACGCGGTGCTGGTCGCCGTCGAGGAGGGCGTCTTCGAGCTGGACGACCCGGCCGGCCCGCCCGGATCGACCGTGCGCCACCTGCTGGCGCACACCTCCGGGCTGGGCTTCGACGAGGACCGCGTCCTCGCCGAGCCCGGCAACCGCCGGCTCTACTCCAACGCGGGCTTCGACACCCTGGCCGCGGCGCTGGCCGAGGCCGCCGGGATCGCGTTCCACCGCTACGTCTCCGAGGCGGTGTTCGAGCCGCTGGGCATGGCGGACACCCTGGTCAACACCGCCCACAAGTCCCCCGCCGGCGCCGGGGGCCTGTCCACCGTCGCCGACCTGGCCCTGTTCGCCGCCGAGCTCCAGTCGCCCAAGCTGCTGGACCCCTCGACCGTGCGGCGGGCCACCTGCGAGGTCGCCTTCCCCGGCACCAGCGGTGTGCTGCCCGGCTACGGCCACCGCCGCCCCAACGACTGGGGCCTGGGCTTCGAGATCCGCGACGGAAAGTCCCCGCACTGGACGGGCACCGCCAACTCCCCCGCCACCTTCGGCCACTTCGGCCAGTCCGGCACCTTCCTGTGGGTCGACCCCGAGGCCGGCGCGGCCTGCATCGCCCTCGCCGACCGGGACTTCGGCCCCTGGGCCGCCGAAGCCTGGCCGCCCCTGTCCGACGCCGTCCTGACCGAGCTGGCGAACGAGGCGAACTAGCCGTACGAGACCGGCGAGTGCATCTCCCAGAGCAGGAGCTGCGCGCCGTCCTCCCCCGCGGACGGATCGGCGAAGGCGTCGCCGGTGATCCGCACGCTGTCCCCGGGCACCATCGAGCGCCCGCCGCCCTTGGGCCCGGGGACGGTCCGGTAGCCCAGCGAGCCCGCCGTCAGGTGCGCGTAGCGCCAGGGCGCCTCGGGCAGCCCGGTCAGCGGCTGCCACGGCCCGGCGGTGACCAGCCAGAGCGCGGCGTCGCCGCGCCGCAGCCGCAGGGCGTCGGTGGCGGCGTCGCGCTCCAGCCCGGAGGCGAGCAGCGTCAACCCGCCGTCGGCGGGTTCCACCCTGCGCAGCCCGTACGCCGGGGCCGCGTCGAACCGGTCCGGCTGCAGCCACATCTGGACGAAGCGCACCGGGCCCTCGGCGCCCCCGACGTTGCGCTCGGTGTGGGTGACGCCGGAGCCGGCGCTGAGGTGCTGGACCATCCCGGGGCGCACGACGCCGTCGTGCCCGTGGGAGTCCCGGTGGGCGAGCGCGCCCTCCAGCACCCAGGTGAGGATCTCGGTGTCCCGGTGCTTGTGCTCCTCGAACCCGGCACCGGGGGCGAGGAGTTCCTCGTTGCAGGCCAGCAGCGCGCCGAAGTGGGTGTTCTTCGGGTCGTAGTGCCCGGAGAAGGAGAAGGCGTGGCGGGTCTCGACGCCCTCGGCCGGGGTGGAGCGGTAGCGCTCGGCGGCGCGGCGGAGGTCGGCACGGGGGCGTTCTGCGGCGTCGGTCACGCTCCCCAACCGTAGTGCCCGCGACCGCCGGGGCCGGGGGGTGTGCACGAGCAGTCACTCGCGTGAGGCAGTCTTGTCCTTGTGCCAGCCGCTTCCGCGAACTCCAAGAACGAACCCGGTCCCGTACCCGACCCCGCGGGCAAGAGCCCTGCCGTCAGGCCCGCCCGCGACCGCCCCGGGCGCGCGGCCCCCCGCCTGACGGCCCAGGAGCGCAGAAACGCCGCCGAGCGGGCCGAGCGGCGCGCGGCCACCCTGAAGCGGCTGGAGAAGTCCTCGGGCAAGCTGGCCACCGCCGCCATCGCGCGCATGGACGACGAGCTCGGGTGGTACCGGCGGATGCCGCCGGAGCACCGCTCCTGGATCGGCCTGGTCGCCCAGGCCGGCATCGCCGCCTTCACCGAGTGGTACCGCCACCCGGACACCGCGCAGGCGATCTCCACCGACGTCTTCGGCACCGCCCCCCGCGAGCTGACCAGGGCGATCACCCTGCGCCAGACCGTGGAGCTGATCCGCACCACGATCGAGGTGATGGAGGAGGCCATCGAGGAGGTGGCCGCCCCCGGCGACGAGGCGGACATGCGCGAGTCGGTGCTCGTGTACGCCCGCGAGATCGCCTTCGCCACCGCCCAGGTGTACGCGCAGGCGGCCGAGGCGCGCGGCGCCTGGGACGCCCGCCTGGAGGCGCTGGTGGTCAACTCCCTGCTGTCCGGCGACGCCGACGAGGGCGTGCTGTCCCGGGCGGCGGCGCTCGGCTGGGGCCAGCCGAGCCAGGTCCGGGTGGTGATGGGCAGCGCGCCGGACGGCGACAGCGAGCTGGTGGTGGAGGCGATCCGCCGGGCCGCCCGCTACGCCAAGCTGCACGTGCTGACCGGGGTGCTGGGCAAGCGCCTGGTGGTCGTGGTGGGCGGCGAGAAGGAGCCGGTGCACGCGGCCAGGGCGCTGATCGGCCAGTTCGCGCCCGGCCCGGTGGTCATCGGCCCGACCGTGCCGGACCTGCTGTCGGCCACCCGCTCCGCCCACGCCGCCGCGGCGGGCCTGCGGGCCTGCGCCGCCTGGCCGGACGCCCCCCGCCCGGTGCTGGCGGACGACCTGCTGCCCGAGCGCGCCCTGGCCGGGGACCAGGCCGCCCGGCGCCAGTTGGTGGAGGAGATCTACACACCGCTCGACGAGGCCGGATCGGCACTCCTCGAGACGCTGAGTGTCTATCTGGAACAGGCTTCCTCGTTGGAGGGAGCGGCCCGGATGCTCTTCGTGCACCCCAACACGGTGCGCTACCGGCTACGACGTGTGACCGACGTCACGGGGTACGCCCCCTCCGACGTACGTTCGGCCTTCACCCTCCGGATCGCCCTCGCCCTCGGCAGGCTCGCCGCCACCGGGGAGCCGAGCTGAACCCGAGTGTAGGGACCATACAATCCCGGATGGTTTTCTTCGTTACCGTCGCCTACCCGCCCCCGGGCGCCTGGCGAGAGAGGGTTGAACCGTGCTCGTAATCGTCGCCCCTGGACAGGGTGCCCAGTCCCCCGGTTTCCTCAGCCCCTGGCTCGAACTCGACGGTGTCGCCGACCGTCTGCGCCGCTGGTCGGACGTGGCCGGTCTGGACCTGGTGCACGCCGGCACCGCGGCCTCCGCCGAGGAGATCAAGGACACCGCCGTCGCCCAGCCGCTGCTGGTCGCCGCCGGTCTGATGACCGCCCGTGAGCTCTTCCCTGACGAGGCCGTCGCCCGCAAGCTGGTCGGCGCCGTGGCCGGCCACAGCGTCGGCGAGATCACCGCCGCCGCCGGCGCGGGCGTGCTGAACGCCCACGACGCGCTGACCTTCGTGCGCGAGCGCGGCCAGGCCATGGCCCAGGCCGCCGCCGTCACCGAGACCGGCATGATCGCCGTCCTCGGCGGCGACCCGGAGGTCGTCGCGGCGAAGCTGGCCGAGCACGGCCTGACCGCGGCCAACAACAACGGCGGCGGCCAGATCGTCGCCGCCGGCACGCTCGACCAGCTGGAGGCCCTCAAGGCCGACCCGCCGGCGGGCGCCAAGCTGGTGGCCCTCAAGGTCGCCGGGGCCTTCCACACCGAGCACATGGCCCCGGGCGTCGAGCGGCTGGCCCAGCTGGCCCCGACCCTGACGGTGGCCGATCCGCAGGTCCGCTACGTGTCGAACAAGGACGGCCAGGTCGTCACCTCCGGCACCGAGGTGCTCGCGCGCCTGGTGTCGCAGGTCTCCAACCCCGTCCGCTGGGACCTCTGCATGGAGACCCTCGGGCAGCTCGGCGCCACCGCCGTCATCGAGCTGTCCCCGGCCGGCACCCTCACCGGGCTGCTGAAGCGCAACCTGAAGGGCGTGGCCACCCTGGCCGTCAAGACCCCCGCCGATCTCGACAAGGCCCGTGCCCTGGTCGAGGAGCACGGCGGGCAGGAGCAGGAGAACCAGGCATGAGCAAGCCCCAGATCCGCCCGGCCGAAGGTGCGCGGTACTCGCGCATCCACGGCGTCGGCGGCTACCGCCCGGCCCGGGTCATCCCGAACGCCGAGGTGCTGGAGTGGATCGACTCCTCCGACGAGTGGATCCGCACCCGCAGCGGCATCGAGCAGCGCCGCTGGGCCGGCCCGGAGGAGTCCGTCGCCGAGATGTCGGTGCAGGCCGCCGGCAAGGCCATCGCCCAGGCCGGGATCTCCCCCGACCAGATCGGCGGCGTGATCGTCGCGACGGTCTCGCACCTGAAGCAGACCCCCGCCATCGCCACCGAGATCGCCCTGCGCCTCGGCTGCGGCACGGCCCCGGCCTTCGACATCTCGGCCGCGTGCGCCGGCTTCGGCTACGGCCTGGGCGTGGCGGACGGCATGATCCGCGGCGGCAACGCCGAGTACGTGCTGGTGATCGGCGTCGAGCGGCTCAGCGACCTGACCGACAAGTCGGACCGCTCGACCGCGTTCATCTTCGGCGACGGCGCCGGCGCCGCGGTGGTCGGCCCGTCCGACGTCCCCGGCATCGGCAAGCTGATCTGGGGCTCGGACGGCTCGCAGGCGGACGTCATCTCGCAGACCGTCGCCTGGGACACCGCGTTCGCCAAGCCGGACGCCGTCAACGGCGCGGGCGACGAGCTCAAGTGGCCGGCCCTGCGCATGGAGGGCCAGCCGGTCTTCCGCTGGGCGGTCTGGGAGATGGCCAAGGTGGCCCAGCAGGCGCTGGACGCCGCCGGGATCAGCGCCGCGGACCTGGGCGCCTTCATCCCGCACCAGGCCAACATGCGCATCACCGACGCCATGATCAAGGCCCTCAAGCTGCCCGCCACGGTGCCGGTCGCCCGCGACATCGCCGAGACCGGCAACACCTCCGCCGCCTCCATCCCGCTGGCGATGGAGCGCATGCTGGAGAGTGGCGAGGCCCGCAGCGGGGATCTCGCGCTGATCATCGGGTTCGGGGCGGGTCTCGTCTACGCGGCGACAGTCGTTACGCTCCCCTAGGCGCGTTTCGCCCCACCCACTCACCCACAAGCCCGTGCCCGGTCGACGGCCGGACACGTTCAACACCGAAGAGGAGCAGCCAGTATGGCTAAGGACAAGGCCGAGGTCCTGGAAGGTCTCGCCGAGATCGTCAACGAGATCGCCGGCATCCCGGTCGAGGACGTCCAGGAGGACAAGTCCTTCACCGACGACCTGGACGTCGACTCGCTGTCCATGGTCGAGGTCGTCGTGGCCGCCGAGGAGCGCTTCGACGTCAAGATCCCGGACGACGAGGTCAAGAACCTGAAGACCGTCGGCGACGCGGTGGCGTACATCATCGCCAACGCCGCCGCCTGATCGTTCGACACGTTCGATCTCCCGGTCCGGCTCCCCGCGAGCCGGGCCGACCTGCCGGCCGGGACGCCCCACCGGGCGCCCGGCCGGGCCCACTTCCCCGGCTCGCCGCCGAACCCGCACAACGTGAGAGAAGAAGAACCAGTGACCGCTGAAAACCGTACCGTGGTCGTCACGGGTCTCGGCGCCTTCACGCCGCTGGGCGGCGACGCCGCCACCACCTGGGAGAACCTGGTCGCCGGGCGCTCCGGAGTGGCGGCCCTGACCGAGGAGTGGGCGGCCGAGCTGCCCGTCCGGATCGGGGCGCGCGTCGCCGTCGAGCCGGGCGAGATCCTGCCCCGCCCGGTGGCCCGCAAGCTGGACCGCTCGGCCCAGTTCGCGCTGATCGCCGCCCGCGAGGCGTGGGCCGACGCCGGCTTCGAGACCCCGGCCACCGACGAGTCCTCCAAGCTCGCCCCCGAGCGCCTGGGCACCGTCATCGCCTCCGGCATCGGCGGCGTGACCACCCTGCTCGACCAGTACGACATCCTGCGGGAGAAGGGCGCCCGCAAGGTCTCCCCGCACACCGTGCCGATGCTGATGCCCAACTCCCCGGCGGCGAACGTCGGTCTGGAGGTCGGCGCCCGCGCCGGCGTGCACACCCCGGTCTCGGCCTGCGCCTCCGGCGCCGAGGCGATCGGCTACGCGATCGAGATGATCCGTACCGGCCGCGCCGACGTCGTGGTGGCCGGCGGCACGGAGGCGGCGATGCACCCGCTGCCGATCGCCGCGTTCGCCAGCATGATGGCGATGTCCAAGAACAACGACGACCCCGAGGGTGCCTCGCGCCCGTACGACAAGGCCCGCGACGGCTTCGTGCTGGGCGAGGGCGCGGGCGTGGTCGTGCTGGAGTCGCTGGAGCACGCCGAGGCGCGCGGCGCCCGCATCTACTGCGAGGCCGTGGGCCAGGGCCTGTCCTCGGACGCCCACCACATCGCCCAGCCCGAGCCGACCGGCGCCGGCGTGGCCCGCGCGCTGGCCGACCTGTTCGAGCGCAACGACCTGAGCAAGGCCGAGATCGTGCACGTCAACGCGCACGCCACCTCGACCCCGCAGGGCGACACCGCCGAGCTGAAGGCGCTGCGCAAGGAGCTGGGCGAGGACCTGGACCACATCGCCGTCTCCGCCACCAAGTCGATGACCGGTCACCTGCTGGGCGGCGCCGGCGGCATCGAGACCGTCGCCACCGTGCTGGCCCTGCACCACCGCCTGGCCCCGCCGACCATCAACGTCGAGGAGCTGGACGACGACGTCGAGGCCGACATCGTCCGCGACGAGGCCCGCGCGCTGCCCGCCGAGGGCCGCATCGCCGCGCTGAACAACTCGTTCGGCTTCGGCGGCCACAACGTGGTGCTGGCCTTCCGCACCCGCTGACCCGCCCGTACGGCAAGGGGCCGGTGCTCATCGCGAGCACCGGCCCCTTGCCGTCCGCATGCGGAAGGTCGGAACACCTGTCAGAGCACCTGTCAGACCACCTGGTGAAGCCAGCGCACCGGGGCGCCCTCGCCCGCGTAGCGGAAGGGCTCCAGCTCGTCGTCCCAGGGCTTGCCCAGCAGCCGGGAGATCTCGGCCTCCAGGTCGGCGCCCTCGCTGCGGGCGCGCAGCAGGACGGCGCGCAGCCGGTCCTCGGGGATGAGGATGTCGCCGTGGATGCCCGTGACGGCGTGGAAGATGCCGAGCGTGGGCGTGCTGCTGTAGCGCTCGCCCTCCGCCGTGGCGCAGGGCTCGCTGGTCACCTCGTACCGCATCAACTGCCAGCCGCGCAGCGCGGAGGCGAGCTTCGAGGCGGTGCCGGACTCCCCCGTCCAGGAGAGTTCGGCACGCCAGTGCCCGGGCGCGGCCGGCTGGCGGATCCAGTCCAGACTCACCCGTACACCGAGCACCCCCGCGACGGCCCACTCGACGTGCGGGCACAGCGCGCGGGGCGCGGAGTGGATGTAGAGAACTCCACGTGTCGTCACCGGGACCTCCAGGCTGTGGACGAGGGTCGCCTTCCCCAGCTGCCTCGTGCCTGCAGGTGATCCACAGTTACCCACGTTAGCCGACATTAAGCGACTAAATTGAGCAAAACGGACAGGCTTTCGCTCAATGCTAGTCGAATCCTCAACGAGGTCCACCCCTCGGCCGGATCTCTCCCCCGAACGGCCCCAACGTCGGGCGGGACCACCGTACCGCGCCCGTCCGCACGATGGATGACGCACTTTCGAATCCGGCCGGAATGCGGTAGTGAGGCCCGACGCCCTGCGCCGTGCACGCGAACCGCCCCGCGCGCCCCCCTGGTTCGGGGCAGCGGTCCTGACGGTGGATCAGCCGTGAAAGGTTGAGCGGCCGAAGTAGCGATGGACATGAAAGGTTCACCATCTAAACTTTTCAGGTAGACTCTGCACCATGGAGAACATGCCGACCCAGGCCACCGCGCCGCAGTCCGACGAGATCACCCGCGAGGTCGTCGACCTGATGGCCAACCTGGTCGCGCTCTTCCACCGCGAGTACGAGGACGCCGCCGCGGCCCGCTCCCTCACCGGCGCCCAGGCCAAGGTGCTCGCCCTGCTGCGGCGCGGCCCGATGCCGATGCGCCAGATCGCCCAGACCCTCAGCTGCGAGCCCTCCAACATCACCGGCATCGTCGACCGGCTCGAGACCCGCGGCTTCGTCACCCGGGCCGCCGACCAGCACGACCGCCGGGTCAAGCTGGTCGCCGCCACCGAGACCGGCGCCGCCGCCTCCGAGGAGCTGCGCGAGTCGCTGAACTTCGCCCGCGAGCCGCTGGCCGCCCTCGGCCAGGACGAGCGGGCCGTACTGCGCGACCTGCTGCAACGGATGCTCGCGGGGGCCTCCGGACCGGGCGCGTGACCAGCATCACAGGCCCGGACGGGGATCCGGGCACCCGTCGGGGGTAACCGAACGGCCCTTCGGAACGTCTAACGTTCGAATGTCGAACGAGAGAACACCTGAGGACGGGGGGCCACGGAGGATGAGCAGCAGCACGCGCCGGCGCCGCTTTCTGCGGACCGCCATCGGCCTGGCCGCCGTACTGGTGCTGTCGGTGGCGGGCGTAGGAGCCTGGTTCTACAACCGCCTGAACAGCAACATCACCACCTTCGACGCCGGCGGCGTCGCCACCGAGCGCCCGCCCGCGCCCGTCCCGGCCTCCCCCGGCGCCCAGGTGCCGGTCAACCTCCTGCTGCTCGGCTCCGACACCCGCGACAACGGCAACAACTCCCTCGGCGGCGGCGACGAGGGCGTGGGCAACTCGGACACCGCGATCCTGATCCACGTCTACGCCGACCACAAGCACGCGGTGGGCGTCTCCATACCCCGCGACACCCTGGTCACCATCCCCTCCTGCAAGCTGGCGAACGGCACCTGGACCAAGCCGCGCACCGACCAGATGTTCAACTCGGCGTTCAGCGTGGGTGAGCTCGCCAAGGGCAACCCGGCCTGCACCCAGAACACCGTGGAGTCGCTGACCGGGCTGCGGATCGACCACACCATCGTGGTCGACTTCAAGGGCGCCGCCGCGATGTCCGAGGCGCTGGGCGGCGTGGACGCCTGCGTGCCCAACGACGTCAACGAGTACGGGATACACCTCAAGAAGGGCATGCAGAAGCTCTCCGGCCAGTCCGCCGTGGACTACCTGCGAGCGCGCCACGGCATCGGCGACAACTCCGACATAGGCCGGATGAAGCGCCAGCAGGCGTTCCTCTCCTCGATGATCCGCAAGGTGCAGGGCCAGGGCTTCTCGCTCACCACCCTGCTGCCGCTGGCCGACGCGGCCACCCAGTCGCTCACCGTCGACGAGGGGCTCGGTACGGCGTCGAAGCTGGTGGACTTCGCCCGCTCGCTCTCCGACATCCAGCTCTCCGACGTCACCTTCGTCACCGCCCCCTGGCGCTTCGCCGGGGACCGGGTGCGGCTCGTCCAGCCGGACGCCGACACCCTGTGGAAGCTGCTGCGCGAGGACCGCACCCTCGACGGGCACACCACCGCGGGCACGGGCCAGGTGACCTCCTCCCCCAGCGCCACCGCCACCACCCCCGGCGCCACCGCGCCGCTGACCGCCGAGCAGGCTTCCGCCCCGATCACCGTCGTCAACGGCGTCGGCACCTCCGGGCTGGCCGGCACCGGCTCGAAGGCGCTCCAGGCGCACGGGTTCCAGAACATCGTGCTCGGCGCCAACGAACCCGGGAAGCAGCACACCGAGATCACGTACGACCCGGCGCGCAAGGCGGTGGCCGCCCAGGTCGCGGCGGTCTTCCCCGGGGCCGCCATGGTCGAGCTGCCGGGCGCCGACTCGGTCACCGTCACCCTCGGCGCGGACTACCAGCCCGCCGGCGGCGCCAGGCCGGAGGCCGTCACCAAGCCGGAGGCCGCCTCCGCGCCCAGCCCCGGCCTGAGCCCCGCCCCCGGGGCCACCCCGGCCTCGCCGGGCGTGCCCAGCACGATGCCGACCGGGATAGCGGAGAACATCCGCGGCGCCGACACCGACCCGTGCGCCAACCTGACCTTCGGATGACGCGAAACCTTCGGACGACGCGAACGCGCACCCGCTGAACCTGCCGGATCTCAGACGGGGTCCGGCAGGCCCGTGACCACGGCGGTGAGCCGGGTGCCGCGGGGGAAGGCCCCGGCGGCGGTCAGGCCGGCCAGTGCGGCCAGCAGCTTGGCGACGTACCGCAGTTCCACCGGGACGCCGTGCCGCTGCTCGAACCCGGCGGCGAAGGCCGCGAGTTCGGCCGGCACCCGGCCGTAGCCGCCACCGTGGTGCCCGTGCTCGATCCGCCAGTTCGCGAACTCCCGCCCGTAGGCGGCCCGGTGCAGCCGGGCGACCTCCGCCTCCAGGTACCCCTCTCCCCCGCGCAGCACCGCCACCCCCAGCGCCCGCGCGCCCGGCGGCAGTGCGGCGGCGATCCCGGCCAGGGTGCCGCCGGTGCCGACCGGGCAGCAGACCACGTCGCGCCCGCCCAGGCCCGGCAGCTCCGCCGGGATCGCGGCGGCCCCGGTCACGGCCAGCGCGTTGGAGCCGCCCTCGGGGAGCACCAGGCAGGGCTCCCAGCGGCGCCACGGCCCGCCGTCCCCCGCCTCCGCGTCCGTCTCCGCCCGGCCGGTGGCCTCCCGGTACTCGGCGCGGGTGAGGAACTCCAGGCGCATCCCGGCCCGCTCGGCCGCCGCCAGCGACCAGTTGCGCGGCCGGCCGGCCAGCTCCTCCCCGCGCACCAGCCCGACGCTCTCCAGCCCGAGCGCGGCGGCGGCCGCCGCGACCGCCCGCAGATGGGTCGAGTACGCCCCGCCGAAGGTCAGCAGCCGGCGGTGCCCGCCCTCGACGGCGGCGGCCAGGTTCGGCGCGAGCTTGCGCCACTTGTTGCCGGGCACGCTCGGATGCAGCAGATCGTCCCGCTTGAGCCTCAGCTCCACCCCGGCCCGGGCGAACACCTCGTCGGTGCAGTCCACGAGCGGGGTCGGCAGCAGGGCGGGTTCGAGCATCCGGCCAGGATACGAGGCCCCGGATGCCGCACCGCGAGGTAAAGAGTCGGTAACGGCCGCAACCCCGGTGTGGGCGGCGCGTCCCCTGTTGGGGGCACCGGAACGGTCACCCCCCGCGCAACCCCGCGTCCGCGGCGGGCGGAGCGATGCTTCACACTTATATGACCCGGAGAGTCCCCGAACGGGCCTTCGAACACCAGAGAACCTTTCGTCTTGTGGGGGGAATACCGTGCCGCTCGCGCCATCCGATGTGACAGAGACGACAGGAGACTCTGCCGCCTCTCCGTCACCCGGCACGAAGGGCGTCCGCCCAGGCCGGGGGCGGTGGGACAGGAGCCTGCTGTGGTTCGCCCTCCTGCTGCTCGGGCTCCCCCCGCTGCTGCACCTGGTGAAGGCCGACCTGCTCGGCCTGCTGGTGATCTGGGGCGCCGCCGCCACCCTCATCCGGTCCTCCGCCTCCGCGTTCGACCGGGTGATGATCTCCGGGGTCACCCTCATCGGCTGGACCTGCGCGCTCGGCGTGGTCGCCAGCCGCTGGCCGTGGGGGCTCAACCCGCTCGCCCTCGCCGAGACGACCGCCGTCGTCGTGGTCGCCGTCCGGGCCGTGCGCGGCCCGGCGCCCGCCCGTAAGGCGCTCCCGCTCGGCGCCCGGCTGCGCGCCCTGGTGCCGACCCGCGACATCCCGCTGCTGCTCTGCTCCGGCTTCGCGTTCGCCTTCTCCCTGTACCCGGTGCTCCAGCGCAGCGCCGTCGAGCGCCTCGCGCTGATCTTCCGCGCGGAAGACCTCGGCCGGCACATCGCCCTCTACGACAGCATCCTGAGGTTCGGCGGCCTCGCCTCGCTGCACCAGGACAAGGCGGTCGAGACCGTCCAGCAGGGCCTGGCCACCTACCCGCAGGGCAGCCACCTGATGGCGGCGGTGCTCACCACCTTCCTGTACGGCAAGCCCGAGCGGCTCCCGGGCCCGGACCAGGTGTCGCTGTTCGTCGTGCTCTACACGGTGATGTTCGCGGCGATGATCGTGGCCATCCTGTGGGCCGTTCGCCGGGCCGCCGGGCCCGCGCTGCGCGGCTGGCGCACCGCGGCGCTGATGCTGCCCGTCACCGCCTTCCTGCTGGTCGCCGAGATGCCGAAGATGTACATGAACGGCTTCATCAGCGAGATCTTCGCCCTGGGCCTGCTGGCCGTGCTGGTGGCCGTCGCCATCCGCCCGCTGGGCCGAATACACGAGCAGGTCGTCGTGCTCGGCGCACTGACGGTCGGCATCTCCTTCGGCCACTACCTGCTGCTGCCGGCCGCCGGTATCACCGTGCTCGGCTGGGCGGCCGTCCACCTGCGCCTGTGGAAGCGGCACTGGGTGAGCGTCCTGGCGGCCTCCGCCGTGACCGGCGCGTTCGCGCTGCTCCCGATCTTCCTCAACCGCAACACGGAGGCGGGCTCCGCCGACGCCCTGACCCTCCAGGGCGGCATCGGCCCGGTCGGCCGGCACGTGCTCTTCCCGCTCGTGGCCGCCACCGTCGTGGTGCTGCTGACCCCGGCGGCGCGCGCCAACCGCGCCCGGCGGGTGGCGCTGGTCTCCGGCGGCGCGATCGTGGCACTGTGCTACGGGCTGATGCGCTACCAGGTCTGGAAGACCAACGGCACCTCCTACTTCTACGAGAAGCTGCTCCACCAGCTGCTGGTGATCGGCCTGGTCACCATGGCCGCCGCCCTGCTCCCGCTGCTCGGCCGCCGGTTCCTGGCCGGCGCCGGCGATGCCTCCCGTCCGGCGCGGCGGGCGGGCCTGCGCACGGGCATCGCCGTCCTGGCGACCACCGGCGTGCTGACCTTCGCCGTGATCTCCGACAGCCAGCCGGACGTCAGCTCTGCGGCCGGCTGGGACGGCAGCCCGGGCCGGCAGATGATCCGCGGCGCCCAGGCCCGCTGGGACGTCGCCGAGCGGGTCGACACCATCTACCGCTCCCAGCCGGCCGGCCACCCGAAGATCGCGGTCTCGCTGGCCGGCCACCGGGCCTGGGGCGACCCGGCCGCGGACTGGGGCTCGGTCGAGGACAACCTCTGGCTCGGCGTGCTCAACAAGGACCAGGGCAAGTCCTGGAAGCCCTGGGCGTGGACGCTCACCGCCCGCCCCGCCCAGGAGATCCTGAACGTCGCCGACACCTGGCCGGACCCGCTGCGCTTCTACCTCGACGACGACAAGCAGATCGCCGAGCTGAAGGCGCTGGCCGCCAAGGGCAAGCACCCCAACCTGGACGTCTGGCAGCTCAAGCGCGACGCCCACGGCACGCTGGTCGCCGAACCGCTCAGGCTGGGCTGACCCGCCCGTACGCATCAAGGCCGCAGGGCCGCCACCCCGGGATCGGGTGGCGGCCCTGCGGCCTTCGGCGGTCGGGTTCCACGCTCTCCCCCCTTCGTGCGGACCGCCTCCCCTCCGGGCGGCCCGCAGGCTCGTGCGGGTGGATCGCCCGGTCAGTCGGTGTCGGTGTCGCCGGTCTCCGGGCTCTGCTCGGGTGGGCGGCCGCGCCGGGGAAGGCGGGCGGCGGCGCCGGGCATGCGGCCGGCGTCGGTGAGCGCGCGGCGCAGCAGGAACCCGATCTGGGCGTTGGCCCTGCGCAGGTCGTCCGCCGCCCAGCGGGCCAGAGCCGTTCCCGGACGCACGAAAGGCGCCCCCGGCCGGCGGATGGCCGGCCCGGGGGCGCCGGGGGGAGTCGAGGCCCGGTTACGGGCGGACGGCGATGGCGCCCAGGCAGGCGGCCTCGGCGTCGGTGAAGGCTTCGTCGCCCGGCTCGGGGCGCCAGCGCGGGGTGGAGACGACCCCCGGGTCGAGCAGGTCCCAGCCCGCGAAGAACCCGGCGAACTCGCCCGGGGTGCGCGCCCGGACGGGGTTGCCCGCCACGGCGTAGACCTGGCAGATCCGCTCCGTCTCCTCCGGGGAGTACTCGGGCGTCAGGTGGCTGATCACCAGGGCGGAGCCGCGCGCCGTCAGGGCGTCCTTGAAGGTCTCGGTGATCTCGTGGGCGCCGTCCGGGACGAAGTGCAGCAGGGCGACCAGGCTCAGGGCGATCGGCCGGGTGAAGTCCAGCACACCCGTCTCGCGGACGGCCTCCAGCACGGCCGCGGGCTCGCGCACGTCCGCCTGGACGTAGGCGGTGCGGCCCTCGGGGGCGCTGCGCAGCAGCGCCTGGGCGTGGGTGAGGACGATCGGGTCGTTGTCGGCGTAGACGACCCTGCTGCCCGGCTCGACGCCCTGGGCGACCTCGTGCAGGTTGGGCGAGGTCGGGATGCCGGTGCCGATGTCGAGGAACTGGGTGATGCCCGAGCGGGCGAGGGCGCGGGTGGCCCGGCGCATGAACGCCCGGTTGGCCCGGGCCGCGTGCCTGGCCTGCGGGAAGACCGACAGGGCCTGCGCGGCGGCCTCGCGGTCGGGGGCGAAGTTGGTGACGCCGCCCAGGAAGTAGTCGTACATCCGCGCCGAGTGCGGCCGGTTTATGGCGAGGTTGATCTCCACGTCCGGAGCGGTGGCCGTGCCCTCGTCGCCGTCCCGTTCGGCCGTCATCCGTTTCCCCCTCGTGCCGCCTGCGTGAACCCTCCGAGCATCCCCGACCCAAAGGCTCTGCCGCAACAGGGCCGGGTCGAGCCCGCCCGATCGGAACCGGTCAACGGTGACGCAGTGTCAAGTGATCGATCATCACATACAGACCGAAGCGGGCAGATTTGAGATCGTCTTACCCTTTGTCGTTTCATCAGGATTGAATGTACGCACGACATACGGCAGTTCGCCGCAGCAGGAGGTTCCTTGACCAGCGACGACGAGTGGACGTCCGCCGTGCGCGCCCACCGACTGTCCTACGAGGTGTTCTGCGACGAGCACGAACGGGCCTGGCGGGGGCTGGCCCGGGCCCGGTTGCACGACCACCGGCTCATCGAACGGGCCGTCCGCGACATCCGCGAGGAGCTGCGGCACCTGTGGGCGGCCGCCCTGCGCGAGCCCGCACCCGCCGGCTACGCCTGGATGGTCGCCAAGCGGCACGTCGCCGACCTCGCCCTGTGGACGGACGCCGGCACCGCCCCTCCCCGCGCCGTCCTGCCCGACTGGGAGCGCGCCCTGCGCAACGCCTGGCCCTGCGAGGAGCTCGCCCCGCCCGGCCTCGGCGACCACGAGCGCCTCCACGCGGCGATCCTGCGCCTCCCGGAGCGCCAGTACGACGTGATCGTCCTGCGCTACGTGCTCGGCCTCGCCTACCCCGCGATCGCCGTGCACCTCGGCATCACCGAGGCCGGCGCCCGGTCCGCCGCCGTCCAGGGCCTCGACAAGCTCCACCGCCTCCTGGGCTCCGACACCGCCGCGCTGGAGGAGAGGCGGTGACCCACGGACGCGAGAACCGGACGGCCACCCCGCCCGACCGCCACACCGCGCTGCCCACCACCGCCCTGCCCGTCACGCCCGGCCCCGACCTGCGCCACCTGCTGCGCCCCCCGGCGCCGATGGGCGCCGCGCACGCCCAGGCCCGTCACGAACTCGACCTCGCCGCCACCCTGGTGATCGCCCAGCCGGCGGCCGCCAGCTCCCTGGACTCCCTCGCCGACAGCCACCGTGTCCACCCCGGCGGCGCGCTGGTGCTGGGCGCGCTGCTCTGGCTCACCGGGCACCACGACGCCTGCCAGTTCTGGCTCCAGTTCGCCGCCGGCGGCGGCAACGCCACCGCCGCCAGCTGCCTGTCCCTGCAACACGCCAGCCGGGGCGAGTTCCGCGACGCCGAGTACTGGCGCGAACAGGCCGACCAGCTCACCACCGACCTGCCCGGCGGCGCCGACCGCAGCGCCTCCTGGCCCACCAGCCCGCTGCCCCCCGCGGTCTGGCAGGACACCCTCGCCGCCTGCCACCGGGGCCTGTCCCTGAGCCTGCCGCCCCGGGTCGCCGCCGTCGTCCACCAGCTCCCCGTCGACTCCGACGACCAGCACCACGGCGAGATCCCCCGCCCCACCCCCCGCCTCGCCCACGACCTCACCCGCGCCGCCACCCACCCGCGCAGCGCCTGACGGCGTGGCGGGAGGGGTTCGCGGGGGTGGCTGATCTAGCCTGGGAGTGGTGCGGCCAGGGAGGAATCACCTGGTCGGACGGGCTTTTCATCCGACGAAACGTCGGAGTGAGAGGTGGGGCGGGTGGGACTCGAACCCACGACCAAGGGATTATGAGTCCCCTGCTCTAACCGGCTGAGCTACCGCCCCGGTTCGCCGCGCGGGCCCTTGGCGGCCGCAGCAGCAGTGCGCGGCCCCGGAAGGCCGCTCCGGGCAGCATAGCCGGTCGATCACCGGTGGTGCGCGCCGGGGGCGCACACGGGTAGCCGGGGGTGCGCGCCTCTCCGGACGGAGGACCCCCGGGTGGCGGCGGCGGGGGCGGACAGGGCAGCCTGGGCGGATGACGATGCGTGGGGCGGGTGCGGCGGCAGGGGCGCTGCTGCTGGTGCTCGCCGCGGCCGGCTGCACGACCGCGGCGCGGCCGGGCGCGGCCACCGCGACCGTCAGTTCGGCGCCCGCCACCGCGTCCGGCGGCATCGCGTCCGGCAGCAACCACGGCTGGAGCAAGCAGCGGTTCAAGGGGGCGGCGGCCGGCAGGACCGGGGTCACCCGCACCGCCAAGCCGAACGTGCTCAACGGGCTGGTCGGCGCCGTGTTCACCCGCAACGCGGACGGCGACCACTTCTGCACCGCCAGCGTCGTGGACAGTGCCGGGCTCAACCTGGTGGTCACCGCCGCCCACTGCGTCTGGGACCCGAAGCTCGGCCAGCGCAGCGACCTGGTCTTCGTCCCCGGCTACCGCGACGGCGAGACCCCGAGCGGGGTGTGGCCGCTGCTGGCCGTCACCGTCGACGACGCCTGGAAGAACGGCGCCGACCCCGACATGGACGTGGCCTTCGCCGTCGTCCAGGCCCAGAACGGGCTGCAGGTGCAGCAGGTGCTCGGCGCCAACAAACTGGGCGTCAACCTCGGCTACGACCTCTCCGTGCGGGTCACCGGCTACCCGGGCAGCAGCGAGGTCCCGATCACCTGCTCCAACAGGACCACCGAGCAGAGCCCCACCCAGCTGCGGATCGACTGCCCCGACTACACCGGCGGCACCAGCGGCAGCCCCTGGGTCACCGACTTCGACCCGAGCACCCGCACCGGCACCGTGGTCGGCGTCATCGGCGGCTACCAGGAGGGCGGGGACGACCCCAACACCTCGTACAGCAGCTACTTCGGCGACCGCGTCCAGGCCCTCTACGACCGGGCGACGGGCTGAGCCGCGGCTCTGCCGCACCCGGCGGTGGCGTCGCCGGGCCCGGGCTGGTAGATGTTCCTCACGAACGGCGGAACGCACGGCCCCGGTGCCCGCCCCGAGGAACGAGACGGAGCCCCCGATGGCCCCCCGCCCGGCACGGCCCGCGAGCGCGGCCCGCACGGCCTCGCTGACGGCCCCGCTGTCGGCCGCACTGCTGCTGGCCGCCGTCGCCGCCTGCGGCGGGCAGGACGACCGGACGGCGCCCACCGCCGAGGTGGCGCAGCAGAGCCCTGCCCGGGACCGTGTCGGCACCCTCTCCGTCCACACCGCGCAGGGCCCGCGCGCCTGCACCGCGAGCGTCGTGCACAGCCCGGCCCGCAATCTGCTGGTGACCGCCGCGCACTGCGTGCAGAGCCACGAGGTCGGACTGCTGGACGGCCTGGTGTTCACCCCGGGCTACCGCAACGGCTATTCCCCGTACGGGAGTTGGCCGGTGCAGTCGGTCACCGTGGACCCGCGCTGGGCGGAGGACGCCGACCCCGAGTACGACGTCGCGTTCGTCACGGTCCGCGGCACGGGCGGCCGGCAGATCGAGGACGCGGTGGGCGGCAACCCGATCGCCACCGGGAAGGGCTTCGGACTGGCCGTCTCCGTGACCGGCTACCCGAACGAGAGCGACGAGCCGATCACCTGCGCGGTGAGGACCCGCTCCCAGAGCCCCACGCAGGAACGATTCGACTGCGGCGGCTACACCGACGGCACCAGCGGCAGCCCGTGGGTGACCGGCGACGGGACGGTGATCGGGGTGATCGGCGGCTACGAGGGCGGCGGGAACAGCCCGGACACCTCGTACAGCGTGACCTTCGACCAGCGGGTCGCCGACCTGTACCGGCAGGCCACCACCTGAGCGGGCGCGGTGCGGCGAGGTCCGTGCGCCGCGTGACGAGCGCGGTGTGACGAGCGCGGTGTGACGAGGGCGACACGGGGGCAACACGAAGGCCCCCCGGTCGTCCGAGGGGCCTTCGCTCTGAGCAGTCACCGGGCGGGCCCGGCGCAGCTCCCGCATTTGGACTCGAACCAAAAACCTGCCGGTTAACAGCCGGCTGCTCTGCCAATTGAGCTATGCGGGATCGCGGTACACAACTTCCGTACCACGCAAGGGAGGAGAGCCTTGACGGGCTCCTTCCCAGCTCCCCCAATTGGACTCGAACCAATAACCTGCCGATTAACAGTCGGCTGCTCTGCCAATTGAGCTATGGGGGATCGGCTTCCGCTCCGGCCCCGGCTTCCCGGGCTCCTCGGCGTTCGCTGCGGGACATACATTAGCGCACTCGGGGGGGTGGTCCGCCAATCGCTTTCCCCGGCCGGCCCGGCCGGACCCGGCGCGCCCCGTGCGCGCCGGGCACCGCGCGGGGATGCTGGGGGCGCGGGCGGTTCGCCGTCCCGACCAACGGGTAGGGCAACGCGGCAGCAGGCCGCCAGGAGAGGGTGGGTTTCGACCATGTGGAAGCTGTCGTTGGCCGTGGGTTTCGCGGCCGGCTACGTCCTCGGCTCCAAGGCCGGGCGAGAGCGCTACGAACAGATCGCCAAGGTCACCCGGCAGATCGCCCAGAGTCCCTCGGTGCAGGGGGCCACCGACCGGGCCCGGCAGCAGGCCGGCGCCGTCGCCGGGAAGGCGGCCGGGGCGGTCGCCGACCGGGTGGGGGGCCGGCTGCCGAACGCGGTCACGGACCGGGTGCCGTACCTCAACCGCACCCGCGACGGGGGCGAGGACGGCTGGGGTACCGTCCGGCCGTGACGGGCCGGTGATCCCCGGGCGACACACAGCCCAACGCCGGGTCGCGAACCGGCAACAGCACGCCCGGCCCGGACGCGTCCCGGGCCGGGCTGAGGCATGATCTCGACATGGCCATCGTCGCGGGGATAGACAGCTCCACCACCAGCACCCGGATCGTCGCGTGCGACGGTGACACCGGCGAGGTGCTGCGCTCCGGCAAGGCGCCCCATCCCGTGCCCGAGGACCAGGACCTGCGCCCCGGCGAGGCCGACCCCCAGATGTGGCTGCACTCCCTCGGCGACGCCGCCACCGGGGGCCTGCTGGAGGGCGTACGGGCCATCGGCGTCAGCGCCCAGCAGCACGGCATGATCGGCCTGGACGCGGGCGGGGTGCTGGTGCGCCCCGCGATGCTGTGGAACGACCCCCGCTCCAGCGGCGCCGCCGCCAAGCTGCTCGACGCCCTCGGCGGCCCCGCCGCCTGGACGGCCGCGATCGGCGCCGTGCCCGCCCCGACGTACACCATCGCCAAGCTGCGCTGGCTGGCCGAGTTCGAGCCCGCCAACGCCCGCCGCGTCGCCGAGGTGCTGCTGCCCCACGACTGGCTGGTGTGGCAGTTGCTCGGCCACCCCAAGCGCCGCACCACCGACCGGGGCGATGCCTCCGGCACCGGCTACTGGTCCCCCGTCACCGGCGAGTACCGCCAGGACCTCGTCGAACTGGCCCTCGGCCACGAACTCAAGCTGCCGCACGTGCTCGGCCCCGCCGAACCCGCCGGGCACACCCCCGAGGGCCTGCTGATCTCCGCCGGCACCGGCGACAACATGGCCGCCGCCCTGGGCCTGGGCCTGCGCCCCGGCGACGCCGTGGTCTCCCTCGGCAGCGCCGGGACGATCTTCGCCGTGCACGAGGAGGCCGTCATCGACGCCTCCGGCCTGGTCTCCTCCTTCGCCGACGCCACCGGCCGCCACCTGCCGATGGTCGCCACCCTCAACGCCGCCCAGGTGCTGCGCTCCACCGCCGCCATGCTCGGCTGCGACCTGGACGGGCTCGGCGACCTCGCCCTGCACTCCACCCCCGGCGCGTACGGGCTGGTGCTGCTGCCCTACCTGGACGGCGAGCGCACCCCCGCCCTGCCGCACGCCGCCGGCACCCTGACGGGCCTGCGGGCCGAGGCGATGACCCCTCAGCACCTCGCCAGGGCAGCCGTCGAGGGCATGCTGTGCAACATCGCGGACGCGCTGGACGTGCTGCGCGCCCAGGGCGTCGAGATCAAGCGGGTGTTCCTGCTCGGCACCGCCGGGCGCCTGCCCGCCGTACGGCACGTCGCGCCGATGCTGTTCGGCGTCCCCGTCGTGGTGCCGCCGCCCGGGGCGCACGCCGCGCGCGGTGCCGCCCGGCAGGCCGCCTGGGCGCTGGCCGGCACCCCCGAGCCGCCCGAGTGGGAGCTGCCCGAGGCGCAGACCGTCGAGCCGGACGGCGACCAGGACCTGGCGATCGGCTCGGCGGTGCGCCAGCAGTACCGGGCAGCGCGGGACCGGATCCACCCCGAGGCGCAGTAGCCCGCGGGGCGGGCCCGCGAGGATGCGTCACCCCGCCGCCGGTGGCAGCGTGGACCGGGCTGGACATCGACGACGGGCCACGGGCGTGAAGGGCGGCGGGACGCGATGGCGCTGCACAAGGGGGCCGGCGACGACCGCCGGCTGAGCATCGGCCCGTTCACGGGCATCTCCGACCCGCTGGGCGCCATGGAGCTCGCCCCGCCCCTGCACCGGCTCGGCGAGGGGCCCGTCAGCGCCGACACCGCCTACCAGCTCGTCCATGACGAGCTGCTGCTCGACGGCAGCGCCCGGCTCAACCTGGCGACCTTCGTCACCACCACCATGGAGACGCAGGCCACCCGGCTGATGACCGAGTGCCTCGACAAGAACATGATCGACAAGGACGAGTACCCGCAGACCGCCGAACTGGAGCGCCGCTGCGTGGCCATCCTCGCCGACCTGTGGCACGCCCCCGACCCGGACGCCGCCGTCGGCTGCTCCACCACCGGCTCCAGCGAAGCCTGCATGCTCGCCGGGATGGCCCTCAAGCGCCGCTGGATGCGCCGCAACCCCGACCGCTACGCGACCGGGGCCCGGCCCAACCTGGTGATGGGCATCAACGTGCAGGTCTGCTGGGAGAAGTTCTGCACCTTCTGGGAGGTCGAGGCCCGCACCGCGCCGATGAGCGGCGAGCGCTTCCACCTCGACGCCGAACAGGCCGCCGCCCTGTGCGACGAGAACACCATCGGTGTGGTCGGCGTGCTCGGCTCCACCTTCGACGGCTCCTACGAGCCGATCGCGGACATCTGCGCCGCCCTGGACGCCTTCCAGGAGCGCACGGGCCTGGACGTGCCCGTACACGTGGACGGCGCCTCCGGCGGCATGGTGGCGCCCTTCCTCGACCCGGAGCTGGTGTGGGACTTCCGGCTGCCCCGGGTCGCCTCGATCAATTGCTCGGGCCACAAGTACGGGCTGGTCTACCCGGGCGTGGGCTGGGCGCTGTGGCGGGACAAGGAGGCACTGCCCGAGGAACTGGTCTTCCGGGTCAACTACCTCGGCGGGGAGATGCCGACCTTCGCGCTGAACTTCTCCCGGCCCGGCGCGCAGGTGGCCGCCCAGTACTACGTGTTCCTGCGCCTGGGCCGGGAGGGCTTCCGGGCCGTGCAGGGCGCCAGCCGGGAGGTCGCGCGGTACCTGGCCGGGCGGATCGGCGAACTCGGCTGCTTCCGGCTGCTCACCCGCGGGGACGAGGTCCCCGTGTTCGCCTTCACGACCACCGAGGACATGCCCTTCGACGTCTTCGACGTCTCCCGGCGGCTGCGCGAACGCGGCTGGCAGGTGCCCGCGTACACGTTCCCGCCGCACCGGGAGGACCTGTCGGTGCTGCGGATCGTCTGCCGCAACGGCTTCTCCCGGGACCTCGCCGACCTGCTGCTCGCCGACCTCGGCCGACTGCTGCCGGAGCTGCGGCGCCAGCCCGTCCCGCTCAGGGACCTCGGCGTGCCGGCCCGGGCGGGCTTCCACCACTGAACGCCCGGTACCTGCGTCCGCCGCGTACGAACGTGGTCACGGCGGGGAGGGCGCGGTGAAGCGCCCTCCCCGCCGTGCGTCCCGTTCCGACCGGGGCAGCCTCCCCCCGCGAGGCTGCCTCGGTCGAGTGGGGGTGAACGGGACGTGCGATCGGGCCGAATCCGGCTGACCGGTCGGCTCCCGAACGTCGCGGCCGGTCGGCGAACCGGACCGGTGAGAGAACTGTGCCTGACAGACGCGTGAATGTTCGAGCGTTTCCGGGGGTTGTGAGACACTTCCGAGCGTCTCAGCGCCAGGACCTGGGGTTTGAGACGGCAGGCCGAAGAGGTTGGAGAGGCGGAGACACCCGGACGGCCCGTGCCCCGCCGCCCCTCCCCGACTCCCAGCTTGGAAGGCCGCATTGAGTTCCGCGTGGAAGGACCTGCCCGAGGAGCTGTCGGGGCCCGAGAGGGACCTGGCCGGGGAACTCCGGGCCATCAAGGACGCCGCCGGGCTGTCGCTCTCCGAGCTGGCCTCCCGGACGCACTACAGCCGGGCCTCCTGGGAGCGCTGGCTCAACGGCAAGCGGAGCATCACCGAGCAGGCGCTGGAGGCGCTGGTCGGGGCGGTCGAGTGCGACGGTCCCGCGCTGCGGGCGCTGTGGCAGCGGACGGTGGAGGAGCGGCCCAAGGTCTCCCTGGAGAAGGCGCCCGCGGAGGCTTCCGCCGCGGCCGACGCTCAGCTCGCGGCCGAGCCGGTCGCGGCACCTGACGCCGAACCCGGCGCCGAGCCCGCTGCCGAGCCCTCCGCGGACGAGCCCGGGCCCGTACCGGCCTGGTGGCGGCGCCCGGCGGTGCTGGTCTCCGCCGCGGTCGCGGTGGCGGCCCTGCTGGTGCTCGCGGGCCTCAACGTCGGGCGTCAGCAGGACGACCGGGCGGCCGCCGCCGAGGCCACACTGACGCCGACCGCCAGCCCGACCGTCACCCCGCCCTCGCCCGTCCCCACCGTCGCGACCTGCCAGGCGCTCGGCTGCGCGCACAAGGACCCGAAGAACACCGGCTGCGGCCGGGACGCCCGTACGCTCGCGACCACGGTCATCGGCAAGGTGGTCGTCTACCTGCGCTACAGCCGGATCTGCGAGGCCGCCTGGTCGGCGATCACCGAGGGCGAGCCCAAGGACTACGCGACGATCACCGACACCACCGGGGACAGCGAGACGGCGCTCATCCACTACGGCTACGACAACTACTCGCCGATGCTGAGCGCGGCGGACCCGGCGATCGGCTTCCAGGTCTGCGGCTTCCAGCCGTCCGGGCACGACTGCACCCTGGTCCTCTCCAACCTGGCCATGGTGGTGGACTCCACGCCGATCCCGACCGGCAAGGCCACCCCTCCCCCGGGCACGGGCGCGGGGGCGAGCACCACGCCCGCCGTGGCCACCCCGGGCACGCCGTCCATTCCGGCCACCGTCGCGCCCCAGGCCCCGCCGATCACACCGGCCGCTCCGGGCGAGACGGCCCCGGCGGCTCCGACGACCCCGGCGGCCCCGGCCTCGGAGTCCCCGAGCCCTCAGTCGAGGTAGCCGCGCAACTGTTCGGCGTAGGCGTGGGCGCGGAGCTTGACCAGGGTCTTGGACTCGATCTGGCGGATCCGCTCCCTGGTCACGCCGAAGACGGCGCCGATCTCCTCCAACGTGCGCGGGCGGCCGTCGTCCAGGCCGTAGCGCAGCTGGACGACCTGGCGCTCGCGCTCGCCCAGGGTGTCCAGGACGGCCTCCAGGTGCTGGCGCAGCAGCAGGAAGGTCGCGGACTCGGCCGGTGAGGCGGCGTCGGCGTCCTCGATCAGGTCGCCGAGCGCCACGTCCTCGTCCTCGCCGACCGGGGTGTGCAGGGAGATCGGCTCCTGGGCCAGCCTCAGCAGGTCGCGCACCCGCGCCTCGGTCAGTTCCAGGGCGGCGGCGATGTCGGCCGGGGCGGGTTCCAGGCCGCGCTCCTGGAGCAGGCCCCGCTGGACGCGCACCACGCGGTTGATCAGCTCGACCACGTGCACCGGCACCCGGATCGTGCGGGCCTGGTCGGCCAGCGCCCGGCTCATCGCCTGGCGGATCCACCAGGTCGCGTACGTGGAGAACTTGTAGCCGCGGGCGTAGTCGAACTTCTCCACCGCACGGATCAGGCCGAGGTTGCCCTCCTGGACGAGGTCCAGCAGGGTCAGGCCGCGGCCGACGTAGCGCTTGGCGACGGAGACCACCAGGCGCAGGTTCGCCTCGATCAGGCGGCGCTTGGCGATCCGGCCGAGCACCACCAGGGAGTCCAGCTCGCGGGCGAGGCGCTCGGGCGGGGGCGGGTCGGCGTTCAGCCGCTCCTCGGCGAACAGGCCCGCCTCGACGCGGCGGGCCAGTTCCACCTCCTCGGCGGCGGTCAGCAGGCGCACCCGGCCGATCTCGCGCAGGTACTGGCGCAGCAGGTCGGCGGCCGGCCCGTCGCCCGCCTCGGCGGCGCGCTCGCGGGGTTCGTCTTCAGGTTCCGGCCCGGACTCGGATTCCGGGTCGGATTCGGACTCCGGCTCCTGCTCGGGCTCGAGCACGGGGTCCGGTACGGCGGTAGCGGTGACGGTGGGGGCGGTCGCTGCGGCTGGGCCTCGGTCCACGGGCATCCTCTGGGCGGGCGCGACTCTGGCGGACCCGCGCTGTACGGAGGTGGGGGCGCCAACCAGTGTGCGCCACGCCACACTCCGTGGCCGAGACTCGTGCGTCGACTTTCTGCGCTAGAGAGCCGCCGAGCCCCTGCTCTTGAGCTGATCGCCGTACTGCTGGAGCTGCCACAGCTCGGTCTGCACCGCGTGCAGCTGCTCCGCGTCGGCCCGGTGGCCGAGGCGCTGGAGGTAGGCGCGGCCCTCCGCGATGCGGCGGTCGACGGCCAGCAGGCGCAGCTTGACCAGGAACTCCCCGGCGTAGATCGCGTCGGCCTTGCGGCGGGAGCGGACGGGCTCCACGGTCAGCTCCGTCACCAGCGAGCGGACCCGGTCGTCCGGGCACGCCTCGCGCACGGCAGTGGTGAAGTCCTTCACGGTGGCCCCGTACGCGGCTCCGCCGGCCTTGGCGATGGCCTGGCGCACGGCGGTGTACGGCGGGGTCGGGAACTCGTCCTCGCCGTAGTGGTCGAAGGCCGGGCTGACCAGGTCCGGGTGCTGGAGGGCCAGCTTGAGCAGCTCGCGCTCGACGAACTGGGCGGCGTCGCGCGGGTTCAGCCGGAAGGCCGGCTGGGCGGGGCTCGGCGGCTGGACGGCCTCGGGGCGGCGCTGGGCGGCGGCGCCCCGGGGGTTCTGCTGGCGCTCGCGGTCCCAGCGGGCGAGCTGGGAGATCCGGCGGACGACGAACTGCTCGTCGAGGATGCCGAGCATGCCGGCCAGGCGGACGGCGTACTCGTGCTGGATCGAGCGGTCCTTGATCTTGGCGACGATCGGGGCCGCCTCCTCCAGCGCCGCCGAACGCCCCTCCGGGGTGTCCACGCGGTGCCGGGCGACGGCCGAGGTCAGGGCGAACTCGAAGAGCGGGACGGGGTTGTCGATCAGGTTCCGGACGGCCTCGTCACCCTGGGCCAGGCGCAGTTCGCAGGGGTCCATGCCGCCGGGGCTGACGGCGATGGAGGTCTTGGCGGCGAACTTCTGGTCGTCCTCGAAGGCGCGCAGGGCGGCCTTCTGCCCGGCGGCGTCGCCGTCGAAGGTGAAGACGGTCTCGCCCCGGTACTGGGAGGTGTCCATCAGCAGCCGACGGATGATCTTGATGTGGTCCTCGGCGAAGGCCGTGCCGCAGGTCGCCACCGCCGTGGTCACCCCGGCCAGGTGGCAGGCCATCACGTCGGTGTAGCCCTCGACCACCACCGCGCGGCCCGACTTGGCGATCTCCTTCTTCGCCAGGTCGATGCCGTACAGCACGTGGGACTTCTTGTAGATCGGCGTCTCGGGGGTGTTCAGGTACTTCGGACCGTTGTCGTCCTCGCGCAGACGGCGGGCGCCGAAGCCGACCACCTCGCCGGCGATGTCGCGGATCGGCCAGACCAGGCGGCCCCGGAAGCGGTCGATCAGGCCGCCGCGCTGCCCCTGCGAGGCCAGGCCCCCGAGCAGGATCTCCTTGTCCGTGAAGCCCTTGCCGCGCAGGAAGCGGACCAGGTGCTCCCACCCGACGGGCGCGTAGCCGACGCCGAAGGTCGTCGCCGCCTCCTCGTCGAAACCGCGCTCGGCCAGGAAGCGGCGCCCGATCTCCGCCTCCGGCGAGGCCAGCTGCTCCCGGTAGTAGGCGGACGCCACCTTGTGGGCCTCGACCAGGCGGGTGCGCTCGCCCTGCTGGTGGCGGGGGCTGTAGCCGCCCTCCTCGTAGCGCAGGGTGATCCCGGCCTGGGCGGCCATGCGCTCGACGGCCTCGGCGAAGGTGAAGTGCTCGATCTTCATCAGGAAGGCGATGGTGTCGCCGTTCTCCTGGCAGCCGAAGCAGTGGAAGACGCCCTTGGCGGGGTTCACGTAGAAGGAGGCGGACTTCTCGTCGTGGAAGGGACAGACGCCCTTGTACTCGCCACCGCCACCGTTGGTGAGCTGTACGTAGTCGCCGACCACCGCGTCGATCGGCAGTGCGCTGCGCACCGCCTGTACGTCTTCGTCCCTGATCCGCCCGGCCACCCCGGAAGTCTACTGGGGCGGCCGGGGTTTCCGGCCGGGGCCGCCTGAGCCGAAAGACACGGCCTACGTCCAGGCGGAGCCGACGAGGTTGGCGTGCAGGGCCAGGGCGGAGGCGTCGGTGAGGGTCGCGATCTGGTCGATGACGGTGCGCAGAGCGGCGCGGTCGTCCTCCGCCTCGTGGTACATCGCCGTGAAGACCGGGTCCAGGCCCTCGGGGGCGCGCTGGGTCAGTACGTACGCCAGCTCGGCGATCACGATCCGCTGGCGGGCCCGCAGCTGCGCCTGCTCGTCGCGCTGCATCACGTACCGGACGGCGACGGCCTTGAGCACCGCGCACTCCAGCCGCACGCCCCGGGGCACCACCAGCTCGGCCGTGTAGCGGGAGAGCCGGCCGGGGCCGTAGCGGGCGCGGGTGGCCTGCTCGGCGGCCAGGCAGAAGCGGCCGATGAGCTGACTGGTGAGGTCCTTGAGCCCGGCGCGGGCGCGGGCGGTGCCGTCGTAGGCGTCGGGCCACCAGTCCTGGGCGAGCAGCCGGTCGAGCGCGGCGGCGAGCTCCTCGGGCTCGGCGTCGCGGGCGTAGCGCTCGGCGACCTTGAACAGTTCGGCGCGCTCCTCCGGGCTGCGCAGGGCGGCCGGGTCGATGTGGCCGGCCTGGAGGCCGTCCTCGACGTCGTGGGTGGAGTAGGCCACGTCGTCGGACCAGTCCATGACGGTGGCCTCGAAGCACTTGCGCCCGGGCGGGGAGCCGGCCCGCAGCCAGCGGAAGACCGGCAGGTCGTCGGCGTAGACGCCGTACTTGGGCGAGGCCGGGTCGGTGGGGTGGGAGCCGCGCGTCCACGGGTACTTGGTGGCGGCGTCCAGGGCGGCGCGGGTCAGGTTCAGGCCCACGGCGCGGCCGGGCCAGGGCGCGAGCCGGCTCGTGGGCTCCTCCTGGGGCGCGAAGCGCTTGGGCTCGAGCCGGGTGAGGATGCGCAGCGACTGGGCGTTGCCCTCGAAGCCGCCGCAGGCTTCGGCGGCCTGGTCGAGGGCCTCCTCGCCGGTGTGGCCGAAGGGCGGGTGGCCGATGTCGTGGGCGAGGCAGGCCGTCTCCACCAGGTCCGGGTCGCAGCCGAGGGCGGCGCCCAACTCCCGCCCGACCTGGGCGCATTCGAGGGAGTGGGTGAGGCGGGTGCGCGGGAAGTCGCGGCGCATCGGGGCGACGACCTGCGTGGTACCGGCCAGGCGCCGCAGCGCCGCCGAGTGCAGCACCCGGGCGCGGTCGCGCTGGAACGCCGTACGGCCGGGGCGCTTGTCCGGTTCGGGGACCCAGCGGGCCTCGGCGGCGTGGTCGTACGGGATCGGGGCGGCGAGGCGGTGCGCGGTGTCGTCCATATGCGTCTCACGGTACGCCGCGCCCCCGACACGCGGGGTGAGCCGCGCACGAAGGGGCGTGGACGGGAGCGTGAACCCTCCCCCATACGCCCCTCGGCGGCACTAGCCTGCGGCCATGCCTGAAGGATCTTCATCACCGCCCGCGCCGCAGATGCCCCCGCTGGTGCTGCGCGGCACCCGGGCCCAGGCCCGACTGGAGCCGCTGCACGTGGTCGTCGAGCGGGGCGGGACCTCCACCGCATACCCGTCGAGGCCGTCGAACGGGTCGAGGCCCGGCCGGGGGTGGCCGGGCGGTAGCCGGGGGCCGGGTGGCCGGGTGGTAACCCGCCCCGGGCTCAGCCCTTGACGGCCTTGAGGACGACCGCGGCCACGGCCTCCTGCCCCTTGGCGTTGGGGTGGACGGGCGCCAGGCCCTCGGCCGGGAACGGCGGCTCGATCCAGCGGGCCTCCTCCCCCGCGCACATGTCGTGCCCGGTGGAGGGCGCGGCCGCGTCCACGAAGACCGCCCCGGCCGCCTCCGCGCGCTTCTTGAGCATGGCGTTGAGCTGCTGCTCCTTCTCCACGAGGAAGCCCAGGTCGCCGGGGGTGACGGTGCTGCCGAGCACCGGCTTGCAGACCGCCGGGTCGGCGGGCAGCAGCGAGGGGTACCCGACCACGAAGACCCGGGCCTGCGGGGAGCGGCGCTTGACCTCCTGCAGCGCCTGCCCGACCCGGTCGCCGGCCGCCTCGACCTTGCGCTGAACCTCGTCGGTGCCGTCGGAGGCGAAGTGGTCGCGGCAGGGCGAGGCGGAGCGCGCCCCGACGAGGCCCTTCACCACGTCGACCAGGTTGTCCTTGGCGCACTCGGTGACGACGTCCATGAAACCGGCGTCGTTGCCGCCGATGCCGAGGGTCACCAGCCGCGTCGCCGGGGTGAGGGCCTCGAACTGGGCCGGGTTGGAGCCGTCCCCCGTCCTCTGGGCGGCGGTGAGGTCCCCGGTGCGGGCGCCGGTGCAGCTGACGTCCTGGAACTGGGCGGCGGTCAGCCCGAGGGCCTTGGCGACCAGGGACGGGTAGTTGACCGAGGAGCGGGAGCAGCCGCGCGGCTCACCGACCTGCGGGGAGATCCTCATCCCGGCCGTGTACGAGTCGCCGAGCGCCACGTACGGCCAGGTGGGCGGCGGGGTGGGCGTCGGCGTCGCGTGCTCGCGGGCGGGCAGGGCGCCCGCGAAGCCGTCGCCCTCCGAGCCGCCGCTCGTGCAGCCGGTCAGCAGCAGGGCGGCCGGGAGCATGACGGCCAGACCGGCCGTCAGCGCGGCGGTCGGGCGGGTGGTCCTGGGCATGGCGTCCTCGGGAGGGTCGGCGTCACGGGCGGGCTCGTAGCGGCGGCCCGTCCCCCGGGCACCAAGGGCTCAACGCACGGGCCCGGCGGATGACTCCCGCCGGGCCCGGATCGTCGATCGGATCCACTCCGCCGGTTCCACTCCGCCGGTTCTACTCCGCGCCGCGCTCGTGCTCGGCCAGGAACTCCTCGAAGCGGCGGCCCAGTTCGTCCGCCGAGGGCAGGTCGACCGGCTCGGCCAGCAGGCTCTCGCGGCCCTCCGAACCGGCCACCGCGTCGTACTGGCCCTCCATGCCGCGGATCGCCGAGCGCAGCTCGCCGTCGCCCTGGGCCAGCTGCTCCTCGATGTCGGCGTACACCTCTCCGACGCGCTCGCGCAGGCCCGCGCCCGGCAGGACCAGGCCCGTGGCCGACTGCACGGCCTCCAGGATCACCACGGCCGCCGCCGGGTAGGCGGAGCGGGCCACGTAGTGCGGGACGTGGACGGCGAAGCCCAGCACGTCGTGCCCGGCCTCGGCCAGGCGGTACTCCAGCAGGGCCTGGGCGCTGCCGGGCACCTGCGCCTGCTCGAACCACTGGGGGTACCCCGCCGCAAGGTCGAGCCGGTTGCCGTGCGGCGTCAGGCCGACGGGGCGGGTGTGCGGCACGCCCATGGGGATGCCGTGGAAGTCGACGCTCAGCCGGACCTCGAAGCGCTCGACCAGCTCGCGCACCGCCCGGGCGAAGCCCTCCCACTCGACGTCCGGCTCCGGGCCGGTGAGCAGCAGGAACGGCGCGCCGGCCGCGTCGTGGACCAGCTGGAGCAGGATCTCCGGCGGGTCGTAGGACGTCCAGCGGTCGCGGTCGAAGACCATCGCGGGACGCCGGGCCCGGTAGTCCACCAGGCGGTCGTGGTCGAAACGGGCCACCACCTGCGGAGAACCCGTCTCCAGCAGGTGCTCCACCACCTGGCCGCCGGCCTCCCCCGCGTCCATGAAGCCCTCGAACTGGTGCAGCAGCACGAGGCCCGCGCCGGTGTCGCGCAACTGCGCGTTGGCCGTGGCCACCGCGGCCACGCCCTGCTGATCCAGCTCGTACAGCGCCTGGAAGTCACGCACCGCGCACCCAACCCCGATCTCTGCTCGCTCCGCCGTCGCTCCGACGCACCGGCCTGTCGTCCACTCCAGCGTGCCGGGCGCCGCCGGAATTCCCGTGCACCCGGACCCGGCTCGAGACCTCCCTCGCCCGCCGTCCCGGACCATGATCGCACCCGGGTACAAAACCGCTGGTCACAGGGTGTGCGGAGGGCCCTTCCGGGGCCCGCCGCAGCGGGTCGTCACGACATTCGCGCGCCGCGAAGTGACGCACCGCCTTCTGGCGGGTATCGTCCTCTCGCTGCCTCGCATCGTCGCGTCGTCGTCACGTCGTCCGTAACGCCGTCGATCACGTCCCGGTCCGATGCTCGGCCAGTCACCCACGACGCATCTTGCCTTCACCTGGCCGCCTGCTTCCCTTCGCGCACTCCTCCCCTCTTCGGCCATTTCGCGGACGCACACTGTCCCCTCGCTCATCCCGCCGGACCGGTCCGAGGACCCGCGTCCGTTCCGGCACCGCGCCGCCCGTTCCGGGCCGCCGCCCCCCGCCCCGCCCGACCGGAGTGATCCGGCGCACACGGGTACCCGGTGGGCGGTTCCGGGCCGGGGCGAACAGTCCACAGCAGCCCGTGCCGCACTTCGGTGCGGGATGCGCCCTACGACCGATGAAGGACCGAAGGTTCCGTGCCCGTACCTGTCATCCTCACCGGCCGCACCGTGCGGCTGGAGCCCCTCGCCGCGCACCATGCCGAGGCCATCGCCAAGGCCGGCGCCGAGGACCGTACGACCTACGCCTTCACCCCCGTCCCGCACGGCCTCGAAGCGGCCCGCGACTACGTCGCGCGCGCCCTCGCGGACCAGGCCGCCGGCCGGGCGGTGCCGTTCGCGACGGTGAGCACCGCGGACGGCCGGGTGGTCGGATCCACCCGGTTCCTGGAACTCGACTACTGGCAGGGCCCGCTGGTGTGGCCGCCCGCGCCCGGGGTGCCCTTCGGCGACCCGGCCACGGCCGTCCCCGACGCGGCCGAGATCGGCAACACCTGGCTCTCGCCGCGCGCCCAGGGCACCGGCATCAACACCGAGGCCAAGCTGCTGATGCTCCGCCACGCCTTCGAGACCTGGGGCGTGCAGCGCATCTCGCTGCGCGCGGACGCCCGCAACCTGCGCTCCCGCACCGCCATCGAGCGCCTCGGCGCCACCTCCGAAGGGGTGCGCCGGGCCCACTCGCGCGGGCTGGACGGGGTCGTGCGCTCGACGGCGTTCTACTCGATCCTCGACGACGAGTGGCCCGCCGTGCGGGACATCATCGAACTGCGGATCGCCGCGGCCACCTCGCCGAGCGCGCCGGACCCGTCGATCAACCAGGAGTGTCTTAGACACGGCGGCACTGGCGCCGGGCATCTGATGATCCCGGCCTGACCCGGGCTGCCGGGCTGCCGCTCGGGCCGGGGGACGGCCCGAGCGGGGGCGCTGGGGTGTGGGGCTACGGGGCTGCGGGGCTACCGGGCTGCGGGGCTACCGGGCTGCGGGGTCGCGGTCCGGGCCGGGCTACGGCCCGGCCGGCTCCGGGAACGCCCAGGCGGGCAGCGGTTCGCGGGCGGCCAGCCACTCGGGCGGGATGCCCGCGGTGCCGGTGCGGGCCGCGACCACGCCGCCGGTGATCGCCGCGACGGTGTCCATGTCGCCGCCCGCCCCGATCGCCTCCCACACGGCGGTGCGGTAGTCGGTCAGGTGCCGGGCCGCGCACCACAGGGCGTACGGGACGGTGTCGAGGGCCGAGGTGCGGCTGCCGTTGCCGAGCAGGCGGGCCACCGCCTGCGCGTCCGACTGCCCCAGCAGGGCCACCGCCTCGGCGAGGGCCCTGCGTACGGCGCCCTGCGGGGTGAGCTCGACCACCGCCTCCAGGAAGCCCTTCGGCGCCGTCGTCGCTGTTGTCGTCGCCGTTGTCGTCGCCGTTGTCGGCGTCGGTGCCTCGCTGCGCGCCCGCGCGGCGAGGGCCGCTGCGACGGCGACCGCGACCGCCCCGTCCACCGCCTGCGGGTGGGTGTGGGTGATGACGGCGGTGTCGACGGCGGGGCCGACCACGGCCGCCGGGTCGTGCGCGTACGCCGCCCCCAGCGGGGCCACCCGCATCGCGGCGCCGTTGCCGTACGAGCCCTGGCCGTCGAAGAGCCCCGCGGCGAGCGCCTTCGCGTCGCCGCCCTCGCGGATCAGCCGCAGCAGGCGGTTCGCGGACGGGCCGTAGCCCCGGTCGAAGTCGTGGTGGTGGGCGAAGGCGTGGGTGAGCTCGGCGGTGTCGATCGCGCCGCGCGCGGTGTGCGCGGCGTACACCGAGCAGGCCATCTCGGTGTCGTCGGTCCACGGCCAGGGGCCGGGCGGGTCGGTGCGGGTGGCGAAGTGGGCGCGGGCCGTGGCCGGGACGAACATCTGCGCGCCGAGGGCGTCGCCGACGGAAAGGCCGTTGAGGGCGTCGAACGCCGGGCCGGTGTGTGCGGTCGTCATATGGGCCCCAGCCCAGCGGACCGGACCCGGGTTCGTCAACACCGTTGTTGTCCGGACTCCCCCCAAGGCTGATGTTTCGCATACCTCCGATCCGGACGGGCAGCACCGGGGTATGACCCGCGCGAACCCCCTCGACCCGCTCGTGCTGCTCGGCGCCGACCAGCAGCACGTCGCCACCCGGGCGCAGCTGCGCCGGCTCGGCGTGCCCTCCGGGACCATCGCCCACCGGCTGCGCCCCGGCGGGCCCTGGCAGCAGGTGCTGCCCCGGGTGATCTGCCTGCAGACCGGGCGACTGACGGCTCATCAGAAAATGCGCGCCGCACTGGCGTACGCGAGTCCGAAGGGGCGCGAGCCGCAGGCCGGGGAGGTGCTGCTGACCGGGATCGTCGTACTGGCGGAGGCCGGGCTGCCGAGCGCCGGGCACCCGGCCGACGTCGCCGAGGTGGACGTGCTGATCCCCGGGCGGCGGCGGGTCGGGGAGCGCGGGTTCGTCCGGGTGCACCGGGCGTCCGGGCCGATGCCGGGCGGGGTCGAGCGGGGGGACGGGCTGTGGGGCACCACGGTGGCGCGGGCGCTGGCGGACCTCGCGCCCCGGGAGAGCGGGCAGCGGCGGTTCCGGGCGCTGTGCGCGGAGGCGGTGCAGCGCCGGGCGTGCGAACTCGGGGAACTGCTGGACCAGTTGCTCGCCCGCCCCGGTGCGCTGGGCCTGCCGCAGGTGGCCCGGGTGGTGGAGGAGCTGACGGCCGGGGTGCGGTCGGTGGTCGAGGGCGAGGCCCGCGAGCTGATCACCCACGCGGGCCTGCCCGAACCGCTGTGGAACCCGGTGCTGTTCCTGGACGGCCGCTTCCTCGCCGTGCCCGACGCCTACTGGCCGCACGCCTGCGTGGCCCTGGAGATCGACTCCCGCGCCTGGCACCTGCGCCCGGCCGACTACGAGCACGGCCTCACCCGCGCCAACCGGCTGACGGCCGCCGGGCTGCCGGTGGTGCGGACCACGCCCGTGCAGCTGCGGCGCGATCCGACACCGGTGCTGCACGAGCTGACGGCGCTGGTCACCACCGGGCCGCACGGGCCGCACGACAGGATCAGCTGGCGGCGGGCACGGTGAATCAGCCCGCGGTGGTGGAGTGTTGGGAGCCGGCGGCCTCGGCGGCTGCCACCATCCGCTGGAATTCTGCGAGTTGGCCGGCGAGGGCCGCCCGGCCGGTGCGGGTGGCGGCGAGCCAGGTGCGGGGGCGCTTGCCGACGTAGCCCTTCTTGACGGTCAGGTAGCCGGCCTCCTCCAGGGCGGTCGCGGCCTTGCTCAGCACCGAGTCGGAGACCTCGCAGTGGTCGCGCACCGCGCCGAACTCGGCCTCGTGGCAGGCGGAGAGGAAGGCGAGGACGGTCAGCCGGGTGGGGTGCTGGAGCAGCGGGTCCAGGGCGGGGGGCATCAGCCGGCCTCCTGCAGGCGCCGGACCCGGCGGCCGAGCCGGTTGGTGCCCGCCCAGAAGGTCAGGCCGGCCGCGAGCCCGGCGGCTCCGCCGATCCAGCGCGGGCCGCCGCCGGACTGCCAGGCGAGCACCATCCCGGCCGCCGACGCGGCGCAGACCGCGAGGACCGCCAGCGCGACCGGGCCCGCGATACCGTCCGGCACGCCCCGGCGGACGATGCCGTCGCTGCGCACGGCGACCCGGGCGAGGACTCCGGTCAGGGCGGCGAAGCCGCCCGCAAGCGCGGCGATCATGGCGAACTGCCGGGCCTCGATGACCTGGCCGATCCCCAGCCCGTAGGCGGTGAAGGCGAAGGCGAAGGCCGGGCCGTACCAGCCGGGCAGCTCTCCCGGCCGTCGGGCGGCCGCGTCGGCCCGCTCGGCCAGGCGCAGCGCCTCGGCGGCGGGAAGCGGTGTGGGAACGGAATCACTCATGGCAGCCCCCTCGTCGGTGATGGTGGTTTCAGAATGGCACATACTTTCCTAGTTGGAAAGTACATTCCGGCGGGAAGGGGAGGCGGCCGGCCGGACGTGAGGGATACGGCGCGGCCCCCGCTCCGGGAGAAGGAGGCGGGGGCCGGGAAGCCGGGGGCGCGGGTCAGCAGCGGGGGTCGATCTCCTGGAAGGTGGCGTAGTGGTCCGGGGACCAGTACTGCTCGCCGGAGCCGCCGGTGACGACCCGTCGGGTGCCGCGGTCGTTGGAGCCCGGGGTGACGACGGTGAACTCGTGGTAGTAGCCGTCCGTCTTCTTCGGCAGCCGGCTCTCGCGGTTCTCGAAGACGATGCCGTCCCGGTTGTACGGGTAGGGCCCGTTCTTGGCGATCAGGGCGAGGGTGTCCTGGGCCTGGCTGGGGAGCTTGGTGCGGCAGACGTCGGCCAGCGCGGGGTCGGCGGGGACCCAGGTGCCGGCGCCGCCGCCACCGCCGGGCGGCGGGGTGGGCTTGGGCGCGGAGGGCTTGGGGGCCGAGGTGCCCGAGGTGCCCGCGGTGGCGGTGGAGGTCGCGGCAGCCTTGGGGTGGCTGCCGCCGCCCTTGCCGGCGAGGAGGTAGCCGACTCCGGCCAGGGCCGCCAGGATCAGGACGGCCACGACGAGGAGCGGGCTCTTGCGTCTGGTCATGCGCCCCAGCTTGGCAGGCGCGGGCGCCGCGTCCGATCAGGTACACGCGTGGTGGAGGCCACACGTCCGCGCGTCCGAACGTCCACGCATCAGCGTGTCCACACGTCCGCGCGGGCGCGGGACTACGCGAGTAGTGGCACTACCGCAGTAGTGCCACTACGGAAGTAGTAACGGCCGGGCGGGAACGGACGCCGTTGTCCGTTCCCGCCCGGCCGTGTCACGTACGCCGGTTCTCCTGCGCCGAGCTCCGGTGTACGCCCTCCCGACGGGAGGGATGAGCGGTCAGTCGAGTCCGCGCGAGGTGGGGATGCCTACCCTCCTCAGCGCGAGTCGCTGCCCGCCGTCTCGATGGCGGCGCGGCCGGCCTCCAGGCGCGCCACCGGGATGCGGAAGGGGGAGCAGGAGACGTAGTCCAGCCCCACCTCGTGGAAGAAGTGGACGGAGTCCGGGTCGCCGCCGTGCTCGCCGCAGACGCCGAGCTTGAGGTCGGGGCGGGTGGCCCGGCCGGCCTCGACGGCGTGCTTGACGAGCGAGCCGACGCCGTCGCGGTCGATGGTCTCGAACGGGGAGACCCCGAAGATGCCCTTCTCCAGGTAGGCGGTGAAGAACGAAGCCTCCACGTCGTCGCGGGAGAAGCCCCAGACCGTCTGGGTGAGGTCGTTGGTGCCGAAGGAGAAGAACTCGGCGGCCTCGGCGATCTGCCCGGCGGTCACGGCGGCGCGCGGCAGCTCGATCATGGTGCCGAGCTTGATGTCCAGCTGGACGCCGGTGGACTGGGCGACCTCGGCGAGCACGCGCTCGCACTCGTCGCGGACCAGCTCGAGCTCCTGGACGGTGCCGACCAGCGGGATCATCACCTCGGGGCGCGGGTCCCCGCCGGCGAGCCTGCGCTCGGCGGCCGCCTCGGCGATGGCGCGCACCTGCATGCCGAACAGGCCGGGGATGACCAGGCCGAGGCGCACGCCGCGCAGGCCCAGCATCGGGTTCTGCTCGTGCAGCTTGTGCACGGCCTGGAGCAGGCGCAGGTCGTTCTCGTTCGGGTCCTTGCGGGCCTCGGCGAGGGCGACGCGCACCGACAGCTCGGTGATGTCGGGCAGGAACTCGTGCAGCGGCGGGTCGAGCAGGCGGACGGTGACGGGCAGCCCGTCCATCGCCTGGAACAGCTCGAGGAAGTCGCTCTTCTGCAGCGGCAGCAGGGTGGTGAGGGCCTGCTCGCGGTCCTTGTCGTTGTCCGCGAGGATCAGGTGCTCGACCTCCTTGCGGCGCTCCTCGCCGAGGAACATGTGCTCGGTGCGGCACAGGCCGATGCCCTGGGCGCCGTAGCGGCGGGCGCGCCCGCCGTCCTCGGCGTTGTCGGCGTTGGCCCGCACGGCGAGGCGGCGGCGGCCGTCGGCGTGGGACATCAGGCGGTGGACGGCCTGGACGAGCCCGCCCTGGACGTCGGCGCCGGCGTGCAGGGTGCCCTCGAAGTACTCGACGACGGGGGACGGCAGGACGGGCACCTCGCCGAGGTAGACCTTGCCGCTGGCGCCGTCGATGGAGACCAGGTCGCCCTCGTGGACGACGAGGCCGTCCGCGGTGGTGAACTTGCGGGACTTGGTGTCGACCTCCAGCTCCTCGGCGCCGCAGACACAGGTCTTGCCCATGCCGCGGGCGACGACGGCGGCGTGCGAGGTCTTGCCGCCGCGCGAGGTGAGGATGCCCTCGGCGGCGATCATGCCGTCCAGGTCGTCGGGGTTGGTCTCGCGGCGGACGAGGATGACCTTCTCGCCGGAGCGGGACCACTTGACGGCCGTGTACGAGTCGAAGACGACCTTGCCGATCGCGGCGCCCGGGGAGGCGGCCAGGCCCCAGCCGATCTGCTTGGACTCGGCGGTCGGGGCGAAGCGCGGGAACATCAGCTGGGCCAGCTGGCCGCCGGTGACGCGCATCAGCGCCTCGTCCAGGTCGATCAGGCCCTGGTCGACGAGCTGGACGGCGATGCGGAAGGCGGCGGCGGCGGTGCGCTTGCCGACGCGGGTCTGGAGCATCCAGAGCTTGCCGCGCTCGATGGTGAACTCGATGTCGCAGAGGTCGCGGTAGTGGTTCTCGAGCGTCTGCATGATCGCCATGAGCTCGTCGTACGACTTCTTGTCGAGGTTCTCGAGCTCGGACAGCTGCAGGGTGTTGCGGATGCCGGCCACCACGTCCTCGCCCTGGGCGTTGGAGAGGTAGTCGCCGTAGACGCCCTGGGTGCCGGTGGAGGGGTCGCGGGTGAAGGCGACGCCGGTGCCGGAGTCCTCGCCGAGGTTGCCGAAGACCATGGTGCAGACGTTGACCGCGGTGCCCAGGTCGTTCGGGATGCGCTCCTGGCGGCGGTAGAGCCGGGCGCGGTCGCCGTTCCAGGAGTGGAAGACCGCGTGGATGGCGAGGTCCATCTGCTCGCGCGGCTCCTGCGGGAAGGCCCGGCCGGTCTCGCGCTCGACGATGCCCTTGAACACCTCGACGAGGGCCTTGAGGTCCGCGGCGTCCAGGTCCAGGTCGTTGACGGTGCCCTTGGCGTGCTTGGCCTCGTCGAGGGCCTCCTCGAACAGCTCGCCCTCGACGCCCAGCACGGTCTTGCCGAACATCTGGACCAGGCGGCGGTAGGAGTCCCAGGCGAAGCGCTCGTTGCCGGACTGCGCGGCGAGGCCCGTCACCGACTCGTCGGAGAGGCCGATGTTGAGGACGGTGTCCATCATGCCGGGCATGGAGAACTTGGCGCCGGAGCGTACGGAGACGAGCAGCGGGTTGTCGGCCTGGCCGAGCTTCTTGCCCATCTCCTTCTCGAGGGCGTCCAGGTGGGCGCTGATCTCCTCGTGGAGGGAGGTGGGCTCACTGCCGGTCTCCAGGAAGACCTTGCACGCCTCGGTGGTGATGGTGAACCCCGGAGGGACGGGGAGCCCCAGGTTGGTCATCTCGGCCAGGTTCGCGCCCTTGCCGCCGAGAAGGTCCTTGAGGTCCTTGTTTCCTTCGGTGAAGGAGTAAACAAACTTCTGCTGGGACGTCACGGGAAGGTCTCCTCGAACGCGGTTGCCCTGACGCCGGAGAACATACCCATTTCGAAGGCACTTCTCTGCCCTGAATAGGCCACACGAGGCCGGTACCGCGGGGTAACCCGCTAGATCGAATGCACATAAAGGTGTTCACCTCTGTTGGTGAAATCGTCCGGCTGACGCGATGCTGCGTTCAAGTCTTGAACGCGTCGCAACACGAGGATCACACCAACCGGACGCAGAGTGGTGGCTGATCGCCCCTCGTGTTTCCCCGGCTTGATTTCCTGCACCCGATCGGCCGAACTCCGGCCACCCGGCTTCGGGAAGCGATCCATGGCCGACCTGTCCAATTCGTCCACTGGCCGGGCGTCAGTCGACCCCGCATGTGGTCAGCGTCACCAGCGCATCTCACCGATCGAGCGGGGCCCATCCTCACACTGCGCGGCGGTTCGCGCACCTTGAGTCATATGATCACGCCGAAAAGGAGCCCTCCTGTCCAGAATGGACAAGAGGGCTGGTCCTTGATGGCCAGAGGCCCGAAAGGGGCCACTTCGCCACTTCGGCTAGCTCATCCGCCGGAGGTGTCCGATTCGGCATCTTCGCCGGGGCGGGCGCAGTCGTACGGATCGTCCAACCACCCCTCGGGCAGGACCACCCGGCCGTTGCCGCTGGTGCGGCCCCGGGGGCCGTCCGCGCCGATCGGCCAGGTCTGGGTCTGCTCCACCTGGGCGAGGGTTTCGGCCAGTTCGGCCAGGGAGGAGGAGTTGGCGAGCCTCACCCGCAGCTCGGAGCCGACCGAGAAGCCCTTGGTGTACCAGGCGACGTGCTTGCGGAAGTCGACCACGCCGCGGGTCTCGTCCCCCATCCACTCGCCGAGCAGCTGGGCGTGGCGCACCATCGCCCGCGCCACGTACCCGAAGTCCGGGCGGGCGTGGTCCACGTCGCCCTCGAAGATCGCCACCAGGTCCTTGAACAGCCACGGCCGGCCCAGGCAGCCGCGGCCCACCACCACGCCGTCGCAGCCGGTCCCGCGCATCATCCGCAGCGCGTCCTCGGCCGACCAGATGTCCCCGTTGCCGAGCACCGGGACGTGCGCCGGGACGGACTCGCGCAGCCGGGCGATCGCCGACCAGTCGGCCGTACCGCCGTAGTGCTGGGCGGCAGTGCGCCCGTGCAGGGCGATCGCGGCCACGCCCTCCTCGGCGCCTATGCGGCCGGCGTCCAGGTAGGTGAGGTGGTCGTCGTCGATGCCCTTGCGCATCTTCATGGTCACCGGCAGGTCCCCGGCGTTGGCCACGGCCTCGCGCAGGATCTCGCGCAGCAGGTTGCGCTTGTACGGCAGGGCCGAGCCGCCGCCCTTGCGGGTGACCTTGGGGACGGGGCAGCCGAAGTTGAGGTCGATGTGGTCGGCCAGGCCCTCGTCCGAGATCATCCGGGCGGCCTTGCCGACGGTCACCGGGTCGACGCCGTACAGCTGGATCGAGCGGGGCTTCTCGCTCGCGTCGAACTTGATCAGCTGCATGGTCTTGGCGTTGCGCTCGACCAGCGCCCGGGTGGTGATCATCTCGGAGACGAACAGGCCCTTGCCGCCGCTCTGCTCGCGGCACAGGGTGCGGAAGGGGGCGTTGGTGATCCCGGCCATCGGGGCCAGCACGACCGGCGGCCACACCCGGATCGGGCCGAGGTCCAGCGGCGCGAACTCGGAGTCGGGCGCGGCGCTCGGTGCGGTGCCGGGCGCGGTGGGGGCGGGCGTGGCTGTCATGGGCGCGGCTGACCTCGGATCGGGGACGGGACTCTCCATTGTCCCCCACTCGGGTCAGCCGTTTCCTCCCCTTCCTCTCCCGGCCGACGGCCCTCGCCTACCGGCCGCTGTTGTAGCCGATCTGCAGCGAGCCCGAGCCGACCGCGGCCACCAGGCTGTTCGGGCTGGAGGCGTCCCCCAGCGACCCGTCGATCTGGCTGCTGCCGGAGCCCGTCCTGCTGTTGATCCTGTAGTGGCTGTCCCTGGGCAGGGTCACGGTCACCGAGCCGGAGTTCGTGGTCGCGTTGACGTTCGCGGGCGCGGTGGCGAAGTCCAGCTGCACCGAGCCGGAGTCGCTGGTCGCCTCCACCCTGTTCGACTTGAGCTCGCTGCCCTGCACCATGCCGGAGGTGGTCCTGGCGTGCACCGGGCCGGTGAGGCGGTTCAGGTTGATCGCCCCGGAGGTGCCCTCCAGGGCGACGGGCCCGGTGAGGTCCTCCAGCTCGACGCTGCCCGAGGTGACCAGGCCGCCGACCTCGACGCCGGGCGGCACCTTCAGGTCGATCTGGGCTCCGCAGTTGTAGAAGGAGAGCTGGCGCCGGCACTGGACGTCGACGTTCATCACCCCGGCGGCGCTGACATCGACCTTCACCTTCGGCTCGCTCACCGTCCAGTCGAGAGTCTTGGTCAGCAGGACCTGGCCGTCCGAACCCGGCCTGATGCGCACGGACGCGCTGCCCGTCACCAGCTGGATCCGGTGGACGGCGACGGGGTACACCGTGTCCTCGACGCGTTCCTGTTTGGCCACGACGGCGAGGGTCTGCCCCGCGCCCGTGACCAGGACGACGAGCACGGTGACCACGCCGGTGATCCGCCAGATCCGGGTGGTCCGGGCGGTCCGGTCGATCCGGGTGGTCCGTTCGGTCCGGGTGGTCGGGTCTGTCGGGGCAGTCCGGCCGGTCGGGTCTGTCGGGGCGGTCACGCTCCCCCCACCTCCAGGAAGCGCAGCACCGCCATCACCCGGCGGTGGCTCTCGTCCGTCGGCGGGAGGTCGAGCTTGGTGAGGATCGAGTTGATGTGCTTGGCCACCGCGCTGTCGCTGACCACCAGGGCCGCGGCGATGGCCGCGTTTGAGCGGCCCTCCGCCATCAGCCCGAGGACGTCGCGCTCGCGCGGGGTCAGCTTCTCCAGCGGGTCGTTCTTGCGGCGCACCAGCAGCTGGGCGACGACCTCCGGGTCCAGGGCGGTGCCGCCCGCGGCGACGCGCTGGAGCGCCTCCACGAAGTCGTCCACGTTGGCGACGCGCTGCTTGAGCAGGTAGCCGACGCCGCTGGTGTTGGTGGCCAGGAGGTCGGCGGCGTAGCGCTCCTCGACGAACTGGGAGAGCAGCAGCACGGCGACCTGGGGCCACTGGCGGCGGATGATCATGGCGGCCTTGACGCCCTCGTCGTGGAAGCCCGGGGGCATCCGTACGTCGGCGACCACCACGTCGGGGAGGTGCTCCTCGACGGCGGCCAGCAGTTCGACGGCGTCCCCGACGGCGGCGACGACCTCGAAGCCCACCGCCTCCAGGACCTTGACCAGGCCGACCCTCAGCAGGACCGAGTCCTCGGCGATCACAGCGCGCACGGCAACTCCACGGAGATGGTGGTGGGGCCCCCGAGGGGGCTGACTACGGACAGGGTTCCGTCGACGGAGGCGGCGCGCTTGCGCAGTCCGGTGAGCCCGGTGCCGCGCGAGGCGTCGGCGCCGCCCACGCCGTCGTCGCTGATGACCAGGCGCAGCCGGCCGCCGTCCGTACGCACCGAGACGTCGACGGAGGCGGCGCGGGCGTGCTTGGCCACGTTGGTGAGGGCCTCGGAGACGGTGAAGTAGGCGACGGCCTCGACGGTCGGGGCGATCCGCTCGGAGAGCTCGACGTCCAGGCGCACCGGCAGGGGCGCGCGGGCGGCGATGCCGGAGAGGGCGGCGTCCAGGCCCCGGTCCTCCAGGACGGCGGGGTGCAGGCCCCGGACCAGGTCGCGCAGCTCGTCGATGGCCGCCTGGGCCTCGGCGTGCGCGTCCTCGATGACCTGCATGACCTCGGGCGGGACGTCCTTGAGGGTGCGCTTGGCCAGGCCCAGGTTCATCGCGAGGGAGGTGAGGCGCTGCTGGGCGCCGTCGTGCAGATCGCGTTCGATGCGGCGGCGTTCGGCGTCGACGGCGTCGACCAGGCCGGCCCGGCTCTCGGCGATCTCCTCGACGCGGCGCTCCAGTGCCTCCGCGCGGTTCGGGCCCAGCAGCTTCTGCGCGGCGAAGACCTCCAGCCAGGCCAGGGCGGCGGTGAGCCAGGGCGTCACGACGATCAGTACGACGCCGACCACGACGAGCAGGACGTCCAGGCCGGCCAGGTCGTGGCGCACCCCGGCGTCGGCCGGCAGCAGCCAGACCCAGGCGTAGAGGGTGGTGAGGGTGAGGGCGACGCCCCAGAGGTAGACGACGCCCAGGGCTCCGGCGGCGAGGACGGGGCCGACCAGGAGGTGGTGCACGAACTGACGCCAGTTCAGGCCCAGGCGCAGCGGGCCGATCCGCCAGGTGAGGGAGGCGCTGGGCGGCGGCACCTCGACGCCGTACAGGGCGCGCAGCCGTCCGCGCTGGGCGGCGGTCAGCAGGCGGGCGCAGGTCAGCATGAGGGCGAGGACCGGCAGGACCGTGTCGGGTGAGAGGACGGCCGTCCAGACCGGGACGGCCAGGGGTATGCCGGCGGCGGTGAAGCGGGTGTCCCGCCAGACCCCGGGCGACCACGGTGGGCGCCCCAGGCTCCTGACGAGCGCCCGGCGCAACGTGGTGGAGGTCATGGCCGACAGCGTAGAACCCGAAGATCAGGGACCACCATGAAGGGGGGTTCCGGGTGGGGGTGTAGCTAGCTACACCCCCGTTTCGGTGTGGAGCACCACCGACAACGACCCCCGTGGGGCGGGAGCCTTGACGGCATGACGACGACCGCTTCGCACTCCGCCACCCCGCCGCACCGGCGGCCCGCCCTCGGGGGTCACGGGGGTGTCCCCGAGGGCGGGCTGCGCCCTGCGGCGGGGCCGGAGGGTGCGCTGCCGGCCGGCGTCGGCCCCTGGTCGGTCCGCTGTGTGCGGCCGAACCGGGGGCGGGCGGCGCTGGAGCTGTACCAGGACGGCGAGTTGGCCGATGTGCTGGTCGCGGCGCGGCTGACCTCGCAGCTGCTGCGGGGTGCGCGGCGCTGCCCGTCCACCTCCGGTGGGCCCCGGGCGGCGCGGTCCTGGCAGGCGCTGGCCTGGGGGCGGCTGCCGGCGGACGGGGCGGTGCCGGCGGTGGAGTTCACCGGGCGGCGGCGGTTCCGGTCGGCGCCGGTCGCGGTGGCGGCCGAAGTGGTCACGGTGGCCGGGGAGTTCTGGCTGGCGTGGGCGCAGGGGCCGGTGGGCGCGGTGGTGGTGCGGGTCGCCGAGGCCGGTGTGGCCGAGCGGCTGCCGCTGGAGCGGGTGCGCGGGGTGCAGGGCGCGCCGGTCGGGGGTGCCCGATGAGCACCGCCGTCGCGTTCGGCGCCCCGGCGTCGTACGTCCCCTCCGCCCGCCTCGCCCGGGTGCCGCTGGTGGCGGCCGTCGCCCTGGTGCCGTGGCTGCTGATGCTCGCCGCCCGGCACGAGACGCCGTGGGTGGTGCTGGACCTCGCGGAGTTCTCCGTCCTGCTGTGGCTGGACGCGCTGGTGCGTCGGCGCAGCGCGGGTGCCGCCCGGGTGGGTGCGGTCGCGGCCCTGCTGCTGGCGGGGGACGCGCTGGTGGACGTGGCCTTCGCCGGGCCGGGGCACGAGGTGCTGGCGGCGCTGGTGATGGCGGGGTGCGTGGAACTGCCGCTGGCGGCGGTGTGCGTGCTGCTGGGGCGGACGGGCGCTACAGCCGCTGCATGAGGGTGCGGGACTCCTCGTCGAGCGGGGTGTAGGCGATCATGCGGGTGCCCTGGGAGGGGCCGAGCCAGAAGTTGGTGTACTCGCAGCTCAGCAGGCCGACGCCCGGCACCTGGAAACGCTTGACGCCGTTGCCGGGAAGGGCCACGTCGTGCTGCTGCCAGGACTCCTCGAAGTCCGGGGACGCCTTGCGCAGCCGGGTCAGCAGGCACTTCCAGGCCGGTTCGGAGCCGTGGTCGGCCATCGCCGAGCGGAACCGGGCCACCATGCCGGGCCGTTCGCTGCGGTAGTCGATGAGCACCTTGCGGAAGTGCGAGGGGGTGAACGCCAGCCACAGCAGGTTGCGGTCCTCGGGCGGGAGTTCCTCGAGGTCGCCGACGAAGGCGGGGTAGGTGCGGTTGTACGCCAGTACGTCGTAGCGGCTGTTGATCACCACCGCCGGGTAGGGCTCCATCTGCTTCAGGAGCAGTCGCACGCCCGTGGTGACCGAGAGGCACTGGCGCACCGGGGCCGGGTCGTCGGCGCCGGCGAGGGTGAACAGGTGGGCGCGCTCGCTCTGGTCCAGCAGCAGCGTGCGGGCCACCGCGTCCAGCACCTGGGCGGACACCTGGATGGCGCGCCCCTGCTCCAGCCACGTGTACCAGGTGACCCCGACGGCGGCGAGCTGCGCGACCTCCTCGCGGCGCAGGCCCGGGGTGCGGCGGCGGCCGGTCATGGGCAGGCCCACCTGCTCGGGGGCGATGCGCTCGCGGCGGCTGCGCAGGAACGCGGCCAGCTCGTGGCGGCGGACGTCGCCGGGGCTCGCGGGCTGTTGGGTGACGGGGGTGGAGTGGGCTTGCGGGGCCTGCGTCATGACGCTCATCATCCCAGGATGCTGCAGGGGGCAGGCGGTTGCCAGGTACTCGTTATACCTGGATAAGGACACTCTGGTACCAGGCTGAGGCGCGATGGATCGTAGGACCGTGACCCGACAACTCGCCGACTCCCCCACCCTCGCCCGTCCCGCAGCCGCTCCCTCCTCCGCCTCCCCGTCCGACAGCCCGTCCGGCAGCCCGTCGCTGGGCACCGCCGGACTGGTGACCGTCCTGCTCGGGGCGTTCCTGCCGATGCTGGACTTCTTCATCGTCAACGTCGCCCTGCCCACCATCGACCACGACCTCGCCGCCGGGCCCGCCGTCCTGGAACTCGTCGCCGCCGGGTACGGCATCGCCTTCGCCGTCCTGCTCGTCCTAGGCGGGCGGCTCGGCGACACCTACGGCCGCCGGCGGCTGTTCGTCATCGGCGCCGTCACCTTCGCCCTCACCTCGCTGGCCTGCGGCCTCGCCCCCGGCGCGTGGACCCTCGTCGCCGCCCGGGCCGCCCAGGGCGCCTCGGCCGCGCTGCTGCTGCCCCAGGTACTCGGCACCATCACCGCCGCCACCGAAGGCGCCCGGCGCGGGCGGGCGCTGAGCATCTACGGCGCGGCCGGCGGGATCGCGGTGGTCATCGGGCAGGTGCTCGGCGGGATGCTCGTCGCCGCCGACCTGTTCGGCACCGGGTGGCGCTCGGTGTTCCTGATGAACGTGCCGTTCGCGCTGATCGCCGTCGTCCTGGCCGTCCGGTACGTGCCGGAGAGCCGCGCCACGACGGCGGCCAAGGTCGACGTGCCCGGGACCGTGCTGCTCACCGCCACGCTGCTCTCGCTGCTCGTGCCGCTGATGGAGGGCCGCGCGGCCGGGTGGCCGGTCTGGTCCTGGGTGCTGCTCGCCCTGTTCCCGGTCCTGGCCGTCGCGTTCGCCCTGGTCGAGCGCCGGGCCGAGCGCGACGGGGGCACGCCGCTGGTGCCGCCGTCCCTGCTGCGCATCCCGGAGATGCGGCGCGGGCTCGGCATCGCGCTGCCGTACTTCGCGGGCTTCGGCGGCTTCATGTTCGTGATCGCCGTCGTCCTCCAGCAGGGCCTGCACCTCGGCGTGGTCGCGGCCGGGTGGGCGCTGGTGCCGATGGCGGTCGGCTACTTCTCCGCCTCGCTGGCCAGCCCCCGGCTGCTCGGACGCTGGGGCAGCCGGGTGCTCAGCGCCGGGGCCGTGGTCCAGGGGACGGGCCTGGCCGCGCTCGCGGTGACCGTCCTCACCGACTGGGAGCACCTGACGCCGCTGGCGATGGCGCCCGGCGTGGCCCTCGCGGGCATCGGACAGGGCCTGATCGGCACCCCGCTGTTCCGGATCGTCCTGTCCAAGGTGCCCGCCGCCCGGGCCGGCGTCGGCTCCGGGGTGCTCGCCACCGGGCAGCAGTCCAGCCTGGCGCTCGGAGTCGCCACCCTCGGCTCGCTGTACCTGGCGCTCTCGCCGAGCCTGGGGGTGGACCGGGCGCTGGCGATCTGCCTGGGCCTGCAGTTCACCGGGTCGGTCACCATCCTGTACCTGACCACCCGACTGCCGCGGTCCATCGGCTGAGGCTTCCCGCCTCTCCCGGGGCGGGCGGGGACTACGCCGGTAGTGCCACTACTTCGGTAGTGGCACTACCGGCGTAGTGGTGTTCTCCCCCCCGCGGCGGCACTACGGAAGTAGTGGCACTACTTCCGTAGTTCAGGCGCCGTCAGGGACCGTCAGGGGTCGCGGAGGGGAAGCGACCATGGCCGCAGCCCTCCGCCTCCACATCGGTATCAAGGTCGAGACGTCGGTTCGCTCCGTCGGGCCGTGCCCCGTCAGACCATGCTCCGGACCACGGACACGTACTCGCGGATGGCGTCCCGGTTGCGGGTCAGGCAGTCGATCCGTCTCGACATCCGCTCGGTCTCCGACTCCAGGGTCTCCAGCATCTCCGGGGTGGCCTCGGCGAAGTGGATCGTCCGGGGCGCCTCCAGGCAGGGCAGGATCTGCTTGATGATGCGGGTCGGCAGGCCCGCGTCCAGGAGGCCCCGGATCTGCAGCACCCGGTCCACCAGGCAGTCGTCGTAGTCGCGGTAGCCGTTGGGCCGGCGGCTCGGGGTGATCAGGCCCTGCTCCTCGTAGTAGCGCAGCAGGCGCGGAGTGCTCTCCGTCATCCGGGCAAGCTCGCCGATCCGCATGTGACCACCCTTACGCCGGGGCCGGAGTCCGGCCGACTGGACCTTGACATGGATGTCGACGATAGAACATCGGCCCCCTGCCGACACCTGAACTCCGCTCCCCCGCACAGGCAGTGGTAGCCACCGTCCCGCCCCCGCCGCCACCGCTCGTGGCCTCGCCGACTGGACGCCGCCGACGATCGACATCCAGCTCGGCTCGGCCTCCGACGCCCTTCTTCTGAACGATCCTCTCGGCCCGTGGCTCCGAGAGCCATGCCACCAGCGCTCTCGCACAGGTGGAGACTCCCCGAAGCCCCCGGTCACCCCCGCATCGGTCGACGTCGGCCACGGCGTCCGACGGGGTGCCCGCGCCCCTGGCAGAGGGTGGGTGCTAGTCGGCGGGCAGGGCGGTGAGGTAGGTGTCCAGGCGGGTGATCACGTTGCGCAGGATGTCCACGGAGGTGAGGGGGTCGCCGGGGAGTTCGAGGGAGTGGTCCGCCGAGGGGATCTCCAGGATCTGGTGGCCGGTTGCGGTGGCGGTCGGGCCGTTCCACCAGTGGTCGGCGGTGCCGCCGATCAGGAGGGTCGGGGCCTTGGCCGCGTGGAGGGAGGCGGCGACTTGCTCGGCGGTGAGGAGGGGGGTGAGCCAGACGGCGGGGAGGTCGCGTTCAGCGGCGAGGCCGCCGGCGAGGGAGCCGAGCGACTTGCCGAGCAGCAGTCCGCAGGCGCCGTTCTCCGCGTCGATGGCGCGGGCGGCCTCGTCCTCGACCCAGGCGATCCGCTCGTCCATCGGGAGGCCGCTGAGGTCGCCCGGCGGCTGCCACCACAGCTCCTGGACGGTCCAGCCGTGCCGGAGCAGCACCTCACGGGCGAAGTGCAGCAGCGGTCGGGCCGGCGAGTAGCCGACACCGGGGACGACCAGGGCGACGCGGCCCCGGCCCGCGTCGTAGCGGGTGGGGAGGGAGAGGGGCGGCTGGGTGGTCATGGGGCCAACATAGCCGTGCCGTGGGCGGGCTGACATTCTTCGGTTCACGGAGTTCCGCCGCCGCTTCGCCGAGTTCAGGGGAGATCCCATGCCGTGGTTCACGCTCGAACGGTTCGACCTGTCCTTCTTCGACACCGCCCCGCACCGCCACTCGTACACCATGGACCTGCCCGTCAGCCCCGAGGCCGTCTGGGAGGGGCTGGCCGGCCCCGCGCCGCTGTCCTGGTGCCGGGGGCTGAGCAACGGCCGCTACACCTCTCCCCCGCCGCACGGCGTCGGCGCGACCCGCGAGGTCACCGCGATCCAACTGCTGCACCTGCGTGAGGAGTTCGTGCGCTGGGAGGAGGGCAGGCGGCACTCGTTCCTGGTCACGGAGGCCACCCTGCCGATCTTCCGTCGCTTCGGCGAGGACTACGAGGTCGTCCCCACCCCGACCGGCGCCCGCTTCACCTGGACGTTCGCCTTCGAACCCGAACCGCTGCTGCGCCGCCCCGCCGCGCTCACGGACGCGCCCGGCGTCAGGTTCATGAAGAAGCTGATCGCCGACACCAAGCGGCACTTCGGCGCCGCATGACGGCCGTGGACCGGGACCTGGTGTGGCGGTTCGCCGAACTGCGGTGGCGCTGCGGCACGTCGGCGGGCTTCGTCGCCGCCTGTACGGGCGATGCCCGGCGCGCCCGCACGGCCGCCGAGCTCGGCACGCGGGCGTACGCGGTCGCCCCGCTGGACCTACGGGCGCTGGAGGCGATTGCCGAGGAACTCGCCGTGATGGAGCGCGAGTTGGACGACCACCCGCTGAAGCCCGTCGACCCCGCGCCGGACGAGCTCGACCGCATCATCCGCGAACACGCCCGGGACGTCCTGCGCCCCCTCCTGCCCGACGGGCACCAGCAGCATTGGGAGTACACGCGCAGCTCGTTGGACTACCACTTCCGGCTCCTGTGCGGCCTGCCCGACCTCGACCCCGCCGCCCACCGGGACGCCCACTACCTCTACGGACGCGCCACCATGGCCCTCGACCTCGGCCACTCGGCCGCCTTCGGCCGGGCGTACGCGCAACTGCGCGCCCTGTGGGAGGCGAACCGGCCGGAGGACGACGCATGACGTGCGATCATCGCCGGATGCGCGCACTCGAGGACCTGATCACCGTCGACGACCCCGCCTGGCCCGCGCTCGGCCCGGCCCTCGCCGCCACCGGAGCCGTACAGGTCCTGCCGCCCGACGACCCGGAGGAGGGGCGGCGCTGCCTGCTGCAACTCCAGGTCACCGCACGGTCGACACTCGGCGCGCTGGTGCTGCACACCGGCGGGCTGCTGCTCGACGGCGGGTGGCTGCGCGTCCTCGGCGGCGGCGCGGGCGAGTTGCCCGGGCTGGGCCGCGCCAACCGCTTCCCCGCCACCGTCGACCCCGGCTGGCAGCCGGGCACGGGCCTGGTCGTCGGCTACGACGTCCTCGGCGGCGTGTTCGCCCTCAACGGCCACGACCCCGCCGGCGCGGGCCGCCCCGGCGCCCCCGGCCAGATGACGTACTTCGCGCCCGACACCCTGGAGTGGGAGGCCATGGAGACCGGCCACTCCGGCTGGATCGCCTGGCTGCTGGACGACCGGCTGGAACAGTTCTACGACGGCCTGCGCTGGCCGGGCTGGCGCGAGGAGACGACGGCTCTGACCCTCTCCGAGGGCTTCACGGTCTACCCGTTCCTCTGGTCCCAGGAGGGTCAGTCCGGCCTCGGCGCCCTGAGCCGCCGCACGACGCCGATGCACCAGGTCCTGGGCTCGGCCGGCGAGTTCGCCGCCCAGCTGGGCCAGGCCGACCCGGGGTTCCTCGGCGAACTCTGACCACGCGCCGACCAGTTGCCCGCCTGCACGAGAAGTCGGCCGGGTCGAGCAGCTCAGGATGCTCTGGCGGCACGACTCGAGCCGCCGACGCGTTGAGCACGCGAAACGTAGGCGGAGTGGCACCTGAGGTAACGGGCGAATCGGTTTCCTGGGGCGTGCGTTGGGTCTGGGGCGTGGTTGGGCTGTTTCTGCTCGTCTGGACGGTGTTCGAGGCGGTGAAGCATGCGGGCTTGACCGTCCTGTTCGGGGTGGTGGGGTTCCTCCTGCCGCTCGTGCCCGGTTCGGCGGCCGTTCGGCGGGTGGCGCTGCGGGTCTGGGTACCGCTGGCGGTGGTGGTGATCTGCTCCGCGATTCCCGGGCCGCCCGAGAACAGCGCTGCGCCGTTCACCTTCGGGATCGCCTGGCTGACCCACATCGCGCTGCAGCGCGCCGCCCGGGGGAACGGCGTCCGCTCGTCCTGAGCGCCGGCCTGCGATCCGTCGAGTTCGGTGACGACGCCGAGGCTGCGCGCGTGCACGAGAAGTCGGCCGGGCCGACTTCTCGTGCAGAGGCGCGAACTGGTGCGTAGGTGGGGGGTGGTGGGGGATGCTCGGGGGGTGGGGACGGTGCGGGGTGTTATTCGGGTTGAGGGTGGGCTTGTGTTGCGGCGGTTCGAGGGGGAGGCGGATCTGGCGGAGTTGTTCCGGGTGGTGGAGGAGTCGGTGGAGCATCTGCGGCCGTGGATGCCGTGGGTGGCCGAGCACGGGGTGGAGAAGACGCGGGAGTACCTCGCCCGGCAGCAGGCGCAGTGGGAGAGCGGTGAGGAGTACAACTACGCGATCGTGCTGGACGGGGCGATCGTGGGGTCCCTCGGGCTGGCGCCCTGCGGGGACGCGCCGGAGGCGGGGCGGGAGATCGGGTACTGGCTGCATCCCGGGGCGACGGGCCGGGGGCTGATGACCAGGGCGGTTCGCGCGCTGGTGGAGGAGGCGTTCCGGCTGCCCGGGGTCGAGTACGTGGAGGTGGCGCACGATGTGACGAACCTCGCCAGTGGCGGCGTCCCGGCGCGGCTGGGGTTCAGCGTGCACCGCCGTAGGAGCGTCGAGCCGATGGCCCCCGGGGAGACCGGGGAGGAGCAGGTGTGGCGGCTGACCTGCGGTGAGGCGCGGGGACGGTAGCGCGAAATCGCTTTGCCGAGCGGGCAGGGGCAGGGAATGCTCCTGGGATGGAGACACCGCAGCCTGTCCTACGCCTGACCGACGGCCTCGCCCTGCGCCGCTTCGAGGGGGAGGCGGATCTGCCCGAGTTGTTCCGGGTGATCGAGGAGTCGCTGGAGCACCTGCGGCCGTGGATGCCGTGGGTGGCCGAGCACGGGGTGGAGAAGACGCGGGAGTTCCTCGCCGGGCGGGCGGGCTGCTGGGAGAGCCGGCAGGAGTTCACCTACGCCGTCACGCTGGACGGGGCGATCGTGGGCGTCTGCGGACTGTTCCGCCGGGAGGACACCCCGGAGGGCGGGCGGGAGATCGGGTACTGGCTGCGTCCCGGGGCGACCGGCCGTGGGCTGATGACCAGGACGGTTCGCGCGCTGGTGGAGGAGGCGTTCCGGCTGCCCGACGTCGAGTACGTGGAGGTGGTGCACGACGTGGCGAACCTCGCCAGCGGCGCCGTCCCGGCCCGGGCCGGATTCACCGTGCACCGGCGGGAGGCAGCCGACGGGGACCTCGCACCGGCCGAGAGCGGGGAGAACCAGATCTGGCGGTTGACCCGCCACGGCAGCTGACGGCAGCTGAGGGCGGGCCGGGCGAGGGCACGGTGCCGGTGGGGTGGGCTTCGGCGATCGTCGCGTGCATACTGCGAATGAGGGCTGCGCCCTCCAACTCGGCTCGGGCCGTGGACGATTGGTGATTCGGGGAACGGGGAGGCTGGACTCGTGGTGACCGTTGTGGTGTTCGGGGTCGTGCTGGTGGGTGTCATCGTGGGGGCGGCGGCGTTCCTGATGTTCCGGGAGCGGTCGCGCTCGCACGGGGCCGGGGAGGGCGCGCTGATCGAGGCGCGGCAGACGGCGGAGGCGGCGCGGATGCGGGCGGCGTACCCCACGGTGTCCGTTCACGAGAGCATCCTGGGCAACGAGGAGTTGTTCGTCGCCCGGTAGCCGTGGCGGGGGCGGGCGGCTCCTCGCCCGAGGGGCTGCCTCACCTGCGACGATCCGCAGACGACCGGCGAAGAGGAGCAGCCGGAAACCGGTGATCACCGGAGGGGTCGTCCGCTAACCTCTGCCGGATGACGATCTCTTACGACGTGGCGGGCGATGGCCCCGCAGTGGTGCTGCTCCACTCCTCGGTGTGCGACCGGCGGATGTGGGACGGGCAGTGGCAGGCCCTGCTCGAGGCCGGGTACCGGGTGGTGCGGCTGGACTTCCGCGGGTTCGGCGAGTCGCCGATGGCGGATGCCCCGTACAGCGATGCCGGTGACGTGCTGGACCTCCTCGACCGTCTCGGGGTGGGGAGCGCCGCGCTGGTCGGCGCCTCGTACGGTGGCAAGGTCGCGCTGGAGGTGGCGGCGACGCGTCCGGAGGCCGTGACGGCGCTGGCGCTGCTCGCCGCCGGGCTGCCCGGGCACGACCACAGTGCGGAGCTGCGGGCCTTCGGCGGCAAGGAGGACGAGCTGCTGGAGGCGGGTGACGTCGCGGGCGCGGTGGAGCTGAACGTGGCGGCGTGGCTGGGCCCGGAGGCCGGCGAGGAGGCCCGGGCGCTGGTCGGGGTGATGCAGCGCAACGCGTTCGAGGTGCAGTTGGCGGCGACGGAGTTCTTCCGCAGCAGCCCCGAGGTCGACCTCGGGAAGGTCACGGCCCGTTGCCTGGCCGTCGCGGGGGCGCACGACTTCGCGGACTTCCGCGAGATCGCGGCGGCCGTGCCCGGGCGGATCGCGGGCCCGGCCCGGCACGTGGAGCTGGAGTGGGCCGGCCACCTGCCGAGCCTGGAGCGTCCGGCGGAGGTGACGGACCTGCTGCTGGAATTCCTCGGCGGCGAGTGACGGTTCGTCCGTTTGCGTCGGGTCGCGGGTTCCCGTCATGATGTGCCGCCATTCGACGAACCGGGAGCACGCGAACCATGAACATGCAGGTCACCTATGACGCGACCACCGAGGACATCGTCGCCTCGGTCACGGCGAACGCGTCGGCCTCCCGGCCCTGGCTCCGCTGGACGATCGTCGGGCTGTGGCTGGCGCTGGCGGCGGCCTGCCTGGCCGCGGGCAGCGTCATGTTCGCGATCGCGGCGGTCTGCTTCGGGTTCGTCCAGGTGGTGAACATCACCGCGGGCGGGAAGCGGATGGGCCAGAAGGTCGCCCCGCGCTACGTCGGGCCGACGGTCGTCACGCTCACCGAGGACGCCCTCGAGCTGAAGACGCCGGCCCTGGACCGCCGCATCCCCTGGACCTCGGTCAGCAAGGTGGCGCACAACCCCGTGGCGTGGACGGTGCTGGCGCGGAAGGCGGGCGCCGCTCCGCTCTCGGCGACGGTGCTCAAGGCGCCGTTCACGGAGGCGCAGCGCGCCGAGGTCGACCGGTTCCTGGCGGGCCTGCCCAAGGTCGGCCACAAGGGCCAGGTGCCGGTCGGCGCGCGGTAGAAGAAGGCCGTAAGAGCGGTAAAAGCGGTAGGAAGAGCTGAGAGCTTCGCACGGGCCTCGGTCGTCAGCGGTGACGGCCGAGGCCCGTGACGTACTCCCGGAGGAGCCGGCCGAGGGCCTCGGGGTGTTCCAGGTGGACGTCGTGGCCTGCGGCGGGGACGCTCGCGGCCACGGTCTCGGGGCGGCGCTCCAGCATGGCATCGGTCTCCTCGGCGGGGATGATGCCCGCCTGGCCGAAGACGGCGAGCGTGGGGCAGGTGAGGCCCGTCCACTCGTCCCAGAAGGAGCGGCGGGCGTTCTCGGCCAGCGCCTCGGCCATCACGTCGGGGTCGAAGCGCGGCCACCAGCCGCCGTCGCGCTCCTCCAGCCCGTCCGCCCAGCTCTCGCCGACCGTGCCGCCGCCGAAGAAGTCGACGGCGGCGGCGCGGGAGGGGAAGGGCGTCGGCCAGGCGCCGAGTGCCTGGGCGATCTCGGCGGGCCGGCCCGGGTCGTCGCGGCCGGGCCCCGCCTCGACGAGGACGAGGCCGCCGGTCAGGTCGGGGTGCGCGGCGGCGGTGAGCATGGCGGTGTGACCGCCGAGAGACTGGCCGACGAGGACCGGCCGGTGCAGGCCGAGCTGTTCGACGACGGCGACCACGTCGGCGACGTACGCGGCGCGCGAGACGTCGCCGGGGCGGCGCTCGCTCGCGCCGTGGCCGCGCTGGTCGACGGCGACGAGGCGGTGGCGGTCGCGGTCGCCCAGGTGGGCGGCGAGGGCGTCCCACTCTCCCGCGTGGCCGGCCAGTCCGTGCAGCAGCACGATCGGGACGCCGGGCCCGCCCCGGTCGCGGCAGGAGAGGCGGACGCCCTCGCGGACGACGGTGTGCTCGGTCCAGGTCATGCCGGTTCTCCAGGGGTGGGCGCCTGCCACGACGACGGGGCGGCGATCAACCTAGGGCACGGCCGGGCCGTCGCGCCTGTGGTTTTGGTCTCTAGAGCTGGCTCAGGATCGTCGGGTCCGTGATCCTTGTGTCCTCGGCCAGCAGCATCGCCTTGCTGAGGATCACGGCGAGCATCCGGTCTCCCTCGAAGGGGAGATACCCGGTCTGCGGGGTGGCTGCGGCCGGCTTCGGGACGATGCACAGGTACTGGTCGTTCGGCGTCATCAGGATGTTGCCCGAGCCGAGGTGGATCTTGTACGTGTGGCGCTCGCCCTTCACGTGCAGGAAGCGCCCCTCCAGGGTGCAGCGGTCGGCGATCGCCAGCCGGGGTACGAGCCGCTCCAGCAGCGCGCGGCGCGTCTCGGCGCCCTGGCCGAGCTCGCCGAAGCCGTAGGAGTCCCAGTACGCGCGGTAGCGGCCTTCCGGTCCGCCGTCGTACCAGGTGGGGTCGTTGCCGACGCTCGCCACACCCACGAACAGGTCGACGTCGCGCAGGACCTCGGACAGCACGAGCGGCGGGACCTCGGCGATCGGCACCGGCTCCACCGGCTCGGCGCCGTCCCGCGGCCACATGCGGTACTCGCTGCCGTAGCAGTCCGCCTCGTTCTGCGGCGCGTCGATCGGGTAGAAGCGGATCTGGTCGGTGGTCAGGCGCAGGTAGCTGCCCGACTCGGTGGTGTCGTCGCCGTACTCCTCGCCCTCACCGTGGATCCAGTACTCGGCGCGCAGCCCCCACTGCGGCAGCGCACGGGTGGCGGGCGGGGCCGAGTCGTCGACCATCAGCCGCAGCTTGTTGCGCCAACCCCTCGCCGACGCGAGGGAGTTGAACTGGTGCTGGCGCAGCACGTGCGCGGCGAAGCGGTTGGAGTACGTGCCCGTCGCCCGTTCGGCGTCGGTCAGCAGGTACACCTCGCGGTGGGCCTGCTTGAACGGCTGGGTGATCGCGTGCCGCTCCAGCCAGTCCCGCCAGGCGACGATCTCGGCGGGCTCGTGGTCCACCGGGTGCCAGAGCCGGACCTCGCTCCCCTCCCGCACCGGCTGAACCAAGTCGTCCGCGAGGGTGCGCAGTTCGCCGTCCGCGAATCCGGCGGTCGTGCCGTCGACCGTCCACAGCAGCCGCCGGGCCAGGGTGCCGACCAGGGGGTGGTCGAGGTAGCGCTCGCGCCAAGTGGCGTACGGCCAGGTGCGGTTGGCGAGGAACTGGCGGTCGAGGCGCTCGCTCTGGGCGGAGAGCATCCCGTCGATGTCCTTGACCGCCGTCTTCAACTCCTTGAGCTCCTCGGCGTGGTCGCGCTTCACCACCGCCGGCACGCTCTTGACCTCCTTGCCCGCGGCGTTGCGCCAGCCCAGGGCCACCCTGGTGCCCCGGACCTCCAGGCCGGCCGTGACCTCGCCCAGCAGCAGCTCGGCCCGGCCGACCTCCGTCAACCCGTAGGCGGGGACGGCGAGTTCCTCGATCTCCTCGCGGGAGAGGCCCAGCGCCTCCGCCCGCGCCTGGAGCGCGGCGTCGACCAGCTTGAGCGTGCCCTTGTACGTCACGCGGGTGCCCAGGCGGGCGAGTTCGGCGAGGGCCGCCTCGCCGTCGATGCGGGAGAGCGCGCCGACGGCGGCGTTGGCGACCTTCGGGTTGCGCGGGCCCAGCCCGGGGATCTTCCGCAGGGAGGTCTCGACCAGGGCGCCGAGGGCGCGGGCCGTGTCCGCGCGGGCGCTGTCCGGGTGAGCGCTGTCCGGGTGGGCGGGCAGCAGGGCGAGCACCCAGGCCAGTCCGCGCAGGGCGTTGGCGTTGTACGGGTCGTATGCGCTCTGCCCGTCCGGCCCGGCGAGTTGACCGTCCAGCGCGAAGGTGCGGCGGCCGGCGAGGGCGAGCCAGGGCAGGACGGCGGTCCGGACGCGGTCGGCGCCAAGCGGCAGGATCAGGCTCTCGGCCCGCTTCTCCCACGGGCGGGAGGGCTTGGCCGCGGTGGCGGTCACCGTGTGCCGCAGGAGCGCCTGCATGTCGGGGTCGTCCCGGGTGTCGCGCACGGCCTGCTCGGCCCACACCTCGCCGACGTTGAGGACGGGTTCGGTGAGGGCGGCGGCGAACTCGACGAGCGGCTTTCCCCAGTACGGGCTCAGGGCGGAGCGCCGGAAGGCGGCCACGATCTCGGGCGCGAGGGGGCGCCCGGCCTCGAGTTCGGCCCCGGCGAGGAGCCGGTCGCGGTCGCGGTACCCCACCGTCGTCTCCCGGCCGAGCCCGGCGAGCGCCTCCCGGTGCTCCTCCGGGAGCCGGTCGCGGAACAGCTCGGGCGCGAACTCGCCGAGCAAGGGCGGAACTTGAGCGCGGACGACCGTGCCCTCATCGGCCGCGTGGTAGCGCGCGACCAGCGCGTCGGCGAGCGCCGTACGGCCGTCGGGCCGCAGCGCGCGCAGGTCGTGGAACACCTGGTTCCACCGGCTGTCGTAGAGGACGCCCTCGTTCGCGGCCGCCGCCCTCAGCAGCGCGGCGGCGAGTTCGTCCGCGCGCCCCGCGAACGGCCGGAGCAGCTCCGTGACCTCCCGGAAGTCCAGCACCGTCATCCCCCCACCAGCGGAACGAGCTTCAGGAACGTGACCTCGGTGCCGGGCCCGAGCTCGACCTCCTCCTCCGGATCGGTCACCTGCCGCTCCCCCACCAGCACCAGGAAGCCGTTGCCCGCGAACGCCCGGAGCGCCAGCTCGCTCTGCGCCTCCGGGTCGATCCGGCGCGGCGTGCGCAGCGTGTACCCGTTCAGCACCCGCTCGGTGTCGTGCGGCTGCACCAGCCCCTGGAACACCTGCGGCGCCTTCGCGTTGAACTCGGCGACCTCCTGGAACACCCTGCGCCGGATCAGCTCGCGCACGGTGAGCCTCTCCTCGAGGATCTCCAGCCCCCATCCGTCGCTGCGGTCGCCGGCCGTCGTCTCGTCGACGAACATCACGATTGCCATGCCGCGAACAGTACGGGCCCGCGGTGACACTCACGCCCGGCGGGTCTCCTGACTGCCCTGGTCGGCCAGGTAGTCGCCGAGGCTGGGCAGGGCGCTCCACAGCTGGTCGAAGTGGGCGGTGAAGTAGCTCATGAAGGTCCGGTCCTCGACGCTGAAGCCGTTGAGCTTCTGGCGGGCGTGGCCGGAGAAGGCCAGGAAGACGACGCTGTCGTCGATCAGCGCCATGTTGAGGCCGTCGGCCGCCGCCGTCCAACGCTGCACGCGGGCCTCGTAGTTGAGCAGGTCGTCGGTGTCCTCGTGATGCTGCCGGGCCCAGGCCAGCATGTCGGCCTGCGGGACGCCGTCGCGCTCGGGGATGCCGATGATGCGGCGCACGCAGCGCTCGTCCTCGCTCTCCGCGGCGGCCCAGGCCAGGATCTCGCGGAAGTACTCGACGGAGGCCGGGGTGGTCAGCGCCGTCGGCGGGGACTGGCGGGTGTAGGTGAGGCGGATCTCCGCGCGGGCCAGGCGGACGCGCTCGGTGGCGGCGGCGTAGAACTCGGGGTTGTTCCGGTACCAGTGGGCCGACAGTTCGGCGGCCCCGACGAGGTGCTCGACGATCGGGGGCGCCTCCTGGTCGGGCTCCGACGCCGGGGTGGTCGTGGCGCACTCCAGGCGCAGGGTGGTCAGCTGGCCGCGCGCCTCCTGCCAGCGCGGCTGCCACGCCTCCGGCCGCTCCCCGCACGCCTCGGCGAGGGCCGCCATCTGCTCCCAGCTGGGGAAGCGCTTGCCGTTGAGCAGCGCGGACACCGTCGTACGGCCCCACCGCATCCGGGCCGCGAGGTCCTGGAGCGTGGGCTCGCCGCCACGGGTCCAGAGCTTGCGCAGCTCGGCGGCGAATCGGAGTTGGGGCGCCGGGATCGGGTCGTACGGCTTCGACATGGCTTCCCTCGGGACGGGCGCGGGCGGGCGCTGGCGGGAACGGGCGGGAACGGGCGGGAACGGGCGGACGACGGCAGGAAACGGCGGAACCGATGCCCTGATTGTCCGTCAACGACCGCTTGTGCCACCCGGGTTCCGCCGTTCGTCGGCGAATGCCGCCGGTGTCCGGCTGGGACCGTGCGCGTTCGCGATTCATTGAAGGCCGCGAGGGGCGCTCCCAGACTCGAAGTACCCGGAAGAACCGGCTACTTCGGCGGAGGGAGAACCCCATGTGATCCACCACCGATGAACGCACGGATCGGACGAACCCCGCCGTCCCGGGCCCGCGCGCCCGGGACGGCACCACCAGAAGGAGAGGACCAGATGCTCGCAGACATCACCCTGGACCTGCCCCGGGCGCACCTGCTGTTCGTGGCCGTGCTCGTGCTCGGCACCGTGCTGGTGCTGGGCGGCTTCCTCCCGGCCGAAGCCCTGTGGGGCGCGCTCGCCGCCCCGCTGGCCCGGCTCACCGCCGGCCCCGCCGCCGGACGCACGGGCCTGCACTACGCGGGCCGCATGCGGGGCCGGAGGGCCGCCCGATGACCGGGGGCACCGAGAGGCACTGCCCGTCCTGCCGGACGGACACCCCGTTCGACGGCCCGTGGACGGTTCCGGTCGTCCACTGCTCGGGCACCCTGGAGATCCGCGAGGAGTGGACCTGCCGCCAGTGCCACAACCGCACCTCCACGCCCCGCCGCCCCACCGACCCCCGCCCGTCCTGCCTCCCGGGCCCCGACCCCGGAAGCTGTCACTGAGCTCCCCACCCGGGCCGCCCCGCACCAACGGGGCGGCCCGGGTGCGTCGCGTTATGCTCCGGCGGTGACGCTCTACTTCGATCCCACGGCCGGTCTCGGCACTGATCGCGACACGTTCCAGGGCCGCTGGGAGGACAAGCTCTGGCTCAACGTCCCCGGGCCCTTCTACGGTGCCGATACCGACACCTGCTGGACCGGCAGGCTTTCCGCGCCCCAACACGTGCTCTACGGGGGCGACTACCTGACCGAGTACGTGTACCGCCAGCCCCGCACCCCGACGGAGGTCGCCCTGCTGGTGGAGGGGGCCGACCAGGACCCCTTCCTCGGGTACGGCTGCGACGGCGACACGCACTGGACGCCGGAGGGCGTCCGGAAGTGGTGGCGCGACCGGGGTCGGGTCACGGAGTTCCTGTCCGGCCGGGACTGGGACGCCTACAACTCGGTGGAGCAGGGCATCGCCGCCTCCGTCCGGGACTTCGAGTCCTACCTGGCCGGCGGCCTCGCCCAGGACCTGCGGATCTACCTCTACTGGCTGGAACAGGGCAGCTCCCCCACGCCTGAGGACCGGCTGCCGGAGCTGTAGCAAATCGTTCGCACACCGTCCGTACGACGGTGCACACTGCTCGGCATGACCGAACCCGGAGACCGGCCCGCGCAGCCGCTGGAGTGGTGCGTCGTCGCCAACGTCGCAGCTCGGACGCGTCACGGGGAGGCGTCCGACGTCGAGACCAGCCTCAAGCACTTCGCGCCGGGCGCGAAGCTGTGGGTGTTCCCGCCCCGGTACCAGGGGGACGATGACCGCCTCCACGTGGTCGGCGTGCATCGTGGGAGTCGGACGCGCTACATCAGCATGATCCTCTTCCGGAGGCACCTGGAGAACTTCCGGGTCAAGGGCCTCTACAGCCCTGCGGTGCAGCGCGTGAAGGAGGGCAGCAAGTACTGGAGCTGGGGCCGGGTGTGGTGCTGCCCCCAGGTCGCCCAGCCCTGGATCGACCGGTGGAACGACCCCACCTCCGGCTCCGCGCCCGAGGACTTCCCCGCCTGGCCGGTCCGGCGGACCCACAGCCACAACGAGACCTGCCCGCACGGGAGTCAGTGACGGTACGCCGCTGTCGCGATGGCCACGAAGGAGCGGATCAGCGGGTTGGTGTCGCCCTCGTTCCACGCCGCCACCACCCGGCTCGGCGGCATGTCGAGCAGCGGCACCACGGCCAGCTCTGCGGGAGGCTCGTGTCCGAGCGGCGCCAGGCCGACCGTGCCGTTCCACAGCACGGCCTGCAAGCACTCCTGGACGGTGCTCACCACCGGGCCCTCGCGCGGAAGGCCCCCCTTCCAGTACGCCTGCCACACCGGGTCGGTGTCCGGCGGGAACTGGAACCAGCGACGGTCGGCCAGTTCGGCGAGGCTCAGGCCGTCGCGGCGCGCGAGCGGGTCGTCGGCGGGCAGGACCACGCCGACCGGGTCGGCGCGGAGGGTGCGGACCGTCAGGGCGGTCTCGTCGAAGGGCGCCCTGGTCAGGGCGACGTCGACCAGTCCGGCGCGCAGCCCGCAGGTCGGGTCGGTGAGGTCGGTCTCGCGGACGCGGATGTCGATGCCGGGGTGGCTGCGGCGGTAGGCGGCGGCGAGGCGGGCCACGCCCGGGTCGGTGCCGTCGGCGAGGATGCCGACGGTGATGGTCGAGGCGCCGGCCGCCACGCTCACGCGTACCCGGAGGCGGTCGGCGTGGTCGAGCAGGGCCCGCGCCTCGTGGAGCAGTACGGAGCCGACGGGGGTAAGCGTGACTCCCGTGGGCGAGCGGGTGAACAGCAGGGCCCCGGCCTCGGCCTCCAGCTGCTTGATCGCCCGGCTCAGCGGCGGCTGGCTCATGTGCAGACGGGTGGCGGCGCGGCCGAAGTGGAGTTCCTCGGCGACGGCCACGAAGTAGCGCAGGGTCCGTAGCTCCACGCTGCCACGATACCCGTGGGGTATCGGGGCGGCGGGATGGGTCTTGGACGGCGGCGGGCGCCCGGCGGTGCACTGGTGGGCATGACCGAAGAAACCCGCGCCACGGTATCGGTGGTGCGCCCCGGTGAGGGCGAGAGCATCGTTCTGGGCACCACGCGCATGCGCATCCTGGAGGACGGCAGCCACACCGGCCACCGCCTCGCCATCGCCGAGTCCGTGCTCGCCCCGCACACGCAGGGGCCGCCGCAGCACCGGCACGCCCGGCACGACGAGGGGTTCTACGTCCTGTCCGGCACGGTGCGGTTCACCGTCGGGGAGGAGACGTACGACGCCGTCGCGGGCACGCTGGTGATGGTTCCGCCCGGGGCCCCGCACACGTTCGCCAACCCGACCGACGAACCGGCCGTCCTGCTCAGCACGTTCACGCCGGACCTGTACGTGCAGTACTTCCGGGACCTCGCGCAGGTGATGGCCGACGGCCGGCCGCTGACGCCCCAGGCGAACGCCGAGGCGATGAGCCGCTATGCGACGGAGCCGGCGTGAACCTCGCGTACTGGGTCCTCGCGGGGCTGCTCGCGCTGTTCTACGCGTACGCGGGCGTGCTGAAGCTGGTCCGCAGCCGGGATCAGCTCCGGCCGATGATGGCGTGGGTGGACGGCGTGCCGCTGCCCGCCCTGAGGGCGCTGGGGGTGGTCGAGGTGCTGGGCGCAGCGGGCTTGGTGCTGCCGCCGCTCACCGGCGTCGCCCCGGGGCTGGCGACGGCGGCGGCCGTCGGCTTCGTGGTGCTGCAGTTCGGTGCCGTCGCCGTCCACCTGAGCGGCGGCGATCGAAGGATCGCCCTCAACGCCGGGCTGCTGTGCGGTGCCGTCGTGACCGCCTGGCTTGCCACCCAGTCCTAGTCATTCTGCATTTTGCAGAATATGGAGCTAGAATGCAGACATGACAGCCCTCACAATCCGGGATGTCCCGGACGATCAGATCCAGACCCTCAAGGTCCGCGCGGCCCAGGCCGGTCAATCGCTCCAGGCGTTCATGCAGGAGCTGATCGCCAGGGAGACAACCAAGCCCACGATGGCGGAGATGATGGCACGGCTGGACCGGGAGACCACCGCCAACATCACCTCGGCCGATGTGCTTGCCGCCATCGATGAAGGGCGCGCCGGACGTTGATCGTCATCGACTGCTCCGCGCTCGTCCTGGCTCTCACGGCCCACGGTTCTGACGGACAACTCGTCCGTGCCCGGGTGGCCGAGGCAGGGGACGTGCACGCGCCCACCCTCCTGGACTACGAGATCCAGTCAGCCCTGCTGGGCATGCAACGTGGCGGCAAACTGACCGAGAAGGAGGCCGAGAGGGCGGTCGCCGCGTACCGAATGCTTCCCATCACGAAGCGCGAGACCTTGCCCTTCTGGGACCGCGTGAAGAAGCTGCACGCCAACCTCAGCGCCTACGACGCCCAGTACGTCGTTCTGGCGGAAGCCCTGGGCGTGCCTCTCGTCACCAGCGATGCACGGATCAAGCGCAGTGGCGCGGCAAAGTGTGAGGTCGAGGTCTTCACTTCGACCTCACACTGATCATCTCAACAGCGCGCCAATTCACTTGGCCACACGGTGATGCGCCCGGCCTCGGTCGTCGGCAGTGGCGACGACCGAGGCCGCCGTACCGTTCGCTACACGGCCGGGGTGCAGATGACGTTCGCGACGAGGGTGCGGTACTCCGTGTCGCTGGTGTTGGAGGCCGTGACTTCCCATCCGTTCCCGTCGATGCGCAGCCGGGACGACATGAGGAGGGCGTAGTAGTTGGGGTCGGTGCCGTTGAACGAGGCGCGGCCTCCGCCGCCGGTCACTTCCTCGCCGGCCGGGCACAGCGCGTCGGCGATGGCCTCGCCGTGCGGCGGCAGGCTGACGGCGGGGCCGTCGTGGATGACGTGCGGTGCTCCGGCGACGCAGACCACGAACGAGCTGAGCTGCCGCGGGAGGGTCGTGTTGTTGACGCCCCTGGTGAACCAGCCGCCGTAGGTCGGGTACGTGCCCAGTGTGAGCGCGTCCCCCGCGTCGGTCCAGAAGCCGCCCCCGCTCGGCACGTAGCCCCGGGGGCAGTTTGCGCTCACGGCGGCGGTCCACGGCGAGCTGCGCGGCAGGTCGATCCGTTCCGAGTCGAAGGTGTAGTGGACCAGCTGGCTGCAGATGACGTAGGCCGCGGCGTACGCCGGGGAGCCGGTCTCGTTGCTGTAACTGGCTTCCCAGAGGGAGCCGTTGATGGAGGAGCTGTTGAGGAAGAGCCCCACCGCCTTGCTCACTCCTCCGCCCCCGCTGGGCTCCCAGCCGGCCGGGCACTCGGCCCTCGCGATCGCGCTCTCCCCGGCCGGTACGAGGACGTCGGGACCCTGGACCCCGAAGTGCCTCGGGGCAGCCTGGCGTCCCGGGGCCGGGGCGGCGGCACTGGCGGGCGCTTGGGTCACGGCGGTCAGGCCGCCGGCGGCGAGGACCAGTGCCGCGACTGCGGCGGGGATCGTCGAGCGGGGCATGGTCACGTCTCCTCGGGATCGGCTGCCGGGGCCGCAGCACATAGCCCAAGGGGAGAAGCCGTGATGCCGGGTCGCAATCCGGCGGTGGCGGCCGGGTGACACGGCGGAGCAGGAAGTCGGCTGGGCCGACTTCCTGCTCCGGTGAGCGGATACCCCACCAAGGCTGTGAAGCACCGGCTCAAGCAGATCCAGTACTGTCCGGACCTCGTTGACGCCTGCCTGGCCGGCACTGGCCTGATCATGGACGGCTGACCAACATCACGAATAGCCTGTGCGGTTGTGAATCGCTTCCATACGCAGGCGCTCACCGGCCTCAGCCGACGGGCGCGGTCGTTCGTGGCCATGCACGGCATTCGCCTGGACCCGCGGCCGTTGGAGGAGCACCGGCGGTTCTGGCGCGAGCGCGAAATCCCCGACGAGCAGATCGACCGGATGATCGCCTTCGAGGAACGATGGGGAGGGCTGGCGCTTCCCCCCGCGCCCGCTTACGACGGCGGTCCGCGGCTCTTCGGTGCCGACAGCCCGGAGGGTACGGCTGATGACGGCTGGTGGTTCGAGGCCGGCGACCAACGCTCCGCCGTCCCCTTCTTGTTCATGATCGGCCCGAACGATGAGTTCGGCATCCACGGGCCGCAGTGGGCGCCGCTGCACGCCGGCGTCGAAGGATGGGTCGAATCGGTGGCCCTGGCCCACCATGTCGCGCTCTTCGCCAGGACCATCACCCGCGTGCACGGCGCCGAGCTGGATGCCCTCGACCTGGACGGCTTCGAACCGGTCCCGGAGGTCCAGGGCCTGGCCGACACCTGGTGGCGGGGCCGGGACTCGTACGTGGCGGTCTACCGTGGAGAGTCTCAGGCGTTCGCGGGTTCGCGTGCGTTCGGCAGCCCCGCCCCGCAAGGGTTGGTGTACCAGGGCCTACCGGAGTGGGCCTGCCGGCCATCGTCGGCCGGGTAGCGCCGCAATCCCCGCGCGACCATGCCGCACCGCCGACCACTTCACTTCGCAGCACGGAGTGTGTAGAGCTGCGGGACGCCCACGCCTGCGGGGAGGCGGAAGTGGCCGCCGTCGTGCTCGTGCAGGAACTCCAGGCGCAGGCCCGCCGCGATCAGGGCGCTGACGACGTCGCCGATGCCGTGCCGCCATTCGTACGTCAGGGTTGCGGTGGTCGCCGCAGTCCGGTCGGCGTAGCTGCCGGGCTCGTCGACGACGATCGGATCGCGGTGGAAGTAGTCGCCTTCGACGGTGCGGCCGTCCTCGGCGAGGACTTCGGTCACGGGATGGAACTCGGCCAGGTACAGGAAGCCGCCCGGGGCGACCAGGGCCGCCGCCGTCCGTGCCCACCGGGCGATGTCGGGAAGCCAGCACAGGGCACCGAGGCCCGTGTAGACGATGTCGAAGGTCTGGTCGTCGAGTGCGCGGACGGCGTCGTACACGTCGGCGGTGACGAACCGGGCGGTGGTGGCGCCGATCTGCGTCGCGAGGCCGTCGGCCACGTCCACGGCGGGCGCGGAGAAGTCGAGGCCGGTGACGGTGGCTCCCCGGCGGGCCCAGGACAGGGTGTCCAGGCCGATGTGGCACTGGAGATGGAGCAGGGTCTTCCCACGGACGTCGCCGACCTCGGCGGGTTCGAAGTCGCGGAGTGTGTCGCCGCCCGCGACGAAGCCGGGGAGGTCGTAGAAGGTGCCGGCGGTGTGGATCGGGACGCGTTCGTCCCAGATCGCGCGGTTGGCCGTGCGCCAGTCGGCCGGGTCTGAGGTCGCCACCATGACGGACACCGTATGCAGGCGCACGGACGGTGATCAATCCGATTTCGGAATCGTGCGGTACCTTGATCGGCCGTCAGCCGTCCGTGATCCATTGTGGTCGGACGGCTGGCGTGTTCAAGCAATTCGTTCTGATTTCGGGGGATTTCGAACCATGCGTTCCATGCGCATCACCCTGGCCGCAGCCGCCGTCGCGTCGCTGACCCTGACGCTCGCCGCCTGCGGGCCGGACAACGACCCGGCTCCGGCTGCCACCGGCGCCGCTTCCAAGGCACCCACGGCTGCCGCACCGGCGGCGGGGAAGCAGTTGACGCAGGAGCAGCTCGTGAAGGCGCTGCTCACCAAGAAGGATCTGGACGCGGACGAGCAGCGCTCGACCGTGGGCCCGACCCAGCACGAGCACAAGCAGACTGCGGAGAAGCCCGCCTGCCAGGCCATCGCGGACCTGGACGACGCGGGGAACGCGGCGAAGGCGCCGGCTGCTTCGGCGACGGGCGCGTACTACCACGGCATGGGCCGGGAGTACCTGGAGATCCACCTGACCCAGTACGCGCCCGGGCAGGCGGAGAAGGCCATGGCGGCTGCGGAGTCGGCTCTCGCGTCCTGCGCGAACGTCAAGATCGCCATGACGGGCATGCCCAAGGCTCAGGCCAAGTTCAGCAAGGGGACGTACCAGGCGTCCGGGGACGCCACGCTGGCGTTGAAGGCGGAGTACCGCGAGGACGGCGGGCAGAACGCGGTGATGGAGACGAAGACCTATGTGTTCGTCCGCACCGGGGACGTGATCACGATGGTCGCCAACTCGGCGCTCGCGGATACGTCGATGCCGGAGGAGAAGTGGGTCAAGCAGCAGTTGGACAAGGTCAAGGCGGTTCAGCAGGGCTGAGGTGACGCAACTGGCCTCGGTCGTCGGCAATGGCGACGACCGAGGCCAGAGGTCAGATGGCGGAGGCGCCGAACTCGCCGGAGCGGACGGCGGATACGAAGGACTGCCAGGCCGCAGGCGTGAAGGCGAGGGCCGGACCGCTCGGGTCCTTGGAGTCGCGGACGCGGCCGGGAGTCGCGTCGTCCACCTCGACGCATGAGCCGTTCTCAGCATTGCTGTGGCTACTCTTCCGCCACCGGCTTGTAGTCCCTATCACTCTTGAACCCCTGTGCGATTGACTGGATGAACTCCAGGGAATCCCGCGCCGGGAGCGCGGTAGCCCGGGCCACATCGTATGCGCGACGACACTTGGCCACCTCTGGCGGATCGTCCAGCAGTTGTCCCGCATGAGCCGACTCGCTGTATGCAAGTGGTGGGGCGTCCTCGAAGGTCATCAAGCTAAGCAACCCCGACAGCAGCGGATAGGCCCCGGCATCGTACGGGACTACTTGAACAACCATGCGCCGCTCTTTGATCAACGCGGTCACGTGATCCAGCTGATCCGCCATGACCTGGCGGCTGCCAATCACCCTCCGAAGGACCGCTTCGTCGAGGATGAACCACAAGCTGGGGCCGTCCACCGCAGTGATGCGCCGCCCGCGTTCGATCCGAGAGTCGGCCATCTCAGTGATCTGCTTCTCGGGGTACAGGATGGAACCCGCCGAGAACAACGCTCGCGCGTACTCTGCGGTTTGCAGGACGCCTGGCACGAGTTGCCCGGCGTACTCCTCGATGACCAGCGCTCGCGACTCGTGATCCGCCGCATGGGTGAAGTAGTCCGGGAAGTACGTGAAGCCCATCAGCGCGTGCAAGCGTTCCAGCGCCCCACCGGTGTTGAGCGCCTTGTCAATCAACTTGCTGAGCGCGAGCTGCGGCACTCGGGCCATCGTCTCCAACTGGCCGATGTAGGCCCCGGAGCAGAACACCACTGCCCCGAGCTGTTCCTGGGTCATCTTCGGGACCATCGCCTCGCGATAGCGCTTGAGTTCGAACGCGTAGAACTCGCGAGGGGTCATGCCGCCGAGGGTGAATTCAGGCGCGGGCATACGCAAATCCTAACTAGTAACTCGCTGTTCCTCCCCTACTTCACAGAGTAACCCCACGACCCGCACCCTGGATGCGAAAGCACCAATTCCCCCAGGAGCGCACCCCCATGGCATCCATCCTCAGAAGGATCACCGCCGAAGACCGCCGGGAGGCCGCCGACGCCCTCGACGACCTCAAGGCGACCCTCGCCTACGCCGGGACCCAGCTCCCCTCCCCCGGCATCGACTGGCAGTGCGCCTCCGTCACCGGCATCGTCCTGATCGACCTCGGCGCCGCCCCCACCTCCGTGATCCTCCAGATCGTCGACCTCCTCCGCCTGGGCGTCCGCGCCCAGCGGGCCCGGGCCGAGCAGCAGCCCTGGCACCCCGAACTCGGCTCGGCCGTCACCCTGAACCGCGCCGGCGGCACCCCGCTCCCCGCCAGGGTCGTCGGCACCAGCGAAAAGGTGATCACCGTCCGTCTCGACTCCTGGCTGATCACGTGATCGACGAACCCGAGCTCCTCTACGACACCCGCACCCGCCAACTCGGCGTCGTCATGGACACCGTGGGCAACGTGGTCTACCTCCGCCCGCCCACCGGCGGCATCGAGTGGACCGCCCGGCTCGAAGACCTGACCTCGCCTCCCCCGCCCCCACACCTGGGCTCATGACCCCTCCGCCGACCCGCCCCCGGGCCGCCCTGGTCGTCGCCGCGATGTTCTCCGTCGCGACCGGGGCGGGTGCCGGGTTCCTCGCCTCCTCCCCCGTCCGTCCCGACGACCCGGGGGTGGCGAACCTCCTCTTCCTCCTCGTCCTCTCCTCCGTGACCCTGATCGCCAACTCGCTACTCAGCCGGGCGATCCAGCACCACCAGCCGCTGCGTCGCCCGCGTCATCGCCACATACCGGTCGACCGCCCCCTCGACCCCGTCCCCGAACGCCGCCGGCTCGACGACCACGACGAGGTCGAACTCCAGCCCCTTGGCGAGCACGGGCGTCAACGCCCGTACGCGCGGGCGTTCCTGGAACCCTGAGCCCGCGCCGATGACGCAGGCCGTCCCCTCCGGATGCTCGGCGAGCCAGCCGTCGAGCACCGCGTCCAGTTCCTCAACTCGCCCGTACCGCACGGGAATTCCACTGGAACGGATCGAGGTCGGCACGTTGGCGTCCGGCAGGGCCGCCCGGATCACCTTCTCCGCCTCCGCCATGACCTCTTCCGGCGTACGGTAGTTGACCGTCAGCGACGCCTCCCGGACCCGGTCGAACCCGGCCCGCGTCAGCCGTTCCTCCCACGCCTCCGCGAACCCGTGCCGTGCCTGCGCCCGGTCGCCGACGATCGTGAAGCTGCGCGACGGGCAGCGCAGCAGCAGCATCCGCCATTCCGCGTCGGTGAGTTCCTGCGCCTCGTCGACGACGATGTGCGCGAACGGTCCGTCCAGCGGTTCGGCTTCCTCCCCCGGCAGGACGTTCTCGTCCACCAGGACGTCCTTGAGGTCCTGTCCGCGCAGCATCTCCACCGCGCCGTCCCCGTCCTCGTCCGCCTCCAGGATGTGGCCGATGACGTCGGCCATCCGCTCCCGCTCGGCCTCCGCCGCCGCCTCCCGCCGCCGCTTGCGGGTGCCGACCGACGGGTCGCCGAGCCGGTGCCGGGCGGCGTCGAGGAGCGGCAGGTCGGAGACCGTCCAGGCGTGCGGCGCATCCTTACGCTGCAACTGTCGGACGTCCTCCACCTCGAGCCAGGGCGCGCAGCGGCGCAGGTAGGCGGGGACCGTCCAGAGGTCGCCGACGATGTCCGTGGGCTCCAGCATCGGCCAGGCGCGGTTGAGTGCGGTGACCAACTCCCGGTTCTGGCGCAGTGATCGGCGGAAGAGCTGCGGGGAGACCTCGTCGTCCTCCTCGGCCGCCTCCTCCATCTTCTCCCAGAGGACGGCGGCCAGTTCGTCCCAGATCTGCTCGCGCGCCTCGTTGTGCGGGGTGCCGGGTTCGACGGCCGCGAAGGCATTGGCCCAGTCGGCGGGGGTGAGGGGGAGGTCGGCCCAGTACGTCTCGACGGTCAGCCCTTCGGTCGGCGGCTCCTCGTACAGGCGGACGGCGGCGTCGATCGCCTCCGTGACCATGCCCGTCGTGGCCTTGAGGCGGGCGACCTCGGGGTCGGCCTCGGTACCGGCCTGCGCGCCCTCGGGGAGGAGGTCGCGCAGGGTGCAGGTCCGTACGCCCTCCTCGCCGAGGCTGGGGAGGACGTCGGCGACGTACGCCAGGTAGGGCTGGTGGGGGCCGACGAAGAGGACGCCGCCGCGCCGGTGGCCGAGGCGGGGGTCGGCGTACAGCAGGTAGGCGGAGCGGTGGAGGGCGACGACGGTCTTGCCGGTGCCGGGGCCGCCGTCGACGACGAGGGCGCCGCGTGAGTCGGCGCGGATGACGGTGTCCTGGTCGGACTGGATGGTGGCCAGGACGTCGCGCATGCGGGGTGAGCGGCTGGTGCCGAGGCTGGCGATGAAGGCGGACTGGTCGTCGAGGGCGGCGTGGCCCTCCAGGCCGTCGGGGGTGAAGACCTCGTCCCAGTAGTCGGTGATCCGGCCGTTGGTCCAGCGGTAGCGGCGGCGGCTGGCGAGGCCCTGGGGGTGGGCGTGGGTGGCGGCGAAGAACGGTTCGGCGGCCGGGGAGCGCCAGTCGATCAGCAGCCGGCGGCCGTCACCGTCGGTGAGGCCGAGGCGGCCGACGTACACGGGCTCGGAGCCGCCGGGCGTCCGGTCGACGATGCGGCCCAGGCACAGGTCGAGCCCGAAGCGGCGCAGGGCGCGCAGCCGGGAGGTGAGGCGGTGCACCTCCACGTCGCGGTCCATCGCGGCGCGGCCGAGGCCCCCGGGGGCGCGGCGCACGGCGTCCAGTTGATCGGACAGCTCGGCGATCGCCGCCTCCAGGCTCGCCGCGACCGCCGCGAAGTGCCGCTCGTCGGCGGCGGTCAGGGCCGGGTCGGCCTTGGCGGAGAGGTGGGCGGGGAGGGCGAACACGCTGGTCGTGAGGGGGGTCATGGCATCAGCTCCGATCTCAGACCAGCGATTGTGCGCCTCCAGGGGGGCCTTGCCGCAAGGCCCCCCTTGCGCTATACGTTAGAAGTGGCGGGGAGTGCGGTCCGGCCCCGGTTTCGGTCCCGCTTTCGGTCCCGTCGCTCGCGCGAGCACCAGGCGGTGGGTGTCGCGGAGGAGGTCCGGCGCCACGCGCCGGTGGACGGCGGAGAGCCGCTTCCAGATCCTGGCCCCCCGTGGATGCCTGTAGCGCAGGACGGTCGCCAGTGAGACCTGTTCCCCGTCGGCCTGCACGACGAGGTTCCCGGTGAGCATACGGCCGTGGGCCTCGACGCGGATCAGGCCGTCACGCCGCTCGGCGATCCGCCAGCCGGCGATGTGCTGCGGTGAGGCGCCCCGGCGCAGTCGCAGGCCGAGCAGCGCCCGCCAGACGAACTGGCCCTGGATTCCGGCGACTTGCTCCAGCATGACGCGGGCCCAGACCTCCGGGGTGGCGATCGTGCCGTCGGTGGCGAGGGCGAACAGGTCGGCGTAGCCGCGCCGCCCGTGGCCGATGAGGGCGCGGATCTCCTCGGGGATCTCCTGCCGCCGGGCGACCGGGGGCGCCGTCCTCGCGCGCCAGTCCCGGCCGATCATGCGCATCAGTGCCGGGTCGACGACGAGGTGGCGGAAGGGGGTGACGAAGGCCATGTACGCCCTGCCAAGCAGGCCGTTGGGCTTCACCAGGACGGTCATCTCGCCTCGGTGGCCGCCGTTTCCGTCCGGCACCCATCCGATGTGCATCACGGTGTGCACGGTGCTGTTGGCCATCTCGGCCGCCCACTCGGTGTCGGTCAGGTAGACGGAGGTGAAGGGCACCGAGGCCAGGTCCGGGCCGCGCGGGCCCGCGCGGAGGTCCTCGGGGAGGCGGGTGCGCAGCGAGTCGACCCGCGCGCCGACGCCCTCGCCCTCCCGGTCCCAGCCGAAGGCGCGGCCGAGGCGCAGCCGGACCTCGTAGAGGAGGCCGGGGATGCCGGTGAAGGGGTTCTCGCCGTTGCTGTCGCCGTTGCCGTCGCCCTCGCCGTTGCCGCCCGCGCTTCCCTCGGTGAACCAGTCGACGAGGAGCGGGAGGTCGTCGGGCCCGCCGGGTGTGGGCAGCGCCCAGACGTCCTCGACGCGGAAGTCGCGCGTCAACTCGTGGATGCGCCAGGGGCGTCGGGTGTGGGTTTCCTTCGGAATCCTCATGGCCGGATTCCCAGCACGCCTGCGGCGGCGCGTTCCGCGAGCACCTCGTCGTAGGGCGCCCGGCCGGCGAGGGAGACGACCACGCCCTCCAGCGCCCCGACGAAGGCCAGCGCGAGGACGTGCGCCGGCTGGCCCGGCGGGATCGCCCCGGCGGCGCGGCCCGCCTCGATGCGGGCCTCGCAGTCGGCGACGAGCAGGGCGTAGCCGGCCTCCACGGCGCGACCCACGGGGTGGTCCTGGCCGCTGAACTCCAGGCGCAGTGCGAGCGCCATGCGGGCGATGTCGCGGCGGCAGAAGACCGCGTGCCCGCGCGCCATCGCCAGCAGCGCGCCGACCGGGTCCGGCTCGCGCTCGACGAGGACGCCGACCTCGCGGTCCCAGGTGGCGAGGACCCACTCCAGGGCGGCGAGGACGAGCTCATCCTTGCCCTTGAACTGGTGGTACAGCGCGCCTCGGCTGTACCCGGCGTCGGCGGCCACCTGGGCGAGGACGAGGTTGCCGTAGCCGTACCGGGAGAGGCTGCGGGCGGCGGACTCCATCAGGGCGCTGCGGGACTGGGCGCTCCGTTCGACCTGGCCGGGGCGGCGGGGGGCTAACGGGCTCGGCTGTGCTTTACGTACATTCATGTCTGTATGTTAACCGGCCTTATGTTGGCGCGGGGGCAGGGTCGGGGCGGGCAGGGTCGGGTCAACGCGTGTGCTGCAGCGCCGAGTTCAAGCGGAGCGGCAGGCTCGCGTACGGGCGGCAGTCGACCACCGGCAGGCGCAGGGCGCGGGCCTCGGCGGCCGGGGTGAGGTAGTCGCCCTCGACGATCGCGGGCACGCCTACGGTCAGCCGGTTGCGGACCACCCCGAGCAGCGCCTCGTCCAGGGCGCGGGCGGTGGCGATCTGCAACTCGAGGACGCGGTCGGCGGGCAGTTCGGCCGCGTCGCGGAACAGGTGCAGCCCGGGGTTGGGTGTCGGCGGTGGTCGCGGCCTGGAGCGCGGCCACCACTCGTCGAACTCCACGACGAACGCGCCGAGTTCGGCCGCCAGGGCGGCGGCGGCCCGGCTCTTGCCGACGCCGGAGGCGCCGCCGATCAGCAGAACGTGCCAGGTGGGAGCATGGTCGGGGCTCATCGGAACACGGTAGGCGGCGGACGAACCTTCGCAGCACCTGTACAGGCGGTTCTCCCCCCTCACGATACGGTGCCGCCATGTCCCGATCAGTCGAACCCGCACCGGCCCTGTCCCCCGTCACCGCCGACGACGTCGAGCTCGCCGTGCGGCTCGCCGTCGCCACCCTGCGGGACGTGCCCCCGGACGGGTGGGGCAGCAGGGCCGGTTCGCTGGAGTGGGACTGCTGGGAGACCGCCGAGCACCTCGCCAACGACCTGTTCTACTACGCCGTGCAACTGGGGCCGCAGCAGCCGCCGCTGGACACCCACGTACCCTTCGCGCTGACCCGCAAGCGGGCCGAGGCTCCCATGGTCTTCGCCCACGCGGAACGCGACGCCGGTCCGGCGGGCCTGGTGCAGGTGCTGGAGGCGTGCGGCGCGCTGCTGGCCGCCATGGTGCGCACCACGCCGCCCCACGTCCGCGCCCACCACACCTCCGGGGTGTCGGACCCCGAGGGGTTCGCGGCGATGGGGGTGGTGGAGACGCTGGTGCACCTGCACGACGTGGCGGAAGGCTTCGGGCTGGCCTGGACCCCGCCCTCCGACCTCTGCTCCCGGGTGCTCACCCGCCTGTTCCCGCAGGCCCCGGACGGCACGGACCCCTGGCCCACCCTGCTGTGGGCCACCGGCCGCGCCGAACTGCCCGGGCACCCCCGCCTGACCACGTGGCGCTGGCACAGCTCACCGCGCTAAGGCGCGTCCTTCAACTGGCGGAAGAAGGCCCGGATGTCGCCGACGAGCAGCTCCGGCTGCTCCATCGCGGCGAAGTGGCCGCCACGGTCGAACTCCGTCCACCTGACGATGTTGTTGCTGCGCTCCGCGATGTGCCGCAGCAGGACGAAGTTCTCCTCCGGGAAGGCCGCCAGCGCGGTCGGTGCCGTGGACGGCTCCGGGGGCGCGCCCCAGTAGTCGGCGTGGGCGCGTTCGTAGTAGATGCGGGCGGAGGAACCGGCCGTGCCCGTGAGCCAGTAGAGCATCACGTCGGTGAGCAGATGGTCGCGGTCGATCGGGCCCTCGGGGTGTTCGCGGGTGTCCGTCCACTCGACGAACTTCTCGGCGATCCAGGCGAGTTGGCCGACCGGCGAGTCCGTGAGCGCGTAGGAGAGGGTCTGCGGGCGGGTGGACTGGATGTCCGCGTACCCCTGGCGGTCGCGGTTCCACGCCTTCGTCCGCTCCCAGGACGCGCGGATGCGCTCGCGCTCGGCCGGGGTCAGCGGGGCGAGCTCCTCCTCGGTGGGCTCGGCGGTGGCGGCCGCGCCGGGGATCAGGTTCAGGTGGACGCCGATCACCCGCTCGGGCCGGGTGCGGCCGATCTCGCGGGAGATCGCCGAGCCCCAGTCGCCTCCCTGCACCCCGTAGCGTTCGTAGCCGAGGCGCCGCATCAGCTCGGCGAGAGCAGCCGCGACGCGCTTGAACTCCCAACCCCGGTCGCGGGTGGGGCCGGAGAAGCCGAAGCCGGGGATGCTCGGCAGCACCAGGTGGAAGGCGTCCGCCGCGTCCCCGCCGTGCGCGGCCGGGTCGGTGAGCGGGCCGGCGATGCGCTCGAACTCGGCGAAGGAGCCCGGCCAGCCGTGGGTGACCAGCAGCGGCGTGGCGTCGGGCTCGGGCGAACGCAGGTGTGCGAAGTGGACGTTGGCGCCGTCGATCGTCGTCGTGAACTGCGGCCACTCGTTGAGCCGCGCCTCGGCCGCGCGCCAGTCGTACTCGTGGCGCCAGTAGCGCGCCAGCTCCCGCAGGTGCGCGCCCGGGACGCCGTAGTCCCAGCCGACGCCCGGGAGTTCCTCGGGCCAGCGGGTGCGGTCCAGGCGCTCGTGCAGGTCGGCCAGGTCGGCGTCCGGGATCGCGATGCGGAACGGGCGGAGGTGGCGGTCGTCGGGTGCGCTCATAGCCGGGCAGCTTAGGGCGCGCCCTGCCTAGGTCGAGCGGGGGCGGGTGACGGCCTGCTGAGCTACCGTTCTGCCTCCAGGGTTTGTGCGGAGGGGCGGAGGGGCGCGCGATGCAGCGTGGGACGTGGTGGTGGGTCGCCGGGGTCGGGGGCGCGGCGACAGTGGCGCTGGTGCTGGTCGCTCTGCTGACGGACCAGGAGATGACGGGGCTGGTCTCCGGCGTCGCGGGCACGGTGGCGGGAGTGGTCGGGGCGGTGGCCGCCGTCCTCGCCCTGCGGGCGCCGGCGGCGAGCAGCGACCGTACGGTCGAGGCGCGGGCCGGCGGCATCGCGGCGGGCGGGGACATCAACGGGACGGGCAGCAGCGCGAGTTCGGGGAGCCGGGAGGTCTCGGCCAGCGGGCGGGGATCGGTGGCGGCCGGCGGTGACATCAACGGGATCGACCTGAACGGGCGGTCCTCTTGAGCCTCTGGCGGCCCTGGCGGCGGGAACGCGCCGAGCGGATCGTCACGGCGGAGGGCCAGGAGGCGATGGCCGCCGGGCGTGACATCACCATCTACCAGGGCATGCGGCCGGAGCCCGCCATCGACGCGGAGGCGGCGATCGAGGCGTACCTGGCGCGGGTGCGGGAGGTCTACCGCCGCCTGAACCTGGACGTCCTCGGACCGTCCGGGATGGCGGGCGAGCAACCGGTGATCGAGCTGCGGCAGGTGTACATCCCGCAGGACTACGGGAACTACCGCGCCCAAAGTCCCGAGTCCGACTGGTCGGCACCCATACGGTCGACCGATCTGAGGATGCACCTGCGGCTCCCGATCCTTCAGTTGCTCGCGGAGTACGCCGAACCGCGGATCGTCATCATCGGCGATCCCGGCGGAGGCAAGTCGACGCTGACGAAGTTCCTCGCCCTCGCGCTGGCCGGTGCACTGGACAGGGTCCCCTCCGAACTGACGCCCATGGTGGGGCTGGTGCCGGTGGTGGTCGAACTCCGGCAGTACGCACAGCACCAGGAACGCACCATCGAGGAGTTCCTGGAGTTCATCCACGCCCAGGAGCGCATGGGTCTCCCCCGCAGGATCCTGTCCCAACTATTCGGCGACGGCCAGGCATTGGTGGCCTTCGACGGCCTCGATGAGATCTTCGACCCGGAGCTGCGCGCGACCGTCTCCCGCCGGATCGCCGCCTTCACCTCCGCCTACCCCCGGGTGCGCACGATCGTCACGTCGCGCGAGCACGGCTATCTCCCGAGCCCCTTCATCTCCGCCGGGTTCCGTCACGTGAAGCTGCGGAACCTGGACGATTCCCAGGTCACGACGTTCACACGCCGCTGGTACACGGCCGCCCACCCTGCCGACCCGGCCCGCGCCGCTCAGCTCACCGAACGGCTCCTGCACGCCGTCCGGAACATCCGCGCGGTCGGCGAACTCGCCGGAAACCCCTTGCTGTTGACCGTCCTGGCCGCCATCGGCCTCGGGCACACCATCCCCCGCGAACGACGGAACGTCTACGCCCACGCCATCGAGGTCCTGATCGAACGCTGGGACCGGGACGCAAAATTCCTCACGCCATCAGGGCCGTCGAACGCCGAAGCCGCGCAGGCTCTGGAGTGGCTGAACACCAACCGCAGGCTCAAGCTTCTCGAACGCATCGCCCGCCGGATGCAGAGCGATGCCGGGCGGCTCGCCGGAACCTTCATCCACCATGATGAACTCACCGGCCTCATCAGCGAGTTCTTCATCGAGCACAACATCGGCAGACCGGCGGCCGAGATAGCGGCGGACTCCCTGGTCGAGCGGTTGCGGACCCGGAACTTCCTGCTCGCCCACTACGGCGGCGGCATCTACGGCTTCGTCCACCGGACGTTCCTCGAATATCTCGCGTCCTCCGACCTGGTTCGCCGCCGGGACGAGGAGGAGTGGAGCCGGGAGGACTTCATCGACCTGCTCGACGAGTACTCCAAGGACCCGGCCTGGCACGAAGTGGTACTGCTGACCGCCGGTCGGCTCAAGCAACGGGACGTGGCGGCCTTCCTCGCCCGACTCCTCGAACGGCACCGGTCGATCCACCGGCCGCGGAACTCGCCGCCGCTGGTCTTCGCCATCCGGGTGCTCGCCGAAGTGGACGAGATCAGCGCCCAGGCCGATCCGAGAACCAGCGACGACCACCTTTCCGTGTCGGCGCAGAGCGACGCGATCATCGACGCCCTGACCATCGCGCTCCGTCGGGAGTCCATGCTCAACGCCGAAGAGGCCCTTCCGGCCCTCGCGACCTTCGATCGCTTCTGGAGTGGCCGCCAACGCTATCTGCACTGGTACCACTCCGCGTTGAGCGGTTCCGGCACTCATGCAGTGACCACCGGCGTACTCATCGCCCGGCGCCTCTGCCTCACCGACGGATCGACGGTGCCGCTGTCGACGGTCCGCTGGCATCCGCTCGCCACCAAGATCATTTCTCGGTCCGACCCCGCCGACGACCTCACCGACGGCCCGTGGAGCGAGCCGCTCCAGGCTCTCGTCGATGAGTCGATACCCCAAGGTGACGCCATCGCCGTCGTCAAGACCGTAGCCACCCAAGCTCCGGATGCGGCCACACGCGTGGAAGCGCTGGCCTTCCTCGCCGAGTACTGGCCCGAGGACCATCACGCCGCGCGAATCGTCGAGGCCGCTGCCGGAGACACCTCACCGGAGGTTCGCATCAGAGCCCTCCGGCTGCTCTCGGGCTCCTGGCCCTTCGACAACTCCCTCCGGGCCACCTTCTCCGGCGCAACACCCCTGCGCATGAACGGTCCCCAGGTCGAAAGGTCCTCCCACCACAGCCGCCTCACGGTTCAGGCCGCCACCACCGACGACGAACCGCTCGTCCGCATCGAAGCGCTGCAGAGCCTTGGCTACCGCTGGCTCGACCACCCCGACACCGTGCCCACCCTCCGCACTGCCGCAGGAGACCACGACCCGGCCGTCCGCGCCGAAGCCCTCCGGCTGGTCGCCCTGCTCCCTTCCATCTCCTCACCCGATCTCCGCGCGGCCACCGACGACCCCGCCCCCACTGTCCGCGTCACGGCTCTCCTCCTCCTCTGCGAATACTGGCGCGAAGGCGCCGACACCCACCTCGCCGTGCGCAATGCGGCCGGCGACACCCACCCGGACGTCCGCACCGAGGCCCTGCGACTCCTCGCCGACGGCTGGGCCGGCCACTCCGACACCCGTCCAACTGTCCACAACGCCACCGGCGACCCCGCCCCGGCCGTTCGCGCGGAGGCCCTGCGCCTCCTCGGCGAGTACTGGCCCGACCACCCCGACAGCCGCCCGGCTGCCGCCACGGCCCTCGCCGACGACGAGCCGGAGGTCCGTGTCGCCGCCCTCCAGGTCCTGGCCGCGCGGTTCACCGAGGCGGCGTTCCGCCCGGCGCTCGACCTCGCCCGCCAGGACGCGTCCGACGACGTGCGGATGGTCGCCGTCAAGCTGCTGGCGCTGGCCTGGCCCGAGGAGCCTGAGTCGGTCGCCACGATCACCAGCCTCCTCACCGACCCCTCCGAGCCGATCCGTACCGTCGCCCACGAAGCCCTCTCCGTCCTCGGCCTGGAGAACCCGCTGGCCTAAATCCCCCCTTTGCGTCAGAATGACGATATGAGCACCATGGGACCCCGCCAGACGCCCGCCACCCTCGCCGACGTCCGCACCCGCGCCGACCTCGCCGCGCTGATGGCCACCGGGGTGCAGCCCAAGTGGGTCATGTTCTGGGGCCACACCGAGCGCAAGGGCGGCGGCACCCGGCAGGCGTGCCTCAGCCAGTGGTGGCCGCAGCCGTTCACCGTGGACGGGGTCACCTACGCCTCCGCCGAGCACTGGATGATGGCCGGCAAGGCCCGCATGTTCGACGACCACGCGACCGCCGCCCGCATCCTCGATGCCCGCACTCCCGCCGAGGCAAAGAAGCTGGGCCGGCTCGTCAAGGACTTCGACGACGAGACCTGGGTGGCCAACCGCTTCGAGCTCGTCGTCGAGGGCAACATCGCCAAGTTCCAGCAGGACGAGAACCTCCTCTCCTACCTCCTGAGCACCAACACCCGCGTCCTGGTCGAGGCCAGCCCGCTGGACCAGATCTGGGGCATCGGGCTCGCCGCCGACGACATCCGCGCCCAACAGCCGGACGAGTGGCGCGGCTTGAACCTGCTGGGCTTCGCCCTGATGGAGGCGCGGGCACGGCTGGCGCAGTGAGGCCCGTCGTCCCGATCCTGGACGTGACGGTGGCGGTCTCCACGGCCGCTGCCCTGTTCGTCGTCCCGAGACCCGCGCGCTTCTTCGCCCGCCACTTCGGCCGGTCGAGCGGCTAGGAAGGTCGGCGGCGAGCACCACCGTGCCCACGCGGTGGTGCTCGCCGCCGACGGAGCGCGACCGGCGCACTTCGCGCCACGACCGCCCTCTGCGCGCTCCTTGACACCACTCGGACACGACTGGTCGCACTCCCTTAACTCCCCAGCCACATAACCTCGCCAATATGTCCCACAGTCAGGGTCTAGATGGACGGGATGGGGCGATCATGCGCATGCGGCCTATGGAGGAAACCGCAGGCCAGCAGCTCACCATCGAGCAGGAGGCGTACGAACTCCGTACCGAGCTCGACGAGTTACTGAGAGCGAGCCGCTATGCGGGACAGCGGGAACGAAGACTGAACGAGGCCATACGCTCGACGCCCGGCCGCAACCGCCCGGACGGGGACCTGCTGCGCCAGCTCGCCCAGGCCCGCACCCTGCGCGAGGGGCTGGGCGCGCGATGCCTCCAACTGAGCAATCAGATCCAGGAGTTGGAGATCCAGCTCAGACATGACCAGCAGCTGCACCCCGGGCAACAGCCCCAACAGCCGCCCTCACAACCCCAACCGCAACCCGAACTCCAGCAGCCCCACCAGCCCCCGCAACCACAGCCACAGCCACAGCCACAGGAACAACCGCTGGAAGAGCCGCCCCCCGTCAAACCCGACCTGGGCGCCCTCACCCAGCGGATCACCACCCTCCACCGCTCCGGCGCCGACGCCGAGGCCACCGAGCTGCTGAACCAGGCCGCCGTCCTCCTCACCCCGGCCGACGCGGCGCTACTGATCGGCATGCTCGCCCGGCGCGGCCCCACCGGCGCCTCGCTGCAGCTCGCCGCGACCTGCGCCGGTTCCGCGCCCGAGCAGGCAGTGGCCGTCCTCGTGGAGCTGCGGGAGCTGGGCCTGGCGGAGGAGGCGGAGCAGCTGTTCCGCGCCTTCTGGGCCTACCCGGCGACGGATCTGCCCGCCCTGCTCGCCGCGCTGGAGCGGGCCGGCCAGCACGCGGACGGCGCGACGCTGCTGTGGGAGTGGGGTTCGGCGCCGACGCCGGAGCTGACCTCCCTGGCGGCCGCCCTGCGCCAGCACGGCCGCCAGGCGGACGTCCGCACCCTGCTGCGCCAGGCCGCGGGCCGACCCACCCCGGACCTCGCCGTCCTCGCGACCGACCTGCTGCCCGAGCTCTCCACCATCCTGCTGCAGGAGCTGGCCGCCCTTCGCCCGCCCACGGAGGTGGCCCGACTGGCGGCCTCGATCAGCGAACACCCGTCGCTGTACGGGCAGTTGCTGGCCGCCCTGCTCGCCAACGAGGCCCGCCACCGCACCACCCTGGCCGCCCTGCGCAGCGCGGGCCTGCCGACCACCCCCCGGGCCCCCCGCTCCCGCTGGGCCTGGCGCTAGCCGCCCTTCCAACCTTCCAAGAAACACGAGGGAGCCCCCGCCCACCCCGGCCGAAGGGCCGGAGCGGACGAGGGCTCCCGGGAGGAACGAGGGCTCAGCAGCCGATGAGCCGCGCGCCCAGGTACGCCTTGACCTGGTCCAGCGACACGCGCTCCTGCGACATGGTGTCGCGGTCGCGAACGGTCACCGCGTTGTCCTCGAGGGTGTCGAAGTCGACCGTCACGCAGAACGGCGTGCCGATCTCGTCCTGGCGGCGGTAGCGCTTGCCGATGGCGCCGGCGTCGTCGAACTCGACGTTCCACGCGGTGCGCAGGTCGGCGGCCAGGCCGCGGGCCTTCGGGGAGAGGTCGGCGTTGCGCGACAGCGGCAGGACGGCGACCTTGACCGGGGCCAGGCGCGGGTCGAGACGCATGCCGACGCGCTTCTCCATGACGCCCTTGGCGTTGGGCGCCTCGTCCTCGAAGTAGGCGTCGAGGAGGAAGGCGAGCATGGCGCGGTTGAGGCCGGCCGCGGGCTCGATGACGTACGGGAAGTAGCGCTCGTTCGACTCCTGGTCGAAGTAGCGGAGGTCCTTGCCGGACGCCTCGCTGTGCACCCGCAGGTCGTAGTCGGTGCGGTTGGCGACGCCCTCGAGCTCCGAGAACTCGCTGCCACCGAAGTTGAAGCGGTACTCGATGTCCACCGTGCGCTTGGCGTAGTGGGAGAGCTTCTCCTTCGGGTGCTCGAAGAAGCGCATGTTCTCGGTGCGCATGCCGAGGTCGACGTACCAGTCCCAGCGCTGCTGGAGCCAGTACTCGTGCCACTGGTCGTCCTCGCCCGGCTTGACGAAGAACTCCATCTCCATCTGCTCGAACTCGCGGGTGCGGAAGATGAAGTTGCCGGGCGTGATCTCGTTGCGGAAGCTCTTGCCGGTCTGGGCGATGCCGAACGGCGGCTTCTTGCGCGAAGTGGTCTGCACGGCGCTGAAGTTGGTGAAGATGCCCTGGGCGGTCTCGGGGCGCAGGTAGGCCAGGCCGGACGCCTCCTCGGTGATGCCGAGGTGGGTCTTCAACATGCCCGAGAATTCCTTGGGCTCGGTGAACTGGCCCTTGGTGCCGCAGTCGGGGCAGTTCACGTCCTTGAGGCCGTTCGGCGGCGGGAAGCCGTGCTTGGCCTCGTACTTCTCCTCCAGGTGGTCGGCCCGGTGGCGCTTGTGGCAGGAGAGGCACTCGGTCAGCGGGTCGTTGAAGGTGGCGACGTGGCCCGAAGCCTCCCAGACCTCGCGGGCCAGGATGACCGACGAGTCGAGTCCGACGACGTCCTCGCGACCCTGGACCATCGAACGCCACCACTGGCGCTTGATGTTCTCCTTGAGCTCGACACCCAGCGGCCCGTAGTCCCAGGCGGCACGCGTACCGCCGTAGATCTCGCTGCAGGGGTAGACGAAGCCACGGCGCTTGCTCAGGCTGACGATCGTGTCGATCTTGTCGGCGGCCACAGTGCTCTCTTCAGTACGTACGGCACGGTCAGGGCACGGCTGGTTGCTCGTACCCGAATACCCAAGGTTACCGGCCATATGGGTACGGGGTTCAAATCGGTATCGTCCGGCACCCCCCACCCATCGCCACCTGCCGTTCACCCGATCGAGTGATTTGACAATCATTTCCACTTAAGTTGAGAATGATTGTCATGATGATCGGAAAGTCTGGACGCCGGACCCGCACCTCCATAGCCCTGGCCGCCACCGCCGTGACCGGCGCGCTGGTCCTGACCGCCTGCGGCGGGGACAGCAGCGCCTCCAGCGGGAACGGCAAGCTCAAGGTCGTCGCCTCCTTCTACCCGATGGAGTTCCTCGCCCAGCAGATCGGCGGGGACCACGTCCAGGTCACCGACCTGACCGCCCCCGGCGTCGAGCCGCACGACCTGGAGCTCACCGCCAAGCAGGTCGGCGCCGTCCAGACGGCCGACGCGATCGTCTACCTCAAGGGCCTCCAGCCCACCGTCGACCAGGCCGTCGACCAGTCCTCCAGCAAGCACCGGATCGACGCCACCGCCGCCAGCCCCCTGGTCGACCACCACCTCCCCGAAGCGGGCCAGGAAGGCGACGGCCACAAGCACGACGGCCCGGCCGGCGACCCGCACATCTGGCTCGACCCGACCCGCTACGCGGCCATCGCCAAGAGCGTCGGCGACGAGTTCGCCAAGGCCGACCCGGCCCACGCCGACGAGTACCGGAAGAACACCGACGCGCTGGTCACCAAGCTCGGCGCCCTCGACCAGGAGTTCCGCGACGGCCTGAAGGACACCAAGACCAAGACCTTCGTCACCAGCCACGCCGCCTTCGGCTACCTCGCCGACCACTACGGCCTCACCCAGGTCGCCATCAACGGCGTCGACCCCGAGTCCGAGCCCACCCCGGCCCGCCTCGCCGACGTGCAGAAGGCCGCCAAGGACAACGGCGTCACCACGATCTTCTTCGAGACCCTGGTCAGCCCCAAGCTCGCCGACACCGTCGCCAAGGACCTCGGCCTCAGGACCGCCGTCCTGGACCCGCTCGAGGGCGTCAAGGACCCGGCCAAGGACGACTACCTGAGCGTCATGAAGCAGAACCTGGCCAACCTCCAGGCCGCCCTGGGAGCCCCGACGAGCGCCAACCCGAGCACCACGGCCAACCCGAGCGCCACCGCCACCCCCGCGAGCTGACGGGAAGCACCGCCATGACCGACCCGATACCCCTGCCCCAGCCCCCCGCCGTCCACCTCCGCGACGCCGTCGCCGCCCGCGGCGGCCGCCCGGTGCTGCGCGGCGTCGACCTCACCGTGCACCCCGGCGAGGTCGTCGCCCTGCTCGGCGCCAACGGCTCCGGCAAGTCCACCACCGTCAAGGCGGTCATCGGCTCGGTGCCGCTGGAGCAGGGCAGCCTGGAGCTGTTCGGCACGCCGTACCGCTCCTTCCGCGCCTGGCACCGCATCGGGTACGTCCCCCAGCGCACCACCGCCGCCTCCGGCGTCCCCGCGACCGTCCGCGAGGTGGTCTCCACCGGACGGCTGGCGCAGCACCGCCTGCTGCCCTTCCGCCGCAGGGACCGCGAGGCCGTGGACCGCGCGCTGGACGCCGTCGGCATGCTGGACCGCGCCGGGGACGGCGTCGCCGACCTGTCCGGCGGCCAGCAGCAGCGGGTGCTGATCGCCCGCGCCCTGGTCGCCTCGCCGGACCTGCTGATCATGGACGAGCCGATGGCCGGCGTGGACTCCGCCAGCCAGCAGGTGCTCGCCGACACCCTGCGCGCCGAGGTCGGACGCGGCGCCGCCGTCCTGCTCGTCCTGCACGAACTCGGGCCGCTGGAGCCGCTGATCGACCGCGCCGTCGTCCTGCGGGACGGCTGCGTGGCGCACGACGGCCCGCCCGTGCCCAACACCGGTCTGCACGCGCTGCCCGGCCACGACCACGTGCACCCGCACGCCGACCTGACCCCGCCGAGGCTGCTGGCATGACCGAGATGCTCTCCTACGACTTCATGCAGCGGGCCCTGCTCGCCGCCGTCCTGGTCGGGATCACCGCCCCCGCCGTCGGCATCTACCTGGTGCAGCGCCGCCAGGCCCTGATGGGCGACGGCATGGGCCACGTCGCGATGACGGGCGTGGGCCTCGGCTTCATCTTCCAGACCAGCCCGGTCTGGATGGCCGTGCTGGTCTGCGTGCTCGGCGCCGTCACCATGGAGCTGGTCCGCTCCCGCGGCAACCAGCGCGGCGACATCGCCCTGGCGATGCTCTTCTACGGCGGTATGGCCTGCGGCAAGCTGCTGGTCTCGATGTCCGCCCAGGCCGGCGCCGGCTCGCTGGAGAGTTACCTGTGGGGCTCGATCCTCACCGTCGCCCCCGGGGACCTGATCACCATCGCGATCCTCGGCGCCGTGGTCATCGCCGTGACGGTCGGTCTGCGCCGCCAGCTGTTCGCGATCTGCCAGGACGAGGACTTCGCCCGCGTCACCGGACTGCCGGTGCGCACCCTCAACCTGCTGCTCGCGGTGATGGCCGCCGTCACCGTCACGGTGGCGATGCGGGTGGTGGGCCTGCTGCTGGTCAGCGCCCTGATGGTCGTCCCGGTCGTGGCCGCCCAGCAGCTCACCCGCTCCTTCGCCGCCACCCAGGCCGCCTCGATCGCGCTGGGCGTGGTCGTCGCCCTGGCCGGCGTCACCGGCTCGTACCACCTCAACGTGCCCTCCGGGCCCGCCATCGTGCTGCTCGCCATCGCCGTGTTCGCCGTGTTCAGCGCGATCGCGGCGCCGCTCGCCCGGCGCCGGCACCGCGCGGGCGCCGACCCGGGGCCGAAGGTCTGCGACGTCGCACTCCCCTCACAGGGCTCCTCCGACGCGACCATCCCGGGGCGGGGGGCGGGGCTGGCACAATGAGGTGCGAGACGCCCCCCACCCCAGGAGGACCCACGGTGACCACCGCAGGCCCGTCGCCGCGCGCCCGATCGACCCGGCAGCGTGCCGCCGTCTCGGCGGCCCTGGACGAGATCGCGGATTTCCGCAGTGCCCAGGAGCTCCACGACCTGCTCAAGCACCGCGGTGACTCCGTCGGTCTGACCACTGTCTACCGCACCCTCCAGTCGCTCGCCGACGCCGGCGAGGTCGACGTGCTGCGCACCTCGGACGGCGAGGCCGTCTACCGCCGGTGCAGCAGCGGGCACCACCACCACCTGGTCTGCCGCCACTGCGGCGCCACGGTGGAGGTGGAGGGCCCGGCGGTGGAGCGCTGGGCCAACACCGTCGCCGCCGAGCACGGGTTCAGCGACATCGCGCACACGCTGGAGATCTTCGGCACCTGCGCGGAGTGCGCGAAGACGGCCTGACCTCCGCGCCGGGGCAGCCGGTACGGACCCGGGTACGGCGAAGGGCCCGCAGGAGCGATCCTGCGGGCCCTTCGCCGTACCCGGGCGGCGTCAACGCTGGGCCGGAACCTCCGGGACCTCGTTCGGGATCGCCCCGCCGAAGCGCCGGTCGCGCCGCGCGTACTGCTCGCAGGCGCGCCACAGGTCGCGGCGGTCGAAGTCCGGCCAGAGCACGTCCTGGAACACGAACTCGGCGTAAGCGGACTGCCAGAGAAGGAAGTTGGAGGTGCGCTGCTCGCCGCTGGGGCGCAGGAACAGGTCCACGTCCGGCATGTCCGGGTGGTACATGTACTTGGCGATGGTCTTCTCGTTGACCTTCTTCGGGTCGAGCCGGCCGGCCGCGACCTCCCGCGCGATCGCCTGGGCGGCGTCGGTGAGTTCGGCCCGGCCGCCGTAGTTGACGCACATGTAGAGGGTGACGGCGTCGTTGTCCTTGGTCTGCTCCTCGGCGACCTGGAGCTCCTGGACGACGCTCTTCCACAGCTTGGGCATCCGGCCGGCCCAGCGGATGCGCACGCCGATGGCGTCCATCTCGTCGCGGCGGCGGGCGATGACGTCCCGGTTGAAGTTCATCAGGAACTTCACCTCGTCGGGCGAACGCTTCCAGTTCTCGGTGGAGAAGGCGTACAGCGAGATGTTCTTCACGCCGAGCTCGATGGCGCCCGCGAGGACGTCCAGCACGACGGACTCGCCGACCTTGTGGCCCTCGGTGCGCGGCAGCCCGCGCTCCTTGGCCCAGCGGCCGTTGCCGTCCATCACGATCGCGACGTGCTGGGGCACCAGCTCGCCGGGGATCTTCGGGGGCTGTGCGCCGCTGGGATGCGGGGTCGGGGGGTCGTAGGCTCGCTTCTTGCCACCGCCGAAGAGCCGTCGCGCTGCCATGTGCTCACTTCTCCACGTATCTCATCGAGCGGATGCCCCGCTCCAGGTGCCACTGGAGATAGGCAGCGACCAGGCCGCTGCCCTCCCGCCAGTACCGGGGCTCGCAGGAATCGGCCGTCCGCCAGTCCCCTGACAACAGCGCCCCGAGCAGTACCAGTGTCTCAGGGGAGGGTACGGCACATCCCGGCACTCGGCAGTCCGCGCAGAGCACCCCACCTGCGGGGAGCGAGAAGAAACGGTTCGGCCCGCCCAGGCCGCACTTGGCGCAGTCGGTGAAGCTCGCGCCGTACCCGTTGACCGCGAGCGAGCGCAGCAGGAAGGCGTCCAGCACCAGGTGCGACTCGTGCAGCCCGGCGGCCAGCGTGCGCAGCCCGCCCACCAGCAGCAGGTACTGCTGCACGGCCGGCTCGCCCTCGTTCTCGGCGAAGCGCTCGGCCGTCTCCAGCATCGCGGTGCCGGCGGTGTAGCGGCCGTAGTCGGTGACGATCGAGCCGCCGTACGGGGCGATGGTCTCCACCTGGGTGCACAGCGGCAGGCCCCGGCCGACGAGTTCGCTGCCCCGGCTGAAGAACTGCACGTCCACGTGGGAGAACGGCTCCAGGCGGGCGCCGAACTTGGACTTGGTCTTGCGCACCCCGCGCGCCACCGCCCGGACCTTGCCGTGGTGGCGGGTCAGCAGGGTGATGATCCGATCGGCCTCGCCGAGCTTCTGCGCCCGCAACACGACGCCGTCGTCCCGGAAAAGACTCATGCCAGCCATTGTCCCCCAGAGGGAGGACACCAGGGTGCGGACAGCCGTGTTGCCCGCACCGGGGGCCGTGGGGGAGGACCACTGCGGTGCGGGTCACGGCGGGCCCGGGAGGGGGGTGGCCGGGCCCGTTTGTGGGGGATTCGGAAGGTTCGGCAGGTTCGGCAGGTTCAGCAGGTCCGGAAGGTTCGGCAGGTCCGGAAGGTTCGGCAGGTCCGGAAGGTTCGAAGGCGGCAGGCGGGACCGGCTAGTTCAGCGCCCGCGTGGCCGCCTCCAGCAGCACCGTGACCCGCTCCTGCGGCACGTCCAGGCAGCGCCCGACCGCGTCCAGCGCGTCGCGCTCCTGCGGCAGGTAGCGCCCGTCGGAGAGCGCGATCGCCGCGCCCTGGAGGACGAGGCGCTCCCGGCCCTGCTGCGCCAGGTGCGGGGCGATCGGCTGGAGGACGGCGTGCAGTTCGACCGCGAGGCCGCCGGACATGCCGTGCGCGTCGTGCAGTTCGCCGCCCAGGCCCGAGAGGGCGGCGAGCGCCGCCAGCACCTGGGCCTCGCCGCAGTCCTCGAAGCCGGCCTCGCGCACCGCCGTGCAGGCCGACTCGCGGGCCGCGCGGCTGGCGGTGCCGCCGGCGGCGAGCATCGCCAGCGCGACGGTGTACTGGGCGTCCCGCAGCATCGCGCCGAGGCGCACGCTGGTGGGCAGTTCCAGGCTCTCGGTCCCGAAGCGGCCGAGGCAGCCGGTGCACTGCACGCCGGCGATCACCGGGCCGAGCGGGACCACCGGGGCGCCGAGCAACCGCAGCCACCGCCGGCCGGACTGCCGGCGGTAGTTGCGGTCCCCGCCGCAGCCCGGGCAGAAGAAGTCACCGAGAACGTCAGTCCGCCACTTCGGGCGAACACCCCACAACCTGGTCACGGCGCCACTCCCCAGACATGGCAGGCGCTCCTGCTCGACGACGGGCAGGTCGCGCGACCGGACACCGAGGCCGTCCCACCGACCCGGCTTTCCGGTGGATCGATGTTGCCACGGTTACCGGCACGTGTCAGTACCTGGAACGTCTTCCGATTCGAAAAAATGTGGCGCAGGCCACAGAGCACCGTACACACGCCGAAGGGCCGTCCCGCAGGACGGCCCTTCGTCTACCACCCGTACGAGTTAGGCGCGCTGCGCCCTGTTGACGGCGCTGATCATCGCCTTCAGCGAGGCCAGCACGGTGTTGCCGTCGATGCCCACGCCCCACAGCACCTTGCCGTCCACCGCGCACTCCACGTACGCGGCCGCCTGGGCGTCGCCGCCCTCGCTCAGCGCGTGCTCGGCGTAGTCCAGGACGCGTACGTCCACGCCGATGCGGGACAGGGCGTCGGCGAAGGCGGAGACCGGGCCGTTGCCCGTACCGCTCAGGCGCACCGGCACGCCGTCCACCACGGCCTCGGCGGCCAGTGCGTCCCGGCCGTCCTCGGTGGTCAGGGTGCGCGAGCCGGCCAGCGAGATGCGGCCCCAGGGGTTGCCGGTGGTGGGCAGGTACTCGTCCTCGAAGACCCGCCAGATCTCGGCCGGGGTGACCTCGCCGCCCTCGGCGTCGGTCTTGGCCTGGATGATGCGGGAGAACTCGATCTGCATCCGGCGCGGCAGGTCCAGCTTGTGGTCGTTCTTGAGGACGTACGCCACACCGCCCTTGCCGGACTGGCTGTTGACGCGGATGACGGCCTCGTAGGTGCGGCCGACGTCCTTGGGGTCGATCGGCAGGTACGGCACGCCCCAGGTGTGCTCCTCCACCGGCACTCCGGCGGCCTTCGCGTCCGCCTCCAGGGCGTCGAAGCCCTTCTTGATCGCGTCCTGGTGCGAGCCGGAGAAGGAGGTGTAGACCAGGTCGCCCGCGTACGGGTGGCGCGGGTGGACCTCCATCTGGTTGCAGTACTCGGCGGTGCGGCGCACCTCGTCGATGTCGGAGAAGTCGATCTGCGGGTCGACGCCCTGGGAGAACAGGTTCATCCCCAGGGTCACCAGGTCGACGTTGCCGGTGCGCTCGCCCTGCCCGAACAGACAGCCCTCGATGCGGTCCGCGCCCGCCATGTACGCCAGTTCGGCGGAGGCGACGGCCGTGCCCCGGTCGTTGTGCGGGTGCACGGACAGGCAGACGAACTCGCGGCGCGACAGGTTGCGCGACATCCACTCGAACTGGTCGGCCTGGACGTTGGGGGTGGCCCGCTCGATGGTGGCGGGCAGGTTCAGGATGATCTCGCGGCCCTCGCCGGGCTGCCAGACGTCCATGACCGCCTCGCAGACCTCCAGGGCGAAGTCCAGCTCGGTGTCGACGAAGATCTCCGGCGAGTACTGGTAGCCGAAGACGGTGTCCTCGCCCAGCAGCTTCTCCGCGTACTCCATCACCAGCCGGGTGCCGTCCACGGCGATCGCCTTGGTGGCTTCCCTGTCGTTGCGGAACACCACCCGGCGGAACAGCGGCGCGGTCGCGTTGTACAGGTGGACGGTCGCGCGCGGGGCGCCGACCAGCGACTCCACCGTCTTCTCGATCAGTTCCTCGCGGGCCTGGGTGAGCACCGAGATGGTGACGTCCTCCGGGATCGCCCCCTCCTCGATCAGGGAGCGGACGAAGGCGTGGTCGGTGGCGCCCGAGGAGGGGAAGCCGACCTCGATCTCCTTGTAGCCCATGGCCACCAGCAGGTCGAACATCTTGCGCTTGCGGGCCGGGGACATCGGGTCGATCAGCGCCTGGTTGCCGTCCCGCAGGTCGGTGGAGAGCCAGCGCGGCGCCTTGGTGATGACCTTGCCCGGCCAGGTGCGGTCCGGCAGGTCGACGGTGCCGAAGGGCAGGTAGCGCCCGTGCCGCATTCCGGAGGGCCGCTGCCGCGCGGTGGCGACGGTGATCGGGGTGGGCCTGTCGACGAAGGCCCGGGCGGCGGGGACGGACGCGGCGGAGGTCTGCTCGGTCATGGAGGTGACTCTCGGCTTCCTGTGGATGCGTGGTGCGGGCGGTCGGGGTGGTCTACACCGATTGGCCGGCCTCAGCGGTGCCGCTCGCGATCCGCCGTTGGATCGCCGATGTGCGCGCACAGCTCGTACCCCGCGGCGAGGGAGCCGGCCCCTGTGGGACTACAGGCCCTCGACGCGGCAGCTAAGAAGAAGCAGCCCGTTGCGCATGATGGGGCCCAGCGTAACCCAGGCCCGCGCGCCCCCGAAGTGATCCGGGCTACCGTTCCACCCCTTGAGACGCCTTCCGGTCATGCCAAAGGTGGTGACAACCGGTCATCCAAGCCTCACCCTGGGCCACATGACTGCAGGAGTGCCGCTCTGCGCGATCGTCCCGCCGTACGTCCTGGACCGCCTCGCCGAGGCCGGTCACGAGCCCGCCGTCCACTCCCTCGCCCTCGACGCCGCGCACCGCGCTGCCCGGCTCGCCCCTCTCCCGGCCGTCGCCGCCGGCCCGGACCTCAACCGGGTCATCTGCGACTCCGGCCACCTCCAGCACCTGCCCGGGCGCACCGTGCGCACCGAGGGCCGGCCGCCGGTCGCCGACGAGTCCGTCAACCACGCCTACGACGGCCTCGGCGCCACCTTCGCCCTCTTCTCCGAGGCGTACGGGCGCCGCTCGATCGACGACCAGGGCCTGCGGCTGGACGCCAGCGTCCACTACGGCCGCAACTACGACAACGCCTTCTGGAACGGCCACCAGATGGTCTTCGGCGACGGCGACGGCGAGATCTTCGGCGACTTCACCGCCTGCGTGGACGTCATCGGGCACGAACTCACCCACGGCGTCACCCAGTTCACCGCCGGCCTGGAGTACCACGACCAGCCCGGGGCTCTCAACGAGTCCCTCTCCGACGTCTTCGGCTCCCTCGTCAAGCAGTACGCGCTGCACCAGGACGCCGACGCCGCGGACTGGCTGATCGGCGCCGGGCTGCTCGCCCCCGGCGTCCAGGGCGTCGCGCTGCGCTCGATGAAGGCCCCCGGCACCGCGTACGACGACCCCCGGCTCGGCAAGGACCCCCAGCCCGCGCACCTGCGCGACTACGTCCACACCGCCGACGACCAGGGCGGGGTGCACATCAACTCCGGCATCCCCAACCACGCGTTCTACCTGCTGGCCACCGCCCTCGGCGGCCGGGCCTGGGAGCGCGCCGGGCGGATCTGGTACGACGCCCTCACCGGCCGCCGGCTGCCCGCCGACGCCGACTTCACCGCCTTCGCCCGCGCCACCGTGGCCGCCGCGAAGGCCCGCTACGCCACCGAGCCCTCGGTGGCCGACACGGTGACGGCCGCCTGGGCCCAGGTGGGGGTGAGCTCCGCCTGAGTCCGCCTCGATCGCCGCTCAAGGTCACGGTCCGGGAAAGGTCCGGCGAACCCATCCCCTGCGTAGCACCATGGACACCATGCGTATCCAGGTGACCCGGACCGGCGGCCTCGCCGGCATCGTCCGACACGCGGAGCTCGACACCGCCGACCGCACGGACGCCCCGCACGTCCACGCCCTCGCCCGCGAGGCCGTCGCCGGCGGGCTGCGGGCGCCCTCGTACGGCGTGCCGGACGGGTTCCACTACGAGATCACCGTCGACGGCCGGACGGTCCACTGCGCCGACCCGAAGCTCAGCGACTCCCAGCGCGAGCTGGTCTCCCTGGTGCTGCGCGAGGGTGCCTGACCCCCGTACGGCACCAGGGAGTTGGGGTCAGAAGCCGAGCTTGCGCAGCTGCTTCGGGTCCCGCTGCCAGTCCTTGGCCACCTTGACGTGCAGGTCCAGGTAGACCGGGGTGCCCAGCAGCGCCTCGATGTGCTTGCGGGCGGTGGTGCCGACGTGCTTGAGCCTCGAGCCCTTGGCGCCGATGACGATCGCCTTCTGGCTCTGCCGCTCGATGTAGACGTTGGCGTGGATGTCCAGCAGCGGGCGGTCCGCCGGGCGGCCCTCGCGCGGGAGCATCTCCTCGACCACCACGGCCAGGGAGTGCGGCAGTTCGTCGCGCACGCCCTCCAGGGCGGCCTCGCGGATGAGCTCGGCGACCATGATCTGCTCGGGCTCGTCGGTGAGGTCGCCGTCCGGGTAGAGCTGGTCGCCCTCCGGCAGCAGCTTGGTGAGCAGGTCCGCCACCAGGTCGACCTGCTTGTCGCCGACGGCGGAGACCGGGATGATCTCGGCCCACTCGAAGCCGAGTTCCAGGCCGAGCTGGTGGATCGCGATCAGCTGCTCGGCCAGGCGCTTGGAGTCGACCAGGTCGGTCTTGGTGACGATGGCGACCTTGGGGGTCTTCTTGATCCCGGCGATCTCCTTGGCGATGAACTTGTCGCCGGGGCCGAGCTTCTGGTCGGCGGGCAGGCAGAAGCCGATCACGTCGACCTCCGCCCAGGTGCTGCGGACCAGGTCGTTGAGGCGCTCGCCGAGGAGGGTGCGGGGCTTGTGCAGGCCCGGGGTGTCGACCAGCACGAGCTGGGCGTCGGGGCGGTGCACGATGCCGCGCACGGTGTGCCGGGTGGTCTGCGGTCGGTCGGAGGTGATCGCGACCTTCGTCCCCACCAGGGCGTTGGTCAGGGTCGACTTGCCCGCGTTGGGCCGGCCGACGAAGCACGCGAAGCCGGAGCGGAAGGAGGAAGGGGCATTCATGGGCTCCATTCTCCCTGATCACGGGAGCCGCGCCGCCCAGGGGCCCGCCCACCGCCGTCCGGGGGTGGTCAGCCGCGTGGTCAGCCCTTGCCGCCGTCGGTGCGGATCAGGGAGAACACGATCAGCAGGACCAGGAATCCGAACGAGCCCCAGAGCCAGAGCGGCGAGCCGGTCTCCTGCCACTTGCCCAGGCCCATGACCCACAGCACCAGCCCGGCGAAGAACGCCAACGCCCCCATGTCCCCAGCCCCTTCACCGGTCCCGCTCCCCCAGTGAGATTATCGGCTGAGCCCATGAGGGCAAGGCCCGGCTCCCGAGTCAGCGCGCCTCGGCCGCCACCCGCAGCGCCCCGTCCGGGCCCGCCAGCAGCACCGGAGTCCCGGCCCCGCCCAGGTCCCGTACGGCCGCGAGGTCCGCCTCGGCCGGCTCCCCCGCCTCGCTCACCACGGCCGCCGCCTCCAGCGACTTCGCGCCGCTGGCCACCGCCATCGCCACCGCGGTCTGCAGCGCGCTCAGCTTCAGCGACTCCAGCGCGACCGTCCCGGCCACGTACGTGCGGCCCGTCTCGTCACGCACCGCGGCCCCCTCGGCCACGCCGTTGCGGGCGCGGGCCGAGCGGGCCAGGGTGATGATCTTCTTGTCCTCGGGGTCCAGCTCGACGATGTCACTCATGCCGCCGAGCATAGGCGGCCCTCTCCTCAGTGGCCGACCGGGTGGGTCCGCCCCGGATTCGGGTGCAGGACCTTGACGAAGGTCTTCGCCGAACCGGAGGGCAGCGGCTCCTCGCTCCCGATCCGCTTCCGCCAGAACGGGTTGTCGTGCGGCAGGTGGCTGCTCACCCTGCCGTACATCCCGAAGGTGGTCACGACGATCCCGAAGACGAACGCGAACAGCACGTTCGACATCCGGAAGTTGAGGATGTTGGCGTCCGGGCGCCCCAGCACCGTCAGTCCGTAGAAGCCGGACAGGACGAACAGCACCCCGACCACCAGGTTCAGGTTGGACGCGAAGTTCCCGCCGATCACCGCTCCCAGCAGCAGGACCGCTCCCGCCACGATGGACAGGACGCTCAGCGCCCCGTTGGTCGACAGTCCGGCGACCCGGTCGCCGTGGGTGGCCAGGAAACCGGGGTGGTCGGCCAGCCCCAGGATCCCGAACACGATCAGGAAGATCCCCCCGAGCGCCGCCCCGACCCGCCACACCAGGGCGAGTCGGCGGTCGACCGTGGGCAGTTCGTCTTGCAGCTTCATCGCGACCTCCACAGGCCCGCAGCCCTAGCTGTAGGGATGGGCCTTGTGCATGTGCGGCGTCTCGTGCATGTAGAGCGAACCGCACTGCTGGCAGCAGCGCAGCCCGGTACCCCACTCCTCCTCGGGCCGGGTCTCGGCCTCGTCGGGCATGGTCCGGCCGCAGAGCGCCGTCGACAGGTCCTCGTCCCGCACCACGTGCCAGGACGTGACTCCGCCGGCCGCCCCCTGCGGGCCGTACTCCGCGCGAAGTTTGTGCGTCATGCCCTCCATGGTCGCTCGCCCGCGACCACCCCGCTACTCGCCCGCTACTCGCCCGGGTCGGGCGCGGGGCGGTCGCCCTCGCGGACGGGGGTGGCGACCATGGAGCCGATGCGGTTGCGGCGCCCCGCCGAGGACTCGGCGGTCAGCAGGATGCCGGTCAGGCCGCCCTCGACGGGCTCGGGCAGCGGGATCTCGCAGGCGGAACCGGGGATCGGCACGCGGCCCAGGTGCTTGGCCAGCAGGCCGCCCACCGTCTCCACGTCCTCGTCCTCCAGCTCGATGCCGAACAGGTCGCCCAGGTCCTCCACCAGGAGGCGGGCGGTGATCCGGTACGAGCCGTCGCCCAGGTCCTCGACCGGGGCGATCTCCCGGTCGTACTCGTCGGTGATCTCGCCGACGATCTCCTCCAGGACGTCCTCGATCGTCACCAGGCCGGCCGTGCCGCCGTACTCGTCGATCACGATCGCCACGTGCGAGCGGCGCTGCTGCATCTCGCGCAGCAGGTCGCCCGCCGCCTTGGAGTCCGGGACGAAGACGGCCGGGCGCATCACCGCGCCCACCTCCTCCGACTCGGCGTCCCGGTTGATGTGGGTGCGCCGCACCAGGTCCTTGAGGTAGACGATGCCGACCACGTCGTCCTCGCTGTCCCCGACCACCGGGATGCGCGAGAAGCCCGAGCGCAGCGCCAGGGTCAGCGCCTGGCGCACGGTCTTGTGCCGCTCGATCATCACCAGGTCGGTGCGGGGCACCATCACCTCGCGCACGATGGTGTCGCCCAGCTCGAAGACGGAGTGCACCATCCGGCGCTCCTCGTCCTCGATCAGGTCGTCCTTCTCGGCGAGGTCCACCAGCGCCCGCAGCTCCGCCTCCGAGGCGAACGGCCCCTCCCGGTACCCCTTGCCGGGGGTCAGGGCGTTGCCGAGCAGGATCAGCAGCCGCGGGATGGGCCCCAGCACCGCCGCCAGCGGCAGCAGTACGAAGGAGGCCGCCGTCGCCGTGGACAGCGGGTGCTGGCGGCCGATCGTGCGGGGCGAGACGCCCACCGCCACGAAGGACACCAGCACCATCACCACGAAGGCCAGCAGCACGGCCTGCCAGGTCGGGTGCAGGTTGCGCACGCACACGGCCGTGACCAGCACGGCCGCCGCCATCTCGCTGGCCACCCGGATCAGGGTGGCCAGGTTGAGGTAGCGGAACGGGTCGGAGGCGACGGCCAGCAGCCGGTCGGAACCCCGCCGGCCGCTGCGCACCGCCTCCTCCGCCCGGAACCGGGAGACCCGGGAGATGCCCGCCTCGGCGCACGCGGCCAGCCAGCCGAGCACGACGAGGGCCACGGCACCGAGGACGTAGCTCGTACTCTCACCGCTCACAGGGGTTCGGGCCCCGCGCTCAGTGGGTGGTGGGGGCGGGCGAGATGCCCCCGAGGCCGCGCCCGGCCCGCCAGTCGTCGAGGATGCGCTTCTGGAGGGCGAACATCTCCTCCTCTTCCTCCGGCTCCTCGTGGTCGTAACCGAGGACGTGCAGCACGCCGTGGACGGTGAGCAGCTGGAGCTCCTCGTCCATCGAGTGCTGGGAGGGGGCCGCCTTGCCCTGCTGCTGGGCGACCTCGGGGCACAGGACGATGTCGCCGAGCAGGCCCTGGGGCAGCTCCTCGTCCTCCTTGCCGGGGCGCAGCTCGTCCATCGGGAAGGACATCACGTCGGTGGGCCCGGGCAGGTCCATCCACTGGATGTGCAGCTCCTCCATCGCCGCGGCGTCCAGCAGGATCACGGACAGCTCGGACTGCGGGTGGATCCGCATCCTGTCGAGGGCGAAGCGGGCGACGTCGAGGATGGATTCCTCGTCGGCCTCCCAGCCGGACTCGTTGGCGATGTCGATCGACATGACGGGCTGGTTACTCAGCTTTCGGTGCGATGGGACTGTCGGGGTGCGCGCGCCGCGGCGGTCTTGCCGGGGCGCCGCTGGGCGGGCTTGCGGTCGGCCGGAGCGCTCTGCTCGGCCTCCTGCAGCGCGTCCCAGCGCTCGTACGCGTCCACGATCCGGCCGACCAGCTTGTGGCGGACCACGTCGGTGCTGGTGAGGACGGAGAAGTGGATGTCGGGCACGTCGGCCAGGATCTCCTGGACGACCTTGAGTCCGCTGCGGGTGCCGCCCGGGAGGTCGATCTGGCTGGTGTCGCCGGTGACGACCACCCGGGAGTTGAACCCGAGGCGGGTCAGGAACATCTTCATCTGCTCGGGCGAGGTGTTCTGGGCCTCGTCGAGGATGATGAAGGCGTCGTTGAGGGTGCGGCCGCGCATGTAGGCGAGCGGGGCGACCTCGATGGTGCCGGCCGCCATCAGGCGCGGGATGGAGTCCGGGTCCATCATGTCGTGCAGCGCGTCGTAGAGCGGGCGCAGGTACGGGTCGATCTTCTCGAAGAGGGTGCCGGGCAGGAAGCCCAGCCGCTCGCCGGCCTCGACCGCGGGGCGGGTCAGGATGATCCGGTTGACCTCCTTGGCCTGGAGGGCCTGGACGGCCTTGGCCATCGCGAGGTAGGTCTTGCCGGTGCCCGCCGGGCCGAGCCCGAAGGTGATCGTGTGCTTGTCGATCGCGTCGACGTAGCGCTGCTGGTTGAGCGTCTTGGGGCGGATCGTGCGGCCGCGGTTGGAGAGGATGTTCGCGGTGAACACCTCGGACGGCGCCGGGCTGTCCGGGTCCTGCTCCTGGCTGCGGAGCATGGCGATGGATCGCTCCACGGAGTCCTCCGTCAGGGGCTGGCCGGTGCGCAGCACCAGCATCATCTCGTTGAAGAGCTTCTGGACGAGCGCGACGTCGGCGCGGTCCCCGGTGGCGGTCACCTCGTTGCCGCGGACGTGGATGTCGGCGGTGGGGAAGCCCTGCTCGATCACGCGCAGCAGCGAGTCCGCGGTGCCGAGCAGGGTGACCATCGGGTGCTTCTCGGGGATGACGAACCGGGCGCTGACGCGGCCGTCGTCGGCCGGCTCGGGACGCGACCGTCCGTTGGTACGGGTCTGCGATGTGTCACTCATGGGTCGGCCCTGGGGCCTGCCTCATCCCAATCCGTGGTCTCGTGTGCCGCTCGGTCTCTCCGGGGCACCAGGGTACGCCGCGGGCGATCTCGCCGCGGCGGGCGGCGGGGCCGCACGCGAAGATGCTCCGGCAGATCGCGCGGCGACGCGAGCGCTTTTCCCGGCCGTTCACGCGTGCCGGCGGGCCGGGACGGGCACCCGGACGAGGTCCTCGGCGAGGACCAGGTCCCCGTCGAAGTGCTTGCGGGCGTCGGCCAGGTGCTGGCCGAGGTCGGGGTAGCGCTGGGAGAAGTGGGTCAGCACCAGGGTGCGGGCCCCGGCCTCGGCGGCGACCTTGGCGGCCTGCCCGGCGGTGAGGTGGCCGTGGTCCTCGGCGAGGCGGGCGTCGGCGTCGGTGAAGGTCGCCTCGACCACCAGCAGGTCGGCGTCCCGCGCGAGCTCGTGGACGCCCTCGCAGAGCCGGGTGTCCATCACGAAGGCGAACTTCTGGCCGGGGCGCGGCTCGCTGACCTCGGCGAGGGTGACGGTGCGGCCGTCCACCTCGACGGAGCCCTCGTGCTGCAGGCGCCCCACGGCCGGCCCGCGCACGCCGTACGCGGCGAGCCGCTCGGGCACCAGGCGGCGCCCGTCGGGCTCGGTGAGGCGGTAGCCGAAGGACTCCACGGGGTGGTCGAGCCGGATCGCGTCCAGGGCGAAGCGGGCGCCGGGGGCGGGCAGCGGGCCGGGGTCGTCGATCGGGCGGGGGCGCAGCACGGCGGTCTCGTGGTAGGCGGTGGCGTGGCGCAGCCGCTCGAAGTAGACCTCGCCGGAGGCCGGGAAGTAGACGTCCACCGGGTGGGGGACGCGGTCCAGGTTGATCCGCTGGATCACCCCCGCGAGGCCCAGGCAGTGGTCGCCGTGGAAGTGGGTCACGGCGATCCGGGTGATCTGGGTGGCGGTGACCCCGGCGTGGAGCATCTGGCGCTGGGTGCCCTCGCCGGGGTCGAACAGCAGGCCCTCGCCGTCCCAGCGCAGGAGGTAGCCGTTGTGGTTGCGGTGCCGGGTGGGCACCTGGCTGGCGGTGCCGAGGACGACGAGTTCGCGCTGGGACACGTCAGACCATGCGCTCGGTCATCGACGTCCCGCCGAGCACGTGCACATGGGCGTGGAAGACCGTCTGCCCGGCGCCCGCACCGGTGTTGAAGATCAGTCGGTAGTCCGCGACGCCCTCGTCCTCGGCCACCCGGCCCGCCTCGGCGAGGAGTTCGCCGGCGATCTCGGGCTCGGCGGCGGCCAGGGCGGCGGCGTTCGGGTAGTGGACGTGAGGGATGACCAGGACGTGCACGGGCGCCTTGGGGGCGATGTCGCGGAAGGCCAGGACGCGTTCGGTCTTGCGCACCACCGTCGCCGGGATCTCGCCCGCCACGATCTTGCAGAACAGGCAGTCGGACTGCGGCTCGCCGGCCATCGGTCTCTCCTCGGTTGAGCGGGTCCTGTGGTCCGTACGGGCGCAGCCTAGCCGAGCCGCGCGACCGCCTGCTCGTACTCCCGCAGGTGCTTCCAGCGCACCGCGCGCATACCGACGACGTCGCCCTCCCAGAGGTCGAACTCCTCGGACAGGAAGGAGAGCGCCAGGAGGACGAAGCCGACCAGCCACCGCAGGGACAGCCGCCAGGTGTGGGGCCGCGAGACGTCCTCGCTGCGGACCACCCGCATGGCCAGGACGCCCTTGCCGAGGCTGAAGCCGGTGAGGCGGGCCAGCAGCACCTGGTTGACGAAGGAGACGAGCAGGCCGACGCCGATGAACGCCGCCCAGAAGGGCACGACCCCGAGACCACTGTGGTGGGTGGCGGCGTGGCCGACCGCGTGCGCGACCGGGTGGGCCTCGCGCGCCTTCTCCGTGGCCATGGCGGCGGAGAAGCCGAGGGTGAGGGCGAGGGCGAAGTCGAGCACGATCGCCAGGAAGCGCCGCCCGGCGTACGCCTCCTCGGGGCACTCCGGGCGTTCGGGCCCCGCGTACTGCTGCGGCGGGTAGGGCTGCTGCGGCTGCGCGTACTGCTGCTGCGGATAGGGCTGCTGCGGGTACGCGTACTGCTGCTGCGGGTACGGGTTCTGACCGTACGGCTGCTGCGGCTGCTGCGGGTACGGCTGCGGCTGCTGGGGCTGCGGGGCGTACGGGTTCGGCCCGTAGCCGTACGGCTGTTGCGGCTGCGGCTGCTGCGGCTGGCCGTAGTACTGCTGCTGCGGTGGCGGATAGCCCTGTGCCATGTGCTCCCCCGTGAGCGGTCGGTCAAGATCGAGAACAGCCCCGCATCCTACCCACAGCCCGCACGGCGGTTCGGCGTGGGAAACCGTCCCCGGCTTCCCACGCCGAACCTTCACACCGCTGCTCCCCTACTCCCCCGGCCGCGCCGGCCCCCTGCGCGCCGGGTTCTCGGCCAGCGCCGCGAGGGCGATGCGCACGCCCTCGGCGAGCTGCGGGTCCGAGCCCTCCGCCCAGTGGTGCGGGGCGAAGGGCACCTCGACGTCCGGGTCGGCGCCGTGGTTCTCCAGGCCCCAGCCGTAGTTCTCCAGCCAGAACGCGTACTTGGGCTGGGTCACGAGGGTGCCGTCGACGAGGCGGTAGCGGCTGTCGATGCCGATCACCCCGCCCCAGGTGCGGGTGCCGACCACCGGTCCGATGCCCAGCGCCTGGATCGCGCCGTTGACGACGTCGCCGTCCGAGCCGGAGAACTCGTTGGCGAGGGCGACCACCGGTCCGCGCGGGGCGTCCATCGGGTACGGCACCGGGTGGTCGGTGTCCCGGGCGACGTTCCAGCCGACGATGCGGCGGGCGAGCTTCTCGATCACCAGCTGGGAGGTGTGGCCGCCCCGGTTCTCCCGGATGTCGACGATCAGGCCCTCGCGGGCCATCTCGGTGGTCAGGTCGCGGTGCAGCTGCGCCCAGCCGGCCGACTGCATGTCGGGGATGTGCAGGTAGCCGAGCCGCCCGCCGGACAGCTCGCGCACGGCGGCGCGGCGCCCGGCCACCCAGTCGTGGTAGCGCAGCGGCTCCTCGTCGGCGAGCGGGACGACGACGGGGTGGCGCCGGTCGGTGCCGTCCTTGCCCGCGACGGTCAGCTCGACGGGCTGCCCGGCGGTGCCGGCCAGCAGCGGCGCCGGGCCGGTGACCGGGTCCACCGGGCGGCCGTTGACGGCGAGGACGGCGTCGCCGGGGCGGATCGCGGCGCCGGGCGCGGCCAGCGGCGAGCGGGCCCTGGGGTCGGAGGACTCGCCGGGCAGGATGCGGGCGATCCGCCACCGCTCGCCGTCCTTGACCAGGTCGGCGCCCAACAGGCCCTGGCGGCGGGCGGGTTCGGTGTAGCGGCCGTACGGGAGCACGTAGGCGTGGGAGGTGCCGAGTTCGCCGTGCACCTCCCAGAGCAGGTCGACGAGTTCGTCGTGGGAGCCGACCCGCTCGACCAGCGGCCGGTAGCGCTCCAGCACGCCGGCCCAGTCGACGCCGCCGAGGTCGGGGCGCCAGAAGTTGTCGCGCATCAGGCGGCCGTTCTCGTCGTACATCTGGCGCCACTCGGCGCCCGGGTCGACGCTCACCCGCAGCCGGGCGAGGTCGACGGTGGTCTCGTCGTCCTCGCCGCCGGCCTTGTGGTCGGCGGGGACGATCCGCAGCTCGCCCTCGTCCACCACGGCGACCCTGCCGCCGTCCCCGCTGACCGCGAAGTCGTCGAGGCCGTGGACGAGTTGCTCGACGCGGCGCTTCTTGAGGTCGAAGCGCTCCAGCACCGGCCGGGGCCGCTCGGCGTCCAGGGAGGCCGCGTCGTCGCCGAGTTCGCCGAGCAGCGGGGCCCTGGTCCACAGCACGCCGTCCTTGGCGGCGCGCAGCCGGCCGAAGCGGCCGCCCTCGACGGGGAAGGGCACGATCCGGTCGACGATGCCGTCCAGGTCGACCCGGGTGACCGGCGCGCTGTCGGCCGAACCCTCCTCGCCGTCGGCCTTCTTGGCGCGCGGCTCGTCCTCCTCGCCGCCGAGCGGGCGCCCGGAGCGCTGCGGCCCGAACGGGGAGGGGGTGTCGGCGGCCAGGGTGATCAGGTACGGGCGGCAGCCGCCGGGGAAGGCCAGGTCGAAGCCGTGGGAGTCGTACACCGGGTCGAAGTTGCGGATCGAGAGGAAGGCCAGGTAGCGGCCGTCGGCGGTGAAGGCGGGCGAGGAGTCGTGGAAGCGCTGCTGGGTGGCCTCGCTGACGGTGCGGGTGGCGAGGTTGGCCAGCACGATCTGGCGCAGCGAGTACGGGCCGAGGCCGTGCACCGGGCGGGACCAGGCCAGCCAGGCGGAGTCCGGGCTGAAGGCCAGGCCGTTGACCTCGCCGTCGAGGCTGCGGTCCAGCTCGTGCACAGCGCCGTCGGCGAGGGCGACGAGCAGCACCCGGCCGTCGTGCACGCCGATCGCGGCCTGCTTGCCGTCCGGGGAGACGGCCAGCGCGTTGACCCGGCCGAGCTGCCCCGCGGCCAGGCGGCGGCGCTCGGCGCCCTGCACGGCGGCGGCGAACTCCAGGGCGTCCTCGCCCTCGGCGTCGGAGACCCACAGCACTCCCTGGGCGCCGTCCTCCCCGGGCACCACCCGGGCCAGGCGCCCGCGCACACCGGGGGTCTCGTCCAGCACCCGGGCCGGGCCCTCGCGGTGGGTCAGCCAGTGGACGCCGCCGCGCACCACGACGGCGCTGGCGCGGCCGGTGCGGTCGGGCGAGACGGTCTCCAGCCAGTGCGCGGCGGGCACCGGGCGCCGGCGGCGGCCGGTGCGGGGGCCGGCCAGGCGCAGGTCCAGGCGGCGCGGGGCGGCGCCGTCCAGGTCGTCCAGCAGCCAGAGCTCGCCGGCCCGGTGGAAGACGACCCGGGTGCCGTCGGTGGTGGCGTTGCGGGCGTAGAAGCCGTCCGGGTCGGCGGTGTGGCGGCGCAGGTCGGAGCCGTCCGGCAGGCTGGACCAGAGCTCGGAGACGCCCTCGTGGTCGGAGAGGAACGCGATCCGGCCGCCCACCCACATCGGGGAGTCGAGCTGCCCGTCGAGGCCCTCGTGGACGCGGGCGAACTCGCCGCCCTCCTCGCCGAGCCACAGCTTGCCCGCCCGGCCGCCCCGGTAGCGCTTCCAGTGGGCCGGCTCGCGGTTGTTGGAGGCCAGCAGCACGCGCCCGCGCCGGTCGTCGGTCGCTGCGCTCCCCGGCTCGAGGGCACGGGGCTCGAGGGCAAGGGGCTCGAAGGCCAGGGCGCCGACCGGCCCGTACGGCAGCCGCTGCGGCTCGCCGCCGTCCAGGGGCACCGCGTACGCCCAGGTGCGGCGCAGGCTGGCCTCACCGGCGGAGGTACTGGCGATCGGGCGGCCGTCCGCCGTCCAGCCCTGCACCCGGGTCTGGTCGCTGCCCCAGTGGGTGAGCCGCCGCGAGGGCCCGCCCTCCACCGGCAGCACGTGCACCTCGGGGGCGCCGTCCCGGGTGGAGGAGAAGGCCAGACGGCTCCCGTCCGGGGAGAAGCGGGGGTGGTGGACCGGCAGGTGGTCGGCCGTCAGCCGCCAGGCCCGGCCGCCGTCGAGCGGGGCGAGCCAGAGGTCGTCCTCGGCGACGAAGGCGACCAGGTCACCGTGCAGATGGGGGTGGCGCGGATAGGCGCCCGCGGGGGTGCTCAGGGAGTCCGTCACCCGGCCAGCCTAGGCAGCCGCCCGGGCCGAGGAGCTCGGTTTGGAGGTTTTACGACCAGCGGCCGGTACGCCCCAGCAGCAGCGCGCCCGCCGCCACCCCGGCGGTGGAGGTACGCAGGACGGAGGACCCCAGCCGGTACGGCTTCGCGCCCGCCTCGGCGAAGGCGGCCAGCTCCTCCGGGGAGACGCCGCCCTCCGGCCCGACCACCAGCACCACGTCCCCGCTCCCGGGCAGGGCGGCCAGCGCCAGCGGCTCGGCGCCCTCCTCGTGCAGCACCGCGGCGAACGCGGCCCCCTCCAGGACGGGCAGCAGCTGCCTGGTGGTCATCGGCTCCCCCACCTCGGGGAAGCGCAGCCGGCGGGACTGCTTGCCCGCCTCCCGGGCGGTGGCCCGCCACTTGGCGAGCGCCTTGGCGCCGCGCTCGCCCTTCCACTGGGTGATGCAGCGCGAGGCCGACCAGGGGATCACGGCGTCCACGCCGACCTCGGTCATGGTCTCCACCGCCAGCTCACCCCGGTCCCCCTTGGGCAGCGCCTGGACGACGACGATCCTCGGCGCCGGCCGCTCCTCGCGGCGCACCGCGGCCACGGCCACGTCGATCGCGTCCTTGCCGTGCACCTCGGCGACGGTGCCGTCCACGCCCAGGCCCAGCCCGTCCGCCAGGGTGACCGCCTCACCGGCGCCCAGCCGCTTGACCGCCGCCGCGTGCCGCCCCTCGGGCCCGTCCAGGCGCACCAGCGTGCCGGGCGCGGCGGCGGCGATCCGCTCGGTCTCGACGACGAAGACGGGGGCGGTCATGGCGGGGGTACCTCCGGATGGGTGGGGACACGGAAGGGGTGCCGGGGAATCCCTCCCCGGCACCCCTCACGCAGCTGGACTAACGGCCGTTGAAGGCGTCCTTGAGGCGCGAGAACAGCCCCTGCTGGCCCGGCGCGAACTGCCCGGAGGGCCGCTCCTCGCCGCGCAGCACCGCGAGGCGGCGCAGCAGGTCCTCCTGCTCGGGGTCGAGCTTGGTGGGCGTCTGCACCTCGACGTGCACTATCAGGTCGCCCCGGCCGCCGCCGCGCAGGTGGGTGATGCCCCGCCCGTGCAGCGGGATCGACTGGCCGGACTGGGTGCCGGGCCGGATGTCGACCTCCTCCAGCCCGTCCAGGGTCTGCAGCGGCACCTGGGTGCCCAGGGAGGCGGCCGTCATCGGGATGGTGACGGTGCAGTGCAGGTCGTCGCCGCGCCGCTGGAACACCGTGTGGGTGGTCTCGGCGATCTCGACGTACAGGTCACCGGCCGGGCCTCCGCCGGGGCCGACCTCGCCCTCGCCGGCCAGCTGGATGCGGGTGCCGTTGTCGACACCGGCGGGGATCTTGACGGTCAGGGTGCGCCGGGCGCGCACGCGGCCGTCGCCGGCGCACTCCGGGCACGGGGTCGGCACGACCGTGCCGAAGCCCTGGCACTGCGGGCAGGGGCGGGAGGTCATGACCTGGCCCAGGAAGGACCGGGTGACCTGCGAGACCTCGCCCTTGCCGCGACACATGTCACAGGTCTGCGCCGAGGTGCCGGGGGCCGCGCCCTCGCCGCTGCACGTGGTGCAGGTGACGGCCGTGTCGACCTGGAGCTCCTTGGTGGTGCCGAACGCGGCCTCCTCCAGGGTGATCTCCAGCCGGATCATGGCGTCCTGGCCCCGGCGGGTGCGCGAGCGCGGGCCGCGCTGGCCCGCCGCGGCGCCGAAGAAGGCGTCCATGATGTCGGAGAAGCCGAAGCCCGCCGCGCCCGCGCCGAAGCCCGCGCCGCCGCCGCCCGGGGACAGCGGGTCCCCGCCGAGGTCGTAGACCTGGCGCTTCTGCGGGTCGGAGAGCACCTCGTAGGCGGCGTTGATCTCCTTGAACCGCTCCTGCGTCTTCGGGTCCGGGTTGACGTCCGGGTGCAGTTCGCGTGCCAGGCGCCGGAACGCCTTCTTGATCTCGTCCTGCCCCGCATCCCGTCGGACGCCGAGTACCGCGTAGTAGTCCGTGGCCACCAAATGCTCCGCTTGTTCCGCCTGTAGTAGTGCTGCGATCGGACCCGTCAGCCGTCTGACGGGGGTTTGCTACGACTCGGCCAGGATCTGACCCACGTACCGTGCCACCGCTCGCACCGCCCCCATTGTGCCCGGGTAGTCCATCCGGGTCGGACCGATCACTCCCAGTTTGGCCACGCTCTCGTCGCCCGAACCGTAGCCGACCGACACGACCGAGGTGGAATTCAGCCCCTCGTACGCGATCTCCCGGCCGATCCGGACCGTCATCCCCGCGTCCGCGGTCTCACCCAGGAGGCGGAGCAGGACCACCTGCTCCTCCAGGGCTTCCAGCACCGGCTGGATGGTGAGCGGGAAGTCGTGCCCGAAGCGGGTCAGGTTGGCCGTGCCGGCCAGCATGATCCGCTCCTCGTTCTGCTCGGCGAGCGCCTCGAACAGCGTCGCCAGGACGGTGGTGACCGTCGGCCGGTCCGCCTGCTCGAACCCCGCCGGCAGCTCCTCCAGGAGCCCCGGCACGTCCGGCAGCCGCTGGCCGGCGGCCCGCGCGTTGATCCGGGCCCGCAGGTCCGCGAGAACGGTCTCGCCGACCGTGCCCGGGCAGTCGACCATCCGCTGCTCGACCCGGCCGGTGTTGGTGATCAGCACGAGCATCACCTTCGCCGGGGCCAGGGCCACCAGCTCGATGTGCCGCACGGTGGAGCGGGTCAGCGAGGGGTACTGCACCACGGCGACCTGCCGGGTGAGCTGGGCGAGCAGGCGCACCGTACGGGCGACCACGTCGTCCAGGTCGACGGCGCCGTCCAGGAAGTGCCGGATCGCCCGGCGCTCGGGGGCGCTCATCGGCTTCACCTCGGCGAGGCGGTCCACGAACAGGCGGTAGCCCTTGTCGGTGGGGATCCGCCCGGCGCTGGTGTGCGGCTGGTGGATGTACCCCTCCTCCTCCAGCGCCGCCATGTCGTTGCGCACCGTCGCCGGGGACACGCCGAGGTTGTGCCGTTCCACCAGGGCCTTGGAGCCGACCGGCTCCTCGGTGCCCACGTAGTCCTGGACGATGGCGCGCAGCACGGCCAGCTTGCGTTCGTCCAGTTGGCGGACCTCACCGGCCATGGGGCACGCACCTCCCTCTTCGCACGTTGTCCGTCCGTGTGTCCCTGTTTCGATCCCTGAGGCCGCTCTCGGAGGGCCCCGACCCTGGCACTCTGCGCACACGAGTGCCAAAACCGTACCTGCCAGTGTAAGGCCCGGGCCTTCCCCCAGGAACGGCCCGGCCGGGGTGATCCTGCCCGCAGTTCCGCGGCCGCACCCTCCGTCCCGGAAGTCCCGGCGCGGGGGTGGTGCCCCGGGGCCGTCCGGGTGGCAGCATCGAAAGCGACGGCGAATGGAGGAGCAAGCGATGTCGAGCTCGGGCCAGCACACGCGTTTCGCGCCGGACCGCGGCCTGACCGGCCGCATGGTGGCGACGATGTTCGTGATCGGGCTGCTGTACGTCGGTTTCACGGGCCTGCTGATCGTGCTGCTGCGCGGGGCCTGGCCGCTGATCGTCCTGATCTCCGGCGGGCTGTTCGTGGCCCAGTTCTGGTTCAGCGACAAGATCACCGAACGGGCCATGGGCGCCCACCCGGTGAGCCCCGAACAGTACCCCCAACTGCACGGCACGATCGACCGGCTCTGCGCGCTGGCCGACATGCCCAAACCCCGCGTGGCGGTCGCCGACAACGACATGCCCAACGCCTTCGCCACCGGCCGCAACCCGCAGAACGCGGTGGTCTGCGTCACCACCGGGCTGCTGCGCCGGCTCGAACCCGAGGAACTCGAGGGCGTCCTCGCCCACGAGCTCTCCCACGTCGCCCACCGCGACGTCGCGGTCATGACGGTCGCCGGATTCCTCGGCGTGCTCGCCGGAGCCATGACCAGGATCGCCATGTACGGCGGATTCATGGGCGGCGGACGCAACAACAACGACCAGAACGCGGCCATCGCGGCCCTGGTCATCCCGCTGGTGTCGATGGTCGTCTACGCCATCAGCTTCCTGCTCACCCGGCTGCTCTCCCGCTACCGCGAACTCGCCGCCGACCGCGCCGCCGCCCAGCTCACCGGCCGGCCCAGCGCCCTCGCCTCGGCCCTCACCAAGGTCACCGGGCAGATCGCGGCCATCCCCACCAAGGACCTGCGCCAGGCGCAGCCCTACAACGCCTTCTACTTCGCCCCCGCGCTCAGCGCCAAGGAGACCGCCTCGCAGCTGCTCTCCACCCACCCGTCGCTGGAGAAGCGGCTGGAGCAGCTGGCGAAGATCTCCGAGCAGCTCGGCCGCTGAACCCGTCTCCGACCCGGAAAGGACCGTCGTGGGATTCCTGGACACCCTGTTCGGCCGCACCAAGCCCGTCAAGCCCGACCTCGACCAGCTCTTCGGCGTCCCCTCCGCCGCCCTCACCCTGGAGGCCGGCGCCGGGTTCCTGCCCACCGGGCTGGGCTCCGTCTGCTTCGCCGCCGTCGAGGGCGCGGCCTTCGTCCAGGTCGAACAGCAGGTCCGGGCCCTGCTCGACGCCGACACCGAGCGCGGCGGGGTGCCCGTGGAAGCCTCCAAGGACGGCTACGGCTACTCCTGGCTGCTCGCCCGCCACCAGCCCGAGGAACTCCCCGAGCTGGTCAACGACCTGCACGCCGTCAACAGCGAGCTGGAGGCCAACGGCTTCGGCCCGCAGCTGCTCTGCTCCCTGACCTGCTTCCGCAACGCGGAGGGCCAGCCGCTCGCGCTGGTCTACCTCTACAAACGCGGCACCTTCTACCCCTTCGCCCCGATGCCCGGCGGCGGCGAGAAGCGCAACAGCCCGCTGGAGCTCCAGATCAACGCGATGCTCGGCAACGACCTGCGCCTGGAGAAGGACCTCACCCGCTGGTTCCCCCTGTGGGGCGCGCCGGGGTTGTGACGGCCCGTCCGCTTCCGTCCGTAGACTCGCGCCCATGCGCAGCCGCCAGTACGGACCGGACCTCACCCCGCCGTGGAAGAACCAGGCCCCCGCCCCTGAGGTGCCCGCCGAGCGGGACCTGGTGGTGGAGGAGGCCGCCACCGGGTTCTGCGGGGCCGTGGTGCGGTGCGAGAGGACGGCGGAGGGGTTCACCGTCACCCTGGAGGACCGTTTCGGCAAGCACCGGGTGTTCCCGATGGTGGCGCGCGGCTTCCTGCTGGAGGGCCGGGTGGTCACCCTGGTGCGCCCTGTCGCCGCTGCCGCCCCGGCGGCCCCCGCCCGTACGGCCTCCGGCTCCCTCGCCGTCCCCGGCGCCCGCGCCCGGGTCGCCCGCGAGTCCCGCATCTACGTGGAGGGACGGCACGACGCGGAACTCGTCGAGCGGGTCTGGGGCGACGACCTGCGCATCGAGGGCGTCGTCGTCGAGTACCTCCAGGGCATCGACGACCTGCCCGCCATCGTCGCCGAGTTCTCCCCCGGCCCGGAACGCCGCCTCGGCGTCCTCGTCGACCACCTGCTCCCCGGAACCAAGGAGCACCGCATCGCCGCCCAGGTCACCGGCGACTCGGTCCTGGTCGTCGGCCACCCCTACATCGACATCTGGCAGGCCGTGAAGCCCTCCAGCGTGGGAATCCCCGCCTGGCCGGCGGTACCGCGAGGAGAGGACTGGAAGGAAGGCACCTGCCGCCGCCTCGGCTGGCCCGTGGACACCCCGGCGGCCTGGAAGCACATCCTGTCGAAGGTCAACTCCTACAAGGACCTGGAGCCCGAACTCCTCGGGCGGGTGGAGGAGTTGATCGATTTCACCGCCCTGCCGGAGTAATGGAGAATGTCGCCATGCCTCAATCCGCAGACGCATCACTCCGGGATCACCGGGCCGCCGCACTGGCCCGGATGCGCGCGATGGTGACCGAGGGCAGGATCGACTTCTCCACCATCGGCTACCCCGACGACACCGGGGAAGCCGCCCAGGCGGCTTCCCCGGCCGTACCCACCGATCCTCAGGCGTAGGTCTGAAACTCCGAGGTGTCGAGCGTGACATCCAGCAGATCCATCGGAATGGGCTCGCCGAACTTGCTCGTCTGCTCGGACGTATACCTCGGGAGCCCGGATCCGGGAGCCTGACCCAGCTCGGTCAGGAGCATGCACTCGCCCTTGATCGGGTCGACGATCAGATAGGCGGGAACAGTGCCCTCGGCGTAGAGCTCTCGCTTCGTCCGATAGTCACGATCGACGCTGGTCCTCGACACCACTTCGACCACCAGGGTGACTGCAGGTGACGGCAGGAGCCGTCCGCATTCCTCGACCGCACCGCGTTCGAAGACGACCAGATCGGGCTGAGGCTCGCTCGCCTGGCCGGGGATCGCCAGATCCTGGGTGGCCAGCGGGCGCCACCGGTCGTACGGGAGCTGGTGCTGAATCGCCAGGACGATGAGGTTGTGGACCATGTCCGGCCCCGCCGTCATCACGATTTCCCCCCTGATGAGTTCGGCCTTGATGCCTTCCGGCACCTCCAGGTTCTCGAAGATCCCGGTCATCCGATCATCGATGGCGGTCATCGCACGCTCCCTCCGACGGCTGACACCCACGTCAACGAATGTCAGTCCACCAGGTCACGCACTACCGCATCTGCCAGGAGCCTGCCCTGGAGGGTGAGGGTGGCGTGGCCGCGCTCGTAGGAGTCCGGTGCCAGGAGGCCGTCGGCGCGGTGGCGGGCGGCGGCCTTGAGGCCGGTGGGGGTGAGCAGGGCCAGGGGGATGCCCTGTTCGAGGCGGAGTTCGAGGAGGATGCGCTCCACGCGGCGGTCCTCGTCGGTGAGGACCTCGCGGGCCTGGGCGGGGGTGCGGGCCTCGGCCAGTGCCTGGGCGTAGGCGGCGGGGTGTTTGGCGTTCCACCAGCGGACGCCGCCGATGTGGCTGTGGGCGCCGGGGCCGGCGCCCCACCAGTCGGCGCCGGTCCAGTAGAGCTCGTTGTGGCGGCAGCGGCCCTCGGGGGTGGTGGCCCAGTTGGAGACCTCGTACCAGGAGTAGCCGGCGGCGGCGAGGGCCTCTTCGGCGATGAGGTAGCGGTCGGCGTGGACGTCGTCGTCGATCATCGGCAGTTCGCCGCGCTTGACGCGGGCGGCGAGGCGGGTGCCGTCCTCGACGATGAGGGAGTACGCGGAGACGTGGTCGGGCCCGGCGCCGATCGCGGCGTCGAGGGAGGCGCGCCAGTCGTCGTCGCTCTCGCCGGGGGTGCCGTAGATGAGGTCGAGGTTGACGTGTTCGAAGCCGGCCGCGCGGGCCTCGGCGACGCAGGCTTCGGGGCGGCCGGGGGTGTGGTGGCGGTCGAGCAGCTGGAGCACGTGGGGGCGGGCGCTCTGCATGCCGAAGGAGACGCGGGTGTAGCCGCCCTCGCGCAGTTCGGCGAGGTAGGCGGGGTCGACGGACTCCGGGTTGGCCTCGGTGGTGACCTCGGCCCCGTCGGCGAGCCCGAACTCGTCGCGGATGGCGGCGAGCATCTTCACCAGGTCGCGGGCGGGCAGCAGCGTGGGGGTGCCGCCGCCGAGGAAGACGGTCTGCACGGGCAGGTCGGCGTCCCCCAGTACGCGCCGGGCGAGGCGGATCTCCGCGACGACGTTGTCCGCGTACGTCTCCTGGGAGGCGACGGCGCCCGAGGAGCGCAGTTCGGTGGCGGTGTAGGTGTTGAAGTCGCAGTAGCCGCAGCGGCTGGCGCAGTAGGGCACGTGCAGGTAGAAGCCGAACGGTCGCGAGCCCAGCCCGGTGAGGGCGTGCGCGGGCAGGGAACCGTCGGACGGCACCGGGTCACCGTCGGGAAGTGCGGAGGGCATGACCCCATTGTCCCGTACGGCCCGACCGAACCCGGCCGGGCCGTACGGGGGGAGCCGGGGCTCAGGCTTCGTTGGCGCCCGCGTACATCGCGGTGACGGCGTCCGCGTAGACCTTCTCGACCACGGGCCGCTTGATCTTCAGGCTCGGGGTGAGCTCGCCGTGCTCGATGTCGAGGTCGCGCGGCAGCAGGTGGAACCTCTTGATCGTCTGCCAGCGCTGGAGGTCGCCGTTGAGGGTGCGCACGAAGCCGTCGATCAGCTTCTGGACGGACGGGTCGGCGGTGACCTCGGCGTAGGACTTGCCGGCGAGGCCGTGTTCGGCGGCCCAGGGCATGATCACGGACTCGTCGAGGCCGATCAGCGCGGTGACGTAGTTGCGGCCGTTGCCGATCACCAGGATGTTGCTGACGAACGGGCAGATCGCCTTGAACTTGCCCTCGACCTCGCTGGGCGCGACGTACTTGCCGCCGGAGGTCTTGAACAGGTCCTTCTTGCGGTCGGTGATCCGCAGGTAGCCGTCGGCCGTGAGCTCGCCGATGTCCTCGGTGTGGAACCAGCCGTCGGCCTCCAGCACCTCGGCGGTCTTCTCGGGCAGGTTGTGGTAGCCGCGCATCACGCCGGGGCCGCGCAGCAGGATCTCGCCGTCCTCGGCGATGCGGACCTCGCTGCCGGGCAGCATGGTGCCGACGCTGCCGATGCGCAGGTCCTCGGCGTGGTTGACGCAGATGCCCGCCGAGCTCTCGGTCAGGCCGTAGCCCTCCAGGACGGGCACGCCGATGCCGGCGAAGAAGTAGCCGATCTCGGGGGCGAGGGCGGCGCTGCCGGAGACGGAGCCGCGCATCCGGCCGCCGAACGCGGCGCGGATCTTGCCGTAGACGAGCCTGTCGGCGAGGGCGTGCTGCACCCGCAGGCCGAGGGGGGCGGCGTCGTGGCCGGTGGCGGCCCGGCTGGCCTGGTTGACCTTGGCGTACTCGCGGGCGGTGCGGGCCGCCCACATGAAGATCTTGTACTTGGCGCCGCCCTCGGCCCGGGCCTTGCCGGCGATGCCGTTGTAGACCTTCTCGAAGATGCGCGGGGCGGAGGCCATCATGGTGGGCCGCACGACGGGCAGGTTGTGGATGATCCGGTCGACCCGGCCGTCCACGGCCATGACGTGGCCGGTGGCGATCTGGCCGCAGATGAGGCTCTTGCCGAAGACGTGCGACAGCGGCAGCCACATGAACTGCACGTCGTCCTCGCGCAGCAGCCCGCTCTGCTCCTGGGCGCGGCCCTGGTAGGCCCAGCAGTCGTGGACCAGGCGCACGCCCTTGGGGCGGCCGGTGGTGCCGGAGGTGTAGATGAGGGTGGCGAGCTGTTCCTTGTCGAGGGCCGCGACGGCCTTCTCGATGGCGTCCGGGTGCTCCCGGAGGTACTCGGCGCCGAGGCTCTTCAGCTCGGCGAAGGTGAGCACCCTCAGGGTGCCGGTCTCCTCCGGCACCTCGCCGTCGAAGAGGACGGCGGTGCGCAGCTCGGGCAGCCGGCCGAGTTCGCCGACGACCTTGGCGAGCTGGGCGGGGTTCTCGACGAACAGGGCCCGGGAGCCGGAGTCGGAGAGGATGTAGGCCGTCTCGTCGGCGTTGGTGCTCGGGTAGATGGCGGTGGTGGCCGCTCCGGCGCACATGTTGCCCATGTCCGCGACGATCCACTCCAGCCGGGTGGAGGACATCAGGGCGACCCGGTCCTCCGGGGCGACGCCCAGGGACAGCAGGCCGGCGGCCACCGCGTAGACCTGCTCGGCGGTCTGCGCCCAGGTCACCGAGCGCCACTGCTCCGCCCCCGGGGCGCCGTCCGCGGCCTGCTCGTCGACCGGCGCGGGGTAGCGGTATGCCTCACCGTTCGGGGTGGCCGCGACGCGGTCCAGGAACAGGTGGGCGACGGAGGCGGGGCGCTGGGCGACGATGTCGGTCTTGCCGGAGCCGATCAGGGACTGCGCGGAACTCAACGAGGACCTCCGGGGGCGGGTGGCCGTTCGAGGGACTGGAGGGTAGGCGCCGTGGGGGCGGTCGCCGGCCCCGCCCGAAACCGGCGTGACACCGGCGCGGTACCGGCCGGTAACAAGGGGGCAACCAGCAGCCTAGGGGGAAACCGGTCATTCCGTAAGGGGGCGGCCCCAGGCGGCACCGCACCGTGACCTCGGTGCCCGGGTCGCGGCGGCGCGGGGAAGGACCGGGGGAGACCGAGGGAGGGACGGCGGGAGGACGGAGGGAGGTACCGGGAGAGGGAGAGTACGGCAAAGCCATGGCAAACTCACGGGCTGATCCTGCGAATCACCCGTACGAGCCCATCGAGGCACGAGAATTGGGATGCGAACCCCACCCGCCGACGACAAGAGTGTGCCAGTGCTGATCAGACTGCTCAGGGCGTACCTGCGCCCCTACTCCCGACCGATCACCCTGCTGGTGCTGCTCCAGCTGATCTCGACCCTCGCGGCGCTGTACCTGCCGACGCTCAACGCCGACATCATCGACAGCGGCGTGGTCAAGGGCGACACCGGCTACATCGTGAGCGTCGGCGCCGTGATGATCGGCGTGACCGTCATCCAGGCGCTCTGCTCCATCGGCGCCGTCTACTACGGCGCCCGCACCGCCATGGCCTTCGGCCGCGACCTGCGCGCCGCCGTGTTCGACCAGGTGCAGAGCTTCTCCTCCCGCGAGACCGGCCAGTTCGGCGCGCCCTCGCTGATCACCCGCACCACCAACGACGTCCAGCAGGTCCAGATGCTCGCCCTGATGAGCTTCACGCTCATGGTGGCCGCGCCGATCATGTGCGTCGGCGGCATCATCATGGCCCTCAACCAGGACGTCCCGCTGTCCGGCCTGCTGCTGGCCGTCATCCCGGTGCTGGGCGTCGTCGTCCTCCTGCTGGTGCGCTCCCTGCGCCCCAAGTTCCGCAGCATGCAGGAGAAGATCGACACCATCAACCGGGTGCTGCGCGAGCAGATCACCGGCATCCGCGTCATCCGCGCCTTCGTCAAGGACGGCCACGAGCAGGACCGCTTCGCCCGCTCCAACAAGGACTTCACCGACACCGCCCTCCAGGTCGGCCGGCTGATGTCCCTCATGTTCCCGGCCGTGATGCTGGTCGTGAACGTCTCCAGCGTCGCCGTGCTCTGGTTCGGCGCGATGCGCATCGACAGCCACGACATGGAGATCGGCGCGCTGACCGCCTTCCTCTCCTACCTGATGCAGATCCTGATGAGCGTCATGATGGCCACCTTCATGTTCATGATGGTGCCGCGCGCCGAGGTCTGCGCCGAGCGCATCGAGAAGGTCCTCTCCACCTCCTCCAGCGTCGTGCCGCCCAGCGCGCCGATCACCGAGGTGCTGACCCGCGGCAACCTGGAGCTGCGCGACGTCGACTTCCGCTACCCCGGCGCCGAGGCGCCCGTGCTGCGCGGCATCGAGCTCACCGCCCGCCCCGGCGAGACCACCGCCGTCATCGGCTCCACCGGCAGCGGCAAGTCCACCCTGCTCGGCCTCGTACCCCGGCTCTTCGACGCCACCTCCGGGCAGGTCCTGCTCGGCGGCGTGGACGTGCGCGAGCTCTCCCCCGAGGCCATCGCCGAGACGGTGGGCCTCGTCCCGCAGAAGCCGTACCTGTTCACCGGGACCATCGCCGGCAACCTGCGCTACGGCAAGCCCGACGCCACCGACGAGGAGCTCTGGCACGCCCTGGAGGTCGCCCAGGCCAAGGACTTCGTCGAGAAGCTCCCCCAGGGCCTGGACGCGCCCATCGCCCAGGGCGGCAGCAACGTCTCCGGCGGCCAGCGCCAGCGCCTGGCCATCGCCCGCGCCCTGGTGCGCAAGCCCGACGTCTACCTCTTCGACGACTCCTTCTCCGCCCTCGACTACGCCACCGACGCCAGGCTCCGCAAGGCCCTCGCCCGCGAGACCGCCGACGCGGCCGTCCTGATCGTCGCCCAGCGCGTCTCCACCATCCGCGACGCCGACCGGATCATCGTCCTCGACGAGGGCGCCGTCGTCGGCACCGGCACCCACCACGAGCTCATGGCCGACAACCCGACGTACCGGGAGATCGTGCTCTCACAGCTCACCGAGCAGGAGGCGGCGTGACCACCCCCGACAAGGCCCCCGCCAAGAACGCGGACGACCTCCCCAGCGACTCGCAGGCCGCCGCCGCCCGCAGAGGCCCCGCCGGGCCCGGCCGGTTCATGGGCGGCCAGGGCACCGAGAAGTCCATGGACTTCAAGGGCTCGGGCAAGCGCGTCCTCGGCCTGCTGCGCCCCGAACGCGCCCTGCTCTCCGGCGTGTTGGGCCTGGGCGTGCTCAGCATCGGCTGCGCCGTCACCGGCCCCAAGGTCCTCGGCGACGCCACCGACCTGATCTTCGCCGGCGTCGTCGGCGAACGCTTCGACCCGGGCATCACCAAGGAGCAGGCCGTCGCCGGGCTGCGCGCCCACGGCGACGGCGGTGTCGCCGACCTGCTCTCCGCCGTCGACTTCACCCCCGGCCACGGCATGGACTTCGGCGCCATCGGCAGCGTGCTGCTGTGGGTGCTGGCGATCTACGTCGCCTCCGCCGTGTTCGGCATCGTCCAGGGGCGCCTGGCCACCACCGCCATCCAGCGCGCCGCCTACCGGCTGCGCCAGGACGTCGAGGCCAAACTCGCCCGGCTGCCGCTGAGTTACTTCGACCAGCAGCCGCGCGGCGAGGTGCTGAGCCGGGTCACCAACGACATCGACAACATCGGCCAGTCCATGCAGCAGACGATGGGACAGGTCGTCAACTCGCTGCTGACCGTCGTCGGCGTGCTCGCGATGATGTTCTGGATCTCCCCGCTGCTGGCCGCCATCGCCCTGGTCACCGTGCCGGTGTCGGTGGTCGTGGCCGCCAAGGTCGGCAAGCGGGCGCAGCCCCAGTTCGTCCAGCAGTGGGCGTCCACCGGCAAGCTCAACGCGCACATCGAGGAGATGTACACCGGGCACACCCTGGTCAAGGTCTTCGGCCGGCAGAAGGAGGCCGCGGAGACCTTCGCCGAGCACAACGAGGCACTGTTCCAGTCCAGTTTCCGGGCCCAGTTCATCTCCGGGATCATCCAGCCCGCGATGATGCTGATCGGCAACCTGCAGTACGTGCTGGTCGCGGTGGTCGGCGGCCTGCGGGTGGCGAGCGGCGCGCTGTCCATCGGCGACGTGCAGGCGTTCATCCAGTACTCGCGGCAGTTCAGCCAGCCGCTCACCCAGGTCGCCAGCATGGCCAACCTGGTGCAGTCCGGCGTCGCCTCCGCCGAGCGGGTCTTCGAACTGCTCGACGCCCCCGAGCAGACCCCCGAACCGGCCATGCCCGAGCGGCCCGACGCGGTGCGCGGGCGGGTCGCCTTCCAGGACGTCTCGTTCCGCTACGAGGCGGACAAGCCCCTCATCGAGGACCTCTCCCTCAAGGTCGAGCCCGGCCAGACCGTCGCCATCGTCGGCCCCACCGGCGCCGGCAAGACCACCCTGGTCAACCTGCTGATGCGCTTCTACGAGGTCAGCGGCGGGCGGATCACCCTCGACGGGGTCGACATCGCCGCGATGTCCCGCGAGGACCTGCGCTCGGGCATCGGCATGGTCCTCCAGGACACCTGGCTGTTCGGCGGCAGCATCGCCGACAACATCGCGTACGGGGCCTCGGGCGCCACCCGCGAGCAGGTCGTCGAGGCCGCGAAGGCCGCCCACGTCGACCGGTTCGTCCGGACCCTGCCCGACGGGTACGACACCACCATCGACGACGAGGGCACCGGCGTCAGCGCCGGCGAGAAGCAGCTGATCACCATCGCCCGGGCGTTCCTCGCCCAGCCGTCCATCCTGGTGCTGGACGAGGCGACCAGCTCCGTCGACACCCGGACCGAGGTGCTGATCCAGCGGGCCATGGCCCGGCTGCGCACCGGGCGGACCAGCTTCGTGATCGCGCACCGGCTCTCCACCATCCGGGACGCGGACGTGATCCTGGTGATGGAGAACGGCTCGATCGTCGAGCAGGGCACCCACGACGAGCTGATCGCCGCCGACGGGGCCTACGCCCGGCTCTACCAGGCGCAGTTCGCGCAGGCCGTGGCCGAGGTCGACTGACGCCCGCACACGCGAGGGGCCGGGCCGGGGACTCCCCCGCCCGGCCCTTCGCGTTCCGGCTTCTCAGCGGACGGCACCCTTCGCTACCGTGGCCCTGTGACCGCCCAGCCCAGCGCCCCCGGACCCGGCTCCGGCCCCGTCGCCGAACCTCCCCGGAGCCCCGACGCGTTCGAGAGCAACCGCCGCTACCTGGGCTCCGTCGCCTACCGGCTGCTCGGCTCCTTCACCGACGCCGAGGACGTCCTCCAGGACGCCTGGCTGCGCTGGCAGGCCGCCGACCGCACCGCCGTCGACGACCCGCGCGCCTACCTCGCCACCGTGGTCACCCGGCTCTGCTACGACCAGCTCGGCTCCGCCCGGGCCCGCCGCGAGGCGTACTACGGGGAGTGGCTGCCCGAGCCGTCCGTCTCCTTCGCGAGCGCCCCCGACTCCCCCGACGAGCTGGCCGAGCGCGGCGAGTCCGTCTCCCTCGCCCTGCTCGCCGTCCTGGAACAGCTCACCCCGGCCGAGCGGGCCGCCTTCGTCCTGCACGACGTCTTCGCCGTCGGCTTCGAGGACATCGCCGCCTCCCTCGACCGCACCCCCGACGCCACCCGCCAGCTCGCCTCCCGGGCCCGCCGCCGGGTCAAGGACGGCGCCCGGCACCCCGGCGCCGACCCGGCCGAGCACCGCCGGGCCGTGGAAGCCTTCGTCGCCGCCAGCACCCGGGGCGACATCCTGGGCCTGATGGAGATCCTCGACCCGGACGTGGTCTGGCACGCCGACGGCGGCGGCATCGTCCGCGCCGCCGCCCGCCCGGTCCACGGCGCCGAGAAGGTGGCCCGGCTGGTGGCCGGCGCGGTGGGCAAGTGGTTCACCCCCGAGTTCGGGACCGACCTCGCGACGGTCAACGGCGAACCGGGCATGGTCTGGTACGAGAAGGCCACCGGTGCCGTCGCCGGCGTGGTGGCCTTCGTCCTGGCCGACGGGCGGATCGCCGAGGCGTATGTCGTGGCCAACCCCGAGAAGCTCACCCGGATCAGCCCCGTGCCGGGCGTGTGACGCGGGTCACCGTCACATCCCCGGCGGCCGTGTCGTCCCCCTCCCGAACAGCGCTCCACCGGAGCGACCCCGCGAGGAGGCGGACGAGATGAGCAGCAGCACCAGCACCACCGGCAGGCGGATCGTCGTACTGGGCGCCGGGTACGCCGGACTCAGCGCGGCCAAGGGCGCCGGACGGCACCGCACCGTCACCCTGGTCGCCCCCGAGGAGCGACTCCTGCACCGCATCCGCCAGCACGAGGCCGCCGCCGGCCGCGGCCGCGACTGGCCCGCCCTCGGCGACCTCGCCCGCGGCCGCCGGATCGAGCACCTCCGCGCCCGGGCCGTCGAGATCGACCCGGACGGGCACAAGGTCCTCCTGGACGACGGCACCACCCTCGGCTACGACACCCTCGTCCACGCCCTCGGCAGCCGCACCGCCTGGCACGGCGTCCCCGGCGCCGTCGAGCACGCCCACCCCGTGGAGCGCGCCGCCGAGGTACGGCGCCTGATCCGCGAGGCCGACCACCCCGGCACCCTGGCCGTCGTCGGCGGCGGCGCCACCGGCATCGAGCTCGCCACCGAACTCGCCGAGGCCCACCCCGGCTGGACGGTGCGGATCGTCGCCGCCGGGCAGGTCGGCGGGATCTACTCGCCCAAGGGCCGCGCCCACATCCGCCGCGTCCTCGACCGGCTCGGCGTCGCCGTCCACGAGGACGCCACCGTCACCGAGGTCACCCCCGACGGGCTGCGCACCACCGCCGGGCCGGTCGAGGCCGACCTCACCGTGTGGGCCGCCTCGATGGAGCCCCACCCGCTGGCCGCCGAGGCCGGACTCGCCGTCGACGGGCGCGGCCGCGCCCTGGTCGACGACCACCTGCGCTCGCTCTCGCACCCCGACATCCACGTGATCGGCGACGCCGCCGCCGTCACCGTCCCCGGCGTCGGCACCCTGCGGATGGGCTGCGCCACCGCCCTGCCGCAGGGCCGGTACGTCGGCAGACTGCTCGCCGGGCGCACCTCGAAGCCGTTCTCGTTCAGGTACACCGCGCAGTGCCTGAGCCTCGGCCGGCGGGACGGGCTGCTCCAGCTGGTCCACGCGGACGACTCGATGAAGCCCACCGTCCTCACCGGCACCGCGGGGCGGCTGGTCAAGGCCGGGATCGTCGGCGCCGTCCTCAGCGCGCTCAAGTAGCCGAAAGGGCCCTGGGCGGATGTGTCCGCCCAGGGCCCTTCGCGGTCAATCGCTACTTCTTGTCCTTCGGGGACTCGGCGTCGGTGGACAGCGCGGCGATGAAGGCTTCCTGCGGAACCTCCACGCTGCCGACCATCTTCATCCGCTTCTTGCCTTCCTTCTGCTTCTCCAGGAGCTTGCGCTTGCGGGAGATGTCGCCGCCGTAGCACTTGGCGAGGACGTCCTTGCGGATCGCGCGGACGGTCTCGCGGGCGATCACCCGGGAGCCGATCGCGGCCTGGATCGGCACCTCGAACTGCTGGCGCGGGATGAGCTTCTGCAGCTTGCCGGCCATCATCACGCCGTAGCCGTACGCCTTGTCCTTGTGCACGATCGCGGAGAAGGCGTCCACCGCGTCGCCGTGCAGCAGGATGTCGACCTTGACCAGGGCGGCGGTCTGCTCGCCGATGGGCTCGTAGTCGAGCGAGGCGTAGCCGCGGGTCTTGGACTTCAGCTGGTCGAAGAAGTCGAAGACGATCTCGGCGAGCGGCAGGGTGTAGCGCAGCTCGACGCGGTCCTCGGACAGGTAGTCCATGCCCTGGAGGCTGCCGCGGCGGGACTGGCACAGCTCCATGATCGCGCCGACGAACTCGTTGGGCGCCAGGATGGTGCCGCGCACGATCGGCTCGTACACCTCGGCGATCTTGCCGGTGGGGAACTCGCTCGGGTTGGTGACGGTGTGCTCGGTGCCGTCCTCCATGACCACCCGGTAGACCACGTTCGGGGCGGTGGAGATCAGGTCGAGGTTGAACTCGCGCTCCAGGCGCTCCCGGATGATCTCCAGGTGCAGCAGGCCGAGGAAGCCGCAGCGGTAGCCGAAGCCGAGGGCGACCGAGGTCTCCGGCTCGTACACCAGGGCGGCGTCGTTCAGGCGCAGCTTGTCCAGGGCGTCGCGCAGCAGCGGGTAGTCCGAGCCGTCCAGCGGGTACAGGCCGGAGAACACCATCGGACGCGGGTCCTTGTAGCCGCCCAGCGCCTCGGTGGCACCCTTGTGCATCGAGGTGATCGTGTCACCGACCTTGGACTGCCGGACGTCCTTCACACCGGTGATGATGTAGCCCACCTCGCCGACGCCCAGGCCGTCCGCGACCTTCGGCTCGGGCGAGATGACGCCGATCTCCAGCAGCTCGTGGGTGGCGCCGGTGGACATCATCGCGATGCGCTCGCGCTTGGTGAGCTGGCCGTCCACGACACGGACGTAGGTGACCACGCCGCGGTAGGAGTCGTACACCGAGTCGAAGATCATCGCGCGGGCCGGGGCGTCCTTGACGCCGACCGGGGCCGGGACGGTGTTGACGATGTGGTCGAGCAGGTCCTCGACGCCCAGGCCCGTCTTGGCGCTGACCTGGAGCACGTCCGAGGGGTCGCAGCCGATGATGTGGGCGATCTCCGCGGCGTACTTCTCCGGCTGGGCGGCCGGGAGGTCGATCTTGTTGAGGACCGGGACGATCGTGAGGTCGTTCTCCAGCGCCAGGTACAGGTTGGCGAGGGTCTGCGCCTCGATGCCCTGGGCCGCGTCGACCACCAGGATGGTGCCCTCGCAGGCCGCCAGGGAACGGGACACCTCGTACGTGAAGTCCACGTGGCCCGGGGTGTCGATCATGTTGAGGATGTGCGTCGTACCGGCGCCCGGCCCGGTCCTCGGGGCCCACGGGAGGCGGACCGCCTGCGACTTGATGGTGATGCCGCGCTCGCGCTCGATGTCCATGCGGTCGAGGTACTGGGCACGCATCTGCCGGGGGTCGACGACGCCGGTGATCTGCAGCATCCGGTCTGCGAGCGTCGACTTGCCGTGGTCGATGTGGGCGATGATGCAGAAGTTGCGGATCAGCGCCGGGTCGGTACGGCTGGGCTCTGGCACATTGCTGGGGGTCGCGGGCACCTTGGTCCGATTCTCCGTTGGTCCGTCCGGGGCCGGGGGCCGGATCATCGCTGACCGGTCGCCCCGGGGACCGGACGGTCTCGTCCGATCGAAAGAGTTCCTCCCATCCTCCCACGACTACGGACGGGGGGACCGTCGGGGAGTTCCTCCCCCGCCGGTTTGGGGCGGGCGGCGGGCCCCTGGTAGCGTGGTCAGCTGCACCTGGCCCCGGCATGCCCTCTCAGCACGACCGGCGGCCGCACGGTGCGAACCCGTTCAACTCCTTAGACAGACTGAGGCTCCTTCGTGGCGAACATCAAGTCCCAGATCAAGCGCAACAAGACCAACGAGAAGGCGCGCCTGCGCAACAAGGCCGTCAAGTCCTCGCTGAAGACCGCTCTGCGCAAGGCCCGCGAGGCCGCTGCCGCCGGTGAGACCGAGAAGGCCACCGTGCTGGCCCGCGCCGCCTCCAAGGCGCTCGACAAGGCCGTGAGCAAGGGCGTCATCCACGCCAACCAGGCCGCCAACAAGAAGTCGGCCATCACCAAGCGCGTCAACAGCGCCGTCTCGGCCTGACGCCCCCGGGGGCTCCGCCCCCACCCCGCCCCGGGACGTTCCGGCCCTCTACCCGAACCCCGAGGCGCGCAAGACCTCGCACCGCACGCGGCCTGCGTTCGCCACGCGGGTGCGGTGCACAGAGACTGACCGAAGCGCCTGCTCACAGGCCCTTCTCCTACTGCCCGTCCGGTACACACCGGGCGGGCAGTACGCATTTCGCGCACAGGGCTCCGACCGCTCCGCCACGCGGCGAGCGCGGTCCTGGCCGCCGCAGCGCCGCCCTCACCGCCGGCACGGCCCTGACCGGCCAGTCGGTGACGGTGACGGTGACGGTGAAGGCCGTGAAGTTCGGGGAGTCCTGCCCCCGACGCGGCGAAGCCCCGTGCGGTGAGGCCCGTGTGGTGAGGCCCCGCGCGGTGAAGCCCCGTCCCGCCGGGCCGACTCCGTCAGTACGCCGGGCGGGAGCCCGCCCGGGCCGCGCGGGCGACCGCGACCACCGCGCGCTCCAGGGCGAACGCCGGATCGTCCGAGCCGCCCTTGACCTCCGCGTCCGCCCGGGCGATCGCCGTCAGCGCGGCGGCCACGCCGTCGCCCGTCCAGCCGCGCATCTGCTGGCGCACCCGGTCCACCTTCCACGGCGGCATGCCCAGCTCCCGGGCCAGGTCGGCCGGGCGCATGTTCCGGCCCGTCGTCGCCAGCCGGCCGATGCTGCGCACGCCGGAGGCCAGCGCGTAGGTGATGCCGGTCGGCGGCTGGCCCACCGCCAGCGCCCAGCGCAGCCGCTCCAGCGCCTCCGCCGCGCGGCCGGTGACCGCCAGGTCCGCCACCTCGAAGCCCGTCGCCTCGGCGCGGCCGCTGTAGTAGCGGGCCACCACCGTCTCGTCGATCGTGCCCTCGACGTCCGAGGTCAACTGGCTGCACGCGGCGGCCAGTTCACGCAGATCGCTGCCCAGGGAGTCCAGCAGCGCCTGGCACGCCTCCGGCGTCGCCGAACGGCCGAGCGTACGGAACTCGCCCTTCACGAAGGCCAGCCGCTCGCTCGCCTTGGCCAGCTTCGCGCAGGCCACCTCGCGCCCGCCCGCCTTGCGGCCGGTGTCCAGCAGGCCCTTGCCCTTGGCGCCGCCCGCGTGGACCAGCACCATGATCACCTCTTCGACCGGGTCCTCGATGTACGCCTTGACCTCCTTCACGGAGTCGGCGGAGAGGTCCTGCGCGGCGCGGACCACGATCACCTTGCGCTCGGCGAACAGCGAGGGCGTGGTCAACTCGGCCAGGCTGCCCGGCTGCAGACCCCCGGGCGGCAGGTCCCGCACGTCCGTGTCCGGGTCCGCCGCCTTCGCCGCCGCCACCACCTGGGCGACCGCGCGGTCCAGCAGCAGCTCCTCCTGACCGACCGCGAGGGTCAGCGGGGCGAGCAGGTCATCGGGTGCACTCTTCCTGGCCATCGCCTACCAGCATCCCACGGCCCGCCGACAGTGCCCGAGAATGTCCAGGTGACCGAGAACAACCCCACCGACGACCCCCACGCCCGCCAGCTGCTCGTCCTCCCCGACCGCGACGCCGCCGAGGAAGCCGCCGAGACCCTCGCCACCGAACTCCCCGACCTCGACGAACCCGAGATCGTCCGCGACGCCCTCGCCGGCGAGGACGACGCCGAGGACGCCCAGTGGCTCGTCGTCCTCGACCCACCCGCCGACGGCTGGACCCCCACCCACCTCCACACCCTCGACGCCCTCGCCACCACCCACGAGGGCTGGCGCGAAACCGCCTGACCGCCCCTCCCCCGGCGAGTGGCGCGGTGAGCTCTGGACAGGACCAGAGCTCACCGCTGAATGCACCGGGCAGGCTGGTCCCACAAGCGGAACCCGAGCGGCGGGCTCCGGCCCTGCGAGAGCCCGCCGCGACCAGCCCCACGGCCCCTTCGGATTCCTAAGGGGCTCGATCGGGCTTTCAGCGGCGCACTCCGGGCCTGCCCGGAGCGCGCCGCAACAGCCCTCTGCCTGTGCGGTGACGAGATGGATCAAGCCGGACGGGGAGCAATCGGCCTGGCACGTTCGAGGAGTTCGCGGACGTGAGGATTGCGCCGGTGCGGTCGCGTGGTGGAAAGCATCCTGCGAAACCGGTCGTCGGCCCGGCCGGACTGCACATGGGGAAAGTCGTCCAAGGCGAGATGCCAGTTCTGGACGGCCTCCTCCAACCGCCCCGCTTCGAGCTGCCACTCGGCGATCATCGCGCGGTGGCGAACACGGGCCCGCCGGTACACCGCGGGGCGGACCTTCTCGGAGTGCTGGAGCGCGCGGATCGCACCTTCACGGTCGCCGAGTTCGTACCTGACCTGCGCAACGTGGTACGAGAGCGACGCAGGGTCGTAGGACCCGTGGGCCTTGGCCTTGGACTCGGCCTGCTCCATGGCGGCTTCGGCCTCACGGAGCTTGCCGAGCGCTCCGCCACGGTCCCGGTTCTGGGCGAGAGCATGGGCCTGCTGCCCCGCAAGGAAGGCCCGCATCCGGGGCCCGGCCTCGGGCGAGGCGGCAGCAGCGGCGTCCGCGAACCGCAACGCCTCGGCTCCATGACCGAGCTCGACGGCCTGCACGCTCATGCCCCGAAGCGTGGTGCAGTAAGTGAGATGGTCACCGGCTGCGAGAGCGAGCTCCAAAGCCTTGGTGTAGTAACTCTGCCCGAGCAGGTCCATCCGTTCGTCCACGGCCATGTACCCCGTCAGATAGAGATGGTCAGCCGCAGCCGACAGCATCGCCTTGCGTACATCGTCGGACGCAGTGGCCTTCAGATGCGGCGCGATATTGTTGACCATGAACGCGGCGGCCATCGGCCGGGCCGTCCGCCCCCCGAACCGGTCGTCGAGCTCGCTGATCCGCTCGGTCATGGCGATCACGGACTCGACCTCGGCCATTCCGATCCTGGTGTGCGGATCACTCCTGAGCCGCTCGAACCGCCCGATGACATCCGGCCAGTCAGGGATGGTGAGAGCGATCGAGTAGAGGCCCGCACCAAGTACGCCCCTGCGTGATGGGTCCATGTCCACGCTCCCGAGGTCGACCAGTCCAGCCACGGTATCCGTACAGCACGGCTGAACGTCTGGCTGATCGGCGAAGCCCGCCTCGAACGCCGTGACGGGCCGCCTCAGACGGCGGGTCAGGGTCTCCAGAACCACGTTCTGGTATTTCGCCATGGGCCGGGTACCGGAAAGCCAGTGCGAGACTGCAGATTCGTCGTATCTGAGCTTGTACCCGGCTTCGGTGCCCGCGCGGTTGACCGCTCGGGCGAACTCTCCGTTGCTCGCCCAACGGCACTGCTGGACCAGTGCACCGAGCTTGACGTTGGGTGTCCGTTCGCGTGCTGCCATCGCTGCCCTCGGATCAGGTTTCAAGGGTTTCAAGCGTCTGGGGAGTCCGGGCCGTGTTCACGCCCGGCACATGCATGTTGACTCTACGTCAGGCCGAGTCTGAGTCCCATCCAGGGACCGCTGCGGCTCCACGATCGGCGGCGCCGGCCACCTGCTCGTCTGCTCCCAGGCGACCGGCGCCGCTATCCAGGCCAGTGCCGAAGGGTTCCTCATCGTGGTCGTGCATTCCCATGTCTTCCTCCTGACCAGAGAACCGGTTTCCGTTTCCGATGCCCGTCGCCAGGTACGGGCGCTCATCGCCGACTGGGGTGTCCTTCTGGACGAAGGCAGCCGGCTCGCGTTGGACACGGTCACATCCGAGTTGGTGGCGAATGCCGTACACCATTCCGACCAGCCCGTGTTCGCTGTTGCCCTTCATGTGAGCGTCAGGCTGCGCCGGGCCTTGATCGAGGTCTACGACGGGTCGGCCGTGCTTCCCAGGCACCGAAGGGCGGGGGCTGACATGGAGAGCGGCCGGGGTCTGGCACTGATCGGATGCCTCGCTCTCGCACATGGAGCCGCGCGCACCGAAAACGGCAAGCGGGTGTGGGCAGAACTGGCCCTGCCCGAACAGCCGGTAACCAGGCGCCATCTCCTCGTGGGGCCGGGCCGAGCCATCGAGGCCATCATCAGCGCGCTCGCGTGGAGGGCTCGCACACGATGGGCGAGTCCGCTTCATTCCCCCATCACCGACCCCACGGTCCCGCTAAGCCGGACGGGCACTTCGTGACGAAGGGATTCAGTGACCGCCATGATCAGAACCAACGGCGTCCTCGGGGCTCGCGGACTGAGGGCTGGCGTGGAATGGTCCGCGCCAGGCGCCGCTCGGGCCCGGGCCGTCCAACTGGTGGCTGAACACGGCGCCCAGCAACGAGAGATCGCCCGCAACCCGCACCTGGAGGCCGAGTGGGCCCATGTGGCGGTTCGTGCCCCGCAGTTGTTGTCTGCGGTCCAGGACGTCATCGGGCCGGCGATCCGGGCGATCCGACCGGTCAGGTCCATCAACCCGCTGACGGCCTGGACCTCACCCGGCCTGACCAGGTCCGGCACCATCGCACCGAGATTCGGATCGAACAGCGCCCCACCGACCCCAAGCAGCGCGGCGGAGGTGATCAGCCCCGCCGCGCCGAACTCGGCCCACGCCCACGGCAGCGCGGCCACCAGCACCAGCCGCGCCGCGTCGACGATCGCCAGCGCCCGCAACGACGCGAACCTGTCCATCAGTTGGCGCCCCACCGTGCCCAGAACGATGTACGGCAGCGACTCGGCCACGGCCACCAGGCCCACGCCGCAGCAACCGCCCGTACCGCATGATCCACTCCGCCCCAGGAAGCACGAAGTCCCGGCAGCAATCCGCCACCGGGAACTCCCCACACCCTAGGGCAACTTGAAGTCCGCTCGACGCAGGCGCCCCGGGCGAGACCAATGGCGGCACGAGCCGCTCCGAAAGGACTTCCGTGCATCCACAGCGCCCTGCCCCTACTGTGGCGGGCCCTGGGTGCACCCAGGGCCCGCCACACGGTTCCGCAGGTTGTCCTGATCGGCGGACGGAACGATTTGCGCTCTGGCTTTTCAGCGGCGCGCTCCGGGCCTACCCGGAGCGCGCCGCAACAGTTCACTCCCCCGGGCCCCGCCCCCTCCCTCCC
>NZ_JOCF01000011.1 GCF_000720635.1 Streptomyces sp. NRRL WC-3742 | reverse complement strand
CCCGCCAGTCCCGCTCCACCTCGACCTCATCCATCCCCCCACTCTCCCACCTGTGCCTTCGCCTCCTCCCGCCCCTCCTTCCCGCCGCTCCCCCGCAGCGCCCGCTCCAGATCCCGCAACGCCTGCCCCACCAGCCGGGTCCCCGCCCGCACCACGTCCCGCTGCACGCCCTCCCTCTGCGCGCCGTTCCTCTGCGCCCCGTCCCTCTGCACGCCTTCCCTCTGCGCCCCGTCCCTCGGCGCCCCCGCCGGAGCCCCCGCCAGCCCCTCCTCCAGCCGCGCCTGCGCCTCCCGCACCGCCCCGAACTCCACCGGCCGGCCCGTCAGCAGCGCCCCCGCCGCCAGCGCCGTGGCCAGCCGCAGCTCCTCCGCGTACTCCGCCGCCCCCGGTACGGGCTCCGCGTCCGCCCCCGGCAGGTGCGCCTCCAGCAGCACCGCCACCCGCCCCAGGTGCCCCACCGCCGCCCGGGCCCGGTCGATCTGCCGCCGGCTCACCCCGGCGAGCCCCGTCTCGTGCCGCCCGGGCTCCGCGTCCGCCCGCTGGATCGCCTGGAGCAGTTCGGAGCGCGCCTCCCGCGAGTCCAGCAGCGCGGTGCGCACCACCCGCTCCCGAGGCTGCGCCGGCGTCTCGTAGCAGGCGATGACCGCCCCCGCGTACCGCCCCGCCGCCGCGAGCCACTCGGCGAGCCGTTCCCCGAGCCGGGCCGTCTGCCAGGTGGGGAACAGCGCGTACACCAGGAGCGCGACGGACCCGCCGAGCAGCGTCAGCCCGACCCGCTCGAAGGCGGTGACCAGCGGGTCCCCCTCCTGGAGCCCGAGCAGGAACACCACGTACGAGGAGATCCCGACCGTCATCAGCGCGTACCCGGTCCTGAGTGTCAGGTACGCCCCGCCGATGCACGCCACCGCGAGCGCGGCCAGCACCCACTGCCCGGGGTGGGCCAGCTGCACCACGAGGGTCGAGACGCTCACCCCGACCACCGTCCCGGCGAGCCGGGCCACGCCCCGGCTGTAGGTCTGCGCGAAGTCCGGCCGCATCACCATCGCTGCGGTCAGCGGCGCCCAGTAGCCGTGTTCGAAGCCGGCCAGCCGGGCGAGCAGATAGGCGACGGTCACCACCCCGGCCAGCCGCACCGCGTGCTGGAACACCGCCGAGCGCGGCCGCAGTTGCCGCCGTACGGCCCGCAGTGCGACGGGCAGCATCCGCGACAGCGGCGGCTTGCGCAGCGCCCCGCCGGCCCCGACCACGGGGGTGCTGATGGTGTCCTCGTCGCCCCGGTCGAGCGCGTCGGCGGCCTTGCGAAGCAGCCCGCCCAGACGCCGGGCCGAGCGCCGGGCGGCCCCGCGCAGGAGCGTGGCGTCGTCCGTCCCGGGCACGGTGAGCGCGGGCGCGGAGCGGGGCAGGCGCAGCGGGTCGCCGGTGCGGACGGCCCGGGCGAGGGCGTCCATGACCTCGGCGGAGGCGGCCAGGACCTCGCGGGCGCGGTCGCGCTCCGGCCCCTCCTCGGGGGCGCCCACCTTGGGGTCGGCCAGGGCCGCGAGGGTGGGGCGGATGCGTTCGGCGAGGCCCCGCAGTCCGCGCAGCTCGGGCGGCCGGTGGCGGTCCTGCCAGGGGGTGACGGCGGAGGCGTGCCGGGCGGTCATGAACGGCGCCGGGTCGATGTGCGCGGTCGGGTCCTGGCGCAACCGGCGTGCGTAGTCGGCGAGTTCGGCGTAGGTGTCGGCGAGCGCGGCCCGTTGGGCGGACCAGCTGCCGATCGGCAGGAGGGTGATGACGAGGGCCTGGGAGACCCCGCCGAGCGCGGCGACGAGTCCGTGGCCGAGTGCGGCCGCGGCGCTGACGGGCAGTTGGACGACGACGAGCATCACCGAGACGGTGTTGGCGGCGACGACCCCGGCGGTCGGCCCGATGGCCCAGGCCAGTCCGGCACCGAAGGCCCACACCGCCAGCAGCACCGGGAACAGCCCGTACACCCCGGCCGCCAGGTACCCGAGGAAGGTGCTGGTGCCCAGCCCGATGCCGGCCGCGACGGCGAGGCTGGCGCGCGGGCGGAAGCTGCGCTGGAAGGTGGCCGTCCCGGCGATGAAGGCGCCCATCGCCGCGGAGGTGGCGAGCGCCGGCCCGCCGAGCGCCAGCGTGGGGAAGAGCACCAGGGCGACGGCGACGGCCCCGCGCAACGCGCGCTTGGGGTCACTGAGCGCCCGGTCGAGGGTGAGTCCGGTCCGCGCGGTGTCACGAAGTGCGGCAAACCAGGACATGCCGCCATCTTAGGGCGAGCGCCTCCGCGCCCGCCTCAGCCGCCCGGCCCGCGCCGCCACCCACAGCAGCAGCCCGGTCGGCAGGAACACCGAGTCGGCCGCGATCATCGCGAGCGAGAACACCGGTAGCCCGAGCACCACCGCGATCCCCACGTGCTCGACCATCATCACCGCCAGCAGCACGTTCTTGACCCGCCGGTTGAGCAGCGTGAACGGGAAGGCGACCTGGAGGATCACCGTCCCGTACGAGAGCAGGAACACCGGCAGCAGGGCCGAGCCGACGAGCCCGGACAGCCAGGGCCAGGGCGTGAAGTAGTCCAGGTGCAGCGGGTAGTAGAGCGCGCTGCCGTCCTGCCAGCGCGAGCCCTGCACCTTGTACCAGCCGGCGGTGGCGTAGATCAGCACCACCTCGACGGCGATCACCAGCATCGCGCAGTTGTGCACCATGTTCGCCAGCGCGTCGAGCACGGCCCGCAGCTCGCCCTCCGGCCGCAGCCGCCGGAGCGTCCACCAGAGCCCGGCGACGGCCCACAGACCCCAGAACAGCGGCGACCAGCCGACGTACGGGAAGGTCCGGCTCGTCCAGGTGAGCGTCTCACCGGAGAACTCGCCCAGCTGACAGAGCGCCAGCACCGCCCCGAGGACGGCCCACAGCACCACCCCGCCCGGGCCGTCCGCCCTGGCCCGTCGGGCGTCCAGCGACCAGACCTCGGCGCAGCGGGTGAAGACCAGGTAGACCGCCATCAGGTGGACGACGTTGTCGCCGCCGTCCCCGAGGAAGACGTCCCGGTTCTGCAGCGACAGCACGGTGACCAGGAACAGCACCGTGCTCGCCCTGGTCCGCCAGCCCAGCAGTACCGCCAGGGCGGCCAGCATCCCCAGGTGGTAGACCAGCTCGAACCAGGCCCGCCCGCCGAACCAGGGCAGCACGGTGAACGCCCCGTTGTCGGCCAGCAGCCGCTCGGCCAGGTCCATCGCCCAGGGGGAGCGGTCGCCGTAGAGCACCCGCCGGTTGGGCCACTCGCGCAGCAGGTAGGCGAGCCAGACCAGCCCGAAGCCGATCCGCACCACCGCGGCCTGGTGCGCCCCGAGCACGCGCCCGGTGAACGCCCCGAGCGCCTTCCCGAGCGCCCTCGCGACGGTCTCCGCGGGCCCCACCCGACGGGACGCGGCCTCGGCCGCGGCCTGCACGGGGGACGGGCCCTGCCGGGGGATGCCGACCAGCAGCCGCTGGTCCTCCTCAGCGGGCGACCGAGCGGACGGCTGATCGGACGGCTGAGCAGGCGCCTGAGCAGGCGGCTGAGCAGGCAACTGAGACGGCGACAGCTCGCTCACCCGAGCCCCCGGTAGTCCTCGTCGGCCACCGCCCACCAGGGCAGCTCCCGCACCTTGGGCGCGGGCGGCGCGGCCTCCCCGCTCCACGGGGGCGGCGCGAGGGTGGTCGCGGTCATCCGGAACTCGATCTCCAGCACCCGCTCGCCGTCCACCTCCCGGCCGATCCGCTGGAGGGCGATCCGCTTGAGGTACTGCTCGGCGAGCCTGCCCCTGGCCACGGTCGCGGTCTCGTCCTTCGCGTCGTGCGTGCCCTCGTAGAAGTCCCAGGCCCGGCGCAGCAGGTTCTGGTCGACGTGGCTGGGCGCCGGGTTGCCCCGGATCGCGGCGAGGTCCCGGGCGGTCAGCCCGATCCAGTCGTGGAGGCGGGTGCCGCCGCCCTCCTCCGCGGTGCGCACCCGGGCGTCCACGGTGATGTTCTGCTGCAGCGGGTTGGGCGCGAACAGTCTCCAGTTCTGCTCGAACTCGGGGTAGACCAGTCCGTCGACCTGCTCCTGGTACTGCCGGGACAGCGCGTTGGCGGGCGCGACGTGCAGGAACACGGCGGCCAGGAACAGCGCGGTGACCGTCGCCAGGCCGGCCGCGGACAGGCCGAGGAACAGCTGCGCGGGCGCCGACCAGACCCGGTCCCGCGCCGGCCGGTCCGTGATCCCTCCCCCAGACCCCATCGGGCCTCCCCCCACCGGGCCCGGCGGTTACAGGACGAAGGCCGGCTGCCCGGTGCTGCTGACCATCGGACGGCCCGCACCCTCCCAGGCGTACATCCCGCCGTCCACGTTCACCGCGTCCCGGCCCTGCTGCACCAGGTACTGGACGACCTGCGCGGAGCGCCCGCCGACGCGGCAGAGCACGTACAGCTTCTCGTCGGGCAGCTCGCCGAGCCGGGCCACGACCTGCCCGATCGGGATGTGCAGCGCGCCGTCCACGTGCCCGGCGTCCCACTCGTCCTGCTCGCGCACGTCCAGCAGGGCGGCCTCGGCGGGCACGGCGGCGGCGTCGGTGGTGGGGATCTGCGCGAACATCGTCTGGTTCTCCTGGGGGTGCGTCGGGTCGGTGCCATTGTCGCCCACCGGGGCGGATGCGCCAGGGGTTCCGGAGGGGCCGAGCAGCCGCTCCAGCTCGGCCTGCCGCTCCGCGGCCTTGGCGAGCAGTTCCTCGGCGAGCTGCTCCAGCAGCCGGTCCGGGTCCTGCGGGGCGAGGGCGAGCAGCTGGCCCATCGGGGTCTGCTCCAGGCGGACCTGCTCGGTGGCGGTCGCGGTGATCCTGGCGGTGAGCCACTCCAGCCGGCGGCGCAGCCAGTCGAGCCGGTCGGGGGAGTCGGCGGCGGGGGCGGCCTCGGGCGCGGTGGACCACTCGGCGGCCAGGCCCGTCAGCACGGCGGTGTCCCCGTACGCGTAAGCCTCGTTGACCCGGGCCAGGAAGGCGGCCCGGCGCTGCTGCTCGGCCGGGTCGGTGGTGAGGTCGGGGTGGGCGCTGCGCACCAGGTCGCGGTAGATCCGCTGGGCCTCCTTGCCGGGCCGCACCCGGGCGGGGGCGGCCGGCGGCGGCGGGGCCTCCTCGCTCTCCCCGGCGCGCTCCCGTACGGAGTCGAAGAGCGCGTCCAGGTCGGGCAGCTCCTCGACCTGCCGACGGGCCTCGGCGGCGCGGCGCAGGTCCTCGGGCAGGCCCGTGCGGACGGCGACGGCCTCGGCGACCAGCGCGTCCAGCTCGTCGAGCCGGGCGTAGAGGGGGCCGAGCAGCTGGTGGTGGATCAGCGCGAAGTTGTCGATCTCGACCCTGAGCGTCTGCACGTCGACGTCCATGCTGAGCCAGGCCAGTTCGGCTGCGGCGACCCGCTCCTCCAGGTCGAGCTGCTCCGGGTCCGTCCAGCGGGCGGGGCTCTGCGCGCTCACTTCTCGCCTCTGTGTCTCGTCCGGCCTGCCGTGTCCGGGCCGCCGCTCGGGCGGCCCGGCCTGTCACCCTACCCTCGGCGGTGGTGGCGCCGTCCGGGTGAAGGGGAGGTGCGCACCGGCGCGCGCGGTCCGACACGCAACGGTTCCCGAGGAATCTGCCCGTTTCGGTGTCGAGCCCGGCCCCGTCCGTGCTTCGCTGGTATCCGCACAGCGCGCCTTCCTCCTCCTCCTCAGAGACGGTCCGCCTCCCAGCCGTGGCGGCCAGGCGGGAGCAGACCGTATCCATGGTGGCCGAGTCCAACTCCACACCGCGTCCGGCGGGTGCCGAGACCGTGCCGGGTGACCACCCCGCCGGCGTGGCCGCCCTGCTGCGGCTCGCCCTCGTCCTGGTCGACCGGTCCGGCCGCATCGCCCAGTGGAGTCGGAGCGCCGAGGAGCTCTTCGGGCACCGCGCCGAGGTCGCCCGCGACCGCCCGGCCGGTGGCCTGCTGCCCACCGTGGAGTCCCCCGGCGATCCCGCCGGCCGCCGCCGGGGCGACGCCCTGGAGACCCTGGCCGCGCTGACGGCCTCCGGCGCCCCCTGGGCCGGCCGCCTCGCCGTGCTCGACCGCGAGGAGCACCTGCGCGACGTCCTCTGGTGGGCCTACCCGCTGAGGCACCCGACCGCCGACCAGCCCGGCGGCCTGCTCGCCCTCGCCGCCGACGCCCGCCCGCTGCGCACCGCCGGGCCGCGCCTGGCGATCGGCGAGCGGATGACGCCCTTCGCCGCCACCCCGCCCGCCCGGGGCGGCTTCCACCGCCTGGCCGCCGCCCTCGCCCCGCCCGGCCGTACGGTGCCCGAGCAGTTCGCCCGGCTGCTGCCCGCCGCGGCCGCCGGGCGCCGGGCCCTGCTGCTGGACGTCCTGGACGCCGCGGGCCTGCCCGCGCTGCGCCTGGACGCGGCCACCGTGCTGCCGGTGCTCCCGGCCGACGCCCAGGCGGGCAGCGCGCACGCCGCCTCCGCGATCGGCCGCCGCTACCCGACACCCCAGCAGCGCGCCGCCCGTACCGGCCCGCCGCCCCAGCCCGAGCAGTCCGCGCCCGGCCGCCGCGCCGCCGCCCTGCCCGCCCAGCGCCCCGCCCCCGCCACGTCCCCCGCCGCGCACCTCGCCCAAGGAGGAGCCGCCATCGAGCCGGCCGCCGCCACCCAGTCCGCCAACGGCCATCCCGCCGGGCTCGTCGACCAGCCCCCGGCCGACCAGCCCCGGGCCGTCCCGGGGCCCGCCGCCCCCGAGGGCCTGTCCACCGGCCGGCTGGTGCCCTTCCTCACCAACGGCCAGGCCGGCGAGCAGCTGGCCCTGCTGAACGAGGTCGGCGGCAAGGTCGGCACCACCCTGGACCTCGGCTTCACCGCCCACGAGCTGTGCCAGGTGCTGGTCCCCCGGATCGCCGACTTCGCCTGCGTGGACCTGGTGGACGGGCTGATCTCGGACTCCGAGCTGCCGGTCTCCCGACCGGACGACGACACCATGCTGCGCCGGGTGGCCCTGGTCCACAACGAGACCGGCGGCGTCTGGGAGCACGTCCTGCCCGAGGGCGCCCTGGTCAGCATGCCCCGCCGCACCCCGCCCGGCATGGCCCTCCAGCTCAACCAGCCGGTGCTGGTCCCGGTGATCACCGACGACGTCGCGGTGGACTACGCGATCGCGCTCGGCGGCGTCCGACTGGCCCCGGTGGTCTCCGGCCGCTCGATGCTGGTCGTCCCGCTCTCCGCCCGGGGCACCGTCCTGGGCATCCTCAAGCTGCTCCGGCTGCCGGACCGCGCGCCCTTCGACGAGAGCGACGCCGCCACCCTCAAGGAGCTGGCCGTCCGCGCCGCGCTGTCCCTGGACAACGCCCGGCTGCACCGCGCCGAGGCCCGGGTCGCCACCACCCTGCAGCGCTCGATGATCCCGACCCGCCCGCCGCAGATCCCCGGCGTGCAGATCGCCCACCGCTACCTGCCCGGCGACCCCAAGGCCGAGGTCGGCGGCGACTGGTTCGACGCGATCCAGCTGCCCGGCAGCCGGGTCGCCCTGGTCGTCGGCGACGTGATGGGCCACGGCCTGCACTCGGCCGCCGCGATGGGCCGCTTCCGCACCGCGATGCAGACCCTCGCCGCCCTCGACCTCCCGCCCGGCCAGCTGCTGCGCCACCTGGACAACCTGGCCCACAAGCTCGGCGACGACCACCTCGCCACCTGCCTGTACGCGGTCTACGACCCGATCAACCGCACCTGCGAGCTGGCCAGCGCCGGCCACGTCCCGCCCGTCCTGGTGCACCCGGACGGCAGCGGCGAGCTGCTGGAGATCCCGGCCGGCGCCCCGATCGGCGTCGGCGGGGTGCCCTTCGTCGCCAAGACCATCGACGTCTCGGACGGCTCGATGCTGGTCCTCTGCACCGACGGCCTGGTCGAGGTCCGGGGCGGGGACATAGGAGCCGGCCTGGCGGCACTGTGCGGCAACCTGATCGACCCGAGGCAGAGCCCCGAGGAAGCCTGCGACGTGGTCCTCAAGCGGCTGCACTCCGACGACCGCAAGGACGACGTCGCCCTCCTGGTGGCCCGCTTCGACGGCGTCGCCCCGTCCGAGGTCGCCACCTGGGACCTCACCGTGGACCACCGCGAGGTCCGCCGGGCCCGCTCGCTGGTCCGCGAGCAGCTGGCCGCCTGGCACCTGGAGGCGCTCGCCGACACCACCGAGCTGCTGGTCAGCGAGCTGGTGACCAACGCCGTCCGGGTCGCCAGGGACCGGGTCCAGCTCCAGCTGATCCGGGTGGACAAGCTGCTGGTCGAGGTCAGCGACGACAACCACAACCTGCCCTCGCTGGAGCCCGCCGAGCAGCTCGGCGAGACCGGCCGCGGCCTCACCCTGGTCACGAAGCTCGCCGAACGCTGGGGCACCGCCCGCAAGGCGGTGGGAAAGGTCGTCTGGTTCGAGCTGCCCCTCCCGCACGCGTGACGGCCGGGTGGGGACAACGTCCCGTACCCGGCCGGCAGCGCAGTGACAGGCCCCTTCAGGGGATGACGGCCCCGGCCTGGCGCCGCGCCTCCGCGGCCTCCAGCGGCGCCACCGCGGCGGCGACGGTGGTCGCGGCGGCCACCGTGGTGGCGGCCCCGACCCCGGCCAGCACCCGCGGCCAGAAGTCCCCGAACACCTCGACCGAGACGGCGATCAGCAGCGCGGTGATGACCGCGACCACGTGCTCCAGACCGGCCAGGTTCGGCAGCACCACGGCCTCGCCGACCATCAGCGCCACCACCAGGCCCGCGGTGAGCCAGGCCCGGGCGCGGAAGGCGATGCAGATCGCCAGCGCCACCACCGCCGCGGACGGCCCGGTGTCACGCACGTAGGCGACCCACTTCGGGAAGCCGAACACGTGCTCCGGCCCGATCGCCACCCCGACCCGGGCGAACAGCGTGCCCGTCAGGGTGCAGGCGTACGCGACCACCAGCGTCATCCGCCGGCCGAGCACGATCTCCGCGATCGCGAAGACCACGAACACCTGCGCCAGCGCCCCCCAGACCGGCAGGTCCAGCGCCGGCACGTACAGCGACAGCGGCGTCCTCAGCAGGGACTCCTCCAGCGGCAGCGCCGCCTTCACCACACCGATGTGGTTGACGAAGCGCTCGCCACCCGGCAGGTGCTGCACGATGCTGAAGAGCAGGATCAGGAACGTCGCCGCACTCGCCAGCGGAACGGCGGCGAACTTCTTGCGCACCACCCCGTCCCGGACCGTCACGAACAACGTTCCCCACTCGGCGACAGCGGCCGCTCTGGCGTACGCCAGCGGCCCCTTTCGCACGCCCCCCGCGTGGGTCCTGTCCATCACAACCGTTCTCCCGAATCCCCGGAACTTCTCAACGACTCCAACATTAGAAGCCTGTTAACAAACGCACATCGGCACGGATGGGGACCATCGTCATACTCAAGGGGGAGACCGCCCGCCCCTGCGCACCCCCATACGGCCGAGAACACCCCTCCGCCCCCCGGCGGAGGGAGACTCCCCCCTGCGGCCCCTACTCCTTCCCGTCCCGCGCCCCCACCGGCACCCGGGGCGCCACCACGGCCGCCCCCGCGTGCCGGCGGCGGAACAGGGCCGGCATGGTCGGCGCCACGATGAACCCCTCGGCGCGGGCGCTGGCGATGCCGATCCGCGGGATCTCGCTGCTCTTCTCGAACAGCAGGTAGCGCGGCTCCCAGATCGGCCGGTACTTGGCGTTCGCCCGGTACAGCGACTCGATCTGCCACCAGCGCGAGAAGAAACCCAGAACCGAGCGCCACAACCGCAGCACCGGCCCCGCGCCCAGACGCGAACCACGCTCGAAGACCGAGCGGAACATCGCGAAGTTCAGCGAGACCCGCTTGAGCCCCACCTCCTCGGCCCGCTGCAGCAGCTCGATCACCATGAACTCCATCAGGCCGTTCTCGGTGTCCCGGGCCCGGCGCATCAGGTCCAGCGAGAGCCCGTCCGGCCCCCACGGCACGAAGCTCAGCAGCGCCTGCAGCTCACCCCCGCCGTCGTGGCACTCCAGCATCACGCAGCGCCCGTCACCCGGGTCGCCGAGACGGCCCAGCGCCATCGAGAAGCCACGCTCGGTCGCCCCGTCACGCCACTCGTCGGCCCTGGCCACCAGCCGCGCCATCTCCTCCTCGGAGATGTCCTCGTGCCGGCGGATACGCACCGTGTACCCGGCCCGCTTGACCCGGTTGTACGCCTGACGCACCACCCGCATCGCACGCCCGTCCAGAGAGAACTCGTCCAGCTCGACGATCGCCTCGTCACCCAGCTCCAGCGCGTCCAGCCCGTGCCGGGCATAGATCACCCCGGCCTCCTCGGACGCACCCATCACGGCCGGCGCCCAGGCATGCTCACGGGCCTCCGCCAGCCACGCGTCGATCGCACCCGGCCACGCCTCCGGATCCCCGATCGGGTCACCCGAGGCCAGCGAGACCCCACCGATCACCCGGTACGTCACCGCCGCCTTCCCGCTCGGAGAGAAGATGACCGCCTTGTCGCGACGCAGCGCGAAATAGCCCAACGAGTCCCGCTCACCCTGCTTCTCCAGCAGGCCGCGCAGCTTCGCTTCGTCCTCGGCCGTCTGCAGCTCCGTGCCGCGCGGGCTGCGGAAGGCCGTGTACAGCACCAGCAGGAAGAGCAGGCCGCCCATCGTGTTGATCGCCGCGTCCACCCAGGTCGGGGCGGAGATCACCGAGCGCAGGTGCAGGGACGGCGTGATGGTGATCATCCGGCCGACCGAGTAGCGGAACAGGTCCCAGAAGCCCGCGCCGTTCAGGGCGTTGGTCGCCCACACCAGCAGCGAGCCGACCAGCCCACCGAACAGCAGCCCACCGACGAAGGTGGCCGCCGCGGTCTTCGGGTTGGAGCGGTCGCCCTTGGACGTGAACTCCTTGCGCCCGACGAACAGCGCCAGCACGAACAGGCAGGTCAGCACCGTGGAGATGTAGTTCAGCGGGTGGTCGACGAAATGCTCGCCGGGCACCAGCATGGCGAGCAGGTACAGCAGCGCGAACGCACTGCCCAGCGCCGCGTTGAAGATCCACGCCGCCCGCTTGCGCCGCCGCATCGCGATCGCCAGGAAGATCGACAGCACCGCGCTGGCGAGGCCGGAGGTCATCAGGTACGGGGTGAAGTACTCGCCCTCGTTGTGCTCGCTGACCTGCTCGCGGAACGGCACCAGCAGCACCGTCGCGACGTTCAGCAGCGCGAGCAGCCTCAGGTACCAGACACAGGCCGAGGCCGCCCTCGGGCGCCAGCGGTCGAGCGCGCCGACGGGCCGGGGATCCTGGGAGGTGGCGGACGGCTCCGACTTCACAGTGGACGACACAGCTCAATTCCAAACGATCAGATGGTGGGGCGCATCCGCAGGCCCGAGAGGCCGACGACTGGCAGCCAATTCCATGGTTCCCCACCGAAGCTGAGAATTGCGTGAACCGGGTAGCGGATTCCGACCCCCGCCGAACGGCGGGGGTCACGGCACACGGGCGTTCGGCGGCCCGCGCCCTCTACCCCTACTCTCGAAACGACCCACGCGGACCGCCTGCACCCGGCCGCCCGAACCGAGGAGGCACCATCACCACCACCCGCGTGCTGATCGTCGACGACGAGATCCTGGTCCGCTCCGGCCTCGGCCTCATCGTGGGCTCCGCCCCGGACCTCGAGGTGGTCGGCGACTGCTCCGGCGGCCAGGCCGAGGACCACGTCCAGCGACTGCGCCCCCACGTGGTGCTGCTCGACGTCCGGATGCCGGACCTCGACGGCATCTCGGTGCTGCGCCGCCTGCGCGCCCTGCCCGACCCGCCCGCCGTGGCGATGCTCACCACCTTCGACACCGACGACTACATCGGCACCGCCCTGCGGGCCGGCGCGGCCGGCTTCCTGCTCAAGGACACCGCCCCCGACCAGCTGGTGCACGCCGTACGGGTCCTCGCGGCCGGCGGCAACATCCTCTCCCCGACCGTCACCCGCACCGTGATCGGCGGCTACGTGGACGGCGGTGGCCCCGACGCCGAGGCCACCGCCCTCGCCCGCACCCTCACCGGCCGGGAGCTGGACGTCCTGGCCCTGCTCGGCGAGGGACTGTCCAACGCCGAGATCGCCGACCGGCTGTTCCTGGGCACCGGCACGGTCAAGGACCACATCAGCGCGATCCTCGGCAAGCTCGGCGCCGCCAACCGCGTCCAGGCCGCCGTGGTCGCCCACCGGGCCGGCCTCGTCCGGCCGAAACCCGGCGACGGGGCATGACGGCCGCCGACCAGCTGCCGCCCCGCAGACTCCCGGCCTGGTGCACCGCGCCCTGGCTGATGCTGCTGCTGCCCGTCCTCTACTCCCTGCTGGACGCCGCCCTGGTGGCCAGGGACGCCTCCTGGTGGAAGGTGGCGCTCTCCACACTGGCGGCCGTCGCCCTGTTCTGGCGCCGGCGCCTGCCCGTCACCGTGCTGCTGCTCACCATGCCCGGCAGCTGGGTGGACGACATCTGGCTCGCCCCGATCACCGCCGTCTACACGGTGGCCTCCGAGCGCCCCAACCCCCGGGTGCTGGTGCCCTGCAGCCTGCTGTTCACCCTGGTCGAGTTCTTCCACTGGCCGCTGCCCGACACGGTCTTCGACCTGAGCCGCGCCACCGCGCTCGACGCCATCCAGGCCGTGATGCTCGCCGCCGGCCCCGCCGCCACGGGCCTGCTCGCCCGCACCCGCCGGGAGCTCGCGGCCCGGCTGGACGAGCTGACGCGCGGCCAGGAGCGCGAGAGCCGGCTGCTCGCCGAGCGGGTGCTGATCAGCGAGCGCGGCCGGCTGGCCCGGGAGATGCACGACGTGGTCTCCCACCAGGTCAGCCTGATCAGCATCCAGGCCGGCGCCCTCCAGGTGAGCACCGCCGACCCGGCCGCCGCCTCCGCCGCCCGCACCATCCGCGAACTGTCCGTCCGCACCCTCGACGAGCTGCGCCAGATGGTCGGGGTGCTGCGCGGCGCCGGCAGTCCCGTCCCGGACAGCCCGCTGGCCCCCCAGCCCCGCCTCGCCGACCTGCCCCGGCTGATCGAGGAGAGCGGCCTGGCGGCCGAGGCCGAGCTGAACCCCGGTGACCGCCCGTGGCCGGAGGCGGTGGAGCGGGCCGCCTACCGCACCGTCCAGGAGGCGCTGACCAACATCACCAAGTACGCCCCGGAGGCGGTGGTGCACGTGAGGGTCCGGGCCAAGGGCCGCCGGCTTCGGGTCGAGGTCCGCAACGAGCGCCCGCCCGTCCACCCGGCCGAGACCCTGCCCGGCGGCGGCCACGGCCTGGTCGGCCTGCGCGAACGCGCCCAGCTCCTCGGCGGCACCCTCACCGCCGGCCCGACCCAGGACGGCGGCTTCGAGGTCCGCGCCGAACTCCCGGCCGCCCGCTCCTGACTCTCCGGAATCAAGAAGGCCGGAATCAAAAGAGGGGGACAACGAGAAAACCCCGCAGGTCCGAGGACCTGCGGGGTTTCGCTGTGCGCGAGGGGGGAGTTGAACCCCCACGCCCTTTCGGGCACTGGAACCTGAATCCAGCGCGTCTGCCTATTCCGCCACCCGCGCATGGGTGTCGTCTTCGTTGCCGACCGATCCTCGGAGCCGCTCGGTACCATGTGGCCTTCGCTTCTCTCCGGTCCGGCTTCCCTTGCGGGCGGCCCTTCCGACGTGGAAAACAGTAGCACGACCGGGGGGAGCACTCCGAATCCGTATTCCGACCGAACGGAGGACACCCGAACGGATGCCCGACGAACCGTCCGGCGAGGGGTGGTGGGCCGCCCGGGCGGGCAGACCTGGCGTGCCGGCCCGGACATGCGTCACCCTGTGTGTCCGAGCCCACCCCCGGGCACCACGCGGTCCGGGAACCGTACGGAAGGGCCCGGCGTGGATACGATCAGTACGGAAGTACCGCAAGTAGGCGCGACCGGCCCCCGGGCCGGAATCGGTCGGCGGGCAGGCGAACGGACCCTGGAAGGGGGTGCCCCATGGGGATGCTGAAGAAGTTCGAGCAGCGGCTGGAGGGTCTCGTCAACGGCACCTTCGCCAAGGTGTTCAAGTCCGAGGTCCAGCCCGTGGAGATCGCCGGGGCGCTGCAGCGCGAGTGCGACAACAACGCGAGCATCTGGAACCGCGACCGCACCGTCGTCCCGAACGACTTCATCGTCGAACTCAGCCCGCACGACCACGAGCGGCTCAGCCCGTACTCCGGACAGCTGGGCAACGAGCTCGCCGGCATGGTCCGCGAGTACGCGGAGGCCCAGCGGTACTCCTTCATGGGCCCGCTCCAGGTGAACCTGGAGAAGGCCGACGACCTGGACACGGGCCTGTACCGGGTGCGCAGCCGCACCCTGGCGGCCGAGGAACCCCAGCCCCAGCAGTACGCCGCCCCGCAGACGCCCGGCTACGACCGCGCGCCGGCCGCCCCGGCCCCCGGCGCGCCGTGGCAGCAGCAGGGCGCCGGCTCGTACGGCACGCCCCCGCCGCCCGCCGCGCCCCCCGCGATGCCCCCGGCCCCGCCCGCGCCCGCCGGCGGCAACGTCCGCGCCTTCCCCGGCGCCGGCCACGGCACCTCGATGCGCCGCTGGGTCGAGGTGAACGGCGCCCGCCACCAGATCTCCGGCTCCGCCTGCGTACTCGGCCGCTCGACCGAGGCCGACGTGCGGATCGACGATCCCGGGGTCTCCCGCAAGCACGCCGAGATCCGACCCGGCACCCCTTCGATGGTCCTCGACCTGGGTTCGACCAACGGCATCGTGGTGGACGGACAGCACACCCAGCGCGCTACGCTCCGCGACGGCTCCCGCATCGTCGTGGGTTCCACCACCATCGTCTACCGGCAGGTCGAAGGGTAGTGTCCGAGTTGTTCGCGCGCCTCGCTCACCGACTGGCGGGACGGTCATGTCAGAACTGACCCTCACGGTCATGCGGCTGGGGTTCCTGGCCGTGCTGTGGCTGTTCGTCATCGTCGCGATCCAGGTGATCCGCAGCGACCTCTTCGGCACCAAGGTGAACCCCCGCAGCTCCCGCCGCGGCGCCACCTCCGCCGTCCAGCAGACCCAGCCGGCCGGGCGGGGCGCCACCCCGCCCCCGGCGGGCAACACCGGTGGCCAGACCCAGGGCGGCGGCGGCCGTCGCCGCGCGAGCGGCCCGACCCAGCTGGTCGTGGTCGCGGGCTCGCTGGCCGGGACCACCGTCGCGCTGCAGGGCCAGACCATCACGCTGGGCCGCGCGCACGACTCCACGATCGTGCTGGACGACGACTACGCGTCCTCCCGTCATGCCAGGATCTATCAGGATCAGACTGGGCAGTGGACGGTCGAGGATCTAGGCTCCACCAACGGCACCTATCTGGACCGGCAGCGCCTGACCGCGCCCACTCCGCTCCAGCCGGGCATGCCGATCCGTATCGGCAGGACCGTCATCGAACTGCGGAAGTAGTAGCGCATGAGGGCAAGCATCCCGTCCATGACCCAGAGGGGGGCACAGGTCGCATGACCCTGGTGCTGCGCTTCGCCGCCGGCTCCCACAAGGGACTGATCCGGGAAGGGAACGAGGACTCCGGCTACGCCGGGCCGCGGCTGCTGGCCGTGGCCGACGGCATGGGCGGCGCCGCGGCCGGCGAGGTCGCGTCCTCCGAGGTGCTCGGCTCGATCGTCCGCCTGGACGAGGACGTGCCGGGCGCCGACCTGCTGACCCTGCTGGGAGACGCCGTCCAGGGCGCCAACGACCGGCTCCGGCAGATGGTCGAGGAGGACCCCCAGCTGGAGGGCATGGGCTGCACGCTCACCGCCATGCTGTGGACGGGCCAGCGGATGGGCCTGGTGCACGTCGGCGACTCCCGCGCCTACCTGCTGCGCGACGGCTCGCTGGCGCAGATCACCGTGGACCACACCTGGGTGCAGCGCCTGGTCGACGAGGGCCGGATCACGCCCGAGGAGGCCGAGACCCACCCGCAGCGCTCGCTGCTGATGCGGGCGCTGGACGGCCGCGGCCAGGTCGAGCCCGACCTGTCGATCCGCGAGGTCCGGGCCGGCGACCGCTACCTGATCTGCTCGGACGGCCTCTCCGGCCCGGTGAGCCACCAGACCCTCCAGGACACCCTGGGCAGCTACTACTCGCCCGAGCAGACCGTGCAGGAGCTGATCCAGCTCGCGCTGCGCGGCGGCGGCCCGGACAACATCACCTGCATCGTCGCGGACGTCATCGACGTCGGCGCCACCGACACCATGAGCGGCCAGTTCAACGACGTCCCGGTGGTCGTCGGCGCCGTCGCCGACACCCCGCCGTCCTCGGCCGCCGACCACTCCATCGCCGACACCCCGGCCGGCCGCGCCGCCGGGCTGGGCCGCAACCCCCAGGGCGCCTTCGGCCCGGCCGAGGGCTACGACGCCGGCTACGGCGCCCCCCAGGGCGACTTCGGCCCCGCCGCGGGCTACACCGGCGAGTACGACGGGCAGGAGCCCGCCGAGCCCTCGGTGTACGGCGCCGAGGACTTCGACGAGGAGCCCCCGAAGCGCAAGCGCCGCCTGGCCGTCCCGCTGGCCGTGCTGATCACCCTGGGCCTGCTCGGCGGCGCCGGGTACTTCGGCTACCGGTGGACGCAGGACCAGTACTACATCGGCGAGGAGGGCGACCACGTCGCCGTCTACCAGGGCGTCAACCAGAACCTGGCCGGTCTGAACCTGTCCTCGGTCCACACCTCGCACAACGACATCAAGCTGGACCTGCTGCCGAAGGACCAGCGGGCGGTGGTGAACAAGACCATCACCCTCAGCAGCCTGCAGGACGCCGACCCGAAGCTCCAGGAGCTCGAGGGCTGGGTCAGCCTGTGCCAGAAGGTCAGGGACCAGGGCGCCACCAAGGCGACCCCGCCGACCCCGCCGACCCAGGCTTCGTACTCGGCGGTCACGCCCACCCCGGAGAAGAGCGCCCACACCCCGTCGGCCTCCCCCTCCGCCCCGGCCGCGGCCGCCACCGCTCCGACGCAGGGCGCCACCCCGCCGGCGGCCGCCGCCCCGGCCCCCACGGAGCAGCCGACGGCGCCGCCGCTGAGCGAGTCCGACAAGACCAAGGCCGAATCCTGCCCGAAGCCGTGACGCCGGTGATCGCACAGGGAACCGCCCCCGGGAACCGCCGGGAGGCGGTGGCCCCGTGAGCAGCTACGACCTCGGCGGCACCGCCGGTGGCACCGTCGGCGGGGACACCGTCCGCCGCCGGGCCGTCCCCCGGCGGCGGACGAACACCACGATCTCCCCGCAGGGCGCGCCGAACCGGCGCAACACCGAGCTGGGGCTGCTGGCCTTCGCCGTCCTGCTGCCGATGCTCGCCTACGCCAACGTGGGCCTGGCGATGGACGGCGGACTGCCCGCCGGCATGCTCGGCTACGGCCTCGGCATGGGCGCGCTGGCGCTGGTCGCGCACCTGCTGGTGCGCCGCTTCGCGCCGTACGCGGACCCGCTGATGCTGCCCATCGCGACCCTGCTGAACGGGCTGGGCGTGGTGATGATCTGGCGCCTGGACAAGGCCGGCCACCTGCTGCCCGCCAACTACCCGGCGGCCAAGAACCAGTTGATGTGGTCGGCCCTCGGGGTGGCGCTGTTCATCGGCGTGATGGTCCTGCTCAAGGACCACCGGGTCCTCCAGCGCTACACCTACATCTCGATGGTGGTGGCCATCGTCCTGCTCGCCGCGCCGGCGTTCTTCCCGGCCCGGGCGGAGGACTTCGGCGCCAAGATCTGGATCCGCCTGGGCGGCTTCTCCATCCAGCCCGGCGAGTTCGCCAAGATCATCCTGACCGTGTTCTTCGCCGGCTACCTGATGGTCAAGCGCGACGCCCTCGCCCTGGCCAGCCGCCGCTTCATGGGCCTGTACCTGCCGCGCGGGCGCGACCTCGGCCCGATCGTCGTGGTCTGGCTGCTCAGCCTGCTGATCCTGGTCTTCGAGAACGACCTGGGCACCTCCTTCCTGTTCTTCGGCCTGTTCGTGGTGATGCTCTACGTCGCCACCGAGCGGACCAGCTGGATCCTCTTCGGCCTGCTGATGTCGGTCGGCGGCGCGGTCGCGGTGGCGATGACCACCAGCCACGTCAAGGTCCGCATCGACGCCTGGCTGGACCCGATGGCCGCCTTCGGCCCGAACCGGCCGGCGGGCGCGACCGAGCAGATCGGCCAGTCGCTGATGGCCCTCGGCTCCGGCGGCGTCACCGGCTCCGGCCTCGGCCAGGGCCGCTCCTGGCTGATCCAGTTCGCCGCGAAGAGCGACTTCATCCTCGGCTCCTTCGGCGAGGAGCTGGGGCTCACCGGCCTGATGGCGATCTTCCTGCTGTACGGCCTGCTGGTGCAGCGCGGCCTGCGCACCGCGCTCGCCGCCCGCGACCCGTTCGGCAAGCTGTTCGCGGTGGGCCTGGCCTCGGCGATGGCCCTGCAGGTCTTCGTCGTCGCCGGCGGCGTCACCGGGCTGATCCCGCTGACCGGTATGACCATGCCGTTCCTGGCCCAGGGCGGTTCGTCCGTGGTGGCCAACTGGGCGCTCATCGCGATCCTGCTCAAGATCAGCGACAGCGCCCGCCGCCCGGGGGCCGAACCCGCCCCCACCGCCACCGAGAACCGGGGAGGACCCGCCCGATGAACAAACCGATCCGCCGGGTCTCGATCTTCTGCCTCGTGCTGATCCTGGCCCTGATGGTGCGCACCAACTGGGTCCAGGGCGTCCAGGCCGACGCCTGGGCGAGCGACAAGAACAACAAGCGCCAGCTGTACGACCGCTACGCCCACCCGCGCGGCAACATCATCGTCAGCGGCCAGCCCGTGACGAAGTCCGACTTCGTCAACGGCCTGCGCTACAAGTACAAGCGGTCCTGGAACGAGGGCCCGATGTACGCCCCGGTGACGGGCTACTCCTCCCAGGCTTACGGTTCCAGCCAGTTGGAGAACCTCGAGGACGGCATCCTCTCCGGCTCCGACGACCGGCTGTTCTTCCGCAACACCCTGGACATGCTGACCGGCGGCGAGAAGCGCGGCGGCGACGTCGTCACGACCATCAACGCCAAGGTCCAGAAGGCCGCCTTCGACGGCCTCGGCGACAAGAAGGGCGCGGTGGTCGCGCTCGACCCGAAGACCGGCGCGATCCTGGCCCTGGTCTCCACCCCCTCGTTCGACCCGGGAACCTTCGCGGGCGGCGAGGACGGCGACAAGAAGGCGTGGAACGACCTCAACGCGGACGCGAACAAGCCGCTGCTCAACCGGGCGCTGCGCGAGACCTATCCGCCCGGCTCGACCTTCAAGCTGGTCACCGCGACCGCCGCGTTCGAGAACGGCCTGTACCAGAACACCGGTGACGCCACCACGACGCCGGACCCGTACAAGCTGCCCGGCACCAACACCGAGCTCAAGAACGAGAGCCCGGACGAGCGCTGCGAGAACGCCACCGTCAAGTCCGGCATGGACCAGTCCTGCAACACGGTCTTCGCCAAGATGGGCGCGGACCTGGGCAAGGAGAAGATGCGGGCGCAGGCCGAGAAGTTCGGCTTCAACAGCACCGTGGACACCCCGGTCCGCTCCGAGAAGAGCATCTTCCCGGACAGCCCCAGCCTGGACCAGACCGCCCAGGACTCGATCGGCCAGCACGACACCCGCGCCACCCCGCTGCAGATGGCCATGGTCTCCGCCGCCATCGCCAACAACGGCAGCCTGATGCAGCCCTACCTGGTCGACCAGGAGCGCTCGGCCTCGCTGACCACCATCTCCAAGCACACCGAGAAGCAGTTCTCCCAGGCGATGAGCCCGGCCACCGCGCAGAAGCTGCAGGACCTGATGATCTCGGTGGTCGAGAACGGCACCGGCAAGAACGCCCGGATCCCCGGCCTGCAGGTCGGCGGCAAGACCGGCACCGCCCAGCACGGCGAGGACAACGCCGGGCTGCCCTTCGCCTGGTTCACCTCCTGGGCCAAGACGGCGGACGGCCAGTCGGTCGCGGTCGCCGTGGTGGTCGAGGACGGCTCCCAGAACCGCGACGGCATCAGCGGCGGCCGCCTCGCCGCCCCGATCGCCAAGGCGGTCATGCAGACGGCGCTCGGCAAGTAACGCACGCCGTGTCGGGAGTGAGGGGAATGTCACGATCGGCACCCCCGTCCGGATACCGGTCTGATATCGGCCTACGGTGGACTCCGGTCCGGCGCGCGGCGACCGGTAGCGTATCCGCCAGCAGCGGGTGTGCCCGTTGCCGCCCGCGAGGCGGTGCACGGCCCGGCCGGAGAACCGGCGCAGGGCCGCGCGGCGTCACCCAGAGCGTGCGGGGACACCTACGTCACAACCTCACCGGCGGGTGAGGGAGAGGGTCGGAACTATGGAAGAGCCTCGTCGCCTCGGCGGCAGGTACGAGCTCGGCGGCGTCCTCGGACGCGGCGGCATGGCCGAGGTGTACCTCGCCCATGACACCCGGCTCGGCCGTTCCGTCGCCGTGAAGACGCTCCGGGCCGACATGGCCCGTGACCCGTCGTTCCAGGCCCGCTTCCGCCGCGAGGCACAGTCGGCGGCCTCGCTGAACCATCCCGCGATCGTCGCCGTGTACGACACGGGCGAGGACTACATCGACGGCATCTCCATCCCGTACATCGTGATGGAGTACGTCGAGGGTTCGACGCTGCGCGAACTGCTGCACTCCGGCCGCCGGCTGCTGCCCGAGCGGGCGCTGGAGATGACCATCGGCATCCTCCAGGCCCTGGAGTACTCGCACCGGGCCGGCATCGTCCACCGCGACATCAAGCCGGCCAACGTGATGCTGACCCGGCAGGGCAACGTCAAGGTCATGGACTTCGGCATCGCCCGCGCGATGGGCGACGCCGGGATGACCATGACGCAGACCTCGGCCGTCATCGGCACCGCCCAGTACCTCTCCCCCGAGCAGGCCAAGGGCGAGCAGGTCGACGCCCGCTCCGACCTGTACTCCACCGGCTGCCTGCTCTACGAGCTGCTGACCGTCCGCCCGCCGTTCGTCGGCGACTCCCCGGTCGCGGTGGCCTACCAGCACGTCCGGGAGGAGCCGCAGCCGCCGTCCGTCTTCGACCCCGAGGTGCGCCCCGAGGTCGACGCGATCGTGCTCAAGGCGCTCGCCAAGGAGCGGGACTACCGCTACCAGAGCGCCGACGAGATGCGCGACGACATCGAGCGCTTCCTCGACGGCCTGCCGGTGGCCGCGGCCCAGCAGGCCGCGTACGGCATGGGCGGCTACGGGTACGACCAGAACGGCTACCCGCAGCAGCACGACCCGTACGGCCAGACCAACGTCCTGCCCCAGCAGGCCGGCGGCGCCCAGACCACGGTGCTGCCGCAGGCCGGCGGCCAGGGCGGCTACGGCCAGCAGGGCGGCTACCAGGACGACTACGGCCAGACCTACGCCGGCGGCCAGGGCGGCGGGCAGGACGACGGCCCCGGCGGCCGCCGCGGCGCGCAGCCGAAGAAGAGCAACACCTCCTGGATCCTGCTGGCGATCGCCGCCGTGCTGGTCCTGGTGGGCACCTTCTTCGTCGCCCAGGCGATGTTCGCCGACAAGAAGGACACCGCGAAGGTCACCGCCCCGACCCTGGTCGGCAAGACCCTCCCGGATGCCAGGACGACCGCCACCGCGGCCGGGTCCAAGCTGGTCGTGACGGAGGGCGAGAAGATCGCCTGCCCGGACGCCAACGTCAAGAAGGACCAGGTCTGCACCCAGAACCCGGCGGCCGGCAGCCAGGTCGCGGAGAACGCCACCATCACGGTGCAGCTCTCCTCCGGCCCCGCCAAGGCCCCGGTTCCGACGGTGACCGGCAAGCCCAAGGACCAGGCCACCAAGGCCATGAACGACGCGGGCTTCGCCAACGTCACCACCGAGTACAAGGACGACGACACCGCCGCGCAGGACACCGTCACCGCCCAGGACCCGGCGGCGGGCTCCAACGCCGACCCGAGCACCCCGGTCAAGCTGACGGTCTCGCAGGGCAAGTCGAAGGTGTCCGTGCCGAACGTGGTCGGCCAGCAGAAGGACGACGCGGTCAACCAGCTGCAGAGCGCGGGCTTCCAGGTCGACGCGTCCAAGACCACGCCGACCAACGACCCGACCAAGGCCAACACCGTCGCCCAGCAGTCGGTCGCGCCGAACACCAAGGCGCCGGCCAACACGAAGATCTCGCTGACGATCTTCAAGGCCCAGGACAAGCCCCAGATCCCGCCGCTGCAGAACGTGAAGCTGTCGGAGGCCGGCGACAAGCTGTCCAAGCTCGGCCTCACCTACACCGTGGTCGCCGGCCCGCAGGACCCGAACGCGATCGTCGTGCAGAGCAACCCGGGCGCCGGCAGCCAGGTCGAGCCGAACTCCCAGGTCCAGCTCATCACCAGGCCGGCCGATCCGCCCAAAGGGGGGGACCCCACCAAAGGGAACCCCTAAGCCGCCCGTCTTCCCCTGGTTCTGAGAACTCCTGGACCGGGGGAACGCCCGAGGGCCCGCCGCGATCGCTCGCGGCGGGCCCTCGGGCGTTCCCCACGCGTTCACGCGCTCAGGAGTGCCGCAGCTCCGGCGGCGGGGTGCGCCTGGCGTCCACCTCGTCGACGCGCACCAGGCTGCCCCAGACGGCCATCCGGTAGCGCGAGGTGTAGACCGGGGTGCAGGTCGTCAGGGTGATGTACCGGCCGGGGGCGGTGTAGCCGGAGCGGGCCGGGACGGGGGCGACGATGCCCGTGTCGTACTTGGACGTCTCCGCCAGGGTGTTGTCGACCTTGTAGACGTACCACTTGTCCCTGGTCTCGACGACGATCGCGTCGCCCTTGTTCACCGCGTCCAGGTCGTGGAACTTGGCGCCGTGGCCGTCCCGGTGGGCGGCGAGCGCGAAGTTGCCGTCCCGGTCCCAGGGCATGGCGGCCTTGTACGGCTGCTCGTAGACCCCCGCGACGCCCTCGTCCAGGACGGCGGTGGAGGTGCCCATCCGGATCAGCACCTGGAAGTCCGAGCCCATCGACGGGACGTGCAGGAAGCCGACGTCCTCCCCTGCCGCGAACTGCCGTGCGCCGACCGGGGCTCCGGGGGTCCCGGGGGTCGCGCCGGCGCTCGGGGCGGGGGAGCCACCGGGGGCCGCCCAGGAACCGCGCAGCTTGTCCCCGGCGGCCGAGGACGCCCGGTCGGCCTGGACGTTGGTCCACCACAGCGAGTACGTGACGAACAGGCCGAGGACGAGCCCCAGGGTGATCAGCAGCTCACCGAGGACGCCCAGCGCGGCCAGTGCGGCGCTGCGCCGCCGGCGCGCGGGCGGCGGGGCCTCCTCGGGCGGCGGGAAGGCTTCCCGACCGGCTTCGGCCGATCGTCCGGCGCCGTCGTCCTGCATCTGTGGTGCTCCCCCTCCGTGCCGGGCGGCTACCCGCCCGCGATCGCAGCCGGCTTGCCCTGGCTGCGCGGCCGTTCCTCCGTCATCTTGCCAAAGACGATGAGGCGGAACTTGGAGGTGAACTCCGGGGTGCACGTGGTCAACGTGATGTAGCGGCCCGGGCCGGGGTATCCGGCGCCGTTGGGCACCGGCTTGATCACGCTCACGTTGCTCGGGGAGGTCTCCGGGATCCCGCTGGTGACCTCGTACGTGTAGTACGCGGTGGCCGTCTCGACGATGATCTTGTCGCCCTTGTCGAGCTTGTTGATGTACCGGAACGGCTCGCCGTGGGTGTTGCGGTGCGCGGCCAGCGCGAAGTTGCCCGCCTTGTCGGCCGGCATGCCGGTGCCCGTGTAGTGGCCGACCAGGCCGTTGTCGAGCACCGCCGACTTCGAAGTCCCCTCGGCGATCGGGAACTTGAGGCCCAGCTTGGGCAGGTAGACGATCGCGAAGCCCTTTCCCGGGGCGAACACCTCGGGCTTGTTCGGGTCCGGCGCGGGCTGCCCCGGCTTGGGGGTCTGGTCGAACTGCTGCTCCAGCTGGTCGCGGGCGTCGCTCGCGGCCTGGTCCGCCTGCACGTTGGTCCACCAGAGCTGGTACGCGACGAACAGCAGCATCACCACGCCGAGGGTGATGCACGACTCGCCGACGAACCGCGCCATCAGCACCAGGGGCGACTCCTTGGGCCTCGGCCCGGCCGCCGCCCTGCCGCGTGCCCGGCGCCGTCCATGGCCCGAGCGGACGGCCGTACGGCCCTTCGCGGCGCGCCGGCGCTCGGCCCGGCCGCCGGTGGGCGGGGCGGGCTCGGCCGAGGCGCCCGCGAGGTCGGCGGGCAGCCGCAGTTGCAGCGTCTGGTCCGGCAGCCAGGGGTACTCGGGGCCGTCGGCGGCGGGCTGCTCGGCCTGCTCGTACACGCCCCAGGCGTCCTCGGGTGCTCCGGCCGCCTGCTGGGCGCCGTACGGGTCCGGGCCATGGCCCTGGGGCTCCCCATGAGGCCACTCCTGCGCCTGCGGCTGGTAGCGCCCCTCCGGTCGCAGCGTGGTCACGCCGTTCAGCCTCGGCCGATCACCGGGGCGAGCCCGGTCGACCGGTCCACGGCCCGCGGGTCCCCGCAGTCCGCCAGCCAGTTGGCGAGCATCCGGTGGCCGCCCTCGGTGAGCACCGACTCGGGGTGGAACTGCACGCCCTCGACGGGGAGTTCGCGGTGCCGCAGGCCCATGATGACGCCGCTCTCCACCGTCCGGGCGGTGACCTCGAGCTCCGCGGGGACGGTGGCCGGGTCGACGGCCAGCGAGTGGTAGCGGGTCGCGGTCAGCGGCGAGGGCAGGCCCGCGAACACCCCGGTGTCCCCGTGCTCGACCGCGGAGGTCTTGCCGTGCAGCAGCTCCGGCGCCCGGCCGACCACGGCGCCGTACGCGACGGCGATCGACTGCAGGCCCAGGCAGACGCCGAACACCGGCAGCCCGATCCCCGCGCAGTGGTGCACCATCTCGATGCAGACCCCGGCCTCCTCGGGCGACCCGGGCCCGGGGGAGAGCAGCACTCCGTCGAAGCCCGCGTCGCCGTCGCGGCGCACGGCGTGTTCGACGGTCACCTCGTCGTTGCGCACGACCTCGCAGGTGGCGCCCAACTGGTACAGGTACTGCACCAGGTTGAAGACGAAGCTGTCGTAGTTGTCCACCACCAGGATGCGGGGCGGATTCGGCTGGCTGCTCATGCGCGCGTGGTCTCCGTGGGGGTGCGGTACTGGATGGAAGTGCCGGGGCCGCCGGTTCAGCCGACCGCGGCGCCGTCGCCGCCGTCCACTGTGACGTCACCGAAGGGGAGCAGCGGTTCCGCCCACGGGAAGACGTAGGTGAAGAGGAGGTAGACGATCCCCACGACGAGGAGCAGCGAGATGACGGCCCGGACCAGGGTGTTCCCCGGTAGGTGACGCCAGATCCAGCCGTACATGGTGCTCCCTCGCGTAGCGGACTGGGATCAAGAGTAGACCCGAGCCCGAAGGCGGTCGGGACGGTCCCGCTACTGCTGACCGCCCGCCGAGTGCAGCTCGGTGGTGCCCGAGTAGCCGGGGAGGGTCAGGTCCCCGCTCTCCTGGACCTTCCAGCCGAGGCCGTACGCCTGGACGTACTTGAGGTAGGTGTGGATCGTCGGGTCCGCCTCGACGGCCCCGCGCAGGGCGTCCGTCTTCCCCACCGCCTTGATGACGTACGGCGGGGAGTAGACCCGGCCCTGGAGGAGCAGGGTGTTGCCGACGCAGCGCACGGCGCTGGTGGAGATCAGCCGCTGGTCCATCACCTGGACCCCTTCGGCTCCTCCGCGCCACATCGCGTTGACGACGGCCTGGATGTCCTGCTGGTGGATGACCAGGTCGTTGACGCCGGGCTCGGGGACGCCGGGCACCCGGGCGGTGGCGTTGGGCGGGGCGTCGTTGAGGGTGACGGTCAGGCCGCCGCCCTGGAGCGGCTCCAGGGCGGCGCCGAGCCGCAGGCCGTCCAGCCTGGCCGCCTCGGCGGGGCTGTGGGCCTGCTGCTCGGTGAGGTGCTGCTCCTGGGCCTGGAGGTCGGCCAGCTGGGCCTGGGCCTGCTGGTTCTGGTTGCTGCGCTGGCGGATGACGTCGCCGAGGCTGAGGAGGGAGTTGTCGGTGCGCAGGTCGGTACCGCGGGCGGTCTGCGCGCTGACGTAGAAGAGCAGTCCGGCGAGCGCGAAGACGGCGCAGGTCAGGGCACGTCCGACAATTCGGGCGCCGGAGCGGCGGGTACCGGCCGACTCAGGGGGAATCGACAAATTAGTCACCGTACCCTTATCTCTTGAGACCCGCCGAGCCACTACGCTAACGGACGCCGGTTGCACGTGCGGGAGGCCCCAGACCCTCTCGACCACCGACCCGCCGGACCGACTCGCCCGCTGCCTCTGCGCGGTCTCACAGCGCATCGACAGGAGATCCCCTCGTGCCGAAGTCTCGACTCCGCAAGAAGTCCGACTACACACCGCCGACCACCACCGCGGTGAAGATCAGCTCGGGCCGTAGTTGGGTCGCGCCGCTGATGCTGGCACTGTTCCTGATCGGGCTGGTGTGGATCGTCACCTACTACGTGACCAGCGGCTCCTACCCGGTCGAGAGCTGGCGGAACTGGAACATCCTGGTCGGCTTCGGCTTCATCGCCGCCGGCTTCGGCGTCTCCACCCAGTGGAAGTGACGCTCCGCCCCTCCTGAGGCCCGCCCTCGGACCCCCACCGCCGCTCCGGACCGTGCTCGACCCGGGGCGGCGGTCGGTCGTGTCCGAACGCGGCCGCTCGATCGCCTCCACAGTCGGATCATCGTGTTTATCCACATGGTTATCCACACTGGGGAAAAGTCTCCCCAGCCTGTGGATAACTTCCCGCGCCCCGTCCGTCCACAGCTGTGGACGACACCCGGAGAGCGCCGGAATCGCACAGCGGAACACGCGTAGAACACCCGTCCGCACCCGGGTCGGCGCACAGCCCGCGCACAGCCCCGCACCCGCTGTGGACAACCGCCCGGGCGTCACCCGCCGTACAGGGCCGTCCCGATCGCCAGCATCCCGGCCTCCACCGCCACCGCGGCCGCCACCGTCAGCCCCTGCACCAGGGCCCGGCGCTCGCGCGGGGCGTACATGAGGCCGACCGCCACCAGGGCGCCCAGCAGCAGACCGCCCAGGTGGGCCCGCCAGTCGATGACGTCCCGGCGGGTGTAGGTGACGATCGCGTTGAAGACCAGCAGCGCCAGCACCGGGCCGAGCGGGCCCTTCGTCCGCAGCTGCAGCACCACCGTGGCGCCGATCAGGCCGAAGATCGCACCGGAGGCCCCCAGCGAGTTCATCCAGTCGCCGTCGATCAGGAAGGCCAGGGTGCTGCCGCCCAGGCCCGCCAGCAGGTAGAGCGCGAGGAAACGCAGCCGGCCGAGCGCCTCCTCCAGCGCGGGGCCGAGGATGAGCAGGGCCAGCATGTTGGCGCCGATGTGCCACCACTCCACGTGCAGGAAGGTGGCGGTCAGCAGCCGGTACCACTGGTCCGGCCCGTCCGCGACGCCCTCCGGGCCGCCCCGGTGCAGCCCGACGCTGTACAGCGACCAGACCCGCTCCAGCTGCGGCGTGAACACGTAGGCGGCCAGCACCCAGACCAGCAGGTTGGCCAGGATCAGCCCCCGGGTGACGAGGGCGCCGTCCGCGACCGGCACGCCGCCGAACCGGGTGGTCGCCCGCCTCGCCCCGGCTCGGCCCCGCCCGACGCACTCGGGGCACTGGAAGCCCACCGAGGCGGACACCATGCACTGCGGGCAGATCGGGCGCTCGCAGCGGGTGCAGGACACCCCGGTCGCCGTCCCCGGGTGCCGGTAGCAGCCGGGCGGCGCGGCCTGCGGCCCGCTCGCCGCCGGTCGGTCCTCCGGGCCCATCAGCCGTTCCCCTTCCGTGCGGAGGCAGCCAGCGTACTGCGGCGCCCGCGGCACCCCCGGACGTCTCCGTGCCTCGCGTACGGACCACTCCGGCATGCCGCCGGACGAATACGGATGCATGATCAGCATTCAGGTGGATAAGTGCATTGAGGATGCCACCGAGGAGGAGAGAACTCGTGACCCTGACGGACACGGCCCGCGAGACCGCCACCAGGACCATGGACACCGCCGCCCATTTCGCGGACGGCGCCCGGCAGCGCCTCGGCCCCGCCCTGGACGCCCTCGGCCCCAAGGCCGGCCACGCCGCCCACGCCCTCCGCGCCCAGTACGGCAAACACCTCGCCCCACAGGTCGGCCAGGCGTTCGCCTCACTGCCGCCAGAGGCCCAGCAGAACGCCCTCAAGGCCCTCCACCGGGCCCAGGAGGCCGCCCTGGCGGCCCGGGTGTCCGCGGGCCGCGCCGCCGACCAGGCGCGCTCCACCGTGGCCCCCAGGGTCATCCAGGCGGTCGAGGAGGCCCGCGCCGCGGTCACTCCCGTCGCCCAGGAGGCCCAGAGCCGGGGCGCCGCCGCGCTGACCGCCCTCCAGGGCCACGTCAGCTCCGCCGAGATCAGCGATCTCGCCGCCCGCAACGCCCGCCGGGAGCGCCGCTGCCGCAGCTGGACCACGGGCCTCGCCGTGGCGGGCGTGCTGGCCGTCGGCGGTGGCCTGGTGGCCTGGCAGTGGTGGCGGCGGCACAGCAACCCGGAGTGGCTGGTCGAGCCGCCGCAGGAGCAGTCGCCCCGCCCGGCCGGCGCCCACGCCGCCTCCGCCCCGCTGAACGGCTCCCCCACCGCCGGCGACGCCCCCGGGACCGCCGCAGAGCCCGACACCGAGCCGGGGACGGACGACGGGAACGGGCCGCAGCCCCAGTGACCGGCCCGTGAATGCGATGAGCGGCTGACCCGAACCTCGGATCAGCCGCTCATCGCGTGCTGTGGAGCATAGGAGACTCGAACTCCTGACATCTGCCTTGCAAAGGCAGCGCTCTACCAACTGAGCTAATGCCCCTCGACGGCACCGCGCGTGCCGACGGGCACTAGCGTACCGGGTTCCGACGCCGTCCTCGGCGCCGTTCCCAGGAGAGGAACCAGCCGGTCAGGTCGTATGACCGGACCGGCCGGTCCGGGAGGCGCGGGCGGCGCCTCCGAAGATCGTCGATCGTCAGATCGCCCGGGGGCTCAGCGGCCGGCCGGAATCGGGTCGGTGGCCTCGGTCCACAGGTCCTGCTCGGCGCGGTCCGCCTGGACCTGACGGTAGACAAAGAAGCCGCCGAGGGCGACCAGGGCGACCAGGAGGAGCTTCTTCACCGCGGGACCTCGTCCTTCTTGCGTTGGCGGACTCAAGAGCCGGTGCTCCGGCCGGAATGACCGGGCCGACGAGTCCTGATGTGTTTCGAGAGCGAACGGGGCTGTCGGGTGCCAGACCGCCCTGCGGCCGATGATACACACCGGTGTCCCAATCGTGACCAGCCACCGTACGGCCAACCCTCGGGCCCGGCCGGAGGATTGACGGCCCACATCCTCCGGGGCCTCCCCGAACGTCCGGGCGAACGGCCGGAAACGGCCCGACGGAACGCCGAGGGGCCCGGAGCGGATCGCTGTGGATCTCTCCGGGCCCCTCGGATGCGGTGGGCCTAACAGGACTTGAACCTGTGGCCTCTTCCTTATCAGGGAAGCGCTCTAACCGTCTGAGCTATAGGCCCTCGTCGCGAGGCAAGAGATTACCGGAACATCCGCCCTGCGTTCACCTCCGCCCGGTGGCGCGGCGGAGGTGCGGCAACGTCGAAGGAACGCCGAAGGGCCCGGAGCGATGCTCCGGGCCCTTCGCGGTGGTGGGCCTAACAGGACTTGAACCTGTGGCCTCTTCCTTATCAGGGAAGCGCTCTAACCGTCTGAGCTATAGGCCCTTGCCGCACTGAAAGATTAGCGGACCGACGGCCGATCCCCCAAATCCGTATCGGCGGGCACTCCCCCCGGCCTGCGGCTCGGCCGCCGCAGCCACTCCTCGCGGGTCTGCGGCAGGCCCGCCGCGCCCTCCTCGGTGCTCCGGACGGCGAGGACCTGGTTGACCCCGATCCGGTTCTGCTCGAAGGCGAGCGCGGAGGCCGCCATGTACAGCCGCCAGACCCGGGCCCGGCCCCGGCCGACCAGGCCGACGGCCTCCGTCCAGTGCGCCTCCAGGTTGGCCACCCACTCGCGCAGGGTCAGCCCGTAGTGCTCGCGCAGCGCCTCGACGTCGCGCACCTCGAAGCCGGCCTCCTCCAGCGCGGCCACCGTGGAGCCGACCGGGGAGAGCTCCCCGTCGGGGAAGACGAAGCGGTCGATGAAGGGGCTGGTGCGGTGGGGCTCGCCGGGGTGGTCGGGGCGGCGGGCGATCTGGTGGTTGAGCAGCCTGCCGCCGGGCGCCAGCAGCGCGTGGAGGCCCTCGGCGTAGACCCGGTACTGCTCGGAGCCGACGTGCTCGGCCATGCCCACGCTGGAGATCGCGTCGAACGGGCCGTCGGCGATCTCCCGGTAGTCCTGCAGCCGGACCTCGACCCGGTCGGACAGGCCCGCCTCCTCGATCCGGCGGCGGGCCAGCGCCACCTGCTCGGTGGAGATGGAGACGCCCACCGCGGTGACGCCGTAGTGCCGCGCCGCGTGCAGGAGCAGCGAACCCCAGCCGCAGCCCACGTCCAGCAGGCGCATCCCGGGCCGCAGGCCGAGCTTGCGGCAGATGAGGTCGAGCTTGGCCTCCTGGGCGTCCTCCAGGCTCTTGGCCTCCGGCGTCCAGTACGCGCACGAGTAGACCATCGAGGAGCCCAGCACGAGGCCGTAGAAGTCGTTGCCGACGTCGTAGTGGTGGCTGATGGCCGCGCGGTCGCGGCTGCGGCTGTGCAGCCGGCCGCGGACGCGGCCGACCTCCTCCGGCGGCGGGACGGGCTCGGGGCCCAGCGCCCCGACCCGCAGGGCGACGGCGAGGGCCCGGCGGCCGTCGGGGCCGAGCAGTCGGCGCGGGCCGAGGTCCAGGGCGCGGATGTCGGGCCGCTCGGAGAAGCGGCCGACGACGGAGAGCACCTCGTACAGGTCGCTGCCGGGGGCGACGTCGAGGTCCCCCGCGACGTAGGCCCGGGCCAGGCCCAACTCCCCCGGCTGCCACAGCAGGCGGCGCAGCGCCTTCCGGTTGCGCAGGGCCAGGGTGGGGGCCCCGGGCGGCCCGGCCACGCTGCCGTCCCACGCCTGCAGCCGGAGCGGTACGGGGACTCCCAGCAGCCCCTCCAGCGCTTCCACCAGTTGACCTGCGAGCTTCGCCACCTCGCGCCTCCGTCCAGCCGTCCCTGCGGAACCTCACCTGACCCCGGTCGGGCGGACCGGGGGCGGCCTGCGGCAGTCCCTGGAGGCGGCGTCCAGCTAAGCCCACCGCGGCCGACCCGCTTCCGGGCGGCACGCCGCGGGCGGCCGGCTGTCACCCGAAATGCCGACGGGCCCCACAGGCTGCAACAGCCTGTGGGGCCCGTACATTCCGTTCGAGGACGGCCGGTTGACCCGTGGTCAGTTTCCGGCCGGGGTCACTCCTCCTCGGCGAGGGTCAGCTCGACACCACCGGTGAAGCCGGCCGCGGCGTTGTAGATGAACGCCGAGAGGGTGGACAGCGCGGTCAGCAGCACGACGTCGACCACGGCGATCAGGGTGGTGAACATCATGACCTTGCCGAAGCCGATGTAGTCCATCAGGTTCAGCTGGTTGCCGGCGTTCTCCGCGCCGCCGCCGGTGACGTCCTTCATGGTCTTGGTCAGCGAGTCGAAGACGCCGAGCGAGTCCAGGGTCATCCACAGCACGGCCGAGGCCACGATGATGATGATCCCGACCGCCACGGCGAGCAGGAAGCTGACCTTCATGACCGACCACGGGTCGATCTTGGTCACCCGCAGCCGGGCCTTGCGCGTGCGGCCGAGCCCGGCCGCGGCTGCGGCCGGGGCGGCGGAGGGCCGGCGCGCGGCCCCGGGGACGGGCGTGCCGCCGGCCGGGGTGTTGCCCGAGGTCCGGGTGCCCCGGGGCGGGGTCGGCTGGCCCTTGGTGTAGGTCGTCGGCTGCGAGAAGCCGCCCCCGCCGGGGGCCGGACTGCTCGGCGGCGGCGGCGGGGGCGTCTGCCCGCCGTACGTCTGGCCCGCCCCGCCGACCGGTGGCATCAGCGAGGTGGACCCGGCCGAGTGCTCGGCCGGCGGCTGCGGTGCGCCGTAACCCCCGCCCTGCGCGCCCGGACGGCCGCCGGAGGGTCCTCCCGCAGCACCCGTGGCTCCACTCACCTGGTCCTCCCGCACTTCCCACCAGGGCGGTGCCCTGATCCGTCACTCGTCATCCAGCACCCGGCGGAATTGCCCGGAACTGGTCGGCGAACCGGCGCCGCCGCGTCGGGTGTTCCCGACGCGGCGCCACCGGTTCGTGGTCCGGCTCAGACCTCGGCGTCGCCGCCGACCGTCGTCCCCGTACCCTCGGCCGTCTCGGCGGACTCGGTGGATTCGATGTCCGAATCCTCGTCCTCCGCCGTCTCCTCGTCCTCGGCCTCGGCGTTGCGGGCCATGCCGACCACCGCATCGCGCTTTCCGAGGTTGATCAGTTGGACGCCCATGGTGTCACGTCCGGTTTCACGAACCTCGGAAACCCTCGTGCGGATCACCCCGCCCGAGAGGGTGATCGCCATGATCTCGTCGCTGTCGTCGACCACGAGCGCGCCGACCAGCGAGCCCCGGCCCTCGACGATCTTCGCCGCCTTGGTGCCGTAGCCGCCGCGCCCCTGGACACGGTACTCGTCCACCGAGGTCCGCTTGGCGTACCCGCCGTCCGTGGCGGTGAACACGTACGTACCCTCACGGACGACGTTCATGGAGAGGAGCTCGTCGTCCTCCCGGAACGCCATGCCCTTGACGCCGGAGGTGGCGCGGCCCGTGGGGCGCAGGGCGTCGTCCGTGGCGGTGAAGCGGATCGACTGGGCCTTCCTGGAGACCAGCAGCAGGTCGTCCTCGGAGGAGACCAGCTCGGCGCCGATCAGCTCGTCGTCCTTCCCGTGCTCGTCCTGGCGCAGGTTGATCGCGATCAGGCCGCCGGAGCGCGGGGAGTCGTAGTCCTTGAGGGCGGACTTCTTCACCAGGCCGGCCCGGGTGGCGAGGACCAGGTACGGCTTGTCCTCGTAGGTGCGCACGGCCATCACCTGGGTGATGTGCTCCTCCGGCTGGAAGGCCAGGAGGTTGGCCACGTGCTGGCCGCGGGCGTCGCGGCCGGCGTCCGGCAACTCGTAGCCCTTGGCGCGGTAGACCCGGCCCTTGTTGGTGAAGAACAGGATCCAGTTGTGGGTCGTCGTCACGAAGAAGTGGTCGACGAGGTCGTCCTGCTTGAGCTGGGCACCGCGCACGCCCTTGCCGCCGCGCTTCTGCGAGCGGTACAGGTCGGAGCGGGTCCGCTTGACGTAGCCGCCACGGGTGATCGTGACGACGATGTCCTCCTCGGCGATGAGGTCCTCGATGGAGAGGTCGCCGTCGGACGGGATGAGGGTGGAGCGCCGCTCGTCGCCGTACTTCTCGACGAGCGCGGCGAGCTCCTCGGAGATGATCTCCCGCTGACGGGTCGGCGAGGCGAGGATCGCGTTGTACTCGTCGATCTTCCGCTGCAGCTCGTCGTGCTCGTCCATGATCCGCTGGCGCTCCAGGGCGGCCAGACGGCGCAGCTGCATCTCGAGGATGGCGTTGGCCTGGAGCTCGTCGATGTCGAGCAGGCCCATCAGGCCGGTGCGGGCGGCGTCGGCGCTGGCCGAGGCCCGGATCAGCGCGATGACCTCGTCGATCAGGTCCAGGGCCTTGAGCAGGGCGCGCAGGATGTGGGCGCGCTCCTCGGCCTTGCGCAGCCGGAAGGTGGTGCGCCGGACGATGACCTCGACCTGGTGGTTGACCCAGTGCCGGATGAAGGCGTCGAGCGACAGCGTGCGCGGCACGCCGTCGACCAGGGCCAGCATGTTGGCGCCGAAGTTGGTCTGCAGCTCGGTGTGCTTGTACAGGTTGTTGAGCACGACCTTGGCGACCGCGTCGCGCTTGAGCACGACGACCAGGCGGGTGCCGGTGCGGGAGGAGGACTCGTCGCGGACGTCGGCGATGCCGGCGATCTTGCCGTCCTTGACCAGGTCGGCGATCTTCAGCGCGAGGTTGTCCGGGTTGACCTGGAAGGGCAGCTCGGTGATGACCAGGCACTGGCGGCCCTGGATCTCCTCGACCTCGACGACGGCGCGCATGGTGACCGAGCCGCGACCGGTGCGGTAGTAGTCGTCGATGCCGCGGCGGCCGACGATCAGCGCGCCGGTGGGGAAGTCGGGGCCCTTGATCCGCTCGATCAGGGCTTCCAGCAGCTCCTCCGCGGAGGCTTCCGGGTTCTCCAGGTACCAGAGCGCGCCGGAGGCGACCTCGCGCAGGTTGTGCGGCGGGATGTTGGTGGCCATGCCGACCGCGATGCCGGAGACACCGTTGACCAGCAGGTTGGGGAAGCGGGCCGGGAGGACGGTCGGCTCCTGCGAGCGGCCGTCGTAGTTGGGCGCGAAGTCGACGGTCTCCTCGTCGATGTCGCGCATCATCTCCATGGCCAGCGGCATCAGCTTGCACTCGGTGTAGCGCATGGCCGCCGCCGGGTCGTTGCCCGGGGAGCCGAAGTTGCCGTTGCCGTCCACCAGCGGCATCCGCATCGACCACGGCTGGGCCAGGCGGACCACGGTGTCGTAGATCGAGGTGTCACCGTGCGGGTGGTAGTTGCCCATCACGTCGCCGACGACGCGGGCGCACTTGTAGTAGCCCTTCTCGGGCCGGTACCCGCCGTCGTACATCGCGTAGAGCACGCGGCGGTGCACCGGCTTGAGGCCGTCACGGACCTCGGGGAGCGCCCGGCTGACGATCACGCTCATCGCGTAGTCGAGGTAGGAGCGCTGCATCTCGGTCTCGAGCTCGACCGGCTCGATCCGCATGGTCGTCAGGGCGGTGCCCTCGGCGGCGGGAGTCTCGGGCTGGTCGCCTTCGGGACGGTTGTCGTCGACCACTGGTGGTCAGTTTCCTTTCACGCGGACTGGTACGTGCGGGGCCCGGGTCGCGGGCGCGTCACACGTCCAGGAAGCGGACGTCCTTGGCGTTGCGCTGGATGAAGGAGCGCCGGGCCTCGACGTCCTCGCCCATCAGCACGGAGAACAGCTCGTCGGCGCGGGCGGCGTCCTCCAGGGTGACCTGGAGCAGCAGCCGCAGCTCGGCGTCCATGGTGGTGACGCGCAGCTCCTCGGCGTTCATCTCGCCGAGACCCTTGAAGCGCTGGATCGCGTCGTCCTTGGGCAGCCGGCGGCCGGCCTCGACGCCGGCGGCGATCAGGGCGTCGCGCTCGCGGTCGGAGTAGGCGTACTCGAAGTCGTCCTTGCCCCACTTGATCTTGTACAGCGGGGGCATGGCCAGGTAGACGTACCCGGACTCGACCAGCGGCCGCATGAAGCGGAACAGCAGGGTGAGCAGCAGGGTGCGGATGTGCTGTCCGTCGACGTCGGCGTCGGCCATCAGGACGATCTTGTGGTACCGCAGCTTGGACTCGTCGTAGTCCTCCTGGATGCCGCAGCCGAAGGCCGAGATCAGCGCCTGGACCTCGGTGTTCTGCAGCACCTTGTCGATGCGGGCCTTCTCGACGTTCAGGATCTTGCCGCGGATCGGCAGGATGGCCTGGGTGCGCGGGTCGCGGCCCTGCTTGGCCGAGCCGCCCGCGGAGTCACCCTCGACGATGAAGATCTCGCACTCGGAGGGGTCCTTGGACTGGCAGTCGGAGAGCTTGCCCGGCAGCGAGGCGGACTCCAGCAGGCCCTTGCGGCGCGTCAGGTCGCGGGCCTTGCGGGCGGCGACGCGCGCGGTGGCGGCCTGGATGGACTTGCGGATGATGTCCGCGGCCTCGTTGGGGTTGCGGTCCAGCCAGTCGTTGAGCTGCTCGTGGACGACCTTCTGGACGAAGGTCTTGGCCTCGGTGTTGCCCAGCTTGTCCTTGGTCTGGCCCTCGAACTGCGGCTCGCCGAGCTTGACCGAGATGATCGCGGTCAGGCCCTCGCGGATGTCCTCGCCGGAGAGGTTGTCGTCCTTCTCGCGGAGCAGCTTCTTGTCGCGCGCGTAGCGGTTGACCAGGCCGGTCAGGGCCGCGCGGAAGCCCTCCTCGTGGGTACCGCCGCCGTGGGTGTGGATGGTGTTGGCGAAGCTGTAGACCCCCTCGGTGTAGGAGGAGTTCCACTGCATCGCGATCTCCACCGAGATCGCCTTGTCCTTGTCCTCCGCCTCGAAGTCGATGACCGAGGGGTGGATGACCTCGCCCTTGCGGGAGTTGAGGTGGGCGACGAAGTCGGCGATGCCGCCGTCGTACTTGTACGTGACGGTGAGCGGCTTGCCCTCCTCGTCCACGTGCTCGGGGCGCTCGTCGGTCAGCGAGATCGACAGGCCCTTGTTGAGGAAGGCCATCTCCTGGAAGCGCCGGGAGAGCGTCTCGAAGGAGTAGACGGTGGTCTCGAAGATGTCGCCGTCGGCCCAGAAGGTCACCGTGGTGCCGGTGCGGTCGGTCTCGGCGCCCTTGACCAGGGCGGCGGTCGGCGCGCCCATTTTGTAGTCCTGGGTCCAGATGTGGCCCTCGGTGTGGATCTCCACCGAGAGCCGGGTGGAGAGCGCGTTCACGACCGAGACGCCGACGCCGTGCAGACCGCCGGAGACCGCGTACCCGCCGCCGCCGAACTTGCCGCCCGCGTGCAGCACGGTGAGCACGACCTCGACGGCCGGCTTCTCCTGCCCGGGGACGATGCCGACCGGGATGCCGCGGCCGTTGTCGGTCACCCGCACGGCGCCGTCGGGCAGGATCGTGACGTCGATGGTGTCCGCGTGCCCGGCCATGGCCTCGTCGACGGAGTTGTCCACGACCTCCTGCACCAGGTGGTGCAGGCCACGCTCACCGGTCGAGCCGATGTACATGCCGGGACGCTTGCGGACGGCGTCGAGGCCCTCCAGCACCTGGATGTTGCTGGCGTTGTAGGACTTCTCGCCCTGGTCGGTCTGGTCTGGGGTCTGGCTGGGGTTGCCGGAATCGGCCACGAAGCGCCCTCTCTGGCACAGCACGGGCCGCATGCCCACCCCTGCGGGCGAGCGTGCGACCACGGCGTTTCGACTCGGTTGCCACTGGCAACAGTGTTTGCTCTTCAGTCTACCGGTAGGACTGACAGAGATGGGCGTTTGGCAGCCCTTGAAGGCAGATACGCCGCCCTGAATCCCCTCTGGACGTGTCCCGATACTCGACCGGGGGGCCCAGAGCGCTTGAAAGGGCTGTCAGGGGTTCCGGAAGATCGCCATCCGACCGGGGTCGCCGCCGGGCCGGGGGCCGGCACCGGTCAGCCCCAGGTGTCTCCGGGCCCCTTGCTCCCCGGAGCGCGCAGCCGGCCGTAGCCGCGTACCGGCGCGGCCGGACCGAGCACCTTGATGGTCCTGACGGTGCCATGGCCCAGCTCGTGGTTCAGACGGGCCACCAACTGACGCGCCAGCCAGCGAAGTTGAGTGGCCCACGCGGTGGAGTCGCACTGCACGGTGAGGACGGCCTCGGCGTCGTCGTAGGAGGAGGGGTGGCAGTGCGCGGCGATGTCGGGGCCGACGATCTGCGGCCAGCGGCCCATCACCCCGCCGACCGCGGCCGAGGACTCCCAGCCGCGCTCGGTCAGCAGCCGGTTCAGCGCCGCACCCAGCGGAACGGGGTCACGGCCGTCCGAGCGGGCGCCGCTGCGCAGACCGTGGCGCTTCGCCTCGCGCTTCTGCTGGACCTGCTCGCCGCGCTGCTTGGCCTGGGCCCGGGCCGCCCGCAGTGCGGAGCGGGCGAGGTCGGCTCCGGTCAGCCCGGCCCCTGGGGAAGTCTCCGCCGGCTCGCTCACGGCGATCTCCTTTCCCCAGCCTGTGGACAACGCTGAGCGATCCAGCGTACGGGAGGGCGCACGCTCCCGTACGGGCGGTGGGCCCGGGCGGTGCGAAGGGCGTGCGGAGGGTGTGCGTCGGACGCTCAGGCGTCGACCCGGCGGACCTCGCCGTCCGCGACGGCGAAGCGGGCACCGGCCAGCGCCTTCGGCACGTCCTCGGCGACGGCGGCGGTGACCAGCACCTGCTCGCCGTCCACGACCAGCTCGGCCAGCCGGTCCCGGCGGGCGGCGTCCAGCTCGGCGAACACGTCGTCCAGGATCAGCACCGGCTCGCCGCCGTCCGCGCGCAGCAGCTCGTACGAGGCCAGCCGCAGCGCCAGCGCGTACGACCAGGACTCGCCGTGGCTGGCGTACCCCTTGGCCGGCAGGGGGCCGAGCTTGAGCCCCAGCTCGTCGCGGTGCGGGCCGACCAGGGTGATCCCCCGCTCGACCTCCTGCTTGCGCACGCTCTGCAGGGCCTGGAGCAACTGCTCCTCGGCCTCCTCGCGACTGGTGGGCAGTTCGCCCTCGAAGGAGCTGCGGTACTCCAGCAGCGTCTCCCCGCCGCCGGGGGCGACCCGGGCGTACGCGGCCGTCACCAGCGGCTGCAGGGCGGCCACCAGCTGGATCCGGAAGGCCGTCAACTCGGCTCCGGCGCGGGCCAGATGACCGTCCCAGACCTCCAGGGTGGACAGGTCCGCACCCTTGCCGCCGCCGGCCCGGCGGGCCATCGCGGCGGTCTTGAGCAGGGCGTTGCGCTGCTTGAGCACCCGTTCGTAGTCCTGGCGCACGCCCGCCAGCCGGGGGGCGCGGGCGGTCAGCAGCTCGTCCAGGAAGCGCCGGCGCTCCCCCGGGTCGCCCTTGACCAGGCTGAGGTCCTCGGGGGCGAACAGGACGGTGCGCAGCAGGCCCAGCACGTCGCGCGGACGGACGTTGTCGGAGCGGTTGATCCGGGCCCGGTTGGCCTTGCCCGGGGTCAGCTCCAGCTCGATCAGGGTGGAGCGGCCGCGGTCCACCACCGAGGTACGGATCACCGCCCGCTCGGCGCCCAGCCGGATCAGCGGGGCGTCGGTGGCCACCCGGTGGCTGCCGAGGGTGGCGACGTAGCCGATGGCCTCGACCAGGTTGGTCTTGCCCTGGCCGTTGGGCCCGACGAAGGCCGTCACGCCCGGGTCGAGGGGAACCTCGGCCCGGGCGTACGACCGGAAGTCGGCGAGCGACAGATGCGCGACGTGCATGGCTGTGGACTGCGCTCGCCTTCTATCAACAGGGCTGTGGACGAAGCCCGGTGGGGACGGATCCCGGAGGAACCCAGGGGGCCCGGGGGATCCGGGGGGACTACTTCGACTCGACCGCGTGGCCGCCGAACTGGTTGCGCAGCGCGGCGATCATCTTCATCTGCGGGGAGTCGTCCTGGCGGGAGGCGAAGCGGGCGAACAGCGAGGCGGTGATCGCCGGCAGCGGCACGGCGTGGTCGATCGCGGCCTCGACGGTCCAGCGGCCCTCGCCGGAGTCGGCGGCCCAGCCGCGCAGCTTGGCCAGGTGCTCGTCCTCGTCCAGGGCGCGGACGGCGAGGTCCAGCAGCCAGGAGCGGATGACGGTGCCCTCCTGCCAGCTGCGGAAGACCTCGCGCACGTCGGTGACCTCGGGGGCGGCCTCCAGCAGCTCCCAGCCCTCGGCGAACGCCTGCATCATGGCGTACTCGATGCCGTTGTGGACCATCTTGGCGAAGTGGCCGGCGCCGACGCTGCCGGCGTGCACGTCGCCGAACTCGCCCTCGGGCTTGAGCGCGTCGAAGACCGGCTTGACCCGGGCGACGTGCTCGGCGTCGCCGCCGTACATCAGGGCGTAGCCGTTCTCCAGGCCCCAGACGCCGCCGGAGACGCCGCAGTCGACGAAGCCGATGCCCTTGGCCGCCAGCGCCTCGGCGTGCTTGATGTCGTCCGTCCAGCGGGAGTTGCCGCCGTCGACGACCACGTCGCCGGGGGAGAGCAGCTCGGCGAGCTCGTCCACCGTCGCCTGGGTGGCGGCGCCGGCCGGGACCATCACCCAGACCACGCGCGGGCCCTGGAGCTTGGTGACGAGTTCCTGCAGGCTCTCGACGTCGGAGACGTCCGGGTTGCGGTCGTAGCCGATGACGGTGTGGCCGGCGCGGCGAATCCGCTCGCGCATGTTGCCGCCCATCTTGCCGAGACCGATGAGGCCGAGCTCCATGACCAAGTCCTTACCTGTGGTGACGTGCCTGCCGGCGGCGCCGTTGCCGCACGCCCCGAGCCTACGCTTCCGGCCGGGACGGGCTCGTCGCAGCCGGGCCGAGCGGGGGAGGCCGTAGCGGGACCGGGGCGAGACCGGGGCGAGACCGGGGGAGACGTCCACAGGCTGTGCACAGCGGGTGTGCACAGCCTGTGGGTGACGCCGCGGACCGGGGTCAGCCGGAGAGGCGGACCGGCATGATCAGGTACTGGTACGCCTTGTCCTCCTCGGAGTCCACCGCCACCTTGCCGCTGAGCAGCGCGGGCTTGGTCGGGGTGGTGAAGCTCAGCTGGGCGAAGGGGGAGTCGATGGCCTTGAGGCCCTCCTCCAGGTAGCCCGGGTTGAAGGCGATCGAGATGTCGTCGCCCTCGAGGTCGGCGTCGATCCGCTCGGTGGCCTGGGCGTCGTCGCCCGAGCCTGCCTCCAGCGTCAGCACGCCCTGCTCGAAGCTGAGGCGGACCGGGGTGTTGCGCTCGGCGACCAGCGAGACGCGCTTGAGCGCCTCCAGGAAGGGCTGGGTCTGGATCGCGGCGACGGCGCTGAACTCCGTCGGGAAGAGGCTGCGGAACTTGGGGAACTCGCCCTCCAGCAGCCGGGTGGTGGTGCGGCGGCCGGCGCCCTCGAAGCCGATCAGGCCCTCGCCCGCGCCGCCCGAGGAGAGGGCGATCGAGACGTTGTCGCCGCTGCCCAGGGACTTGGCGATGTCCTGCAGCGTCTTGGCGGGCACCAGGGCGACGGCGGAGATGTCCGACTGCTCGGGCTTCCACAGCAGCTCGCGGACGGCGAAGCGGTAGCGGTCGGTGGCGGCGAGGGTGATCTTCTCGCCCTCGATCTCCACGCGCACACCGGTGAGCACCGGCAGGGTGTCGTCACGGCCGGCGGCCACGGCGGCCTGGCTGACGGCGGAGGCGAAGACGTCGCCGGAGACCACGCCGGTGGCGGTCGGCATCTGGGGCAGGGCCGGGTACTCGTCCACAGGAAGGGTGGGGAGTGTGAACCGGGAGCTGCCGCAGACCACGCTGACGCGCTGGCCGTCGGTGGAGATCTCCACCGGGCGGTTGGGGAGGTTGCGGGAGATGTCGTTCAGCAGGCGGCCGGAGACCAGGACGGTGCCGGCCTCCTCGACGTCCGCCTCCAGCTCGACCCGGGCCGAGACCTCGTAGTCGAAGCCGGACAGGGCCAGGCTGCCGTCCTGGGCCGTCAGCAGCAGGCCGGCCAGCACCGGCACCGGCGGCCGTGCCGGGAGGCTGCGGGCAGCCCAGGCCACCGCCTCCGCGAGGACGTCACGCTCCACCCGGAACTTCACCGGTAACCGCCTCCTGGATCGAGCGCTCCCGCTCGCAGTCTGGTTCGTCTGATCTTGATCGTCGGCTGGGCTGTCCACCGAGCGATGCCACTCCGCTTCCAGTCCGCAGAGGACAGTCTGACGTACTCCGCCGACAGACGGGGCAGACGGGCGGAAGCGAGCCGAACAGATGTCGGGGAGCGGTTGTCCACAGATTTCGGGCCCACCCACCTTCAAAGCAAGTCCGAGCTCTATCTGTGTAGCGGTAGTAGTAGGGCCTGTGGAAACCGTGGATAACCCCGTTTCCGCAGGTCAGGGCCCGAATTTTGTCCACAGCGCATGTGGACGGCGCCTGTGGACGGACAGGGCCCGCTGTGGACGACCGAGCGTTACCCACAGGGCACGCCGGGTATCCACAGGTTATCCCCAGCGCTGTCCCCAGATCCGGACCCGGTTATCCACGGGGGCCGGTCAACTTTGCGTGACGCCTTTCACACCAGGGTATGAACGCCGCCCCAAAGTTGTCGAACTGTGGACGCCGCTGTGGACAAGCTGGGGATAACCGCCCTCACCCTGGGGACAACCGGTGGATAACCCGGATGGCCGATTGGCGACCCGTCAATTGTCCACACCCTGTGGATAACCGTTGTGCACAAGTCCACAGGCACCTGACCTGCGCGGAAGAGCGTAGCCGCGCCGCGCCTGTGGACGAATTCTGGATAACTTCCGGGCCTGTGGCCTGTGGGTCGTGGAGAAGGCCCCGATCCTGTGGACAACCGCCGTGCGCGCCCCGGGTTTTCGAATCACCGGTCAGTTGTTCGGCGCGGGCTGTGGATCGGCCCCGGCTTTGGATCGACGCAGCGTCCGTCGGGGACATCCCTGCCCCGCCGGCCCGCCGTGCACACCTGTGGACGCCCTCCGGATACGGGAAAAGGGCGCCAGGAGTGCTCCTGACGCCCTTTTCGGCCACGCGGTGGCCGAAGGCTAACTCTTGATGCGGTTGGTGAGTTCGGTGACCTGGTTGTAGATCGAGCGCCGCTCGGCCATCAACGAGCGGATCTTGCGGTCCGCGTGCATCACCGTGGTGTGGTCGCGGCCGCCGAACTGCGCGCCGATCTTCGGCAGCGACAGGTCCGTGAGCTCCCGGCAGAGGTACATGGCGATCTGACGCGCCGTCACCAGCACGCGGCTGCGCGAGGATCCGCACAGGTCGTCCACGCCCAGCCCGAAGTAGGCGGCGGTCTGCTGCATGATGACCTGCGCGGTGATCTCCGGACCGGCGTCCTCGTCCCCGCCGGGGATCAGGTCCTTGAGGACGATCCCCGCCAACTCCAGGTCCACGGGGGCCCTGTTGAGGTTGGCGAAGGCGGTGACACGGATCAGCGCGCCCTCCAACTCCCGGATGTTGCGGGTGATCCGGGAGGCGATGAACTCCAACACGTCGGCGGGGGCGTTGAGTTGCTCCTGGATCGCCTTCTTGCGGAGGATCGCGATCCGGGTCTCCAGCTCCGGCGGGGTGACGTCGGTGATCAGGCCCCACTCGAAGCGGTTGCGCAGCCGGTCCTCCAGGGTGGTCAGCAGCTTGGGCGGCCGGTCCGAGGAGAGCACGATCTGCTTGTTCGCGTTGTGGAGGGTGTTGAAGGTGTGGAAGAACTCCTCCTGCGTGGACTCCTTGCTCGCGAGGAACTGGACGTCGTCCACGAGCAGGATGTCCATGTCCCGGTAGCGGCGGCGGAAGGTGTCCGCCTTGCCGTCCCGGATGGAGTTGATGAACTCGTTGGTGAACTCCTCCGAGGACACGTACCGCACCCGGGTGCCCGGGAAGAGGCTGCGCGAGTAGTGCCCGATGGCGTGCAGCAGGTGGGTCTTGCCCAGCCCGGACTCGCCGTAGATGAAGAGCGGGTTGTACGCCTTGGCCGGGGCCTCGGCGACGGCCACCGCCGCCGCGTGCGCGAAGCGGTTGCTGGCGCCGATGACGAAGGTGTCGAAGAGGTACTTGGGGTTCAGCCGCGCGGCCGGCTCGTCCTTGCGCGAGCCGCCGGCCGGGGGAGCGCCGGGCGGGGCCGGCACCCCGGGCACGCCGGGGCGCTCCGGGGCGCGCTCGGCGGGCGACTTCTCGACCGGGCGCGCGCCGGTGGGGCGGGAGCCGGGGGAGCGCCGGCCGGCGCCGGTGCGGGGGTGCTCGTTCGGGCCGGGGCCGTACGCGCCGCCGAACAGGTCGCCCTGGGTGGTCGAGGGCGGGTTCGGGACGGGCCGCTGCGCCGGGCGGGAGGGCTCCTCGGGCTCGGGGTACTGCGCCTGCGGCTCCTGGTACGGGGAGGGCTGCTCCTGGTAGCCGGGCCAGGGCTGGGCGGGCCGGCCGCCGCCGTACGGACCGGGGCGCTGCTCGTAGCCGCCGGTGTCGTAGCGGGGGCGCTCGTAGTCCTGCTCGTACTGCTGCTGGTAGCCGCCCGGGCCGCCGTAGCCCCCGTGGCCGTGGTCGCCGTGGCCCCCGTGGCCCTCATCGGCCACCGGGCCGGGGTAGGGCTCGGCGGGCGCCTGCGGGGCGGGCGCGGGGGTGGTGGGCTGGGCGTCGGCGTCGACCATGACGGCGATGCGCACCGGGCGGCTCAGTTCGTCGCTGAGCGCCTCCGTCAGCTGCGGCAGGAGCCGACCCTCCAGCACCTGCTTGGCCCGCTCGTTCGGGGTCGCCAGCAGGGCGGTGTCGTGCATCATCCACATCGGCTGGGTGCGCTGCACCCACTGCTTGTCCATCTCCCCGATATCCGGGTCGTTGACCAGCCGCTCGACGACTCTCGCCCAGACCGGGACGAGGTCGCTGTTGATCTCAGCCACTGGTGCACGCTTTCCGATGAACAAACCAGACAAGTCCTGCAACGGTAGTCAGCGAACAGAGACGGATCAAGTCGTTGTCCACAGGCTGTGGGTAAGCGGGGCGAGTCGGGCTGGTTTGACCCTCGGCCGCTGTCCCGCGTACCGTAACCAGGTCGAGTTGTCGATGGCCGCTGCCGCATGTCCGCGGGTCCACCCGCTCCATGGGGCGCGCAGCACGGGCGCCGTGGATTGCCTCAGAACCCCAGCCGAACTGGGGCGATGGGCCGATTTCCGAACTCCAGGGGAGATCACGCGGACGCACGGTGACGGCCAAGCGACCCCCCGTCATCCTACGATTCACCTCAGGAGCCCCCGAGTGAGCAAGCGCACCTTCCAGCCGAACAACCGTCGTCGCGCGAAGACCCACGGCTTCCGGCTGCGTATGCGTACCCGTGCCGGCCGCGCCATCCTGGCCGCCCGTCGTGGCAAGGGCCGCGCCGCCCTGTCCGCCTGATCCACAAGCCAAGGGTCTGTTGTGCTGCCCTCCGAGAATCGGCTGCGGCGGCGCCAGGACTTCGCGACCGCGGTCAAACGTGGTCGCCGGGCCGGTCGGCCCCTGCTGGTCGTCCATCTCAGTAGAGACGGCGATCCCCGGCAGGGGCAGGCCGACCGGACCAGCGACATCCGCCCGCACGTCGCCGAGGGGACTCCTTCGGCGCGTGCGGGTTTCGTCGTGAGCAAGGCCGTCGGCCCGGCGGTCATCCGCAACCTGGTCAAGCGCCGGTTGCGCCATCTCGTCCGTGATCGCCTGTCCCGGCTGCCCGCCGGTAGCCTGATAGTGGTGCGTGCGCTGCCCCCGGCCGCGTCCGCCTCGTACCAGGACCTCGAGCGGGACCTGGACGCGGCGCTCAAGCGGTTGCTGAGGGCGGAGCCCACCGCCGCGGCGCCGATGGGAGCAGGGCGATGAAGTACCTGCTGATGGGTTTGATCAGGGTCTACCAGTGGACGATCAGCCCACTGCTCGGTCCGGTCTGCCGCTACTACCCGTCCTGTTCGCACTACGGCTACGAGGCCGTGAGGGTGCACGGGGCGATCAAGGGCGGCGGGCTGACCGCGTGGCGCATCCTGCGCTGCAATCCGTGGACGCCCGGCGGGGTGGACCATGTACCGCCGCGCAAGCACCCGGTGTGGCACCGCCGGCTGCGCGATCTGCTGAGCCCCAAGAGCGGGACCGCCGAGCCGGAGCCGGTGGCGAAGCCCGATGCCCAAGGAGTCTGACCGGTGACCTTCGGTTTTCTGAGTCCCCTCTACACGGCGGTGTCCTGGATCATCGTCCAGTTCCACTCGCTGTACAGCCACGTCTTCGATCCGAACGGTGGCTGGGCCTGGGGTCTGTCCATCGCCTCGATGGTGGTCGTCATCCGGATCTGCCTGATCCCGCTCTTCGTGAAGCAGATCAAGGCGACCCGGGCCATGCAGGCGATCCAGCCGAAGATGAAGGCCATCCAGGAGCGCTACAAGAGTGACCGGCAGCGCCAGTCCGAAGAGATGATGAAGCTGTACAAGGAGGCGGGGACCAACCCGTTCTCCAGCTGCCTTCCCATCCTCGTGCAGGCGCCGTTCTTCACCGCCCTCTACGGCGTGCTGGCCTCGGTCGCCAATGACAAGAAGATCGGCGTCATCGACCAGGGCCTGCTGGAGAGCGCCAAGCAGGCGCACATCTTCGGTGCGCCGCTGTCGGCCAAGTTCGTCGGCTCCGACAACCTGAACGTCCAGATCGTCACCGCGGTGATGATCATCCTGATGTCGCTGTCGCAGTTCATCACCCAGCGCCAGCTGATGACCAAGAACGTCGACCTCACGGTGAAGACGCCGTTCATGCAGCAGCAGAAGATGCTGATGTACGTCTTCCCGATCATGTTCGCCGTCATGGGCATCAACTTCCCGGTCGGTGTCCTGGTCTACTGGCTGACCACCAACGTCTGGACCATGGGCCAGCAGCTGATCGTCATCCACAACAACCCGACCCCGGGCAGCCACGCCTTCCAGGAGCGTCAGGAGCGGCTGAAGAAGGCCGGCCGCCTGCGCGCGGACGGTACGGAGATCAAGGGCGCGCTCTGGGGCATGCTGCCCCCGAGCAAGTCGACCCTCGCCGAGGCGGCCTCCGCGGCCGCCGTGGTCGAGGAGTCGGTCCGGGCGAACCGCCAGCAGCCGCGTCGGCAGAGCAAGGCCCAGCGCCAGCAGGGCGGCACGCAGACGGCCGAGGCCGGCGAGGCCACCGCGGCCGAACAGGCCGAGCAGGCCGGGCAGTCCGTGGAGGACGCCGTCCCGGCGGACTCGGGCAGCAAGCCGGCGGCCAAGCAGACCGCGGCCAAGCCCGGCGGCACCAGGCAGGGCACCCGTCAGCAGCCCAAGCGCGGCGGCGGCCAGCGGCCGAAGAGGAAGTAGTCCTCCCCACCGGCCCCCGGCTCGTTTCGGCAGCCCCGAAGAGCTTCGTTCCCGGCCCGTCCGACGGGCCCTACTCCGAAGGAGTCCATCAGTGACGGAAGGCACCACCTCCGCCGTCGAGGCCGAGGCCGCCGCCAGCGCCGACCAGAGCATCGTCGCCCGCCTGGAGCAGGAGGGCGACATCGCGGCGGACTACCTGGAGGGTCTGCTCGACATCGCGGACCTCGACGGCGACATCGACATGGACGTCGAGGGCGACCGCGCCCTGGTGTCCATCGTCGGCGAAGGCAACGACCGTACGCTGCAGCGTCTCGTCGGCCAGGACGGCGAGGTGCTGGAGGCCCTCCAGGAGCTGACCCGCTTGGCCGTCCACCGGGAGACCGGTGAGCGCAGCCGCCTCATGCTGGACATCGCGGGCTTCCGGGCGCGCAAGCGTTCCGAGCTGGCCGTGCTCGGGGCCAAGGCCGCGGAGCAGGCGAGGACGACGGGCGAGCAGGTCAAGCTGCAGCCGATGACGCCGTTCGAGCGCAAGGTCGTGCACGACGCGGTCGCGGCGGCCGGTCTGCGCAGCGAGTCCGAGGGCGAAGAGCCCCAGCGGTTCGTGGTGGTGCTGCCGGCCTGACGGTCGGCAGGCCGACGGTCGGTCGCCGCGGGGCGACCGGACGGGCTTCACCGGACGCGACCCCGTCCGCCTCGTGCGGGCGGGGTCGTCGTCCCTTCCGCAGGGCGTGGCGTCCGGCGGCGATGTTTCACGTGAAACAGTGCGATGAACGGGTCGAACGCGATCCGGGGAGCGGAGAGGTCGAGATGGACACGGACAACGCGGCTGCCGGCCGTCCGGGGGCGGCCGACGTGAATCCGGCCGCCGAGGTGCCGGGCGCCCAGGCACCGGAGGTGGACGTCCTGGCCGTCGCACCGGCCGCCGCCCGGGAGGTGTTCGGCGACCGTTTCGACGCCGCCGTGCGCTACACCGAGCTGCTGGCCACCGCCGGGGTGTCGCGCGGGCTGATCGGGCCGCGCGAGGTGCCCCGGCTCTGGGACCGGCACGTGCTCAACTGCGCCGTGCTGGCGGAGCTGCTGCCCGAGGGCTCGACCCTGTGCGACGTCGGTTCCGGCGCCGGACTGCCGGGCATCCCGGTGGCGCTGGCCCGTCCGGACGTCTCGGTGACGCTGCTGGAGCCGCTGCTGCGCCGGACCACCTTCCTGGAGGAGGTCGTCCGGGAGTTGGGGCTGGAGAACGTCACCGTGCTGCGCGGCCGGGCCGAGGAGATGGTCGGCAAGCTCGCGGTGGACGTGGTGACGGCCCGCGCGGTCGCTCCGCTGGACCGGCTGGCGGGCTGGGGCATGCCGCTGCTGCGCCCGTACGGGCAGATGCTCGCGCTCAAGGGGGACAGTGCGGAGCAGGAGCTGGCCGACTCCCGGGCCGGGCTGGCCAAGCTGGGCGCCGTCGAGTCGACGGTGATCTCGGTCGGCGAGGGCACCCTGGAGACCTCGACCCGGGTGATCCAGGTCAAGGCGGGGGAGAGCCCCGGCGGGGTCAGGGCGGCAACCAAGCGGGCCAAGGCCGCCCGGGCCGGGCGCACCTCCGGAGCCCGGGCCGCGAGTGACCGCGGCCGGGGCGGGCGGCGCCACGGCCGCTGACCGACACGTACGGCCGACGGGCGGACGGACCTCCTGAGGGGAGGGACGTCCGCCCATCGTCGTTCGGGCGAAGGGAGGGCCGCCGTCGGACCACCGGAGTGTCGCAACGTCAGATTTCCGGCAAAGCGGGCATGGTGTTCCACGTGAAACGTCGCTCCTTGCTCTCCGGAATCCTCAGCCGCAGCCGGGCTGCGACTGTTGCCGCTCCCGTTCCACGTGAAACACTGACCACCATGCAGGACTCGGAGATTGTCGACCAGATCGACGACACGCCCATCGCACGGGCTGCCCAGGCCGCGGTCCAGGCGATCGGCCGAGCAGGGGAGGGTCTCCCCAGGCCGGCCACCACCCGGGTGATGGTGGTCGCCAACCAGAAGGGCGGGGTGGGCAAGACCACCACCACCGTCAACATGGCGGCCTCGCTCGCGATGCACGGACTGCGCGTCCTGGTCGTCGACCTCGACCCGCAGGGGAACGCCTCCACCGCCCTCGGCATCGACCACCACGCCGAGGTGCCCTCCATCTACGACGTCCTGGTCGAGGGCAAGCCCCTGGCCGACGTGGTCCAGCCGGTGCGGGACGTCGAGGGGCTGTTCTGCGTGCCCGCCACCATCGACCTGGCCGGTGCCGAGATCGAGCTGGTCTCCATGGTCGCCCGGGAGAGCCGGCTGCAGCGCGCCATCGCCGCCTACGAGCAGCCGCTCGACTACATCCTGATCGACTGTCCGCCCTCGCTGGGCCTGCTGACGGTCAACGCCCTGGTCGCCGGCGAGGAAGTGCTGATCCCGATCCAGTGCGAGTACTACGCGCTGGAGGGCCTCGGCCAGCTGCTGCGCAACGTCGATCTGGTGCGCGCGCACCTCAACTCCGCGCTGCACGTCTCGACCATCCTGCTCACCATGTACGACGCCCGGACCAGGCTGGCCGCCCAGGTCGCCGACGAGGTTCGGACCCACTTCCAGGCCGAGGTGCTGAGCACGGCGATCCCGCGCTCCGTCCGCATCTCGGAGGCGCCCAGCTACGGGCAGACGGTACTCACCTACGACCCGGGCTCGACCGGGGCGCTCTCCTACCTGGAGGCCGCCCGCGAGCTGGCGCTGCGCGCGGTGGGCCCGAACGGTTCGCTGGTGGGTCAGCAGCGGGACGGCAGCAGCACGACAGCGGTACGGGGCACGGAGCCCCAGTGGCACGGCACGACGGAGGGTCAGCAGTGAGTGGTGGTCGCAGCAGGGGTCTGGGACGAGGGCTCGGGGCGTTGATCGGCCCGGCCGCGCCGGCCGACGGCGGGGCGGCGCGGCCTGCCGCGGTCCCGGTCGCGCCGACCCCGGTGGTGGCGACCGGGGCGACCGGGGCGACCTCGCCGGCCTCGGTGCCGGTGCTGCCGGGTGGCCGCAGCACGGTGGCGGCCAGGGCGGCCGTGGGGAAGCGGACCATCGAGAAGCCGGAGCCCGCTCCGGTGCCCGGCGCCTTCTTCGCCGAGCTGCCGCTGGACTCGATCACGCCCAACCCGCGCCAGCCGCGTGAGGTCTTCGACCAGGAGAAGCTGGACCAGCTGGTCACCTCCATCAAGGAGGTCGGTCTGCTCCAGCCGGTCGTGGTGCGCCAGACCGGGCCGGAGCAGTTCGAGCTGATCATGGGCGAGCGCCGCTGGCGCGCCTCCCGGGAAGCCGGTCTGACGCTGATCCCGGCGATCGTCCGGGCCACCGAGGACGACAAGCTGCTCCTGGACGCCCTGCTGGAGAACCTCCACCGGGCGGAGCTCAACGTCCTGGAGGAGGCGGCCGCCTACGAGCAGCTGCTGCAGGACTTCTCCTGCACCCAGAACGACCTGGCGGACCGGATCGGCCGCTCGCGGTCGCACGTGACCAACACCCTGCGGGTGCTCAAGCTCCCCCCGAGGGTCCAGAACCGGATCGCCGCCGGGGTGCTCTCCGCCGGTCACGCCAAGGCGCTCGGCGGGCTGCTCTACCCCGAGGACCAGGAGATGCTGGCGGCCCGGGTCATCGCCGAGGGCATCTCGGTGCGGACCACCGAGGAGATCGTCCAGACGATGAAGGGGGAGGCCGCCCCGAAGAAGCCCCGGACGCCGAAGGCCGGGGCCCGGATCAGCCCGGCCTTCAACGAGCTGGCGACCAGGCTCTCGGACCGCTTCGACACCCGGGTCAAGGTCCAGGTGTCGCAGAGCGGCGGCAAGCTGGGCAAGGGCAAGGTGGTACTGGAGTTCGGGTCGGTGGAGGACCTGAACCGCATTCTGGACAGCATGGCCCCCGGGGAGGACGGCCTGCGGCTGTCGCAGGGCTGAGCCGGGGACCGGTCGCCGTTCGGGCACAGCGGATGGGTGCATGTTCCACGTGGAACCTCGTTCACGCGGAAGGTGCACCCATCGCTGTTGACGGGCCCGTGCTCGTCGTGGGGGGGCTCGACTGTGAAGTGGAGGAGGTGTAGGGGGCATGGGACGCCGGATCGCGCCGCTGACGCTGGACAACCTCGCCGATCTGCCGACGACCTGCCGCTCCTGCGTGTTCTGGGAGCTGGACCCGGTCAGCGGGAGGGCGGCCGTGGAGTCGGGGAAGCCGGAGGCGGAGAAGGAGGGGTGGATCTCCGCCGTCCTGCTGGAGTGGGGCTCCTGCGGCCGGATCGTCTACGTGGACGACCAGCCCGCCGGCTTCGTGCTGTACGCGCCGCCCGCGTACGTGCCCCGCTCGCAGTCCTTTCCGACGAGCCCGGTCTCGCCGGACGCCGTTCAGCTGATGATCAGCCGGGTGCTGCCGGGCTATCAGGGGCAGGGGCTCGGCCGGGTGCTGGTGCAGACCGTGGCCAAGGACCTCGTCGGACGAGGGGTCCGGGCGATCGAGGCGTTCGGCGCCGCCGGGCGGGTGCCGATCAGCTGCGTGCTGCCGGCGGACCACCTGCTGGCGGTCGGCTTCAAGACCGTCCGGCCGCATCCGCGCTACCCGCGGCTGCGGCTCGAGGCGCGCTCCACGCTCTCCTGGCGCGGTGACGTGGAGGGGGCGCTGGAGCGGCTGCTCGGTGGTGGCCGCAAGGAGCCGGCGCTGCGGCCGTTCTGAGCGGGCGCCGGAGGAAGAGTGCCGGAACGACCGAGGCGGTGTTCCCCGGCAAGGGGAACACCGCCTCGGTGGTGCTCGACGAGCGCTGGGCCTAGTACAGGCCGTCCAGCTCGCGCAGGAGCGCGGCCTTCGGCCGGGCGCCGGTGATCTGCTTCACGGGCTGGCCGCCCTTGTACAGGATCAGGGTCGGGATCGAGATGACGTTGTACTCGGCGGCGGTCAGCTGGTTGGCGTCCACGTCGAGCTTGGCGATGGTCAGGTTCTCGCCGTACTCCTTGGCGATCTCCTCCAGGGCCGGGGCGACCTGGCGGCACGGGCCGCACCAGGTGGCCCAGAAGTCGACCAGGACGGGCTTGTCGCTCTCCAGGACCTCGGCTGCGAACGTCGCGTCGGTGACGGTGATGGTGGCGCCGGCCACGGGAACTCCTCGGGTAGAGGGCGGAGGGGGTGCTGCCAGGAGAACAACGCGGGGGGTCGTTGTGTTTCCGCCTGGCGGGGGCGGGGGTGTTCCACGTGGAACACCCCCGTGGGGGAGGAGGGAGGGTCAGACCGTCACGGCGGCGGCCTTGGCCTCCAGGTCGTCCAGCGAGGCGAGGTAGCGCTCGGCGTCCAGCGCGGAGGAGCAGCCGGTGCCGGCGGCGGTGATCGCCTGGCGGTAGGTGTGGTCGACGACGTCGCCCGCGGCGAAGACGCCGGGGATGTTGGTGCGGGTCGAGGGGGACTCGACCTTGAGGTAGCCCTCGTCGTCGAGGTCCAGCTGGCCCTTGAAGAGCTCGGTGCGCGGGTCGTGGCCGATCGCGATGAACAGGCCCGTGACGTCCAGCTCGCGGGTCTCGCCGGAAGTGGTGTCGCGCAGGGTGACGCCGCTCAGCTTCGGGTCGCCGTGGATGGCCTCGACGGCGCTGTTCCACTCGAAGCGGATCTTCGGGTCGGCGAAGGCGCGCTCCTGCATCGCCTTGGAGGCGCGCAGGGAGTCCCGGCGGTGGATGATCGTGACGCTGCGGGCGAAGCGCGAGAGGAAGGTCGCCTCCTCCAGGGCCGTGTCGCCGCCGCCGACCACCGCGATGTCCTGGTCGCGGAAGAAGAAGCCGTCGCAGGTCGCGCACCAGGAGACGCCGCGGCCGGAGAGCTTGTCCTCGTTCGGCAGGCCGAGCTTGCGGTGCTGCGAGCCGGTGGTGACGATCACCGCGCGGGCCTTGTGGACGTTGCCTTCGGAGTCGGTGACGGTCTTCACGTCGCCGGTGAGGTCGACGGAGACGATGTCGTCCGGGACGAGCTCGGCGCCGAACTTCTCGGCCTGTGCCCGCATGTTGTCCATCAGCTCGGGGCCCATGATGCCGTCCCGGAAGCCCGGGAAGTTCTCGACCTCGGTGGTGTTCATCAGCGCGCCACCGGCGGTGACGGCCCCCTCGAACACCAGGGGCTTGAGGGAGGCACGGGCCGTGTAGAGCGCAGCCGTGTACCCGGCCGGGCCGGAACCGATGATGATCACGTTACGGACGTCGCTCACTGCTTCTCCTGGTTCGCATCGCGACCCGCGTTAGCTGCGGGGAGGGCGGTCCTGCTCCGCCGCCCGGGACAACGACTGACCAGTCTCCCGCATTCCCAGACGGATCAGTACCAGGTGCCCGAACTTCGGGAGCGTCGCGCCGTTCCCGTCGTCGATCGCACGGGAACGGTCCGGCTCCGCCCCCTCAGTGGACGGCGACCGTCCGGTGCAGCAGGACGGGGCCGCAACCGGGGGAGCGCAGGTAGACCTCGGCCTTCGACCGGTCCCCGGGGAAGGGGTAGACCAGCACCTCGACCGGGGAGCCCGCGTACGTGCCCCGGTCGGTGGCCAGCGGCACCCCGGTGGCGCCGGCCACCGGGCAGGCGGTGGGGTCGGTGGAGGGCGAGGCCAGGGAGGGCTGCTCGGGGCGGCCGTCGCCGGGCTGCGCGGCGGAGGAGCGCAGGCCCGGTTCGGCGGGCGGCTGCGTGGAGGTCGCGCCGGAGCGGGCCAGCAGCTGCCCGACCTGGAGGGTGAGCTGGTCCTCGCGGTAGACGGTGGTGCCGGGAGCCTGGTCGGCCCTGGCCGCCGCACCGGAGGGGGCCGCGGCCGCCTTGACCGGTCCGTCGGCCGTGCTGCTGCCCGTGCGGTCCTCGCCGCGCAGGGTCAGGGAGCCGATCAGGCCGACGGCGGCCACCGCGGCGGCCGCACCGGCCAGCAGGCCGAGGCGCCTCCGCCAGGGCTTCCGGGAGCGGCCGGGGCCGGTGGTGGACGCGGCGGGGCGCCCCGGCGGCGCGGTGGGCGGACGCGGAGCGGCGGGCTCGGTGACGGCGGCTGCGGTCGTGGCCGTGGCCGTGGCAGCGGCGGTCGTGGCCGCCGCTTCGGCGAGCGCGGCGTCCAGGCGGGCGGCGACGTCGGCGGGCATCGGCGGGGTCTCGACGGCGCCGAGCAGGTCCCGCACCTCGGCGAGCGCCTCGACGGTCTCGCGGCACTCGTCGCAGTCGTCCACGTGCCGCCACAGCGCCTCGGCGGCGTCGGCGGGCTCGACCAGTCCTTCGGCGAGGTCGGCCAGCTCGTCGACGGCGGGGTGGGCCCCGGCGGAACCGGAGGAGGAGAGGGGGGCGCTCATCGCGGGCTCACGTCTCCTTCCAGAATCGTCCGGCCGGTGTTCTGGCCTGTCCCTGTGACGGTGCGGGGGCCGGTCGGGTTCCCCCGGGCGGCCGGTCGCGGCGGCGTTCCACGCGGTGTTCCACGTGAAACATCCGGGCCGCCCGGGCCTGCGGACCCGTCCGAGGGCTCCCGCAGGTGCCGCACCAGGGGCAGCAGCCGGGCCCGCCCGCGGGCGCAGCGGCTCTTCACCGTGCCGACCGGGACGCCCAGCAGCTCGGCGGCCTCGGCGACGGGGTACCCCTGCATGTCGACCAGGACCAGCGCCGCCCGCTGTTCGGCGGGGAGCGAGGCGAGCGCGGCCGTCAGCTCGCGCCGGACCTCCGCCCGCTCCACCGGGGAGTCGGCGGGCTCGGAGGTACCCACGAGGGTGTCCAGCTGGTCCTCGTCCAGCGGGGTGGTGCGGCGGGTGGCGCTGCGCCGGGCGCGGTCCAGACAGGCGTTGACGACGATCCGGTGCAGCCAGGTCGTGACGGCCGAGCGGCCCTGGAAGCCGGATGCCGCCCGGAAGGCGGAGACCAGGGCGTCCTGGAGGGCGTCGGCGGCCTCCTCGCGGTCGCCCAGGGTGCGCAGGGCGACCGCCCAGAGTCGGTCGCGGTGGCGGTTAACCAGCTGCCCGAAGGCGTCCGGGTCGCCGGCGACGTGTCGGGCGAGAAGCGTCGCGTCGTCGTCCGCCACTCTGCGACCCCCTGATTCCTCGTACCGGCCGTGCGGAACGTCCGTCAGCCGAAGACCTTGACCTCGGCGACGTGGCCGCGGAACTTCTGGTCGCTATCCTTCGGCAGAGCGGTCAGCCAGATCAAGACGTAACGCGTGGTGGTCGGGCCGTCGAGGGTGAAATTGGCGTTGTCGCCGCTCTTCCTGCCGCCCGCGACCACCGTGTAGGAGGTCAGCGGGGCCTTCTCCGGGTCCGTGGCGGCCTGGCTGTTCGGAATCCGCAGTTCGGCCGTGGTGGCGCCGACGAACTGGACGCTCACCGAGCTGACGGCCTGCGGTGTGCCGAGGTCGATCAGCAGCCCGGTGCCGTCCTTGAAGCCGCCCGGGGCGAACTGGTCGTCGTAGCCGAAGGTGGGCCAGTCGGTGTTGGGGTCGCCGTCGATCGCCCGGGGGAGGGCCCACACGGAGGCCGGGTCGGCCTTCGGGTTGTACGAGATGGCCGCCTTCGGCTGGATCGGCACCGGGGCGTGGGGCGTGGTGTTCTGGGGCGTCGGCGCGGTGCTGGTGATCGTGTGGTGGGGGGCGGCGGCGGGCTGCCCGTTGTTGCGCAGGTGGCCGACGAACTGCCAGGAGGCGACGCCGATCGCGCCCAGCGCGACCGTCCAGGCCGTTGCCTTGACGGCCCGCCGCAGCCGCCGCCGGGTGCGCCGGGCGGAGGTGGGGCGGGAGGTGGCGGGCAGCGGGGCGACGGCGTGGTCGGCGACCCGGGCAGGGGTGGGCGCGGTGGGCAGCGCGTGGGTGTTGTGCCGGGGCGGGGGCGTGAAGGCCGGCAGCTCGGGCTCGGGCTGGCGGATGCGGGGCATCCGGGCGATCACCCGGGCCAGCTCCTCCGGGGTGGTGATCGGCTCGGCGTGGTGCGGCGGGTGGTCGAACAGGGCGCGCGCGGCGAGCTCGGACAGGCCCTTGTGGACCCCGGCGCGGATCTGGTCCGGCGCGGCGTTCTGGAGGTCCTTGGGCAGGCCCTTGAGGTCGTAGCGGTCCTCGGGGTACGGCCAGCGGTGGGTGAGCGCGGCGTAGAGCAGGGTGCCGATCGCGCGGGTGTCGGCGCGGGCGGCGTCCTCCTCGGTGTCCTCGGCGGGCAGCCCGCGCAGCGCGGCGTCCACGGCGATGCCGTTGATCCGGTACTGGCCGCTGTCGGTGCGCAGGACGCAGCGCGGGGTGAGCCGCAGGTGGGCCTGGCCGCGCCGGTGGGCGGCGGCGACGGCGTCGGTGACCTGGCGGACCATCTGGTACGCCTCGTGCGGCTCCATCGGGCCGTTGGCGAGCAGCCGGGCCAGGTCGGAGGCGTGCGGCAGCCACTCCCGGACGACGTAGACCAGCTCGCCCTCCTGGACCGCGTCCAGCACCTGGACGAAGCGCGGGTCGCCGAGCAGGGCGGCGGACTTGGCGGCGGCGAGCACCTTGCGGGCCCGCTGGTGGCCGGAGGCCATCAGGTGGACGCCCACGGCCCGCCGGAGCTTCTCGTCGACGGCGCGCCAGCTGCTGAAGGTCTCGGTCTGGGAGATGCACTCCTCCAGCCGGTACCGGTTGCCGATCTTGTCCCCGCTGTGCCGTATCGGGGCCGGGAGGGTGCGCGGCAGGGTGGCGGTGTCGCGCGGGTCGAGGGTGGGCTGAGGGTCGGTGGGGACGCGTTCGGCGCGCCCGGCGGCCGGGGTGGCGGCGGGCTTCTTCCGGGGGGTGCCGGCGGCCAGTTCGGCGGCGATCTCGCGGACGGAGAGCGGCGCGGTGATCTCGGAGGTCTCCTCGCCGGAGACGGCGCCCCCGCCGTCCCCGTCGTCCTCGGAAACGTCCGCCGCCGCGTCAGCTGCTGACGTGTCGACGACCGCCTTGGTGCCATCAGCCACCGTGGTCCTGCCTCCCCTTGTGTCGCCCCGGCCTGAGAGAGTCGCTGGAGCACTGGGGGTTGGCCGCCCGGTGCTCCAAGACAATTGTGCCCACTCTTCTCCACCGGGTACGACCGCTGAGGCGTCCACTCGGTTGCGCGGGGGTGGAGAGATGTGGTGCAGATTCGACACCGGGCCGACATCGGCGCCGTTCCCGGGGTACGGGGGCGGGGCCGGCACGGTGCGCGGCCGGACGGGCGGAGGAGCCGCTGGCTCCCGTTGACGCCCGGTCAGGGCGCCCGCTCGTCCGGCCGGTCGGTACGAGGGTCAGCGGCCGAGTCGGCCGCGAACCATGCCCAGCATGGCGTTCAGCTCCTCGATCCGCAGCCGCTTCGCGATGAACGCGAAGACCAGCAGCTGCAGACCGCCGCCGAGGACCACCGAGGCCACGCTGCCCCACCAGCCGCCCAGCACCTGCTGGGCGCCCAGGCTGACGGCGAGACCGACCACCGCGGCCGGCACGCAGGCGGCGGCCAGTCGGCTGTAGGTCTTGCCGATGCGCTTGGTGTCCAGCCCGCCGATGCGCCGCTTCAGCTTCGGCACGGCGACCGTCACCCCGACGGCGTAGGCCAGGCCGTAGCCGAAGGCCATGCCGGTCACCGTCCACTGGGCCGGCAGGACGAACCAGCAGAGCACCGAGAAGGCGGCCTGACAGACCGCCACCCAGACGGTGTTGGTGAACGGCGTCCGGGTGTCCTCGTAGGCGTAGAAGCCGCGCAGCATCACGTACTGCGCCGAGTAGGGGATCAGCCCGAGCGCGAACGCGGAGAGCATCAGGCCGACGTTGGTCGCGTTGGCCAGGGTGGTCTCGCCGCCGCCGACGCCGTAGATCGACCGGCCGATGGCCGGGCCCAGTGCCAGGAACAGGAAGGCGCCCGGGACGATCGCCACCGCGCTGGTGCGCAGCCCGTACGAGATGTCGTCGCGCACCGCCCCGGCGTCCTCGTCGGCCGCCGCCCGGGAGAGCCGGGGGAGCACCGCGCTCATGATCGAGACGGTGATGACGGCCTGCGGGAGCTGCCAGATCAGCAGGGCGTTGGAGAAGGCCGCGAGGCCGACGCCGCCGTGCCCGCCGTCCTCGGCGGCGCTGCCGGCCGCGGTGGCGAGCTGGGTGATGACCAGGAAGCCGGCCTGGTTGGCGAGGACGAACAGGAAGGTCCACTTGGCCAGCCGGGCGGCCTTGCCCAGGCCGTGGCCGCGCCAGTCGAAGCGCGGCCGATAGTGGAAGCCGGCGGCCCGCAGGTACGGGATCATCGCCAGCGCCTGGACGACGAGGCCGATCAGGGTGCCGAGGCCGAGCAGCCGTACGCCCTCGGGGGAGATGCCCTCGGGGGTGACCTTGGTGCCGTTGAAGCCGCCGTAGACCCAGATGTACGCGGCGAAGGTGAAGATCACCACGACGTTGTTGAGGACCGGGGTCCACATCATCGCGCCGAAGCGGCCACGGGCGTTGAGGACCTGGCCCATCACCACGTGGATGCCCATGAAGAAGATGGTCGGCAGGCAGTACCGGGCCAGCGCCACGGTGGTGTCGGCCCGGGCCGGGTTCTCCATCATCGGGTGGGCGATCATCTGCACCAGCAGCGGAGCCCCGAGCACGGCCAGGAACACCACGCCGCCGAGCCCGACCATCACCAGGGTGAGCAGCCGGCTGGCGTAGGCGGTGCCGCCGTCCTCGTCGTTCTTCATGCTGCGCACCAGCTGCGGCACGAAGACGGCATTGAGCGCGCCGCCGCCGATGAGGATGTACAGCAGGGTGGGCAGGGTGTTCGCGGAGTTGTAGGAGTCACCCATGGTCCCGATGCCGATGGCGCCGGCGATGACCATCGTGCGGACGAAGCCGGTGCCGCGCGAGACCAGGGTGCCGGCCGCCATGATCGCGCTGGAGTTCAGCAGCGAGGCGACCTTGCCGCCACCGCCGCTCGACGCCGGGGCGGCCGGGGCGGGGGTCTCGGAGGCGTGCTCCTCGGCGAGGTCGGTGGGTGGTTCGACGGCCGGGGGCACCGCGACGGCGGCCACCTGCATGGTGGCCTCCTCCTCGGACAGCGGCGGGTCGAACTCGATCGGCGGCACGAAGGGGCGCTGGCCGCCCTGGCCCCCATGGCCGTGCTGCCCACCGTGACCGTCCGGGCCGCCGTGCTGCGGCTGCCCCGGGTAGCCGCCCATCGGCGGGTACGGGGTGGCCGGTGCGACGGGCGGGGCCACGGGTGCCGGGGCGGGCTGGGGCACCGGCGGCGGGGAGGCGACGGCCTCCGCCGGCGGGGCGGCGCCGAACAGCGCGTCCACCCCGACGTACTCGGTGGTCTCGGTGTCCCAGGCCGAGTGTGCCGGGCCAGGCTCCCACTGCTGCGGGGGCTGCTGGGCCCCGGCCCACTGACCGCCGGCCGCCGGAGCCTGCTGCTCCTGCTGCCAGGCGGGCTGCGCCTGCTGCACGGGCTGCACGGGCTGGACAGGCTGGACGGGCTGCGCCGGAGTGTCCCAGCCGGGCTGCACCGGCGGCACGGGCGGCGAGTACGGCGCCGGGGCCGGGAACGGCGTGGCCGCCGGGACCGGCGTCGGGTAGCCGCCCGCCTGCGGCGGCAGCTGGGGTGGCACGTCGTACGCGGCGGGCGGCTGCTGCGGCGCGGCCGGGTGCCCGGCCCGCAGGCCGTACGGGTCCTGGCCCTCCTGCGGGCCCTGGTACGCGTCGGCCGCGTACGGGTCCTGCGCGTAGGTGTCCGCCACGTACCAGTCGCCGGACGGCGACTCGGCGCCCGGCCGGCTCTCGGCGCGGCCCGGCGGCCGCTCCTCGCTGCGCCCGGTCATGTCACCTCTTCGCTGTCGTGGGGGAGGCCGGCCCGGCATCGCGGGTGGTCGGCGGTATCAAGGACCAACCTTCTCATCACCGGAGGTCCGATCCCGGCCATCGGCGCCGTCCTCGTCCGGTGTCCGATCGGGAGAGCCGTCGGTGCCGTCCTCCTCCGGGGCGTCGTCGTCCTCCGGGGAGGGCTCCTCGGCCCCGGCCGCCGCCGGGGCGTCGTCGACCGGCTGGTCGCCGTCCTCGTGCGGCCGCCCGGCGCGGCGCTTGCGCTGGCGGACGAAGCGCAGCGCGGCCAGCAGCAGCAGGACGCCGGCGCCCGCGAAGACGTACAGCACGCCGTTGGTCACCGAGGTGACCTCGACCGTGAACCGCTGGGCGTCGCCGTACGGCTGGGGGTTCGGGCCGGTGGTCCACAGCTGGGCCCACACGTAGACCGGGCCGTTGTTCTGCGCCTCGGCCTGGTACCGCAGGGTGACGCTCTGAGCGGCGGGGAGGACCAGTTCCTCCGGCTGGCCCACCTTCAGCCGGTTGGGCTGGGTGGAGGTGAGCACCAGCTTGAGGTTGGTGACGGTCTGGGTGAGGTCGTTGCGGACGCTGACCTGGAGCTGGCCGGTGTTCCCGGCCAGGGTGACCGAGGTCTTCTGGGGCACCCTGACGGCGTTGCGAAGGTCCTTGAGGTAGCCGGTGACACCCGTGCGGTAGGCGACGCCGGTCGGGGCCTCGCCGCGCCACTGGGTGGACAGCGAGCGGACCATCGCCGCGCTGAACGGGCCGCGCACCCGCTGCGGCAGGGTGAGCACCCGCATCAGCACGTCCAGGTCGCGCTGGATGCCGTCGGTGGCGCTGAGGTCGGCGGCGGACAGCTCGGAGGCCCTGGCCTGGGTGGGGTAGTCGGTCGGGGCCGGGACACCGGTGCCGGCCTTCGGGTCCGGTGCGGACTGGGTCAGCACGTCCAGCTTGACCGGGGTGATCCACTTGTCGGTGGCCGTCTGCAGGACGTTCGCCAGGAGCTTGGCCGTGGTGACCGACAGCTCGCGCGGCGGCATGATCAGCAGGCCCCGCTGGTTCTGCGGCTGCTCGTGGGTGATCGCGTACGTCTCGGCGAGGAGGCGCTGGGTCGTCAGGGTCTGTGCCTGCGGGTTGCTGAGGTCGCCCTGGATCAGGCCGGAGACGGTCTCGTCGGCGACCACCGCGCTCTGCCCGGTGCCGATCGGCCGGACGGCCGTCGGGGTGTAGGTGAGGGCGTCCGGCTCCGGCACGCTGGCGCCGTTGACCAGGAGGAGGCCGTTGCCCGCCTGCTGGGAGATGCCGGCGATCTGCTGGTCGAGGTAGCCCTGGTAGGGCCAGGCCACGTCGGAGCGGGTGTCCACGGAGAGCCGGCCCTCGACGGTCAGCCGGCCGGCCGTGGCGGCCTTGTTCAGCGCGGTGCCCATCCCGGGCAGGTCGGCCCCGTTGTGCGCGATGGAGGCGAGGTCCGGGTCGGCGTACGGCAGCGACAGCACCTGGCTGCCGGACTTGGCGACGGCGGCGCGCAGTTTCTCCAGCCAGGCCGTGGCGGCGGCCGTCCCGGTGCCGGCGACGGTGTTGTCCTCCCGGGCGGGCTTGCCGGCCGGGGAGCCGGGCTTCTGCACCCGGTACTGCTTGTTGGTCATCGCGAAGGCGGTGTCCAGCAGGTCGGGGTCGACGACCCAGGTCAGCCCCGGCAGCTTGGAGCCGGTGTCGACCAGCTCGTACAGCCGCCCGCCCGGCGCGAACTCGGCGGCCAGGTCGTCGTTGCGCAGCACCGGGACGGCCTGGTCGTTGTCGGAGAACGTCTGCGCGACCAGCACCGGCGCGTGCACCAGCGGCCACAGGGTGGTGACCTTGGTCGGCTGGGCGTCGCCGCCCGGGTTGAACGGCAGGAAGGTGCGGGCGATGCCCAGCGGCCGCTCGCGCGAGCTGTCGGCGGTGGAGCCCGTGACGCTCACCGCGAGCTCGTAGACGCCGCTCTCGGAGAGCCCGAGGTCGTTCACGGCGACGCTCAGCGTGTACGCCTGGCTCTGGCCCGGGGCCAGCTCCGGCAGGGCGTACTGGGGGCTGTCCAGCTCGATGCCGTCCGTGTTGAGGAGGGGGCCGCGGCCGGCCACGTTGCCCAGCTCGCTGCGCCGCTGCAGCGGCTTGCCGGAGTTGGGCTTGCGGACGGCCGCGTGGGCCGCCTTGAGCGCCGACTTCCCGGTGTTGGTGACGTGCCCGCTGATCGCCACGTTGCCGCCCGGGGAGGCCACCAGCGGCGCCACGGCCTCGATGGTCGTCACGACCGGGTACTCGGCGGTGGTCGTGCCGGCCTCCGTGGGCCGGGTGCCGCCTCCGGTGGTGAGGGCCACCGCGGGGGCGCTCGGCAGGAGGGTCAGCGCCGCCGCGAGGGCGACGGCCAGGCGCCTGGCCGCGCGTCGCCCCCGGCTCGGCCGCGGAGCCGGGTGTCCGGCCCGTCCGGGCCGTCGTCGTGCCCCCTGGTCCGAGTGCCGTGCAGGCTCACTCACTCGTTCCGCCCTCGCCGTTCTCGATCGCTCGCTGCTGATGGGTGACCGCCCGGCGTGGCCCGCCCGACGTGATGCACTCGACGCTGTCCGCCGCACTGCCGCCGGGAGGTTCCGCCGGCCGCCGCGACGCGTGACACCGCATCCCCTGTCCGGTGCCCGAGACTCGTCCACCGGCATGGTAACGATGCAGCCCGGCGTGCAGTGTTGCGGGCTCTGGGGTGAGACGCTCGAAACGCGCGGGCGGTTGACCTGCCGGGGCACGTACCCTTGTGAGCCGTGTCCACTGCCAATGAGTCCACCGCGCACACCGACCCTTCCAGCACCGCCGCCCAGGTCGCCCCAGGGCTGAGCGCGGCCCAGACGATGGGTCTGCAAGAGCTGCTGCGGGTGTCGCCGGTGGCCGACGAGGTCGCCCGCCGGTTCCAGACGGCCGGTCACCGGCTGGCACTGGTCGGCGGCTCGGTGCGCGACGCTCTGCTCGGCCGGCTCGGCAACGACCTGGACTTCACCACCGACGCCCGCCCGCAGCAGGTCCTCAAGCTGGTCAAGGGCTGGGCGGACGCGGTCTGGGACGTCGGCATCGCCTTCGGCACGGTCGGCGCCCGCAAGGACACCGCCGAGGGGTCCTTCCTGATCGAGATCACCACCTACCGTTCCGAGGCGTACGACCGCACCTCCCGCAAGCCCGAGGTCAGCTACGGCGACTCCATCGAGGAGGACCTCGTCCGCCGGGACTTCACGGTCAACGCGATGGCCGTCGACCTGCCCGGGCGCGGCTTCGTCGACCCGCACGGCGGCCTGGAGGACCTGGAGGCCCGGGTGCTGCGCACCCCCGCCACCCCGGAGGAGTCCTTCTCGGACGACCCGCTGCGGATGATGCGCGCCGCCCGCTTCGCCGCCCAGCTGGACTTCGACCCGGCGCCCGAGGTGGTCGCCGCGATGACGGCGATGGCCGAGCGGATCACCATCGTCTCGGCCGAGCGCGTCCAGGCCGAGCTGAACAAGCTGCTGCTCGCCGATCACCCGGTGAAGGGCCTGCGGCTGCTGGTCGACACGGGCCTGGCGGGGTTCGTGCTGCCCGAACTGCCCGCGCTGCGGCTGGAGGCCGACGAGCACCACCGGCACAAGGACGTCTACGAGCACTCGCTGACCGTCCTGGAGCAGGCCATCGCCCTGGAGCAGGACGGCCCGGACCTCGCCCTGCGCCTGGCCGCGCTGCTGCACGACATCGGCAAGCCGCGTACCCGCCGCTTCGAGTCGGACGGCCGGGTCTCCTTCCACCACCACGAGGTGGTCGGCGCCAAGATGACCCGCAAGCGGATGCGGGAGCTCAAGTACTCCAAGGAGCTCACCGAGGACGTCTCGCGCCTGGTCGAGCTCCACCTGCGCTTCCACGGCTACGGCGGCGGCGAGTGGACGGACTCCGCGGTGCGCCGCTACGTCACCGACGCGGGCCCGCTGCTGGAGCGGCTGCACAAGCTGACCCGCTCGGACTGCACCACCCGCAACCGGAAGAAGGCGGCCGCGCTCTCGCGCACCTACGACGGCCTGGAGCAGCGCATCTCCGAGCTCAAGGCGCAGGAGGAGCTGGACGCCGTCCGCCCGGCGCTGGACGGCAACCAGATCATGGAGCTGCTCGGCATCAAGCCCGGGCCGATGGTCGGCAAGGCGTACAAGCACATGCTCGAACTGCGCCTGGAGCACGGCCCGATGGAGCCGGACGAGGCGGTCGCCGCGCTGCGCGCCTGGTGGGCGGAGCAGCCGCAGGGCTGAGCCCCGCGCACGTGAACGGGGGGTGGACCGGAACCGGTCCACCCCCCGTTCCCCGTACGGCGCCTCAGCTGTTGACCGCCCGCAGGCACAGGACGTAGTCCAGCGCCGGGAGGGCGGGGTGCTTGCTGGTGTACCAGCCGTTGGCCTTCGGCTGCTTGTCGCAGACCGTGTGGTCGGACGTGGCCGTGTACTTGTAGATCACCTTGTACTGGGCCTTGGCGTCCGTGCAGGGCAGGATCGCGACCTTCGGGTTGGAGTCCTCGGTGGCCCCGGTGTCGCCGTTCTCGTTGCGCAGGCAGTCACCGACCTTGGCGTCGTCCGCCGGGTTGAGCGGCTTCGGCGTGTACGGCGTGATGGTGGGGCTGGGCAGCGGCCTCGGGGTGTAGGGCGGGATGGTGTAGGTCGGGCTGGGCAGCGGCGGGATGGTGTACCGGCTCGGGCTCGACACCGGGTCGACGACGACGTGGGTGTCGTCGCCCTTGTGGTCGAACACCCCTCCGGCCACCAGCAGCAGGGCGATCACCAGCGAGCCCGGCAGCAGCAGCATCGCCATGTGCGGCCGACGGCCCAGCGGGACGCCCGGGTCCAGCTGCGGGCCGTGGGTGCCGGGGACCGGCGGCGGCAGCTTCTTGATCTTGCTGTTGGCGAAGGCGTTCATCAACAGGGTGATGGGCGTCAGGACCATGGAGATCCAGCCCCACCAGCCCTGGACGAGCGTGCGGGCCGACATGTCGCGCACCGTCGCCGTGCCGCAGGTGCGGCAGAACGGGCCGGGCATCCGCAGCATCCGGTACCAGAGCACCATGCCCTGGTGGCCGCGCACGTTGGTCTCCACGGCCGGCATGCCGCCGCAGAACCGGCAGGCGGGCCCGTCCATCGGCGGCGGGTAGCCGTAGCCGTCGCCACCCCCGAAACCGCCTCCGTAGCCCCCGCCGTAGCCGCCGCCGTAGTCGTAACCGGCCGGCGGGGGCGGGGCGCCGTACGGCTGCTGGGGCGGCGGCGGGGCGCTCGGGTAGCCGTACCCGGGCGGGTTGGGCGGGCCCTGCGGGGGCGGGGCCGGCGGGCCGTAGGGGTTGCCGGAGGAGTACGGGTTGCCGTCACCGGGCGGCGGAGCGCCGTACGGCATCGGCGGCGGCGGAACGGACAAGGGATCCCCCAGGAACGTCGTTTCGGAAAACTCAGGTCTTCTTGACCGGCGGCGTGCCGACGGCGGGTGTGAGCGGGCCGAGGCAGAGCACGTACCGCTTCTTGTTCCAGCGGCGGCCACTCTTGCCGGAGTAGGCGTCGGTGGACCGTGGATCGGGTCGGCACTTGCCGACGTCTCCGGTGTTCTCGAACTTCGACAGTACGCGCCGATTCGCCTTCGAATCACTGCACTTGACGATCTCGATCGATCGGGAGCCGCTGATCCGGACGCAGTCGCCGGGCTTGGCGCTGCTCACGCTCGGGCCGGCCACGAAGTAGCCGACCGCGAGGGCGCCGCAGGCGCCGATCGCGCCGAGGATCCGCAGCTTGCCGCGGCCACGCCTGGCGGGCCGGGCCGGCGGTGCGCCCACCGGCGCGTAGCCGTACGGCTGCTGCTGCCCGTACGGCGGCTGGGGCGGCGGGGGCTGCTGCCCGTACGGAGGCTGCTGCCCGTACGGGGGGTGGCCGTACGCGGGCTGCGGCGGTGGTCCGTACCCGGGCGCGGGTTGGCCGTAGGCGGGCGGCGGGGGCCCGAAACCCGGCGGGCCGGGCTGGGGCCCGGGCGGCGGCGGGGCGTACCCGGCGGGCGGAGGCCCGTACGGGCCGGGCGGTGTGCTCATCAGTTCGTCCCCCGAAACCGAGTACTGGCGCTGCGACAGGTCTGACGTACCTTAGCGAGTCGTTCCGACGCAATCCGTCGAGAGGCCCCGGGGGAGGCGGGCGGGGCAGGTCAGTGGGGGAGCGGGGCGCTCCGGCGCGCGGCGAGCAGGTAGAGCGCGGCGGTGAGCGCGTACACCCCCGCCACCGCGACGACCACCGCCGCCGAGCGGCCGGACAGCGGCAGCACCAGCGCGGTGACCAGGGCGGCGGCCACGAAGGCCACGTTGAACAGCACGTCGTAGATGGCGAACACGCGGCCGCGGTACTCGTCCTCGACCGACTCCTGAACCAGGGTGTCGGCGCAGATCTTGGTGCCCTGGGTGACCACCCCGAGCAGCAGTGCGGCGATCAGGCAGGGCACCAGGCTGAAGCTCAGGCCGAGCGCGGGGACGAAGACCACCGGGGCGACCAGGCAGGTCGTCATCCACCCGGCCAGGCCCATCCTCCGGGTGCACCAGGGGCTGACCAGGGCGGCGACGAAGAAGCCGGCGGCGGAGAAGGCGACCGCCTGGCCGAGGGTGACCAGGCCGTCCGCGGGCTTGGCCGGGTCGTTGAAGGTGTAGCGGGCGAGCGTCACCACGACCACGATCAGCACGCCGTAGCAGAACCGGGCCGCGGTGACGGCGGCCAGCGCGTGCACGGCGGGCCGGCAGTCCCGGACGAGGTGGCGCAGGGCCGCGCGGAGTTCCACGGCGGCGCGCACCAGCGCCTGACCGAGCTTCGGGTGGTCGTCGCGGGGCTCGGGCCCGAGGAGGTCGCGGTCCATCCGGCGGGCGGTCAGCGCGGCCGACAGGTAGAGCAGCGAGGCGACCGTGACCAGGGCGGCGTCCGCCTTCGGGCCGGGGTTCATCACCTGGTGCAGCAGGAAGCCGACGGCTCCGCCCGTGGCGGCGGCGACCGAACCGAGGGTGGGGGAGAGCGCGTTGGCGGTGACCAGGTGGTCCTGCACCACCACCCGGGGCAGGGCGGCGGAGAGGCCGGCCAGGATGAACCGGTTGAGCGCGGTGACCAGCAGGGCGGAGGCGATGAACATCCAGTGCGGCGCCTCGGCCAGGAGCAGCGCGCCGGTGGCCAGGCCCAGCCCGAAGCGGGCCAGGTTGCCGAAGTACAGGACCTGGCGGCGGCGCCAGCGGTCGAGCAGCACCCCGGCGAACGGGCCGATCACCGAGAACGGCAGCAGCATCCCGGCGAGCACGGTGGCGATGTCGGTGGGGGAGGACTGCTTCTCGGGGGAGAAGACCACGTAGGCGGCGAGCGAGACCTGGAAGACGCCGTCCGAGAGCTGGGAGAGCACCCGGGCGGTCAGCAGCATCCGGAAGTCACGGCCCCGGAGCAGGTCCAGGAGGGTGGCGCGGTGCGCGGACTGGTGGGTGCTGCCGTTCTCGGTGATCGCCACCCGCCCAGGGTGCCATGGAACCCGCCGGTGTTTCACGTGAAACATCGGCCGGGAAAAGGTGAAGGGCCCACGAACCGGTGGTCGTGGGCCCTTCGGTGGAGCCAGGAGCGGTCAGCCCGCTTCAGTTCAGCGCTCGACCTCGCCGCGGATGAACTTCTCGACGTTCTCCTTGGCCTCGTCGTCGAAGTACTGGACCGGCGGGGACTTCATGAAGTACGAGGAGGCCGACAGGATCGGGCCGCCGATGCCGCGGTCCATGGCGATCTTCGCGGCGCGCACGGCGTCGATGATGACACCGGCGGAGTTCGGGGAGTCCCAGACCTCGAGCTTGTACTCCAGGTTCAGCGGGACGTTGCCGAACGCGCGGCCCTCGAGGCGGACGTAGGCCCACTTGCGGTCGTCCAGCCAGGCCACGTAGTCCGAGGGACCGATGTGGACGTTCTTCTCGCCCAGCTCGCGGTCGCGGATCTGCGAGGTGACGGCCTGCGTCTTGGAGATCTTCTTGGACTCCAGGCGCTCGCGCTCGAGCATGTTCTTGAAGTCCATGTTGCCGCCGACGTTCAGCTGCATGGTGCGCTCGAGGATGACACCGCGGTCCTCGAACAGCTTGGCCATCACGCGGTGCGTGATGGTGGCGCCGACCTGGGACTTGATGTCGTCACCGACGATCGGCACGCCGGCCTCGGTGAACTTGTCCGCCCACTCCTTGGTGCCCGCGATGAACACCGGCAGGGCGTTCACGAAGGCGACCTTGGCGTCGATGGCGCACTGGGCGTAGAACTTGGCCGCGTCCTCGGAGCCGACGGGCAGGTAGCAGACGAGGACGTCGACCTGCTTGTCCTTGAGGATCCGGACGACGTCGACCGGGGTCTCGTCCGACTCCTCGATGGTCTGGCGGTAGTACTTGCCCAGACCGTCGAGGGTGTGGCCACGCTGCACGGTGACGCCGGTCGGCGGCACGTCGCAGATCTTGATGGTGTTGTTCTCGCTGTTGCCGATGGCGTCCGCCAGGTCGAAGCCGACCTTCTTGGCGTCCACGTCGAAGGCGGCGACGAACTCCACGTCACCGACGTGGTAGTCACCGAACTGGACGTGCATCAGGCCGGGGACCTTGCCGGCCGGGTCGGCGTCCTTGTAGAACTCGACACCCTGCACCAGCGACGCGGCGCAGTTGCCGACGCCCACGATGGCTACGCGAACCGAACCCATTCCGGTTGCTCCCTCTGATCTCATGAGGACCGCCGGGTGGGCGGAACTCGTCCTGCTTCTTCGATGACTGCTTTGTACGGGCGCGAGGCGCCCACTCCTGCCGCGCGGCACGGGGCTGGCGCGGTGTCAGCGCTCCTGGTCGGAGCGCCCCGGGCGGTCGTACGGTGGCCCGGGCGGGTCCTGGGACCCGCCCTCCTGGCCACGGCCGTCCGAAGTCCTGGGGTGTACGGCGGTGGTGCCGTTGGCGGGATCGGGCCGGCCGGTGCGGTTGGCCCGCTCGGTCTCGATCAGTTCGTTGAGCCAGCGGACCTCGCGCTCCACCGACTCGAGTCCGTGCCGCTGCAGCTCGACGGTGTAGTCGTCGAACCGCTCGCGGGCGCGGGCCAGCGAGTTGCGCATCCGCTCCAGGCGCTCCTCCAGCCGACTGCGGCGGCCTTCCAGGACGCGCATGCGCACGGCCCGGTCGGTCTGCCCGAAGAAGGCGAAGTGGACGCCGAAGTGCTCGTCCTCCCAGGCGTCGGGGCCTGAGTCGGCGAGCAGCTCCTCGAAGCGCTGCTTGCCCTCGGCGGAGAGCCGGTAGACGATCTTCGACCGCTTGCCGTTGAGCGCGGTGGCCGGGACGTACTCGACGTCCGGGTTGTCCTCGACGAGGAAACCCTGGGCGACCAGGCTCTTCAGGCAGGGGTAGAGCGTTCCGTAGGAGAGTGCGCGGAACGTACCGAGCAGGATGTTGAGCCGCTTGCGCAGCTCGTACCCGTGCATCGGTGCGTCGTGGAGCAGGCCGAGGACGGCGAACTCCAGCACTCCTGAGCGTCGGCCCACGGGTGTCGTCCTCCTCCCTCTCGACCCTGGTTCGGCCGAGCACCGGAACAGTATGCCGTTTCGATGTATCGGCTCGATATATCGAGAACAGTAAGCCTGCCCTCCGAAACCGGCAAGGGGGGCACGCGTGAATGTGATCACAAGCCGACGCGCGGGTGGGGTTGGCAACGGGCGTGTAATGATCTGAAGCCTCTTTGCGGCTAATAGTGGTTGATGCCCGATTAGTTGTATTTCCAGGCTGCGTACGCTGTCGCGTGTGCACGAGGACCACCTCCGGGGTTAGGGCGGTTTGCGGGCATTCGGACGTGAACCCTGCCTTCAGGCTTGAACCGCCTGGCGAGGAGTGGCTGCAACATGAGCGAACGGCGCCGAAAGACGCCCAATCCGGGCGGTGACGGGCCGAAGCCCCCGGGGAACGGCGCAGGTCGTCGGGGTGGACCGGGACAGGACGAGCTGCGTTCGGAGGGCCTCGGCCGCTCACGCGCACAGGGCGTCCGGGAGACCGCTCAGCAGCCGCGGATGACACGGGCCGAGATGCGCAAGGCCGCCGCCAAGGGCGGCCGGGGCAAGAAGGGCGCCGCCGCCGCGACCGCCGCCGCTGCCGCCGGGCCGGGCAAGAAGCGCTTCATCGACTACCCGCGGTTCGGCAAGACCGGCGTGCGGCGCTGGCTGCCCTCCTGGAAGCAGTGGCTCAGCGGCTTCCTGCTGGTCTTCGGCTGCTTCGTCGGCCTGGTGTTCTACCTGTACCAGACCACCCAGATCCCCGACATGAACGCCCTGGTCAACCGCCAGAACACCATCTACTACTGGGCCGACAACACCGAGATGACCCGCAAGGGCGAGGCGAACCGTCAGATCGTCGAGCTCAAGGACATCAGCCCCAACCTGCAGAACGCCGTCATCGCCGCGGAGAACCAGGACTTCCGCAGCGACAGCGGCATCGACCCCAAGGGCATGCTCCGCGCCGTCTACAACATGGCGAAGGGCGGCGAGACCCAGGGCGCCTCGACGATCACCCAGCAGTACGTGAAGAACGCCTACCTGAGCCAGGAGCAGACCCTGGACCGCAAGGTCAGGGAGTTCTTCATCACCCTGAAGATCAACCAGAAGCTCGAGAAGAACGAGATCCTCAAGGGCTACCTGAACACCAGCTGGTTCGGCCGCGGCGCCAACGGCGCCCAGGCGGCGGCCCAGGCGTACTACGGCATCGACGCCAAGGACCTCAACGTCTGCCAGAGCGCGATGCTGGCCAGCCTGCTCAAGGGCGCGACGTACTACGACCCCACCAACCCGAACAACAAGGAGCGGGCCGAGGGGCGGTGGGGCTGGATCCTCGAGCAGATGGTGAAGATCAAGGCCATCAGTCCGGAGGAGCGGGCCAAGTGCACCGCCTACCCGATGCCGATACCGCAGAAGGCCAGCTCCAAGATGAACGGCCAGATCAGCTATCTGGTCGACACCGCCAACCGCTATGTGACGGCCACCGACAAGACCATCACCCAGCAGGTGATCGACAAGGGCGGCCTGAAGATCTACACGACCTTCGAGAAGGACAAGGTCGAGGCCCTCAAGAAGTCCGTCGACGACGTCAAGGCCGCGAACCTCGACCCGGTCAAGCGCCCCGACAACGACACCTTCGTCCAGTTCGCCGCGGCGAGCGTGAAGCCCAACGACGGGGCGCTGGTCGCGATCTACGGCGGCGACGGCGTGGAGAACGGGCACTTCGACAACAACGCCGAGGTCACCGGGGTGCAGGTCGGCTCGACCTTCAAGCCCTTCGTGCTGGCCACCGCGATGCAGATGGGCGTGCTCACCTCGAAGGACGACAGCGGCAAGCCCAAGCGGATCAACGCCGACAGCCGCTACCTCTCCGACGACATGTCCGTGATCCGCAAGGTGGACGGCTCACCGGTGATCGGCGACGACGGTAAGCCCTACAAGCAGAAGAACGAGGACACCGGCAAGCGCGGCTACGTCTCGCTGCGCCAGGCCATGCAGTACTCGTACAACGTGCCCTTCGTCCAGCTCGGGCAGGACGTCGGCAACGACAACGTGGCCGACATCGCGATGCAGATGGGCCTCAAGAAGGAGGGGCTCGCGGGCACCAACACCGCGACCTTCCCGATCGGCACCTCCACCGTCAGCCCGATCCGGATGGCCAACGCCTACGCCACCTTCGCGGCCAGCGGCAAGGTGGCCGAGCCCTACTCCGTCACCAAGGTCGAGGTGGACGGCAAGGAGCGCACGGGCTTCGGCAAGAAGGACACCAAGGTCGCCCTGGAGCCGGCCGTCGCCGACAACGTCACCGACGTGCTGGTGAACGTGGCGAAGAACGGTACCGGTAAGGCCACCAACGCCCTGGGCCGCCCGGTGGCCGGCAAGACCGGTACCACCGACAAGAACCGCTCCGCCTGGTGGGTGGGCTACACCCCGCAGCTGGCGACCAGCGTCGCGATGTGGCGCGAGGACCCGAGCAAGCACCAGCGGGAATCGCTCAACGGCACCGCCGGCCAGGAGTCCATCCACGGTGGTGCCCTCCCGACCGACATCTTCACCCGGTACATGAAGGCCGCGCTCGCCAACGAGAAGGCCGTCGACTTCCCGACGCCGACCCCGGTCGGCACCGAGGTCGACTCCTCGGGCGCGCCGTCCACCAACATGCCGACCACCCCGGGCACCGAGGCGCCGACCGCCCCGCCGCAGCAGCCGAACCAGCCGCAGCCGAACCAGCCGCAGCCGGGCCAGACCACCCCGGGCGCCTGCGTGCCCGGCGTGGACTGCCCGGGGCAGCCGTCGCCGTCGTCCAACACCCACCACCCGGGCCCGAGCCCGACCACCCCCTGCCTTCCCCTGTTCTGCCCGACGCAGCCCACCTCGGGGCCGCCGAACGGCGGCGCGGGCAACGGCGGCGGTACCGGCGGAGGCAAGCCCACCGGCGGCACGACGCCCACTCCCGGCGGCGGGGGCCAGGCCGCCCCGCAGTAGCGAACCGGAAACCACGACGGCGGTGGCGGTCCTCCTCGGAGGGCCGCCACCGCCGTTCTCGTCCCGTTCTCGTCCCGCTCCGGTTCCGCTCCCGGTCCGCTCCTGTTCCGCTCCTGTTCCGGTGCGACCGCCGGACCGGTTTGCGGGGGCATCCTCGTCCAGGACGGGCAGGTGCGGCAGGATGTGCGGCATGACGTCGAGCGATCGTGACGAAACCGCCGCCCCGCCCGGGCCCGGCACCGCCGCCCCGGCCGCTCCGGCAGCCGTCGCCACGGCCGCGCCGCCGGCGAACACCGTGGTCGTCCCGGCAGACGAGGACCCGGTGGCGGCGGCCGGCAGCGAGGTCTTCGGCGGCCCGCCCGGCCGCCGCGCGCTGCTCGGCGTCTCCTGGTGGGTGCCGGCCCGTTTCCTGGCGCTCGTGGTCATCGTGATCTCGGCACTCGGCATGGCCCAGAAGCTGCCCTGCTACGAGCAGGCGTGGTTCCAGCCGGGCTCGCCGCAGTACATCCACGCCTGCTACAGCGACATCCCGCACCTGTACTCCGGGCGCGGCTTCGCGGCCGGGCTGCACCCGTACCTGGACCGCATCCCCGGCAGCTCGGGGGACCTCCAGTACCTCGAATACCCGGTGCTGACGGGCCTGTTCATGCAGGTCGCGGCCTGGCTGACCCCCGGCGGGGACCAGCAGAGCCAGGAGCAGTGGTTCTGGGCGATCAACGCCGGGATGCTGATGGCCTGCGCGGTGATCGCCGTGGTGGCGCTCTCGCGCACCCACCGCCGGCGCCCCTGGGACGCGATGATGTTCGCGCTCGCTCCCGTCCTGCTGCTCAACGGCACCGTCAACTGGGACCTCCTCGCCGTCGCCCTGGCCGCGGTGGGCATGGCCTGGTGGGCCGGCTCCCGGCCCGGCTGGGCGGGCGTCTTCATCGGCCTGGCCACCGCCGCCAAGCTCTACCCGCTGCTCCTGATCGGCCCGCTGCTGGTGCTGTGCTGGCGGGCCGGGAAGTGGCGCGAGTTCCGGGCGATGCTGGGCGGAGCGGTGGGCGCCTGGCTGCTGGTCGACATCCCCGTCATGATCGCCAACTGGCAGGGCTGGTCCACCTTCTACGTGTTCAGCAAGCACCGCGGCGAGGACTACGGCTCGATCTGGCTGCTGCTGATGCGCTGGCGCGGCGAAGCCCTGGCCGACCTCGACGTCTACATCGCGGTGCTGATGGTGCTGGGCTGCGCGGCCATAGCGTGGCTGGGCCTCTCGGCGCCCCGGCGGCCGCGCTTCGCGCAACTGGCCTTCCTGGTGGTCGCGTTGTTCGTGCTGACCAACAAGGTCTACTCGCCGCAGTACTCGCTCTGGCTGCTGCCGCTCGCGGTGCTGGCCCGGCCGCGCTGGCGGGACATCCTGATCTGGCAGGCGTGCGAGGTGCTCTACACCCTGGGCATCTGGTCCCACCTGGGCTTCGTCACCGGGCCCAAGCAGCACGGCATCGGCGAGCCCTGGTACAACTTCGCGCTCGTGCTGCACGTGCTGGGCACGCTCTACCTGGTCGTCGTGGTGGTGCGCGACGCCCTCTACCCGGACCGCGACCCCGTCCGCTGGGACGGCAGTGACGACCCCTCCGGCGGAGTGCTCGACCGCGCCCCGGACGCCTTCGTCATCGGCACCGCCCGGTACCTGCGCGAGCAGGAGAGCTACGCCGCGTACGCGCCGGCCGGCCCCGAAGGGTGGCTGTACGAGCAGCCACAGCCACCGGAGCCGGCCGGGAAGAGCTAGCGCGAGCGAGCCGAAGGGCCGCGCCGACCGTCGGCACCGGGTCGGAGCGGCCCGGAGGCGAGCCGAGCGCCCTCAGGGCTGATCAGCGGTCCACCACGCGGTCGAAGTGCGTGGTGGTGTGCCGCACCTGGAGGCCGAGCTCCTCGCCGATCCCGGGGGGCTCGGTCTCGCCGTCCAGGAACAGCAGCGAGACCTGCATGTGCGGCGGCTCGGCGAACCACAGCTGCTTGCCGGCCCAGTGGAACGGCGACTTGGTCTTGTTGACGGTCGCCAGGCCCGCCCGGGCGATGCCCTTGGCCCGAGCGCCCATGCTCTGCACGTACTTGGGCGCCTCCAGGCCGATGCCGTGCGCGGTGCCGCCGGCGACCACCAGGATGTGGCCGTCGGAGGGCGCCGGGTGCTGGCGGTAGCCGTAGCGGTCGCCCTTCTTCACCCGGGTGACGTCCAGCACCGTCGCCCGGACCTCCAGCGCGCCGTGGTCGCCCAGCCAGAGCCGGGTGCCGATCCGGGCGCGGAAGACGGTGCCCGGGTAGCGCTGGGCCAGCTGCTCCATGCCGGCCGCGCCGAGGTGGCTGACGAAGACGGTGTGCACCGGGATGCCGGCCGCCCCGGCGGTGTCCACCCAGTACGCGACCTCCTCGACGGGGCTGGAGCCGTCCGGCCGGTCCATCGGCAGGTGCAGCGCCAGGCCCTCGAAGGAGACGCCCTCCAACTCGGCGGCGACGGTGCGCAGGTCGTCCGCGCTCACACCGTGCCGGCGCATGGTGGTCATGCACTCCATCACCACCCGGGCACCGTGCAGCGCGCGCAGCGCGTCCACGCTCGCGACCGTCCGGATCACCCGGGCGTGCGGCAGCGGCAGCACCTCCTCGCCGACCCGGTACGGGGTGAGCACCAGCAGCTCGCCGCCGTACCACTCGGCCGCGTCGGCGGCCTCGTACGCGGTGCCGACGGCCAGCACCCCGGTGCCGAGCAGCGTCGCCTCCTCGGCCAGCCGGTGGTTGCCCAGGCCGTAGCCGTTCCCCTTGGCGACGGGCACCAGGCCGGGGAACTCGGCGAGGACGGAGCGCTGGTGGGCGCGCCAGCGGTCGGTCTCGAGGTAGAGCGACAGCGTCATCGGATAAGCCTCCTCAGCGGCGGACGGTGGATCAGCGGCGGGACATGTAGAGGTCGAGCGCCTTGTGCAGCAGCTTGTTCAGCGGGAAGTCCCACTCGCCGAGGTACTCGGCCGCCTGGCCGCCGGTGCCGACCTTGAACTGGATCAGGCCGAACAGGTGGTCGTTCTCGTCCAGGGTGTCACTGATGCCGCGCAGGTCGTACACGCCGCCGCCCAGGGCGTACGCGTCGCGCATCATCCGCCACTGGATCGCGTTGGACGGCTTGACCTCGCGCTTGTGGTTGGCGGAGGCGCCGTAGGAGTACCAGACGTGCTCGCCGACGACCAGCATCGTGGTCGAGGCCAGCGGCTCGCCCTCGTGGTAGGCGATGTAGAGCCGCATGCGGTTCGGGTCCTCGGAGTTGAGGGCCTTCCACATCCGCTGGAAGTAGGCCAGCGGGCGCGGGGTGAACTTGTCGCGCTCGGCGGTGACCAGGTAGAGCTGGTGGAAGATCGGCAGCTCGTCGTAGCCGCCCTGGACGACCTCGACGCCGCTCTTCTCGGCCTTCTTGATGTTGCGGCGCCAGAGCTGGTTGAAGCCCTTCTGGATGTCGTCCAGCGAGCGGTTGGCCAGCGGCACCTGGTACACGTAGCGCGGCTGGACGTCACCGAAGCCGGCGCCGCCGTCCTCGCCCTGCAGCCAGCCCGCCTTGCGCAGCCGGTCGGCCACCTCGAAGGCGCGCGGCTCGTACCAGTCGGCCTCGATGTCGCGCAGGCGCTTGGCCTGCTTGCCGGCGATGGCCTCCTTGATGGTGGGGGCGTTCCAGCGGCGGATGACCACCGGCGGGCCCATCTTCACCGAGAACGCGCCCTGCGACTTGAGGTGCGCCAGCATCGGGGAGAGCCAGCGTTCGAGGTCGCGGTCGAACCAGTCGATGACCGGGCCCTCGGGCAGGTAGGCGAGGTAGCGCTTGACCTTGGGCAGCTGGCGGTAGAGCACCAGGCCGGCGCCGATGAGCTGGTCGGCCTCGTCGAACCAGCCGATCGACTCCGAGCGCCACTCGGCCTTCACGTCACCCCAGGCCGGGACCTGCATGTGGCTGGCCGAGGCGCGGCTCCTGATGAAGGCGAGGTGCTCCTCGCGGGTGATCGTCCTCAGGCGCAGGCTCATTTGCTCGGTGCTCCTCGTCGGTCGGGCTGCGGTGGCCCCAGGTTCTCGGGCTGACCCTATCGTCCGGGGCCCGAGGGCCCGCGGCTGCGGGCAGGACGGCGCCCCCGTTGCGTACCTGTCTGCTTGCAGATACGCCACGGGGGCGCCGAGGGTTCCTGGACGGGCCGGACGGGCTCGACGGGGGCCGGTCGGACCCCGCCCCGGTCGGACCCTGTCGGTCGGCCCTCCCGGTCAGCCCCAGAGGCCGCCGCGGGCGATGCCGAGGTAGAAGCCGACCGCGGAGGCGCCCAGCGTGATCATCAGGACGAAGCGCTCGGCGGTGGTGACCGAGACGAACATGCCCCACAGACCGGTGACGATCCCGGCCAGGCCGGTCCACGAGGTCAGCAGGTGCAGGTTGTAGAAGAACGAGGTGGTGAAGGAGATCACGCCCAGCACGGCGGTGAGCGCCACCAGGGTGTTCTCGCGGGGGTGCGGGTGGCCGTCGGTGTTCAGCGTGAGCGCGGGCATGCGGTGGACGGACTGGGCCATGAGTCCCACCTCCAGGCGTGGAGACGAACGGGCAGGAATCCCGTTCGTCCAGATTGCGGCGGTTGTGCCTCTCCCACAACCCCTGTGCGTTTTGTTCGGCCGTCCGGGTGCAGGTAGGCTGTGCCGTCTGCACTGGTGTAGTTGTGCCCCCTTGTGCCCTCGTGAGGGTCGAACCCTTTCGGGTGAGCGGGGCCCGACTGTCGGACCCGGCCGCTACGGTGAGCCGGTGTCGTCACCGCACCGGTGCCGACGCTACGCACAACCCTCCTGCCACGGAGAGACCGTGGCCGCTGAGTCCAAAGGAGGTGGGTTACTCATGCGTCACTACGAGCTGATGGTCATCCTCGACCCCTCGGTCGAGGAGCGCGCTGTCTCCCCCCTGATCGAGTCCTTCCTGGCTGTCGTCCGCAACGGCGGCGGCAAGGTGGAGAAGGTCGACACCTGGGGTCGCCGCCGTCTGGCTTACGAGATCAACAAGCAGTCCGAGGGCATCTACTCGGTCATCGACCTCAAGGCCACGCCTGAGGTCGTCAAGGAGCTCGACCGCCAGCTGGGCCTGAGCGAGTCGGTTCTGCGGACCAAGGTCCTGCGCCCGGACACCCACTGAGCCACCTCTGAGGCCCTTCGGGTCTCGGGTAGCTCGCGTCCGCTGTTTCACGTGAAACATGCGGTGAACGGACAACTTCCCGAGAGGTCATCTCCACCATGGCAGGCGAGACCGTCATCACCCTCGTCGGCAATCTCGTCGACGATCCCGAGCTGCGCTTCACCCCGTCGGGTGCGGCGGTCGCGAAGTTCCGCATCGCGTCCACCCCCCGCACCTTCGACCGCCAGACGAACGAGTGGAAGGACGGCGAGAGCCTCTTCCTCACGTGCAACGTCTGGCGTCAGCCGGCGGAGAACGTGGCCGAGTCGCTTCAGCGGGGCATGCGCGTCATCGTGCAGGGCCGGCTGCGCCAGCGGTCTTACGAGACCAAGGAAGGCGAGAAGCGGACGGTCTTCGAGGTCGAGGTCGACGAGGTCGGCCCGAGCCTGCGCTCGGCGACCGCCAAGGTCACCCGCGCCAACCGCTCCGGCGGTCCCGGCGGCGGTGGCGGCTTCGGCGGCGGCCAGCAGAGCGGCGGCGGCCAGGGCAACTGGGGAGGCGGCGGTGGCGGCCAGCAGGGCGGCAGCTGGGGTGGAAACTCCGGCGGCCAGTCCGGCCCGTCCGACGACCCCTGGGCGTCCAGCGCCCCGTCCGGTGGGAACCAGAGCGGCGGCTGGGGTGGAAACTCCGGCGGCGGCGGCGGTGGCGGCTACTCGGAAGAGCCTCCGTTCTAAGAGCTGACAGATTTCGTGCGGCCCGGCCGCCGGCGCCTTCGGGCGCCGACCGGGCCGTGAACCCCAAATGGAGCACACCATGGCGAAGCCGCCTGCTCGCAAGCCGAAGAAGAAGGTTTGCGTCTTCTGCAAGGACAAGGTCAACTACGTTGACTACAAGGACACGAACCTGCTGCGGAAGTACATCTCCGACCGCGGAAAGATCCGTGCCCGCCGGGTCACCGGCAACTGCACCCAGCACCAGCGTGACGTCGCGACGGCCGTGAAGAACAGCCGTGAGATGGCGCTGCTGCCCTACACCAGCACCGCGCGCTAAGAGAGGGTGACCGAGTAATGAAGATCATCCTCACGCACGAGGTGCCGGGCCTGGGCTCGGCCGGCGAGATCGTCGAGGTCAAGGACGGTTACGCCCGCAACTACCTGGTCCCGCGTGGCTTCGCCATCCGCTGGACCAAGGGTGGCCAGAAGGACGTCGACGCGATCCGTCGCGCCCGCAAGATCCACGCCATCCAGACGCTCGAGGCCGCCACCGAGGTCAAGGGCAAGCTCGAGGGCGTCCAGGTCAAGCTGGCCGTCCGCTCGGGCGACGCCGGCCGTCTGTTCGGCTCGGTGACCCAGGCCGACGTCGTCGAGGCCATCAAGGCCGCCGGCGGTCCGTCCGTGGACAAGCGCGCCGTCGCGATCGCCTCGCCGATCAAGACCGTGGGCACCCACAAGGTCTCGGTCAAGCTGCACTCGGACGTCGTGGCCAACCTCGACGTCGCCGTCGTGGCTGCCTGAATTCCCTAGCAGTGGCCTGAGGGCCGGACTCCTCCGGGAGTCCGGCCCTCGGTCGTTCCCGGGGGTCGTTCCCGGGGGTGGTTCCCGGGGGTGGTTCCTCAGCTTCTGACCGCGCCGGTGACCAGCCAGCGGCCGCCCCGGGCGCGCCAGACCAGGAAGCCGGCGCGGACCAGCATGAACAGGTTCATCGCCCACCAGAGCCCGGCCAGCCCGGTGCCGCTGGCGGGGACGGCCAGGGCGACCGGGGTGAACACCGCCAGCGTCGCCAGCGCGGCCCGGGCCAGGTAGGGACCGTCCCCGGCGCCCATCAGCACCCCGTCCAGGACGAAGACCAGTCCGGCCACCGGCTGGCTGAGGGCGAGCAGCAGCAGGGCGGTGCCCAGCTGCGCCTGGACGGCCGGATCGGGCGTGAACAGCGGGATGTACAGCGGGCGGGCGAGCACCGCCAGCAGGCCGAGCAGCAGCCCGGAGCCGACGCCCCACTCGACCATCCGCCGGGTGGCCCCCTTCGCGCTGGGGACGTCCCCGGCGCCCAGGAAGCGCCCGATGATGGCCTGGCCGGCGATGGCGATGGCGTCCAGCGCGAAGGCCAGGAAGTTGAACAGCGTCATGGTGACCTGGTGCGCGGCCACCTGGTCGTCGCCGAGCCGGGCGGCCACGGCGGTGGCGAGCATCAGCACCGCGCGCAGGCTGAGCGTCCGCACCAGCAGCGGGCCCCCGGCCCTGGCGCTCGCCCGGATACCGGCCCGGTCCGGTCGCAGGGAGGCCCGCTCACGGCGGGCGCCGCGCACGACCACGACCAGGTAGACGGCCGCCATCCCGGTCTGCGCCAGCACCGTCCCCCAGGCGGAGCCGGCCACCCCGAGCCCGGCGCCGTACACCAGGCCCGCGTTGAGGCCGAGGTTGGCCGCGAAGCCCGCCACGGCCACCACCAGCGGGGTGCGGGTGTCCTGGAGTCCGCGCAGCACGCCGGTGGCGGCCAGCACCAGGAGCATCGCGGGGATGCCCAGGGAGCTGATCCGCAGGTACGTCACGGCGTACGGCGCCGCCGTGGGCGAGGCGCCCAGCGCGGTGGCCACCCAGGGGGCCAGCAGCAGGGTGAGCAGCACGACGGGGACGGCGAGGCCGAGCGCCAGCCAGAGGCCGTCGACGCCCTGCTGGACGGCGCCCCGCCGGTCCCCGGCGCCGATCCGGCGGGCGACGGCCGCGGTGGTGGCGTAGGCGAGGAAGACGAACACCCCGGTCGCGGTGGCCAGGGCGGCGGAGGCGACGCCGACACCGGCGAGCTGCGGGGTGCCGAGGTGGCCGACGATCGCCGAGTCGGCCATCAGGAAGAGGGGCTCGGCGACGAGGGCGCCGAAGGCGGGCACGGCCAGGGAGAGGATCTCCCGGTCGTGACGGCGTCCGGCGCGCGGCTCGGTGGGGGCGGCGGTCATGGGGACCAGCGTACTCATCCACAGGTAATGGCTGCTATGGCTTTTCGAGCATTACTCGAACATGTGGAGGACGGTCGCGGAGGGCGAGGCGCCCGCGGCCGTCCGGCAGCGTGTGAAGAATTTCTCATGCACAGCCCCGGGAAGAGGTAATCGCAGGTCAGCGAGTTGACAGTGGGGCGATGGTCGGTTTATCCACAGGAGCTTCCACAGGGGTGTCCACAGCTTTGCGGCACTTCTCCACAGCCCGGGGCCACTCGTCCACACCCCCTGTGGATAACCGCCTTGGCGCCAGGGCTCCCGGCGCCTTAGCGTGGGCCCTCCACCCGACACTCCCGCCCGCCCCGGCGTCCGGTTTGTCGCTGCCGTGGCGTACAAAGAGGAGCGGCTCCGCTCCAGACTCGCACCACTCGCTGATCGGGGAAACGCGTGACCGGCCCCCAGTACGACCCCCACGACGCCCCGCCGCCGGAGGAGGACTGGCAGCCCGCCGAGGACCCGTTCCCGGCCGGGGCCTTCGACGACGCCCCCTTCCCGGAAGGGCCCGGCGACCGCCTTCCCGTCTCCCGCAACCGCGGTGGCCAGGGCGGTGGCGGCGGTCAGGGCGGCGGCGGGCGCGGCGAGGGCTTCAAGAAGGGCGGCTTCCAGAAGGACGGGTTCCAGAAGGACGGTTTCCGGGGCGGCAAGGGCGACCGCCGGGACGGCGGCGCGGACGAGGGCCAGGGCGGCGCCGACGGCTTCGAGCGCGTCCCCCCGCAGGACCTCGCCGCCGAGCAGTCCGTCCTCGGCGGCATGCTGCTCTCCAAGGACGCCATCGCCGACGTCGTGGAGGTGCTCAAGCCCGCCGACTACTACCGGCCCGCGCACGAGATGATCCACGGCGCGATCCTCGACCTCTACGCCCGGGGCGAGCCGGCCGACCCGATCACCGTGGCCGGCGAGCTGACCAAGCGCGGCGAACTGCAGCGCGTCGGCGGGGCCTCCTACCTGCACACCCTGGTCAACTCCGTCCCGACCGCGGCCAACGCCGAGTACTACGCCCAGATCGTCAACGAGCGCGCCGTCCTGCGCCGCCTGGTCGAGGCCGGCACCCGCATCGCCGGCATGGGCTACGCGGCCGAGGGCGACGTGGACGAGATCGTCAACGCCGCCCAGGCGCAGATCTACGCCGTCACCGAGCAGCGGACCAACGAGGACTACGCCCCGCTCGCCGACATCATGGAGGGCGCCCTCGACGAGATCGAGGCGATCGGCTCCCGCCAGGGCCAGATGTCCGGCGTGCCGACCGGCTTCGCCGACTTCGACGCGCTCACCAACGGCCTCCACCCCGGCCAGATGATCGTCATCGCGGCCCGCCCCGCCATGGGTAAGTCCACCCTCGCGCTGGACTTCGCCCGGGCCTGCTCGATCCACAACAAGCTGCCGAGCGTGATCTTCTCGCTCGAAATGGGGCGCAACGAGATCGCGATGCGCCTGCTCTCCGCCGAGGCCCGGGTCGCGCTGCACCACATGCGCTCCGGCAACATGACGGACGACGACTGGACGCGCGTCGCCCGCCGGATGCCGGACGTCAGCGAGGCCCCGCTGTTCATCGACGACTCCCCGAACCTGTCGATGATGGAGATCCGCGCCAAGTGCCGCCGGCTCAAGCAGCGCAACGACATCAAGCTGATCGTCATCGACTACCTCCAGCTGATGCAGTCCGGAGGCTCCCGCCGGGCCGAGAACCGCCAGCAGGAGGTCTCGGACATGTCCCGTAACCTCAAGCTGCTGGCCAAGGAGCTGGAGGTGCCGGTCATCGCACTCTCCCAGCTGAACCGTGGCCCCGAGCAGCGCACCGACAAGCGGCCGATGGTGTCAGACCTGCGAGAGTCCGGCTCCATCGAGCAGGACGCCGACATGGTCATCCTGCTGCACCGCGAGGACGCCTACGAGAAGGAGTCCCCCCGCGCGGGCGAGGCCGACCTGATCGTCGCCAAGCACCGTAACGGCCCCACCGCCACCATCACCGTCGCCTTCCAGGGCCACTACTCCCGCTTCGTCGACATGACCCGGGACTGAGCCCTCCTACAGCGTGACCGTCGCGCGGAAGAGGGTCGCGGGGGCCGGGGCGGAGAGGCGGGTCGGGGTACCGGTGGCGGGGAGGTAGGCGGAGGCGCCGCGGGTCAGGGTGAGGGCGGTGCCGTCGGGGGCGGTGAGGTCGACGGTGCCCTCGGTACAGAGCAGGATCTGCGGGGTGCGGCCGTCGATCTCGTACGCGGTGCCGTCCAGGGTGAAGCGGGAGAGGCGGAACTCGTCGATCGGGACGGGGTAGAGCTCCTCGCCGGGGGTGGTGTCGACCGGGCGGGGGTGCAGGATCTCGGGCGTGCAGGGCTCGACGACCACGACGTCCAGGAGCTGCGGCACGTCGATGTGCTTGGGGGTGAGACCGGCCCGCAGCACGTTGTCGGAGTTGGCCTGGAGCTCGACGCAGGCGCCGGACAGGTAGGCGTGCGGCACCCCGGCGCCCAGGTAGAGCGCCTCTCCGGCGCGCAGCCGGAAGTGGTGGAGGAGCAGGCCCACGATCACGCCGCGGTCCTCGGGGAAGTCCTTGGCGATCCGGGCGTAGGGCGCGTACTCGCCGTCCGGGTCGGTACGCCAGAGGGCCTCGACGCTCTCCCGTACGATCCGCGAGGCTGCCTCGCCGTCCATCGTCAGCACGGCGACCAGGGCGCCGCGCAGTGCCTCGGACTCGTCCTCGGCGCCCAGCAGCTCGATCACCGGGGCGAGCCCGGGCACCTTGAGGCCGGCCATCAGCCGGGCCGCGTCGGCGGGCCGGCGGAAGCCGCAGAGGCCCTCGAACTCGCCCAGGGCGCAGATCAGTTCGGGCTTGTGGTTGTCGTCGCGGTAGTTGCGCTCGGGGGCGTCCAGCGGGATGCCGAGGGCGTTCTCGGCGGCGAACCCGGCCCGGGCCTGGGCCAGGGTGGGGTGGGCCTGGATGGAGAGCGGGATGCCCGCGGCGAGGACCTTGAACAGGAAGGGGAGGGTCGGGCCGAACTTCGCGACGCTCGCCGCGCCCAGTTCGCCCTGCGGGTCGGCCGCGATCAGCTCGTCCAGCCGGCTCGGGCCCTCGCCGCGGTCGACGCGGGACGGGTCGCCGGGGTGGGCGCCCATCCACAGTTCGGCCTGCGGTTCGCCGGTCGGCTCCTGGCCGAGGAGCTCGGGCAGGGCCGTGAGCGATCCCCAGGCGTACGGGCGGACGGTGTTGACGAGCCTGTCCATGCGCGCGGTCCTACTCCTTCGCTGAACGTCCTTCGCCGCGGCGGCGCGGGCGGTCCGGGCACGGGCAGGGGCATCGACCCTAGCCGACCGATGTCCCGGACGGGGAAACGGTGGGTGTCCGGTGGGAGTGCCGAGGACGGACCGGCGGTTCCCGGGGCCGCGGTAGTAGGATGCCAGGACGCGGAAGTCTCCGTCCTGCACAACAGTTCTCCACCGTGGCGACGCCGGCGGGCTGGCTGCGGGGCCGCGTTCCAGAGTGCGGGTGCCGCGGTTCCGCCAATTTTCCCGCCATCGGCCGAGAGGTTTGTACGTGACCGTGAACCAGCGGAGTTTTGCTGATCTCGGCAGGGTTCTGGTGATCATCCCGACCTACAACGAGGCGGAGAACGTCGAGCGAATCGTCGGCCGGGTGCGCGCAGCCGTCCCCGAGGCCCACGTGCTGGTCGCCGACGACAACAGCCCGGACGGGACGGGCGAGCTGGCCGACAAGCTGGCCGTCGAGGACGAGAACGTCCACGTCATGCACCGCAAGGGCAAGGAGGGCCTGGGCGCCGCCTACCTCGCGGGCTTCCGCTGGGGCATCGACCAGGGCTACGACGTGCTCGTCGAGATGGACGCGGACGGCTCCCACCAGCCCGAGGAGCTCGACCGGCTGCTGACCGCGCTGCGCGGCGCCGACCTGGTGCTGGGCTCGCGCTGGGTGCCCGGCGGCCGGGTGGTGAACTGGCCGAAGTCCCGGCTGCTGCTCTCGCGCGGCGGCTCCACCTACTCGCGGCTGATGCTGGGCGTGCCGATCCGGGACGTCACCGGCGGCTACCGGGCCTTCCGCAAGGAGACCCTGCTGGGCCTGGGCATGGACGAGGTGGCCTCGGCCGGGTACTGCTTCCAGGTCGACCTGGCCTGGCGCACGGTGAAGGCCGGCTTCAAGGTGGCCGAGGTGCCGATCACCTTCGTCGAGCGCGAGCTGGGCGCGTCCAAGATGAGCCGCAGCATCGTCGTCGAGGCGCTCTGGCGGGTGACGTCCTGGGGCATCGCGGACCGGGTGGCCCGGCTGCGGGCCAAGCGCTGAGTTTCACTTCACGGGACGAGGGCCCGTCCGCCGGAACCGGCGGACGGGCCCTCGTCCCGTTTTTCCGTCAGCAGCGGCCCTTGAGCGCGTGCTCGGGCAGGTACTGGTTGGCCCAGACGGCCAGTTCGGTGAGCGCGGGCTTGAGCGCGGCGCCGCCCTCGGTGAGCCGGTAGCTGACGCGCAGCGGCGGGCCCTCGTCGACCTCGCGGACGACCAGCCCGGCGTCGCCCAGTTCGGTGAGCCGGTCGGAGAGCATCCGTTCGCTGATGCCCGGGATCGCTCGGCGCAGTTCGGAGAAGTAGGCGGGGCCGTTGCTGGTGAGGACGCCCAGCAGGAGGCCCGTCCAGCGCTTGCCCAGCAGGGAGAAGACCCGGGTGAGGGCGTTCTCGACGTCGAAGCAGGTCCCGTGGCCCTCTGCGGCTCCACAGGGCCCGGGTGCCGCCGTGCCCTCGGGGGTTTCCGGTTCGGTCACTGCCTGGTGCTCGGCCATGGCTCCAGCTTACCGAACTCGTCACTAGTGACTGCAGAAAAGTAAGCTGCTACCGTAGTTGCAGCAACAGAGAAGTCCGCAGCTCCTTACGTCATGGAGAACCGTCATGCCCACGCTCCTGCACCTCGACTCCTCCGCCCTCCTCGACGGCTCCGTCTCCCGCGAGGTCACGGCCGCCTACCGCGCCGCCTGGCTGGCCGCGAACCCCGGCGGCACCGTCGTCTACCGGGACCTCGCCGCCGCACCGCTCCCGCACCTGGACGGACACGGCGTCGTCAGCGCCTTCCTCCCGGCCGAGGCCCGCACCGCCGAGCAGCAGGCCGCCTTCGCGCTGCGCGAGGAGGTCATGACCGAGCTGGAGTCCGCCGACGCGGTGCTGATCGGCGCCCCGATGTACAACTTCACGGTCCCGTCGACCCTCAAGGCGTGGCTGGACCACGTGATCCTGATGGGCCGCACCGCCGGCGAGACGCCCAGCGCCAAGGGCACCCCGGTCACCGTGGTCGCCTCCCGCGGCGGCTCGTACGCGCCGGGGGCGCCGCGTGAGCCGTACGAGTTCGTCACCACCTACCTGGAGAAGGTGCTGACCGGCATGCTCGGGCTGGAGGTGGACTTCATCGTTCCCGAGTTCACGCTGGCGCCGACCGTCCCCGCGATGGCCGACTTCATCGGGCGCGCCGCCGAGTCCAGGGCCGAGGCGCTGGAGCTGGCCGCCCGCCGGGGCAAGGAGATCGGCGCCGCGGTCGCGGTGTGACGTGAAGGCGCGCGCCCCGCCGGGCGCGCCTCCCGCGCAATCGGGCGCCGGTGCTCCCATGCTGTAGGGCGCAGTACGACCGACCGCCGAGCAGAGGGAGCAGCCCGTGACGTCGTCCCCGCCCGAGGAGGGCTCCGGCGTGCAACGGGCGGACGCCGAGCCCGGTGGTGCACCCGAGAAGGCCACCGGGGCCGTGCGGCCGCTGGAGATCGCCGTGTTCACCGGGCCCGAGTCGGCCTTCTTCACGACCTCCACGCTGATCCTCGGCGAGCGCACCGCGATCCTCGTCGACGCCCAGCTCACCCGCAGCGCCGGGCGCGAGGTGGCCGAGTGGGTCGCGGGCAAGGGCAGGCGGCTGCTCGCCGTGCTCGTCACCCACCAGCACCCCGACCACTACTTCGGCGCCGAGGAGGTGCTGCGGCTCTTCCCCGAGGCGCAGCTGCTGGCCGCGCCCGCCGTGGTCGAGGGCATCCGGAGCACCGTCGCCGCCAAGGTCGCCCAGTGGAAGCCGGTGTACGGCGACGACATCCCCGACCACCCGCTGATCCCGGCCCCGCTGCTGCCGCAGCCGCTGATGCTCGACCAGCAGGTCATCCCGGTGCTGCTGCTCGGGCAGGCCGACTGCGGGGACTCCACCGTCGTCCACGTGCCGAGCATCCGCACGGCCATCGCGGGCGACTTCGTCAGCAACGGCACCCACGTGTGGACGGCCGACACCACCCCGGCCCAGCGCACCACCTGGGGCCACAACCTCACCCGGATCGCCGACCTCGGCGTGGACCGGGTGATCGCCGGGCACCGCGCCCCCGAGCAGGGCGACGACGCGGCCCGGGTGCTCGCCTTCACCGGGGAGTACCTGCGGGACTTCGACCGGCTGCTGGCGGAGCACCCGGACGACCCGGAGGCGCTGGTCACCGCGATGAGCGAGCGGTACGGGGAGCTGACCCTGCCGGCCTTCCTGGAGCTCGGCGCGGTGGCCAACACCGGGCGGGCGGCGCAGGCGCCGGTGGAGGAGCCCGTGGAGCCCGAGGACGCCTCGGACTCAGGGGACTCAGGGGACTCAGGGGAGTCCGAGGGCTAGATACTGGCCGTATGACGCCGTACGACGTGATCGTGCCCGCCGGCGGGGCCGCCCGGCGGCTGGGCGGGGCCGACAAGCCCGGCCTCACCGTGGGGGAGAGCACGCTGCTCGACCGGGTGCTCGCCGCCTGCGAGGGCGCCCGGACCGTTGCCGTGGTCGGGCCGGAGCGGCCGACCGTACGGCCCGGCGTCCGCTGGACCGGGGAGCAGCCGCCCGGCGGCGGGCCGGTCGCGGCCGTCGCGGCCGGGCTGGCGCTGGTGGAGGCGCCGGTCGTGCTGCTGCTCGCCGCCGACCTGCCCTTCCTGAACCGGCGCACGGTGGAGCGGCTGGTCGCCGCCCTCGACGCGGCGGCCCCGGGTGTGGACGCGGCCCTGCTGATCGACGCCGGCGGCCGCGACCAGCCGCTGGCCGCCGCGTACCGGGCCGACGCCCTCCGCACGGCCCTGGCCGCCCTCGGCGACCCGGCCGGGCGGCCGCTGCACCGCCTCGTCGGCGGGCTCGGGCGGGTGCTGGTCGCGGACACGGACGACGTGGCGTACGACTGCGACACCTGGGAGGACCTGGAGCAGGCCCGCGACCGCGACCGCACATAGGGCGCGAGCGGGTTGTGAGCGAAACGACGCGCGCCGCACACGGGGCGAACACCTCCGGAGAATCCCCGATCGGGCAGCATGGGCGCATGGAGCGCACGCTGGATGACTGGATCGCCGAGGTCGGCGCCGACCTGGGCATCGACCTGGATGTGGACGTCCGGGGACTGCTCGACATGGCCCGGGTGGTCGCGCACGGGGTGGAGCGGCCGGCCGCGCCGCTGACCGCCTTCCTGATCGGCTACGCCGCCGCTCAGCGCGGTGGCGGGCCGCAGGCCGTGGAGGAGGCGTCGCGGCGGGCCGTGGCGCTCGCCGAGCGGTGGGCGGCCGCCGCCGGGCCGGGCGAGCCGTGAGCGCGGCCGGGCAGACCACGGTGGCCGCCCCGTCGACCGGCCCCGGCGTGACGGGCTGGGCGCAGGCCCGGGAGCGGGCCCGCCGGGCCGGGCTGCGGCCGCTGCCGCCGGTCGGACTGCCGCTGGCCGAGGCGCTCGGCCGCACCCTCGCCGAGCCGCTCGCCGCGCTCACCGACCTGCCCGCCTTCGACACCTCCGCGATGGACGGCTGGGCCGTCGCAGGCCCCGGCCCCTGGCGGGTCACCGGGCGGGTGCTCGCCGGGCGGGCCGATGCGGCCGCGCTGGCGGACGGCGCGGCCGTGGAGATCGCCACCGGCGCCCAACTGCCCTCCGGCGCCACGGCCGTGCTGCGCCGCGAGCACGGGCGGACGGACGGGGCGCTGCTGCACGCCTGCGGCCCGATGCCCGTGACCACCGGCCAGGACGTGCGCCCGCGCGGTCAGGAGTGCCGCAGGGGCGAGGAGTTGCTGCCCGCCGGCACCCCCGTGGGGCCCGCCGTGCTCGGGCTGGCCGCCGCCTGCGGGCACGACCGGCTGACCGTGCGCCGCCGTCCCGTCGTCCAACTCTTCGTTCTGGGCGACGAGTTGCTCTCCTCCGGGGTGCCCGGGGCGGGCCTGGTGCGGGACGCGCTGGGGCCGCTGCTGCCGCCCTGGCTGCGGTCGGCCGGCGCCGAGGTGGCCGAAGTCCGGTGCGTACGGGACGACTTCGGTCTGCTGCGGGACGCGCTGCGGCACTGCGAGGCCGACCTGGTGCTCACCACCGGCGGTACGGCGGCCGGCCCGGTCGACTTCCTGCACCGGGCACTTGCCGAGGCCGGAGCCCGGCTGCTGGTGGACGGCGTGGCCGTGCGGCCCGGGCACCCGATGCTGCTGGCCGAACTCCCCGGCGGGCGGCACCTGGTGGGCCTGCCGGGCAATCCGCTGGCCGCCGTCGCCGGGATGGCGACCCTCGCCCTGCCGCTGCTGCACGCCCTCGCCGGGCGTCCCGCCGCGGGCCCCGCCCCCGCCAGGGCGGCCGTCGCCCTGCCCGGGCACCCGGTGGACACCCGGCTTCAGCCCGTGCGGCGCACCGCCGAGGGCGTCGTACCCCTCGCCTTCGACGGGCCGGCGATGCTGCGCGGCCTGGCCAGGGCCGAGGCGCTGGCCGTGCTGCCGCCCGGCGGGGTGGCGGCGGGGGAGCCCGTCGAGCTGGTGGAGGCGCCGTGAATCGGCTGCGGAGCGTCGCGGCACCGGGGACGGAGCCGTGGGCGGACGCCGGGATCGTGCTGCCCGCACGGCCGTCGGCTCCGGCCGTGCGGCAGGTGGGCTCACGGCTGCTGCTGGCACTGGCTGTGCTCGTCGCCACCACGGTGATCGTCTACCTCGACCGCAGCGGCTACAACGACAACGCGGATGGCGAGCTCAGCTTCCTGGACGCGGCGTACTACGCCACCGTGACCCTCTCCACCACCGGGTACGGCGACATCACGCCGTTCAGCGACAGCGCCAGGCTCACCAACATCCTCGTGATCACCCCGCTGCGCGTGCTGTTCCTGATCATCCTGGTCGGCACCACCCTGGAGGTGCTCACCGAACGCACCCGCCTGCAATGGCGGTTGAACCGCTGGAGGTCCACCGTGCGCGAGCACACCGTCGTCATCGGCTACGGGACGAAGGGGCGCAGCGCCGTCGACACCCTGCTCGGCCAGGGGGTGAAGAAGGAGGAGATCGTCGTCGTCGACCCGCAGCGCAAGGTGGTCGACCAGGCCGCGCAGCACGGCCTGGTCGGGGTGGTCGGCGACGCGACCCGTACGGACACCCTGGTCCGGGCGGCCGTCCCCACGGCGGCCCGGATCGTCGTCGCCCCCGAGCGGGACGACACCGCCGTGCTGATCACCCTGACGGCGCGCCAGCTGAACAAGGGCGCCACGGTGGTCGCGGCCGTGCGGGAGGACGAGAACGCGCCGCTGCTGCGGCAGAGCGGCGCCGACGTGGTGGTCACCAGCTCCAGTTCGGCCGGGCGGCTGCTCGGGCTGTCGATGCTCAGCCCGAACGCCGGGGCGGTGATGGAGGACCTGCTGACGTACGGCAACGGGCTGGACGTCGTGGAGCGGCCCGTCACCCGGGCCGAGGCCGGGCACAGCCCGCGCGAGTGCGAGGAACTGGTGGTCGCGGTGGTCCGGGGCCGGCGGGTGCTCAACTACACCGAGCCGGAGGCGTCGGTGCTGCAGCTCACCGACCGGGTGATCGTCATCAAGTCCGCCGAGCGGCGCGGGGCCTGACCGGCTCGAGGCCGGGGCGCGCAGTAGGTTCGGAACCATGTATGCGATGACGATTCCCGTGCCGGGCGGCCCCGAGGCCCTGGTGTGGTCCGAGGTGCCCGATCCGGTGGCCGGCGAGGGCGAGGTCCTGGTCGAGGTGGCGGCCACCGCCGTCAACCGGGCCGACCTGCTCCAGCGGCAGGGCTTCTACAACCCACCGCCCGGCGCCTCGCCCTACCCGGGGCTGGAGTGCGCCGGGCGGATCGTGGCCCTCGGGCCGGGGGTGTCCGGCTGGGCGGTGGGCGACGAGGTGTGCGCGCTGCTCTCCGGCGGCGGGTACGCCCAGCTGGTCGCGGTGCCGACCGGGCAGCTGCTGCCGCTGCCGAAGGGGCTGGGCCCCGAGCAGGCCGCGGCGCTGCCGGAGGTGGCCTGCACGGTCTGGTCCAACGTGTTCCTCACCGCGCACCTGCGGCCCGGCGAGACGGTGCTGCTGCACGGCGGCGCCAGCGGCATCGGGACGATGGCGATCCAGCTGGCCAAGGCGGTCGGCGCGCGGGTCGCGGTGACGGCCGGCAGCGCGGAGAAGCTGGCCCGCTGCGCGGAGCTGGGCGCGGACATCCTGATCGACTACCGGGAGCAGGACTTCGTCGAGGCCCTGCGGGAGGCCACGGGCGGGGCCGGGGCGGACGTGATCCTGGACATCATGGGCGCCAAGTACCTGCAGCGGAACGTGGACGCCCTGGCCGTCAACGGGCGGCTGGTGATCATCGGGCTGCAGGGCGGGGTGAAGGGCGAGCTCGACCTCAACGCGCTGCTGCGCAAGCGGGCCGCGGTGATCGCGACCAACCTGCGGGGACGGCCGCTGGCGGAGAAGGCGGCGATCGTGGCGGCCGTGCGGGAGCACGTGTGGCCGCTGGTCGAGTCCGGGGTGGTGAAGCCGGTGGTCGACCGGGTGGTGCCACTGACCGAGGCCGGGGAGGGGCACCGGGTGCTGGAGGCGGGCGAGCAGGTGGGGAAGGTCGTGCTGCGGGCCTGAGGGGGGCGGGCGCCCGGGAAGGGCGCCCGAAATGCCTCGAATGTCGGAGTGTGTGAGGCTGGTCACGAGCTGTCCCGCCGCTGACCCCGCCCAGAGCGGGGTCGGCCGTCGGAAGGACCTCCGACCGTGGCCGCACCCTTCTCCGTGCTCCTCGCTCGCCGTCGTAGCCGTCGCGGTGGTTGCCGCCGTTCGCTGTCGTACCGGGCCCAGCGGGTCGTCGCGGGGGCGCTGCTGGGGCTGACGCTCCCGCTGGCCGCCGCGACGATCGCGGTGGCGGCGCCCTCGCCGTCGCCTTCGCCCTCTCCCGCGCCGTCCTCGGCGGCCGTCCCTTCGGCTGCCCCTTCCCCGGTGGCCTCCTCGACAGCCTCCCCGGCGGCGGAGGCGCGGCCGGTGGCGGCGGCCGTCCCGTCCGTGCCGGAGGCCCCTCCGCCCCGGCACCCGGTGGCGCACGGGCGCCCGGACACGGGTGGCTCCAGGGCGTTCCGGCACCGGCCCGGCTCGGCGCCCGAGCGGGCGGACGCGGCGGTGGAGCAGGCGCCCGACCAGGTGCCGGACCAGGCACCCGGGCAGGCACCGGACCAGGTACCCGGGCAGGCGCCCGAGGCCGACCGGTCCGACGCCGACCGGGGGAGCCCGGAGGCCGGGCCCACCGAGGACACCTCCGGGGAGAGCGTGACGACGGCCTCCGGCCAGACCGTCGCCGCTGCCGCCGCCCCGATCGTGCTGCCCGCGCACTGGCGCGACGCCTCCACCGTCCAGCTGCCGCTCGGCGCCGGGCTGAGCCTGATCGGCTGCGGCCTCGGCCTGGTCGGCCTGCGCCTGCGCCGCGGCTGAGCGCTCCCGCGGCGGTCCCGCGGCGGTCCCGGGTTCGGGATTCGGGCGGGACGGTGGATCTGAGTACCCGTACGGATACCGGTGGGGCGGGCGGGGGCGTACCGTCGTGGCGGGCGGGACAGGGCGGCGGGGCGAACGGGGGCTTCCGCCGGACCAACCCCAGTGAGAGAGAATGTTGTTCATGACGAATCCGATGAACGAGCGCTCGTCGCAGGAGCCCTTCCGGGCCGGCGGCGGGCAGGACGGCCAGAAGGTGCTGATCGTCGGACCGGACGGGATGCCCGTGGGGCAGGGGTTCGCCGACGTGACGGGCGGGGACGAGGGCGAGATGCCCCGTGAGCTTCCGGTGACCGAGATGGTCGAGCAGCCGGCCAAGGTCATGCGCATCGGCAGCATGATCAAGCAGCTGCTGGAGGAAGTGCGGGCGGCGCCCCTCGACGAGGCCAGCCGGGCCCGGCTGAAGGACATCCACGCCAGTTCCATCAAGGAGCTGGAGCTCGGGCTGGCCCCCGAGCTGGTCGCGGAGCTGGAGCGGCTCTCGCTGCCGTTCACCGAGGACTCCATCCCGACCGAGGCGGAGCTGCGGATCGCCCAGGCCCAGCTGGTCGGCTGGCTGGAGGGCCTGTTCCACGGCATCCAGACCGCCCTGTTCGCCCAGCAGATGGCGGCGCGGGCGCAGCTGGAGCAGATGCGCAGGGCGCTGCCGCCCGGCCTCAACGGCGCGGAACCGGACGAGGACGAGCCGGGCCAGGGCCGCGGCATCCGCTCCGGCCCGTACCTGTAGCCGTCCCGGCGGGCCGTACCCGGGGTCCGGACCTGTAGCCTTCCGGTCCGGCCCTGAGCCGATCGACGTCGGCGCGAGCCGATACCCTGACCCCTGTCGTCGGCCGATGCCGCCGCGGCAGGGGTCCACCGGGCCGGCTGAGCGGGGCCCACCACGTAGCACGTAGTACGGACGAGACCGAACGTCACGGTCGCGGCACCGCGCCGCGTCGAGGGGGAGCAGAGCACCATGAGCGAGCACGGCAACGCGGCGGTCGAGGGCTCCTCCCTGGGCAACGGCCGCTATGTGCTGCAGCAGCTGCTGGGCGAGGGCGGCATGGCCTCCGTGCACCTCGCGTACGACAGCGTGCTGGGCCGGTCGGTGGCACTGAAGAGCATGCACAGCGAGCTGGGCCGGGACGAGTCCTTCAAGGAGCGCTTCCGCCGCGAGGCCCAGGCCGTGGCCCGGCTGGAGCACCCGAACATCGTCACGGTGTACGACAGCGGCGAGGACATCGCCCCCGACGGCTCCAGCACGCCGTACATCGTCATGCAGCTGGTCGACGGCAAGGGCCTGCGCGACGCGATCAACGAGGCCGTCGCCCAGCACGGCGCGATGCCGCCCGAGGAGGCCCTGCGGGTCATCGTCGGCGTGCTGAACGCGCTGGAGGCGTCGCACGACATGGGTCTCGTGCACCGCGACATCAAGCCCGGCAACGTCATGTTCGACCGCAAGGGCAACGTCAAGGTCATGGACTTCGGCATCGCCCGGGCGCTGGAGTCCGGCGTCACGTCGATGACCCAGACCGGCATGGTGGTCGGCACCCCGCAGTACCTCTCGCCCGAGCAGGCGCTCGGCAAGCCGGTGGACGCGCGCTCCGACCTGTACTCGGTCGGCGTGATGCTCTTCGAGATGATCACCGGCCGACTGGTCTTCGACGGCGACTCGGCCTTCTCGATCGCCTACAAGCACGTCCAGGAGGAGCCGCCGGCGCCCTCCAGCCTCAACCCCTCGGTGACCCCGGTGGTGGACGCCTACGTCGGGCAGGCCCTGCGCAAGGACCCGGCGCACCGCTTCCAGAGCGCGGCCGACATGCGGGACGAGGCCGAGCGGCTGATCGCGGAGCTCAAGGGCGGCGGCAGCGGGCAGCAGCTCAAGGCCAGCACCCCGCTGGTGATCGGCGAGGGCCCGCGCTCGGCGCACGCCGCCCCGACCCCGGCGCCGCCGCAGGCCCCGCAGACGCCGCAGCCGTTCCCGGGCCAGCAGTACCAGACCCCGCCGCCCGCCTACCGGACGCCGGCCCCGCAGCCGCAGTACCCCCAGCAGGTCCACCCCCAGCAGGCGCAGCAGGCGCGGCCGCCGTACCAGACCCCGCCGCCCGCCTACCAGACCCCGCGCCCCGGCTTCCCGCAGCCGGCGCACACCCCGCCGCCGCGGCCGATGCCGCCGTACCAGCAGCCGAAGCCCTCCGGGGGCGGCTGCTCGACGGCCGTCGTGGTGATCTCGATCATCGTCGGCGTGCTGGTGCTGGCGGGCATCATCATCGCGATCGTGATCAACAACGCGCAGGACAAGACCAAGACCAAGGTGCTGCACGGCGCCCCCGCCATGAGTGTCACGGTGGTGGACGGCCGGGGCGACGGGAATGCCCTGATCTGACGGCCTTGGCCCACCCCGGGCGTGCCACGACCGTCCGCCGGAGGCGGTAGCGTTCGGGGATACGCAAGCGACAGGGCACCGCGATCCGAGCGACCGCCCGGGGCGAGGAGCGATGGCACAGACCCAGCAGCCGGACGACGACGGCGGGGCCCGGGCGGGCGGTGGGACCGGCGGGACGCCGAGGATCCCCGGGCCCGGGGACGAGGCGGCGACCTCCGCGCTGCCGCCGTTCGCCGGGGGCGGCCCGCAGACCCCGGGCCGCGGCACCGCCGCCCCGCTCGGCACCGTCGGGGACGGCCGCTACCGGCTGACGCACCGGCTCGGCCGCGGCGGCATGGCCGAGGTGTTCGCCGCCGAGGACGTGCGGCTCGGCCGCACCGTCGCCGTCAAGCTGCTGCGCGGCGACCTCGCCCAGGACGAGGTCGCCCGGCTGCGCTTCACCCGCGAGGCTCACGCCGTCGCGGCGCTGAACCACCACTCGATCGTCTCGGTCTACGACACCGGCGAGGAGTACGTCGGGGACGAGTCCACGCCGTACATCGTGATGGAGCTGGTCGAAGGCCGCACCGTCCGCGAGCTGCTGGTGGACGAGGCCGCCCCGCCGGTCGACCAGGCGCTGATCATCATCGCCGGGGTGCTGGAGGCGCTCGCCTACAGCCACCGCAACGGCATCGTCCACCGCGACATCAAGCCCGCCAACGTGATCATCACCAACGCCGGCGCGGTGAAGGTGATGGACTTCGGCATCGCCCGGGCGCTGACCGGCGGGGCGACCACCATGACCCAGACCGGCATGGTCATGGGCACCCCGCAGTACCTCTCGCCCGAGCAGGCGCTCGGCAAGCCGGTCGACCACCGCTCCGACCTGTACGCGGCCGGCTGCATGCTCTACGAGCTCCTCGCGCTGCGCCCGCCCTTCATGGGCGACACCCCGCTCTCGGTGGTCTACCAGCACGTCCAGGACCCGCCGGTGCCGCCCTCGCAGACCAACGGCCGGGTGCCGGCGGGCCTCGACCCGCTGGTGCTGCGCTCGCTGGCCAAGAACCCGGACGACCGCTTCCAGGACGCCGACGAGTTCCGCGCGCACGTCCAGCACGCGCTGCGCGAGATGCACGCCGCCGGGCCCGGCTGGGTCGGCGGGATGCCGGGCGACACCGGGGCCACCCAGGTGCTGCGGCCGGCCGACGGGACGGCCGCCACGGCGGCCTTCGGCGCGGTCGGCGCGGGCGACCAGACCTCCGTGCTGCCGTACTCGACGCCCGGCCCGCACACCCCGGCCTCGCCCCACCAGGGCGCGGGCGGCGGCGACGGGGGTTACGGCGGCGGGTACGACGACCACGAGGACGGCCACGGCAAGCGGCGCGGCATGTGGGCCGCGGTGGCCGGCGCGGCCGCCGTCCTGCTCGCGGCCGGGATCGGCATCGCGGTGGCGCTCAGCGGCTCCGGCGGGGAGAGCGACAAGCACGTGCCCAAGGAGACCGTCCCGGTGGTGAGCACCACCGAGCCCAGCCCGACCGCCCAGAGCGGCGGCGGGCAGAGCCCGGCGGCGCCGAACACCGCCACCAGGAAGCCGCAGCAGCCGACGGACACCGGCAACAACGGCGGGAGCGGCGGCAACATGTCGCCGTCGCCGAGCGCGAAGCACACGCCGACGCCCACGCCGACCGCGACGCAGAGCCACACGGCGACGACAACTCCCTCGGCGACGACCACGAAGGAGCCGACCTCCCCGGCAACGACGCCCGCCGGAGGGGCGACCACCCCCGCGCCGCCCCCCAAGACGCCTTAGGGCGAGCCAGGGCGGCGGCGGCACCGGCGGCGGTCAGTTGGCGAAGGCGTCCAGGACCTGCTCGTACTCCTGGCACCACCACGCCAGCTGCCCCGCCGAGGCCGGGTAGAGCGGGTCGGCCCGGTGGTCGCCCCGCTGGTAGCGCCACTGCAGCATCCAGAAGTCGTTGAGCCGCTCCCACCAGACCCGGTGGGTGGCGGCGGCCAGGTGCTCGGCGGTGGCGGCTCCGGTGGCCCGGTACGCCTGTGAGTAGTGGCGGACCCGGACGAGGTCGAGCGTGCCGGACGTCCGGTCGTTGAAGAGCAGGGTGGCCGCGCGGACGGCCTCCTCGGCGCGCGGCTGGGGGCCCAGCTTGTCCCAGTCCAGGACGGCCGCGACCTGCCCGCCGTGGCCGTCGGGGTCGTACAGCAGGTTGAGCCCGTGGAAGTCGCCGTGGGTCCAGCCGGTGGGCGGGGCGACGCCCGGGGCGGGGCGCCGGTGGGCGTGGTCGGCGAGCAGTTCAAGCCGTTCCGTGAGTCGGCGCTCGACGAGGACGTCGAGGTCCCCGTGGGGGCGGTGCCTGCGGGCGTGCCGACGCAGGTCACGGGCCAGGTCGGCGCTGTCGGCGGAGTCGGCGCTGCGGTAGCCGGCGGGCTGGTCGAGGGGGGCGCAGACGTCGTCGAGCGCGCCGTGCAGCCGGCCGAGCAGCGCGCCGAGCGCGTCGCACTCCGGGAGGGCGAGCTCGGTGCCGTGCCGGTGCCGGCCCTTCACCCAGGGGAAGAGCGCGAACAGCCGGCCACCCAGGCCGACCACGGTGTTCGCGCGTTCCGTGCAGGTCAGCGGGGGTGCGACGGGCAGGCCGAGGGCGGACAGGTCGGCGGTGGCGCGGTGGTGGGCGAGGATCTTGGGACGGTTGGCGGTGGCGGAGTCGACGTAGCACTTCAGGAAGTACGTGCCGGCCTCGGTGATGACCCGGTAGCCCCGGTTCAGCAGGCCCTCCGCGACCGGTTCGGCGGTCAGCGTTCTCCCCACGGGATAGCGGTCCAGGACCTCGGCGAGTGCGGTGTGCGGGACAGGTGGGCTGAGGGTCCCCATCGGTGGTGCGGCGAGGTCGGGGCGTGCCGGGGCACAGGCGAGGGTCTGGCTGAAAGTCACAGCCAGAGGTTATGGCCACACCGCAGGGGTCCTTGACAAACAGTCAGGACTGTGCAGGGGGTGGGTCAGTGCTGGTGGTCGGCCTGGCGCCGCGCCACGAAGGCGGCCGCCTGGGTCCGTCGCTCCATGCCCATCTTGGCGAGCAGACTGGAGACGTAGTTCTTCACCGTCTTCTCGGCGAGGTGCAACTCGTTGCCGATCTGACGATTCGTCATACCTTCGCCGATGAGGTCGAGGATTCGCCGCTCCTGCTTGGTGAGTTGTGCCAACCGCTCGTCCTCCTTCTCGCCGCCGTCGCGCAGCCGGGCGAGCACCCGGCTGGTGGCCACCGGGTCGAGCAGGGAGCGGCCGGCGGCCACGTCCCGGACGGCGGTGATCAGGTCGGTGCCGCGGATCGCCTTGAGGACGTAGCCCGAGGCGCCCGCCATGATCGAGTCGAACAGGGCCTCGTCGTCCGAGAAGGACGTCAGCATCAGGCACTTGATCTCGGGCATCCGTGACCGGATCTCGCGGCAGACCTCGACGCCGTTCCCGTCCGGAAGCCGCACGTCGAGCACCGCGACGTCGGGGTGGACGGCCGGAATCCGGGTGATCGCCTCGGCGGCCGTCCCGGCCTCGCCGACCACCTCGATGTCGCCTTCGACCGAGAGCAGATCGTGCACGCCCCGCCGGACCACCTCGTGGTCGTCGAGCAGGAATACCCTGATATGTCCGTTGTCAGTCACGCCCAAAGCCTCCCATATCACCGTACGACAGACGCCCCTCCCGGTCCGTGGGGGCGTTGTGATCAAGCCATGACGGAACGAACCGATACCGAGAACCCCCTTACGCACGGGCGTCTGCCCGGATAACGTGCGCTGGTGTCCTGAAGGCGCTCGAAATGAGAGCTGCGTCACGCCGACCGTCACCCCCACCCTTCCGACGGCTCGCCGAGCGCGGCACCCTCGGGGTTGTAGGCCCTGAACAAGTAGGACGTCCTAGCGCAGACGCGCCAAGGGCGGACGCTGGGTAACGTTCTCTAGCGGGACGCCGTCGGAACAGGATCACCACCTGCCACGCAGTAGGTGCGCACACCCACGCGCGCCCCGCGAGGCGGTGACCGGACCGGTCACCGGCGACCCCGGGCGGCCGGACAGACCGAGGAGTGAACGTGACCGTCAAAAGCACGGCGAGGGCCCGCAAGAAGGCGGCCCCCGGCGTCCCTGACACCCTCCGCGCCACGGGTAAGGACGCCCAGCCGGAGCTCGTGCAGCTGCTCACGCCGGAAGGCGAGCGGGTCGAGCACCCGGACTACCCCCTCACCGTCACGCCCGACGAACTGCGCTCCCTCTACCGCGACCTGGTGCTGGTGCGCCGGTTCGACGGTGAGGCGACCGCGCTGCAGCGCCAGGGCGAGCTGGGCCTGTGGGCCTCGCTGCTGGGCCAGGAGGCCGCCCAGGTCGGCTCCGGGCGGGCCATGCGGACCGGTGACTACGCCTTCCCCACCTACCGCGAGCACGGCGTGGCCTGGTGCCGCGACGTCGACCCGCTGAACCTGCTCGGCATGTTCCGCGGCGTGAACCACGGTGGCTGGGACCCGAACGAGAAGAACTTCCACCTGTACACCATCGTGATCGGCGCGCAGGCCCTGCACGCCACCGGGTACGCGATGGGCATCACCAAGGACGGCGCCGACGACGCGGTGATCGCGTACTTCGGCGACGGCGCCTCCAGCCAGGGCGACGTCAACGAGGCGTTCACCTTCGCCTCGGTCTACAACGCGCCGGTCGTGTTCTTCTGCCAGAACAACCAGTGGGCGATCTCCGAGCCCACCACCACGCAGACCAAGATCCCGCTCTACCGCCGCGCCTCCGGCTTCGGCTTCCCGGGCGTGCGGGTGGACGGCAACGACGTGCTGGCCTGCCTCGCCGTGACCCGCTGGGCGCTCGACCACGCCCGCAACGGCAACGGCCCGGTGCTGATCGAAGCCTTCACCTACCGCATGGGCGCGCACACCACCTCCGACGACCCGACGCGCTACCGGCACGCGGAGGAGACCGAAGCCTGGAAGGCCAAGGACCCGATCCTGCGGCTGCGCACCCTCCTGGAGAAGGAGGGCCTGGCGGACGAGGAGTTCTTCGCGGCCGTCGACGCCGAGAGCGAGCAGCTGGGGCTGCGGGTGCGCGAGGGCGTGCGCGGCATGCCCGACCCGGACCCGACGCTGATCTTCGACCACGTCTACAGCGAGCCTCATGCGCTGGTCGATGAGGAACGGGTCGAGTACGTCGAGTACGCGGCCTCCTTCGAAGCGGGGGAGAACCACTGATGGCCGGCCAGCTCAGCATCGCCAAGGCGCTCAACGACGCGCTGCGCAAGTCGTTGGAGAACGACCCGAAGACGCTCCTGATGGGCGAGGACATCGGCAAGCTCGGTGGCGTCTTCCGCATCACCGACGGCCTGCAGAAGGACTTCGGCGAGGGCCGGGTGATCGACACCCCGCTCGCCGAGTCCGGCATCATGGGCACCGCGATCGGCCTCGCGCTGCGCGGGTACCGCCCGGTCGTGGAGATCCAGTTCGACGGCTTCGTCTACCCGGCCTTCGACCAGATCGTCTCCCAGCTGGCGAAGATGCACGCCCGCGCGCTCGGGCACGTCAAGATGCCCGTCACCGTCCGCATCCCGTACGCGGGCGGCATCGGCGCGGTCGAGCACCACAGCGAGTCCCACGAGGCGTACTTCGCCCACACCGCGGGCCTGCGGGTGGTCACCCCCTCCAACGCGCACGACGCGCACTGGATGCTGCGCCAGGCGATCGAGTCGGACGACCCGGTGATCTTCCTGGAGCCCAAGCGGCGCTACTGGGACAAGGGCGAGGTCGGCACGGCCCCGGACCTCGGGATGCACGACGCCCGGATCGTCCGGCCCGGCACCGACGCGACGCTGATCGCGTACGGCCCGATGGTGAAGGTCTGCCTGGAGGCCGCCGCGGCCGCCGAGGAGGACGGCCGCCGCCTGGAGGTCGTCGACCTGCGCTCGCTCTCCCCGGTGGACTTCCGGACGCTCGAGGAGTCCGTGAAGCGCACCGGCCGGGCCGTCGTGGTGCACGAGGCGCCCGTCTTCCTGGGCATGGGCGCCGAGCTGGCCGCCCGGCTCACGGAGAAGTGCTTCTACCACCTGGAAGCGCCCGTCCTGAGGGTCGGCGGCTACTTCGCGCCGTACCCGCCGTCCCGGGTCGAGGAGGCGTTCCTGCCCGACCTGGACCGCGTGCTCGACGCCGTCGACCGCGCGCTCGCGTACTGAACCGGGGAGCGAAGATGACCACCGAAGTTCGCTCGCTCCGCGAGTTCAAGATGCCCGACGTGGGCGAGGGGCTCACCGAGGCCGAGATCCTCAGCTGGTACGTCAAGCCCGGTGACGTCGTCACCGACGGGCAGGTCGTGTGCGAGGTGGAGACCGCCAAGGCCGCGGTGGAGCTGCCGATCCCGTTCAACGGGGTCGTCGAGCAGCTGCACTTCCCCGAGGGGTCGACGGTCGACGTCGGCACCGTGATCATCTCGATCGCGGTCGCCGGGGAGGCGGGGGCCGCTCCGGTCGCCGCCGTGCCCGCACCCGCCGCCGCACCGGCCGCGGCTCCCGAGGCCGAGGCCGTGCCGGAGCGCCGGGAGGTGCTGGTCGGCTACGGCCCGCGCACCGGCACCGCGCAGCGCCGGGCCCGGCGCACCACGGCCACCGCCGTGGCCGCTCCGGCGAAGCCCGCGCCCGTCGCGGCTCCGGCTCCCGTGGCCCCCGTGGCTCCGGTGGCTCCGGTGGCTCCGGTGACCGAGGCCCCGGCCGGGGAGCGGCCGCTGGCCAAGCCGCCGGTACGCAAGCTGGCCAAGGACCTCGGCGTCGACCTGCGGGCCGTCACCCCGACCGGTACGGGCGGCGTGATCACCCGCGAGGACCTGCACGCCTTCGCGGCGGCCCAGGCCGCGCCGGTGGCCGAGCCCGTCGTGGCGGAGGTGTCCGAGGCGCCCCAGGCCCAGGCCCCGGCGCCGGTCGTCCCGGCCGCGGGCGACGTCCGGGTGCCGATCAAGGGCGTGCGCAAGGCGACCGCGCAGGCGATGGTGGCCTCGGCCTTCACCGCCCCGCACGTCACCGAGTTCGTCCAGGTCGACGTGACCCGCACGATGAAGTTCGTCCGCAAGCTCAAGGAGACCGGCGAGCTCGGGCGCGACGTCCGCGTCAGCCCGCTGCTGCTGGTCGCCAAGGCGCTGCTCACCGCGATCAAGCGGCACCCCGAGATCAACGCCCAGTGGGACGAGGCGGCCCAGGAGATCGTGATCAAGGGCCAGGTGAACCTCGGCATCGCCGCGGCCACCCCCCGCGGCCTGATCGTCCCGAACATCAAGGACGCCGGGTCCAAGACCCTCGCGGGCCTCGCGACCTCGCTCGGCGAGCTGGTCGAGACCGCCCGCCAGGGCAAGACCTCGCCGGCCGACATGCAGGGTGGCACGGTCACCATCACCAACGTCGGCGTCTTCGGCGTCGACACCGGCACCCCGATCCTCAACCCGGGCGAGGCCGCGATCCTCGCCTTCGGCGCGGTCCGGGAGCTGCCGTGGGTGCACAAGGGCAAGGTCGTCCCGCGCCAGGTGACGACGCTGGCGCTCTCCTTCGACCACCGCCTGGTCGACGGTGAGCTGGGCTCCAGGGTGCTGGCCGACGTGGCCGGCCTGCTGGAGCAGCCGAAGCGCCTGATCACCTGGGGCTGACCGGCCGAGGACCCACGAAGGGGCCCTGTTCCGCACCGTCGTGCGGAACAGGGCCCCTTCCGCTGCGCTCAAAAGATTGGTTGGAATGACTGGGGCGATCTGGATCGTTCGGCCAGGTCGGTGACATTTGCGTCCGCCGGTAGGGGCGACACGCCGCGTCGGGTACGTCTCCGCTCCACCACCCGGGCGACGCGGGTGACCGGAGCACCGAGGACGCACCCGTATGCCGCCTGGCAACCCTGGCCGTCTCGTCCGGAGTCTGGCCGCGCTCGTGCTGGTGTCCACCGCCGTACTGCCCGCCGCGCTGGAGCTGGCGGGCCCCTCGCCCTTCGGCGTGATCGGGCCGGGCGCGCCGCCGGTCGACCGGGCGGCGCCCCCGCACCACGTCGTACGGGCCGACCAGCGGGCCCCGGCCGCCGCCCCGACCTTCGACATACGCCGCACCGGGGACCCCGCCAACCGGATCACCCTCGTCCTGCTCGGGGACGGCTACACCACCGACCAGCAGGAGATGTTCCGGCAGCAGGCCGACAAGGCGTGGCACGCGCTGATGGACATCGAGCCGTTCCGCACCTACCAGGGGTTCTTCAACATACGGCGCGTCGAGGTCGTCTCCCCGGTCTCCGGGATAGCCGAGACCGAAGGCCGCGGCCGCAACCCCGGCACCCCGCTCGGCATGCACTTCTGGTGCGAGGGCACCGCCCGGCTGCTCTGCGCCGACGAGTCCGCCACCGCCCGGTACGCGGGGGACGGCGCCGGGCCGCAGTACCTGATCGCGCTGGCCAACTCCGTCGAGTACGGCGGCGCCGGCGGCACCGGGGTGACCACCCTGGCCGGGGGCAGCCCGGACGCCGGGCGGATCATCCAGCACGAGATCGGCCACACCGTGGGGGACCTCGGGGACGAGTACGACAGCGCCCCGGAGGACGCGGACTACCCGAACCTCTCCACCCTCAACGCCGACGACATGCGCCGGAAGCAGACGAAGTGGTGGCGCTGGCTGGGCACCGAGTCCCCGGACGGCGCCGGGACCATCGGGGCGTACCGCAGCGCCAACGGCCTCTACCGGCCGACCCAGGACTCGGTGATGCGCACCCTGGGCAGCGCCTACAACCTGCCCTCGCGCGAGGCGATCATCGAGGAGCTGTACCGCAAGGTCCGCCCGACCGACGCCCCCTCACCGCCCCCGGGCGAGGTGACCGGGCGCCCCCGGCTGGACGTGCGGCCGCTGCCGCTGACCGGCGCCCGGCAGCTGGCGGTGGAGTGGAAGGTGGACGGCGTCCCGGTGAAGCCGCAGCCCTCGGACGGGCGGCTGGACACCGCGCGGCTGGACCTGGAGCCGGGCCGTACGGCCACGGTGACCGCGACGGTGCGCGACACCACCGACTGGGTGCGGGACGAGGGCTTCCGGGACAAGTACATGACCCGCTCGGTGTCCTGGACGGTGACGGGCTGACGGTGACGGGCTGGGGGCGACTGGCCCGGCGTGACCGACGGGACCGGTCCGGTTCGACCGGTTCTGCAGCCCCACTCTGGGCGTCCAATCATGGGATGACTAATCTGGTCGCACTATGACCGTGGAGCCCGCCCGTTCAGCCGCGTCCCGATCCACCGCAGAGCCCGTAACCCCGCCGTCCTCCCCGCTGCCGTCCTCGCCGGCGTTCCCGCCCGGCGGGCGCGCGGCCTGGCTGGCCTGGTCCATCGGCGTCAGCGTCTACGTCCTGGCCGTCATCCACCGCACCAGCCTCGGCGTGGCCGGGCTGGACGCCGCCGACCGCTTCGGCATCGGCGCCTCGGCGCTCTCCACCTTCTCGATCCTCCAGGTGCTGGTCTACGCGGCCATGCAGATACCCGTGGGCCTGCTCGTCGACCGCTTCGGGCCGCGACGGGTGCTGCTGGTGGGCGTGGTGCTGCTGAGCGCCGGCCAGCTGGCCTTCGCCTTCAGCTCCTCCTTCGGCCCCGCGCTGGTCTCCCGGGCGGTGCTCGGCTGCGGCGACGCCATGACCTTCATCAGCGTGCTGCGCATAGCCGCCCGGTGGTTCCCGGCGGCCCGCAACCCCTTCGTCGCCCAGCTGACGGGCCTGGTCGGGATGGGCGGCAACCTGATCACCACCGTGGTGCTCGCCCAGGTGTTGCACCAGGAGGGCTGGACGCCGACCTTCACGGCGATCGCGCTGCTCGGCGTCGGGGTGTTCGCCCTCGTCGCGCTGTTCCTGCGGGAGGCCCCGGCGGGGGTGGCCGAGCTGGCCGAGGTGCGGCCGCAGAGCGGGGAGCGCCCGCCGATCGGGCGTCAGGTTCGCGACTGCTGGCGTGAGCCCGGCACCCGGCTCGGGCTGTGGGTGCACTTCACCACGCAGTTCCCGGGCAACGTCTTCGGCCTGCTCTGGGGCCTGCCCTACCTGGTGGAGGCCCAGGGGATGTCCCGGGCCGGTGCGGGCGGTCTGCTGACCCTGCTGGTGCTCTCCAACATGACCGCGGGCTTCGTCTTCGGCCGGGTGCTCTCCCGCACCGCACGGGCCCGGATGCCCATCGTGCTCACCGTCATCGCGGCCACCGCGCTCGGCTGGGCACTCGCCCTGGCCTGGCCCGGCGGACACCCGCCGATGTGGCTGCTGGTCGGCCTCGTCGCGGTGATGGGCAGCAACGGCCCCGCCTCACTGGTCGGCATGGACTACGCCCGCGCCCACAACCCGTCGGAGCGCCTCGGCACGGCCTCCGGCATCGTCAACATGGGCGGCTTCATCGGCACGATGATCAGTCTGCTCGGCATCGGCGTGCTGCTGGACGCACTCACGCCGGAAGGCACCGACGGGTATCCGGTCGATGCCTTCCGATGGGCGTTCTGCTGGCTGTACGTCCCGCTGGCGGTGGGGACCCTGATGATCCTCCGGCTGCGCCGGAAGGTCATTGCATAGGGTTTCCGACCTGCGGAAAACGTCCTGTGCCTGAGTTGAACTCAGGCATTCACCGACCGTACTCGCGCATCAGATCCGAGATCTGCCGGGCGGTGCCGTGGATGACAGCACCGTGCAGTTCCACGGTCAGCTGGCCGTCACCGACCTCGGTCGGTTTGGGTGCGAGCAGGAGCATGCGGACCAGATCCACGATCTTGATCTTCACGCAACGGGGGATGGCGGTGCCGCCCCTGATGCCGACCCGCTCAACGCTCGGGCAGGAGTAGTAGCCGCCGAAAGGCGGGCCACTGTCGTCCTCTCGCGACGGCACGTCGTAGAGCATTTCCCCGTGTTTGCAGTACACCGTTCCGTCGGACCGCAGGTAGACCTGGGGCCCGTCAGCGCGATCGAGCTCGGCGAGGATCTCCACCTGCTGGCCGATCGCCTCGGCCAGGGTTTCCGCCATTCGCCGCTGCTGGGTGGGGATGTCGGTGTCCCCACGGCGGACGGAGGGGAGCAACTCCTCGGTGACCCAGTCCCTGAACGGCCTGGAGGTGGCCTTGTTGGACCTCATCAGCAGCGAGTAGAGGCCCGCCTCGCTCACCACACCCAGGAGCGGGTTTTTGACCGCATAGGGTTTCTGACCTGCGGAATCCTGGTAACCATCGCTTTTGGCGATGGTTACCAACCGCATGTCGATGATGCGGTGCTGGCGGTCCTCCAGCCGCTTGACGGCATCGGCCGGATTGCGTCGACCCAGCACGCGGCACACGTCCGCCGTGTACACGCCGGGTGGTGTGCGCCGGTGGGTCAGGGGGTGACCGAGAAGTTGGCCAGGACGCGGTCGGCGAGTTCCTTGTCGCCGTCGATGGTCACCGGGCCGGGGCGGCCGCGGCCGCAGGCGAGGCGGACGTACGTCTCCCAGTCCATGGTGAGCTGGACGTCCGGGGCCAGGCTGATGGACTCGTCCACCGAGCCGCGGCCGGAGGCGTCCACCCGTACGGTGCGCAGGAACTCCAGCGGGCCGGTTACGTCCACCACCAGGGTGGTGCCCGCCGGGGCGCCGGCGGCGTGGGCGACGGCCTTGGGCAGGCCGGACAGCAGGAGGTCACGGGCGATCTGGGCGGCGGGGGAGTCCAGGTTGCCGGGGGTGTCGAGGGCGCGGCGCAGGTCCTGCTCGTGAACCCAGACGTCGAAGGCCCGGGTCTTCAGCAGCTGGTGGTAGGGGACCTTGGGCGCGTCCTGACCGAGCGGCAGGGGCACCAGCTCGTCCGGGGTCTGCTTGGCGTTCCGGAGTGCCCGGGAGCGGCGGATGATCGTGTACTCCAGCTCGCCGACCATCTCCGGCGCGGTGTGGCAGCGGCGCTTGTCGACCGGCAGCTCGATGTAGCGGGCGAACTCGCTGGTGACGTGGCGCAGATCGCGGGGCAGGGAGTGGATCGGGCGGGGGTCGCCGAGCAGTTCGGACTCGACGGCGATGACGTGCGAGACGACGTCCCGGACGGACCAGCCGGGGCACTCGGTGGCCCGGTTCCAGGAGTTCTCGGGGAGGGGGGCGACCAGCTCCACTATGGACTCGATGCTCTGCGTCCACGCCTCGGTGCAAGCCTGCACGGTCTGATTGTCCGTCACGGGAATCTCCGGCCCTCCGTCAGCTCTTTCGCCGCCTGCGCCCCCGGCCCTCGGGGTTCGGCCGGGATGGTCCGGCTTCCGGGCGCACACGCTAACCGCACGTTACGCTGCCCGGTGACAGCAGGGCAGCGCTTTCGGGTGACGATCGTAGGTCTCTTGTCGTGGACGGTGGTACTGTGCGCGCTTCATTGATCCAACTCGCGGTCTCCGATGCCGAGCCGCCGGCCGAACGGCGGGCCCGCGCGGTCGCGCTGGTGCGGGCGCAGCAGGGCGCGGACCTGGTGGTCCTGCCCGAACTGTGGCCGCTCGGGGGCTTCGCCTACGACCTCTGGCCGGAGGGCGCGGAGACGCTCGACGGGCCCACCTCCGACGCGATGGCCTCGGCGGCCCGGGCGGCCGGGGTGTGGCTGCACGCCGGATCGATCGTCGAACGCGATCCGGACGGGCCGATCTACAACACCTCGCTGGTGTTCGCCCCGGACGGCGAGCTGGTGCACACCTACCGCAAGATCCACCGCTTCGGCTTCGACAGCGGTGAGGCGGTGGTGATGGGCGCCGGGCAGGAGATCGTCACCGCGCCCACCGACTTCGGCACGCTGGGCCTGGCCACCTGCTACGACCTGCGCTTCCCCGAGCTGTTCCGGGCGCTGCTGGACGCGGGCGCTCAGCTGCTGGTCGTCCCGGCGGCCTGGCCGGCCCGGCGGCGCGAGCACTGGACGCTGCTGGCGCGGGCCCGGGCGGTGGAGGAGCAGGCGTTCGTGCTGGCCTGCAACACCGCCGGGACGCACGGCGGGGTCGAGCAGGCCGGGCACAGCCTGGTGGTGGACCCGTGGGGCCGGGTGCTGGCCGAGGCGGGGGAGGGGGAGCAGGTCCTGACGGTCGACTTCGACCCGGCCGAGGTGGGCAGGGCGCGGGAGGAGTTCCCGGTGCTGCGGGACCGCCTGCTGGGGATTCCGGCGCCGGTGCAGCGGTAGTGCGGGGAGGATCCGGGGCGATCCGGGATGATTTAAGGGGGTTGGTTCGTACCAGCCCCCGGCGGGTTTGAGAAGATGAGCACTCGTCGTGTTCTCCGCCGTTCCCGGCCCGTCCGTCGAGGGCCGGCCCGGGTGCGGCCCGCCCGCGAGGAGGTCGCGCGCATGTCGGTCAACGGCGCAGGCGACACCCGCCCCGTCATCCAGCGCAACAGCCTGCGCGAACAGATCGCCGGGGCGCTGCGCGAGGAGATGATGGCCGGCCGTCTCGCGGCCGGTCGCAACTTCACCGTCAAGGAGATCGCCGAGTTGTACGGCGTCTCCGCGACCCCGGCCCGGGAGGCGCTGGTCGACCTCGGGGCGCAGGGGCTGCTGCGGGCCGAGCACCACCGGGGCTACACCGTGCCCGAGCTGTGCTGGTCGGACTTCCTGGAGATCTTCGAGTCCCGGGTGCTGATCACCGACAGCTTCCACCGGCAGTTCGCCACCGGCCGGGCGATGCCCGACGTCTCCCGGCTCTCCTCGCTGCGCCGCCGGGCGGACGCGGCGCAGCGGGCCGCCCGCAGCGGCAACCTGGACGTGATGGTGGGCTGCGACCGCCGGTTCTGGCAGGAGGTGGCCTCCCTGATCGGCAACCGGCGCATCGCCGACTACCTGGACTGGCTGCGGGTGCAGTCCTGGATGTTCGCCGCCCGCTACCTGCGGGAGATGCCTGTACTGGGCGGGGTCTGCTGGGACCGCCAGGTGGAGCTGGTCGACGCGATCGGGGCCGGGGACCTGCAGGGCGCGCACCGGATCATCTGCGAGTACAACCTGTTCACCGTCCGGCTGCTGGCCGGGCTGGCGGGGGAGCCGCTGGAGTCGGTCACCGTCCTCGGGCTGCTCACCGAGTCGGCGGGCGGCGGGCAGGCCCCGGCCGCTCCCACACCCGCTCCCGCCTCCGCACCCGCTCAAGCGCCCACCGAGGCGCCCGAGGCCCGTCCGGGGAGGTCCGCCAGGGCCGGGGACGACCTCGGCAGGGAGCTGGGCAGGGAGCTGGGCCTGGGCCTCGGCCTGGTGCCCCAGCCGCGGGCCGTCCCGCCCTGGAAGTTCGGCCGCAGGCTGCCCTGAACCGGGAGGGGAGGCCAGGCCCGTACCGGGCGCGGGGCCGGTAGGGTGGGCGGTCGTCGACCGGGCGCCGCGTGAGGCGGTCGTCCGCGTACCGACCCCACCCCTTCGTCGCCCCGCTCGCGGGCGATCCCGTCGCCCGGAGAGGAACTGCCGGCCATGGCCTGCGACCTCTGGCTCGTCCCGCTGGTGGACGTGCTGAGCCACAGCCCCGACAACCCCTTCCGGGACGATCTCGCGCTCTACAACGCGGCGTTGTCCTCGTACGGGCTGCCGGAGGTGCCGGTCTACCAGTACTCGCCGGGGATCAGCGGGGCGGTCGAGCCCATAGCCGCCTTCGACTACGACTCGCTGCACTTCCTGCGCCGCGCCTACCTGTTGGGCCTGACGGGCCTGGACATCACCCCGGTCGACGCGCTCGGCGGCGACTACGAGCAGCTGCTCGAGATGTTCGAGAGCACCGCCGAACAGTCCCACCTGGTCTGGCACTTCGACCACGCGGGCGCGTACGTGCCGATCGAGTTCAACGCCCCGCTGGTGGACGACGCGCTGCTCGCCTCGGGCGGGCCGCTCGGCTCCAGCTTCGGGCTGCTGCGCGAACTCCAGGCCGTGGCCCCGGCGCTGGGCATCGACCCGCTCAACCCGCCGGACCCGACCCGGCCGCTCGGGCCGACCGGCCTGGAGCAGCCGTTCGGGCCGCCGATCGACGACGTGCACCCCTTCGCCAAGGAGCGGCACGCCTGGTCGGGCCTGTACGCGGCGGCCGCCCGCAGCGTCACCCAGGGCTCGATGATCGTCTTCGCCTGAGCGCTCCGCTCCCTGTCCTCCGCGCCTTCCGAACCTTCCGCCGCGCCTTCCGAGTCTTCCGCGCCCGCCCGGTCTCAGCGCAGCGGGCCCTCCGGCGGCCGCTGGCGCGGCATGGTGGGCCTGGTGCCCGGCGGGGGGAGCACCCGCACCTGCGCGCCGCCCCCGGTCTCGCTGCGCCCGCCCCAGGTCCCCGGGGCCTGGGTGGGCAGCTGGGTCATCGAGGCGCGGAACTCCAGCATCCACTCCGAGGTCTCGGTGCGGACCATGTCCGAGACGTCCTCGCAGAAGCGCCGCAGCACCCCGAGGCAGCGCTCGGCGGCCTCGCCCGCGGTGCCCTCGGTCGGGCCGAGCACCTCGCGCACGCACTCCGAGGCCCAGTCGAACTGGAACGCCTCCAGACGGCGTTGCAGCGCCTGGGCGGTGGAGACGTCCCGCATCCAGCCGGAGGTCAGGCCGAAGACCCGGTCGGTGCCGTAGCAGGCGGCGGCGAGCGCGAGGCCGACGTAGCCCCAGCCGGCGCCGTGGTCGATCGCGCCGGTCAGGTCGACCAGCGGGGCGGTGACCCCGCCCACCGCGAAGGAGGCCGTGCCGAAGCGCAGCAGCCGGGCCCAGCGGCGCTTCCAGACGCGGTCCCGGCGGTACCAGTCGATCGCCTCGACGGCCCGCTCCTCGGACCAGCGGTACAGCTCCTCCAGCCGCTCGGCGGGCTCGCCCCAGTCCCCCAGCGGGAACTGGCGGGCGCTCAGATCGGCGCGGCGGGGGGTGGAGGCCCGGCGGGCGACGGTGGCGGGGGCGGACTGGTCCTCCTCGCCGATCTCCTTGCCCCAGGCACTCTCCTCGGGCTGCATTTCCGGCTGGCTCACCTGTGGGGCTCCCTGTGCGGGCGGCTGGGTCTGGCGGCGCATCGGCTGACGTGGCGTCTGCCGGTGGTTGTCCAACAGCACTTCTTACCGCCAAATGGCTGACCATGGGGACGCTTCCCGGATGATCGTTACCGGATTCGGCCACCGGAACCCGAGGTGAGCGGGTTGCGCGATGCGGCGGGATTTCACCCGTCCGAGGGAAGGCCCGGTGACCCGCCGTCCTGACCCGGACACCCGCTGCTGATCATCCCGGGCCCGGCCTGGAGGTTCCTCCGGGCTCGTCGGCGTACTGACCTCTTCCGGCTGGACGATCGCACGGGCCCAGAAGGAGGCCGGAACCGGCCACCCACTACCCTGGCCAGCGTGAAGGTCCTCGTCATCGGCGGCGGCGCCCGCGAACACGCCCTGTGCCGCTCCTTGTCCCAAGATCCCTCCGTGACCGAGCTGCACTGCGCCCCGGGCAACGCCGGGATCGCCCGGGTGGCGTCGCTCCACCCGGTCGACCAGCTGGACGGCGCCCAGGTCCTCGACCTGGCCGTGCGGCTCGGCGCAGACCTGGTCGTCGTCGGCCCGGAGGCCCCGCTCGTCGCGGGCGTCGCCGACCCGCTGCGCGCGGCCGGCATCCCGGTGTTCGGCCCGTCCGCCCCGGCCGCCCAGCTGGAGGGCTCCAAGGCGTTCTCCAAGGACGTGATGGCCGCCGCCGGCGTGCCCACCGCCCGCTCCTACGTCTGCACCACGCCCGAGGAGGCCGCCGAGGCCCTGGACGCCTTCGGCGCCCCGTACGTGGTCAAGGACGACGGCCTGGCGGCCGGCAAGGGCGTCGTGGTCACCTCCGACCGCGAGGCCGCGCTGGCCCACGCCGCCTCCTGCGAGCGCGTGGTCATCGAGGAGTACCTGGACGGCCCCGAGGTCTCGCTGTTCGCGATCACCGACGGCACCACCGTCGTGCCGCTGCAGCCCGCGCAGGACTTCAAGCGCGCGCTGGACGGCGACGAGGGCCCCAACACCGGCGGCATGGGCGCCTACTCCCCGCTGCCCTGGGCCCCGGCCGGGCTGGTCGAGGAGGTCCTGGAGAGCGTCCTGCAGCCGACCGTGGACGAGCTGCGCCGCCGCGGCACCCCGTTCTCCGGCCTGCTGTACGCGGGCCTGGCGCTCACCTCGCGCGGCACCCGCGTGATCGAGTTCAACGCCCGCTTCGGCGACCCGGAGACCCAGGTCGTGCTCGCCCGGCTGCGCACCCCGCTGGCCGGCGTCCTGCTGGCGGCCGGCAACGGCACCCTGGACCAGCTGGAGCCGCTGCGCTGGAGCGAGGAGGCGGCCGTGACCGTCGTCATCGCCTCCGAGGGCTACCCGGCCGCGCCGCGCACCGGGGACCCGATCGAGGGCCTGGACGAGGCCGAGGCCGACGGCACCGCGTACGTGCTGCACGCCGGCACGGCCGCCGACGAGGACGGCCGGGTGCTGAGCGCCGGCGGCCGGGTGCTGTCCGTCACCGCGACCGGCGCCGACCTCGCCCAGGCGCGCGAGCGCGCGTACGCCGGGGTCGGCCGGATCTCGCTCAAGGGCGGCCAGCACCGCACCGACATCGCGCTGAAGGCGGCCACCGCGTAGCGGGTTCCTGCTCCCCGCCCGAGGGCGCTGCGGACCGTGGGGGTATCCACTCCATGGACGCAGCGCCCTCGGCGTTTCCGGCGCGAGGGTGACGAAGGGGCGAGGCGCACCGTTCGGCGGCCCGATTCCAGCCCATCGGGTGACAGCGTCCGCATCCGGCTGACGTAACCGGGTGCCCGGCCTTATGGTGCGCTGGATCGCAGTGCGCCGGGTCAGTGCGCCGGGGTCGCCGCCGGGTAGCGGTGTTCCCGCGGGGTGATGCTGGACGGCGTCAGGCGGGGCGGTCACGCGGGTGCTTCGCACCGGACCGGTCGTCGTCCCGAGGGTGACGGCGTCGGCGTTCGGGCGGTGTCACCGGGACGAGTGGAAACCGGGACCATCCGGAACGCCCACCCGGGACGCCGCGTCGAAAATGTTCAGTAGCACCATGCAGCTTGCACTGCCGGGATCGGGCGACTCCGCTTCCCGGTCGGAACTGATCGTTTCGAGTCGGCTCAGGGGCCCGTCACCGGGTGCCCCAGAGCTCCGAAGGGGGTGCCGGTATGACCGCAGTCGACACCGCGCGCGCTCACGCCCAGGCCGTCCTGCGGGTCCGGGGCCTCGCCCTGGCCGCCGCCGCTCTGCCCGCCGCCGTGGCGGTGGTCCTGGTCGCCGGGCGGTTCACGGGCCGCATCGGTGCGCCGGGATCCGCCGACGCCGTCGGCTGGGACGCGGCCCGCTGGGTGGTGTGCGTCGTCGCCGTCCTCACCCTCGCGGTGGCCGCCCTCACCGCCCGCGCGTACCGACGGGCCGTGCCGCCGCGCACCCCGGCCGTCCCGCTGGAACGCACCGAGGCGCCCGAGCTGTACCGGCTCATCGGCGAGCTGGCCGAGCGGCTGGAGGTGCCCGCGCCCTCGGCCGTCGCGCTGACGCCCGACTGCGACAGCTGGCTGGAGGACCTTCCGCCCAGCGGCCGCCACCAGGCGCCGCCCGCGCCCGTCCTGGTGATCGGCTCGCCGTTCCTGTGGTGGATGCGGGCCGGGGAGCTGCGCGCGCTGCTCGCCCCCGTGGTCGCCGGGACGGCAGCCTCCGCCGACCACGAGATCGCCGCCGCCCGCCGCTTCCTGCGCAGCCTGGACGCCAGCCTCGACTCCGGCGACGCCCCCGGCCTCGGCGGCGGCACCCTGGCCGCCGAGCCCGCCCCGCCCCGGCGCGGCCCCGCCGCGCTCGCCCACCGCCTCACCGGGGCGATCACCCGCCGGCTGCTCGGCGCCTGCCGCGGCCACGCCGCCGAGTTGGAGCGGTCGGTGGCCGGCTGGGCCTCCGAGCAGGCCCGTAACGTCGACTACGGCCTGCGCATAGCCGCCCAGGAGCAGGTCGGCCTCGCCTACGCCGGCTGGGACCGCCTGCTCACCAGGGTCGCCCTGCCCGCCTGGCGGCTCGGCCGCCACCCCGCCCGCCTCAACGCCGGTGTCGCCTCCGCGCTCACCGAGCTGTCCCGCCGCGACCGGCTGGCCGAGGGCTACGGCACCCGGCTCGGCGACCGCCCCGCCTGCGACCTGCTGGAGGAGCCCGGCGCCGTCGACCGGGCCGTCTCCCTCCTCGCCGCCGAACTCTTCTTCGGCCGCCCCCCGGCCGGCGTCTGGCACGAGCTGGAGTGGACCGACTACCCGGCCGAGGTCGTGGACGCCGGCTGGCGCTCCCGAGCCGCCGCCCTGCAGAGCGCCCTGGACCGGCTCGCCCCCCAGGCCCGCCCCGGCGCCCCCACCCTCACCCGGCTCCTCGGCCGGCTCGCCGAGGGCGACGGCGAACGCCTCGCCGCCGTGCTCGCCGCCGGGCCGGCCCGCACCGCCGCCCCTGCTCCGCTGCTCGAACCCGACCGCTCCGGCCGCGACCTGCTCGTGGACCACGTCACCGCGATGGTCTGCTGCGCCGCCGTGGACACCGCGGGCGGCACCCCCGGCCTGGACTGGCTGGACGGCCCGGTGCTGCTGCTGCGCGGGGTCCGCCGCACCGACCTGGCGGGCCCGGTGGCCCAGGCCGTCGAGCAGGGCCAGGACGGGCCGCTGCGCGCCTGGCTGGACGCGGCGGACGTCCGGCTGGAGAAGCCCGTGCGCCTCTGACCCGGCCCGGGGGCGGCGCTCGGAGCGTCCGTACGCGCCCCCCGGAGGCCGGGCCGTCGGCCGTCCTCGCAGGCCGGAGGCCCTGGCTCCGCCGACCTCAAAGTTTCCGTACACCAATTGCTACCGTGGGGTGACGCAGCGTCCGTACGGTGTGGTGTATTAGACCGCACGCACATCCGGGGGGCACGTGCCAGCCGGACGAAGGTGCCACCTGGGAGGGGCGCGTGGGGACCGAACTCAATCGCCGCTGGGAGTCCGGAACGCACGCCTACAGCGTCTCCGACCCCTTCGGGCAGGGCCCGCTGCCCTGGCTGCGCAGCCCCGACGAGTACCTCGACAACGGCGGCAGCGTGCCCTGGTACGTCTCGGTGGACGCCCCCGGCCAGCGTCCCCTGGCCGCCGGGGGCCGCCCCAGCCCGCCGATCGGCACCCCGCGCAGCTCCAACGACGTGGACCAGCAGATCAAGGGCTTCGCCTCGGCCGGTTTCATCCGCCCCGGCGGCTCGGTGGACTTCCGGGTGACCGTCAACCCGCCCCGCGACTTCTCCGTCGACGTCTACCGGATCGGCCACTACGGCGGCGACGGCGCCCGCCACATGACCACCAGTCCGCTGATCTCCGGACTCGTCCAGCCCGCCCCGCTGGTCGTCGAGCGCACCGTCTCCTGCCACCACTGGTGGCACTCCTGGCGGCTGCAGATCCCCACCCACTGGCAGCCCGGCGCGTACGTCGCCGTGCTGACCACCAGCGACATGCTGCACCGCAGCCACATCCCGTTCACCGTACGGGACTTCGACGACCAGGGGGCCGCCGCCGAGCTGCTCCTGGTGCTCCCCGACGTCACCTGGCAGGCGTACAACCTGTTCCCCGAGGACGGCCGCAGCGGCGCCAGCCTCTACCACGCCTGGGACGACGCGGGCGGGCTGCTCGGCGAGGCCGAGGCCGCCCTCACCGTCTCCTTCGACCGCCCGCACGCCACCGCCGGGCTGCCCCTGCACGTCGGCCACGCCTACGACTTCATCCGCTGGGCCGAGCGCTACGGCTACGACCTCTCCTACGCCACCGCCACCGACCTGCACGCGGGCCTGGTCGACCCGGCCCGGCACCGGGCGCTGGTCTTCCCCGGCCACGACGAGTACTGGTCCGAGCCGATGCGCCGGGCCGCCGAGAAGGCCCGCGACGGCGGCACCTCCCTGGTGTTCCTCTCCGCCAACACCATGTACTGGCGGGTCGAGCTGACCCCGGCCGCCTCCGGCGAGCCCAACCGGCTGCTCAACTGCCGCAAGCGGCAGAAGGCCGGGCCCGGGAGCCCCGCCGCCGGGGCGCCCGGCGCGTCCAGCGCACTGTGGCGCGACGCGGGGGAGCCCGAGCAGCACCTGCTCGGCGTGCAGTACTCGGGCAGCGTCGCCGCGCCCGTCCCGCTGGTCGCCCGGCACACCGCGCACTGGCTCTGGGACGGCACCGGGCTGATGGAGGGCGAGGAACTGCCCGGCCTCGTCGCGGGGGAGGCCGACCGGTACTACCCCAAGGTGGCGCTGCCCGAGCACACCGAGCGGGTGCTGCTCGCGCACTCGCCGTACCAGGACCTCGCCGGGCGCACCCGCTTCCAGGAGACCTCCCTGTACCGGGCGCCCAGCGGCGCGTACGTCTTCGCCGCCGGGACCTTCGCGTGGTCCCCCGCCCTGGACCGGCCCGGCATGACCGACGAGCGCGTCCAGCGGGCCACCGCCAACCTGCTGGACCGGCTCTGCAAGAACGAGCCCGCGGGGGTTCGTGAAAGACTGCGGAGGCAGTGACCTCCCCTTTCACGGCGCCCCACGCCCGTGAACGACCCCTGAGGACTGAACACCTTGAGCGGATTTGTCACCAAGCCCGAGCCGGTCCAGGTACCCGGCCTGGTCCACCTGCACACCGGCAAGGTGCGCGATCTCTACCGCACCGAGTCGGGCGAACTGGTGATGGTGGCCAGCGACCGGATGTCCGCCCACGACTGGGTGCTGCCGAACGAGATCCCGGACAAGGGCCGCGTCCTCGCCCAGCTGTCCCTGTGGTGGTTCGAGCGGATCGCCGACATCGTGCCCAACCACGTGATCTCCACCGAGGCCCCGGCCGGCGCCCCCGCCGACTGGAAGGGCCGCACGCTGATCTGCAAGAGCCTGGACATGATCCCCGTCGAGGCGGTCGCCCGCGGCTACCTGGCCGGCTCCGGCCTCACCGAGTACCAGGAGACCCGTACGGTCTGCGGCATCGCGCTGCCCGAGGGCCTGGTCAACAGCTCCGAACTGCCCGCCCCGATCTACACCCCGGCCCTCAAGGCCGAGGTCGGCGAGCACGACGAGAACGTCCCCTACGAGGAGACGGCCCGCCGCATCGGCGCCGAGATGGCCAACCAGGTCCGCCGCACCACCCTGGACGTCTACGCCCGCGCCCGGGACATCGCCCGCGAGCGCGGCATCATCCTGGCCGACACCAAGTTCGAGTTCGGCCTGCTGGACGGCGAGCTGATCATCGGCGACGAGGTGCTCACGCCGGACTCCTCGCGCTACTGGCCCGCCGACGAGTACGAGCCGGGCCGCTCGCAGTCCTCCTTCGACAAGCAGCTGATCCGCGACTGGCTGGTCTCCCCGGCCTCCGGCTGGGACCGCTACAGCGAGCAGCCGCCGCCGGAGCTGCCCGCCGAGCTGGTCGAGCGGACCCGGGCCAAGTACATCGAGGTGTACGAGCGGCTGACGGGCCTCAGCTGGGCCTGAGCCCGTATCGCCCGCGAGCTCAGATCCAGCCGTGCTCGCGGGCGATCCGCACCGCCGCGTGGCGGTTCTCGGCGCCGAGCTTTCCGGCCGCCGAGGACAGGTAGTTGCGCACGGTGCCCTGGGAGAGCGAGGCGCGCTGCGCGATCTCGGCGATGGTGGTGCCGTCCGCGGCCAGCTCCAGGACGTCCGTCTCGCGCGGGGTCAGCGGGGTCTCCCCGGCGCTGATCGCGTCCGCCGCCAGCTCCGGGTCCACGTACCGCCCGCCGGCGCGTACGGTGCGGATGATGCCGGCCAGGTCGGCGGCCGAGACGGTCTTCGGCAGGAAGCCCCGCACGCCGACCTCCAGCGCCCGCTTGAGGTAGCCGGGGCGGCCGTGGCCGGTGACGATCATGCAGCGGCAGTCGGGCACCAGCAGCCGCAGCTCGGTGGCCACCTCGATGCCGTCGCGGCCGGGCATCTGGAGGTCCAGTACGGCGATGTCGGGCCGGTGCGCCCGGGCCATCGCCACCGCCTCCGGGCCGGAGCCGGCCTGGGCGACCACCTCGATGTCCTCCTCCAGCGAGAGCAGCGCGGCCAGCGCACCCCGGATGAGGTGCTCGTCGTCGGCGAGCAGGACGCGGACGGCCCTCTCGGCCGTCGGGGCCTGTTCGGACACCGGGGCTTGTTCGGTCATCGGGCGGGCCTTCCTCAGTGCGGCAGCGGAACGGTGGCGAGCATCCGGAACGTACCGGCCTCGGCGGTCGGGACGGTCAGCTCCCCGTCGTGCGCGGCCAGGCGCTCGCGCAGTCCGCGCAGCCCGGTGCCACCGCCCTGGGAGGGGAGCGGGACGGCGGGCACCCCGTCGTTCTCCAGCTCCAGCACCGCCCGTCCGCGCTCCTGGCGCAGCCGGATCAGGCAGTGCGCGGCCTCGCTGTGGCGCAGCACGTTGGTGGTGGCCTCGCGGATCACCCAGCCGAGCACGGCCTGCACCTGGGGCGGCAGCAGCGCGGCCTCCTCGCCGAGGTCGATCTCGCAGCGGACGTCCGCCGAGCGCAGCACCGCGCGGGCGCCGTACGCCTCGGCGTGCAGGTCGGCGGTGCGGTAGCCGCGGATCACGTCCCGGACCTCGCGCTGCGACTCCTGGGCGATCCTCTGAACCTCGGCCATCTGCTCGGCGGCCTCCGGGCGCCCGCGGCGGGCCAGCTGGACGGCGAGTTCGCTCTTGAGCGCGATGGTGGTGAGGTTGCGGCCCATGACGTCGTGCAGGTCGCGGGAGAAGCGCAGCCGCTCCTCGGCGACGGCCAGCCGGGACTGCGCCTCGCGGGCGGCGTCCAGCTCCCAGATGATGGCGCAGAGCCAGGCGAAGCTGCGGTTGCCCACCGCGACGAAAGGCAGGCCGAGCATGTTGCCGACCAGCAGTACGGCGGTCTGGGGGACGCTCGCCCCGGCGAGCAGGAACGCGGGGGCGAGCAGCAGTTCGCCGCAGACCACCGCCGCGGCGGCCCGGCGCAGCGGCAGCCCGACGAAGGCCGGCACGGAGGCGACGATGACCAGGATGACGGCGGCAGAGGGGGTGAACGTCGAGCTCGTGGCGAGTGAGGGCCCGGTCAGCAGGACGGCCCAGCCGCCGGCCACCGCGAAGGCGCCGTTGGCGGCCATCCAGCGCAGGTGCCGGACCGGCCGGCCGAGGTAGTGGTCGAGCGAGGTGCGACAGGCCCGTACGTTCAGCAGCGTGCTGGCCAGCGCGACGACGAGCGCGACCCGGGCGGCGGTGATGGAGTTCTCCAGGTCGGTCGACTTGCCGAGGAAGAGCACCATCAGGGGTACCTGCGTCAGCGGGAACAGGTAGATCGACCAGCGGATGTAGACCTCGGAGCGCTTGGCCTTGCCGAAGCCCCGCCAGGTGCGCAGCGGTGAGCGCATCCCCATGTCTTCCGCCCCCAGCTCGGTCACGATCTTGCTGTCCGCCTTCCTATCAGAGGTGGGACCGGGGGCGCTTCCTCGGATCGGCCCCTGATCAGCGGCGGGGCTCCCAGCGGAAGTACCGGTGCGCGCCCCAGATCGCCAGGTACAGCCAGATGCCCCCGGTGATCAGGTGCGGGCCCGCGGCGCCCCAGCTGCCGGCGAAGCCGGTGGCGGCGGCCGAGCCGTCGGTGCCGAACCAGCCGATGCGGATCAGCTGGAAGGCCGGGGTGGTGGGCAGCAGCCGGCAGACGTCGGCGACCACCTTGGTCATGACCTCCAGCGGGACGAACAGGCCCGAGCCGAACTGCATGACCAGCATCATCGGCAGGGTGGTGATGCCGGCGCTCTCCACGGTCCTGGTGAAGGCGCTGGACAGCGCGGCCAGGGCGATCATGGTGGCCAGGATCATCACCATCCCGAGCAGCATCAGCAGCGGGTTGACCGGCACGGCCAGGTGCAGGCCCAGGCTGCCGCCGACGCCGATCAGGGCGGCCATGAGCAGACCGATGGTGAGCGAGGGGACGGCCGTGCCGAGCAGGATCTCCAGGTCCCGGGCCTCGCCGGTGCGCAGCCGCTTGAGGACCAGCTCGCCGCGGCGGGCGACGTACGCGCCGGTCAGGTTGTAGTAGACGACGAAGGACAGCATCATGCCGACCGAGCCGTAGACCAGCATCGAGTCCACGTCCAGCCCGGGGGTGGAGTCCGCCTGCTTCCTGAGGATGCCGCGCAGCGAGACGATCAGCACCAGCGGCATCAGCAGGGCGGTGAACAGCGCCGTGCGGTTGCGCACCAGCAGGGTGGCCTCGGCGCGGCCGAGGGCGAGCAGCCGGCGGACGGTGGTGCTCTTCGGGCCGACGGCGGGCGCGGTGGTGGTGGCGGTGGTCATCGGGCGGTTCCGATCGGGCGGCGGCGGGCGGGACGGGTGGTGGGCCCTGAAGGCGGTGCGGTGTGCGGCGGGGCCTGGTGGGCGGCCTCGGAGGCGATGGCGAGGAAGGCTTCCTCCAGCGAGGCGCTGCGGGCGTCCAGGGCGCCGAGCGCGATCCCGTGGTGGCGGGCCCAGCCGAGCAGGTCGGTGAGGGTGTCCTGGAGGGCGGTGGTCCGGAGGGTGACCTTGCGGCCGTCGACCGTCACCTCGGCCCGTTCCAGGACGGGCAGGGCGGTGCCCGTGAACTCGGGCAGGTCGAAGTCGATCCTGGAGGGCCGCCCGGCGATCACCTCGGCGACGGTGCCGGAGACGACGATCCGGCCGCCGTGCATGATGGCCAGCCGGTCGGCGAGCTCCTCGGCCTCCTCCAGGTAGTGCGTGGTGAGCAGCACGGTGGTGCCCTGGGCGCGCAGTTCGCGCACCAGGTGCCAGACGGCGGCGCGGGCCTCCGGGTCCAGGCCCGTGCTGGGCTCGTCCAGGAACAGCACCTCGGGGCGGCCGAGCAGGGCCATCGCCAGGTCGAGCCGGCGCTTCTCGCCGCCGGACAGCTGCTTGACCCGGACGCCGGCGCGGTGGCCGAGGCCCACCAGGTCGAGCACCTCGGAGACGGGGCGGGCGCCGCTGGTCATCCCGGCCCAGGCGCGGCCGGTCTCGGCGGCGGTGAGGTCGCCGGGGAAGCCGCCCTCCTGGAGCATGATGCCGATCCGGGGGCGGACGGCGGCGCGTTCGGCGAAGGGGTCGCGGCCGAGCACCCGGACGCTGCCGCCGCTGGGGGCGGTCAGTCCTTCGATGACCTCCATGGTGGAGGTCTTGCCGGCCCCGTTGGTGCCGAGCAGGGCGAACAGCTCGCCGCGGCCGACCGTCAGGTCCACGCCGCGGACGGCGTGGTAGCCGGTGGCGCCGCTGCCGTAGTGGCGGTGCAGGCCCGTGACCTCGATCACGTGGCCTCCGGGGCTGGAGGGCTGGCTCTTTTCCATGCCTCGAGCCTTCCGCCGCCCCGGGCCCGCGGGCAGTGCGCGCCGTCATCGGACGGTGGTGGCGATCCACGGGTCGGCGATGACAAATGTCATCGGCCCGGCACGGCCCGGCTTATTGCGAGAGGGCGAGGGGGCGCGGGGGGAAATGCCGAAGGGCCCCCTCGATCGAGGGGGCCCTTCGTACTGGAGCGGACGACGAGATTCGAACTCGCGACCCTCACCTTGGCAAGGTGATGCTCTACCAACTGAGCCACGTCCGCAGGATGGAACTATTGAGTTGTACTGTGCTCGCGCACTGCGAGCGGACGACGAGATTCGAACTCGCGACCCTCACCTTGGCAAGGTGATGCTCTACCAACTGAGCCACGTCCGCATGGTGCCTGGCGGGGCACCCGCCGCCTCTTCGGATCTCTCCGTTGCGGCGACGAGGAATACTCTACAGCATCGTTCGGGGTGGTCGCCCCACCCTTTCGGCCCAGGGGGCCGGGCGGGGCGACCGGGGCCGGACGGCCCGGACGGGTCAGTTCGCCTCGGCGAACTGCTCGTACACGTGCTTGGGAATCCGGCCGCGGGCCGGGAGCTCCATGCCGCGCGAGAGGGCCCAGGCACGGACGGTGGCCGGGTCCGGGGTCAGCGCGGTGCGGCGGAAGGACTTTCCGGTGCGGCTCTGGCGACGGCCGGCCGCGACGAACGGAGCGAGGGCCTCCCGCAGCTTTTCGGCGTTGTCCACGGACAGGTCGATCTCGTACGACTTCCCGTCGACGCCGAAGTGGACGGTTTCCGCCGCGGCGCCGCCGTCCAGGTCGTCGGAGAGCGTGACAACTACACGCTGAGCCATGGGTGTCAATCCTCTCGGCAATTCGGCCGCCGGTTCCCGGGGATGTGTCCGGGGGGCCTGATGTGCACCACTCGCGCAAACGCGTACGGGCCGACCGGGAGCCGGCCGGATACGCAGCACTCGCCGCGACAGGTGGCCCTATTCTGCACCCGAAGGGGGTCGAAATCGAAGAGTCCGGCATTCTTTTCCGGATATTCACGAGTCTTCGCCGGAGTCCCGGATACCGGTGTGCGGGGACGGGAGGATCTGTCCCCAAGTGCCGTATTCGGGTGTTCTTCGGGCGTTCTCGCGAGGGGTCGGGAATCACCGGAAACCGGGGGGTGGCGGCGGGGATCCCGGGCGCCGGAAGCCTTGGGGCGTAAGGGTCCTGGGTCTACGCGCGTCACCCTCCCCGGCCAGCAATCCTGGTCCGAACGGCTTGTAGTCTGGAGTTCCCCCGCCTCACCGAAACACCACCGGGAGTGCCAGTGGCACGCGTCGTAGTCGACGTCATGCTCAAGCCGGAGATCCTCGACCCCCAGGGCCAGGCGGTGCAGCGCGCACTGCCCCGTCTCGGATTCACCGGGATCGCCGACGTCCGCCAGGGCAAGCGCTTCGAGCTGGAAGTGGAGGGCCCGGTCGACGAGGCCGCGCTCGCCCGTATCCGCGAAGCCGCAGAGACGTTCCTCGCCAACACCGTGATCGAGGACTTCACAGTCCGCGTCGAGGAGGCGGCGAAGTGACCACCCGCGTCGGCGTCGTCACTTTCCCCGGCTCCCTCGACGACCGTGACGCGCAGCGTGCGGTCCGCCTGGCCGGCGCCGAGCCGGTCGCGCTCTGGCACCGTGACAAGGATCTCCACCAGGTCGACGCCGTCGTCCTGCCCGGCGGATTCAGTTACGGCGACTATCTGCGCGCGGGCGCCATCTCCCGCTTCTCGCCGGTGATGGAGAGCATCATCGAGCAGGCGAAGCTCGGAATGCCCGTCCTCGGTATCTGCAACGGCTTCCAGGTGCTCACCGAGTCCCACCTGCTGCCCGGCGCGATGCTGCGCAACAACCACCTGCACTTCATCTGCCGCGAGCAGAAGCTGCGGGTGGAGAATGCCTCCACCGCCTGGACCCGTGATTACACGGCCGGGCAGGAGATTCAGATCCCGCTGAAGAACATGGACGGCCGCTACACCGCGGACGCTCGCACGATCGACGAGCTGGAGGCGGAGGGCCGGGTGGTTTTCCGCTACCTGGACGTCAACCCCAACGGGTCGATCAACGACATCGCCGGCATCACCAACGCCGCCGGCAACGTCGTCGGTCTGATGCCGCACCCGGAGCACGCGGTCGAGCCGCTGGTGGGTACCGGCGGCACGGACGGTCTGGGTTTCTTCACGTCCGTCCTCAAGCAGCTGGTGAACGCCTGATGAGCCTCGACACCGTCAAGAACGCCGAGCAGACTCCGGACGCGGCCCAGCCGTGGGCCGAACTCGGCCTCAAGGAGGACGAGTACGCGCGCATCCGGGAGATTCTCGGCCGCCGCCCGACCGGCGCGGAACTCGCGATGTACTCCGTCATGTGGTCGGAGCACTGTTCGTACAAGAGCAGCAAGGTCCACCTGAAGCAGTTCGGCGAGAAGAAGCCGGATTCGGACGCGATGCTCGTCGGCATCGGCGAGAACGCCGGCGTCGTGGACGTGGGCCAGGGTTACGCGGTGACCTTCAAGGTCGAGTCGCACAACCACCCCTCGTACATCGAGCCCTACCAGGGCGCGGCCACCGGCATCGGCGGCATCGTGCGCGACATCCTCGCGATGGGCGCCCGCCCGGTCGCGGTGATGGACCCGCTGCGCTTCGGCGCGGCCGACCACCCGGACACCCGGCGCGTGCTGCCCGGGATCGTCTCGGGCATCGGCGGCTACGGCAACTGCCTGGGCCTGCCGAACATCGGAGGCGAGGTCGTCTTCGACTCCTGCTACCAGGGCAACCCGCTGGTCAACGCGCTGTGCGTGGGCGTCATGAAGCACGAGGACATCCACCTCGCGCAGGCGTCCGGCGCCGGCAACAAGGTCATCCTGTACGGCGCCCGCACCGGCGGCGACGGCATCGGCGGCGTCTCGGTGCTGGCCTCCGAGACCTTCGACGACACCAAGCCGGCCAAGCGCCCGGCCGTCCAGGTCGGCGACCCGTTCCAGGAGAAGCTCCTCATCGAGTGCACCCTGGAGATCTTCCGCGAGAAGCTCGTCAAGGGCATCCAGGACCTCGGCGGCGCCGGACTGTCCTGCGCCACCAGCGAGCTGGCCTCGGCCGGCTCCGGCGGTATGCGGGTCGACCTCGACACCGTGCACCTGCGCGACCACACGCTCTCGCCCGAGGAGATCCTCATGAGCGAGTCGCAGGAGCGCATGTGCGCGATCGTCGAGCCCGACAAGGTCGCCCGCTTCCTCGAGATCTGCGAGAAGTGGGACGTCATCGCCAACGTCATCGGTGAGGTGACCGACGGCGAGCGCCTGGAGATCTACTGGCACGGCGAGCTCGTCGTGGACGTGCCCCCGCGCACCGTCGCCCACGACGGCCCGGTCTACCAGCGCCCCTACGCCCGCCCGAGCTGGCAGGACGCGCTGCAGGCCGACGCCCCCACCGCCGAGCGGCTGGCCCGCCCGACCACCGGCGAGGGCCTCAAGGCCGACCTGCTGAAGGTCGCCTCGCACCCGAACCAGGCGTCCAAGTCCTGGATCACCGACCAGTACGACCGCTTCGTGCTCGGCAACACCGTGCTCTCGGTCGGTGAGGACTCGGGCATGATCCGGATCGACGAGGAGACCAACCTCGGCGTCTCGGTCGCCACCGACGGCAACGGGCGCTACGCCAAGCTGGACCCGTACACCGGCGCCCAGCTGGCCCTGGCCGAGTCGTACCGCAACGTCGCGGCCGGCGGTGCCAAGCCGCTCGCCATCTCCGACTGCCTCAACTTCGGCTCCCCCGAGGACCCGGACGTGATGTGGCAGTTCGCCGAGGCCACCCGCGGCCTGGCCGACGGCTGCCTGGTGCTCGGCACCCCGGTCACCGGCGGCAACGTCTCGCTGTACAACCAGACCGGCGAGGTCGCCATCCACCCGACCCCCGTGGTCGCGGTGCTCGGCGTCATCGACGACGTCACCCGCCGCACCCCGGTCGCCTTCGCCGAGGAAGGGCAGCTGCTCTACCTGCTCGGCGACACGGCGGACGAGCTCGGCGGCTCGGCCTGGACCCAGGTCGTCCACGACCACCTCGGCGGCCTGCCGCCCAAGGTGGACCTGGAGCGCGAGCGGCTGCTCGGCGAGATCCTGATCGCCGCCTCGCGCGACGGCATGATCGACGCCGCGCACGACCTCTCGGACGGCGGCCTCGGCCAGGCGCTCGTGGAGAGCTGCCTCAAGGGCGGCAACGGCGCGCGGATCATCGTGCCCGAGGGCATGGACCCGTTCGTGTTCCTGTTCTCGGAGTCGGCCGGCCGCGCCGTCGTGGCGGTGCCGCGCAGCGAGGAGCTCCGGTTCAACGACATGTGCACCGCGCGCGGCCTCCCGGCCACCCGCATCGGTGTCGTGGACGGCGACTCCCTGGACGTCCAGGGGCAGTTCACCGTCTCGCTGGCCGAGCTGAAGGACGCCCACACCGGCGTCATCGAGGCCCTGCTGGGCTGAGTTCGCGCTTGGGGGGCGGACGGTTCTTCACGAACCGTCCGCCCCTCGGCGTATGTTGGGCCCCATGCCTCCCAAGTCCCGTACGTACCAGCCGCAGAAGGTCCGCGCCGCGCTGGCCGCCCAGATCGGGGCACTGCGCGCCGTCGTGGACGGTCTCGACGACGGGCGGCTGGAGCTGCCGACCCGGCTGGGGGACTGGCGGGTGCGGGAGCTGCTCGCGCACCTGGCCGTCCAGCTCGACTTCCTGCCGGCGCACCTGGACGATCCGCTGGAGGGCCGGGTGGCGCTGGACCTGACGGGGTGGGTGGCGGCGGTCGGTACGGTCGCGCCGGCGCTGGACGCCCAGACCCGGGAGCGGGCGGCCGCCGGGTTCGGCGGCGACGCGGCCTCCGTGGCCGAAGCTTTCGGGCGGTCCGCGGACGCCCTGGCGGGGATGCTGGAGCGGCCCGAAGTGGCGGACCCGGAGCGGCGGTTGGAGATCCGGCTGGGGTCGATGCTGCTCTCCGACCTGCTGGTGACCAGGTTGGTCGAGACGGTGGTGCACGCCGACGACCTGGCCCAGGCGCTGGGCCTGCCTGCCTTCCCGCACGACCGCCAGGCCCTCGCCGCCGTCACCCGGCTGCTGGCGGACGCCTTCGCCGACCGGGCACCCGGCGGGGCCGTCGAGCTGCGGATCCCGCCGTACGCCGTGGTGCAGGCCGTCGAGGGGCCGAAGCACACCCGGGGCACCCCGCCGAACGTGGTCGAGACCGACGCCCTCACCTGGATCCGGCTGGCCACCGGGCGCCTGGGCTGGGCGGAGGCGGAGGAGACCGCCTCCCTCTCCGCCTCCGGCGAGCGCAGCGACCTGCGGGCGTACCTGCCGGTGATGCGCTGACCGAGAGGTGCTCGGCCGGGGCTCCGCGTTCCGCCTCCGCGTTCCGTCGAGGTCGCGTCAGGGGACGGCGGGGCCGCCCAGGTACGTGCCGTCCGCCGAGTACGGCCAGGCGTTGGGCGCGCAGCCCTTGAGGCCGTAGATCTGCTGCATCATCGCGGGGGCGGGCTTGCCGGGGCCGGGGCAGGTCTCGTGGCCGTGGCCTATCCGGTGGCCGACCTCGTGATTGACGATCAGCGCCCGGTACTCCTCTATCGGGCCGCTGAACTGGGGTGAACCGGTGTTCCAGCGCTTGGAGTTGACGAGCACCTGGTTGCCGACGTTGCAGTTCACCTCGCCGTGGGTGTCCAGGCCGGAGGCGCCGCAGATCTTGTCGACGGTCGCCGGGGAGGCGATCTTCACCGTGAAGTCGTACGCGCCGGAGGCGACCAGCTGGAAGCCGTTCTTGTGGTCGTTGGTCCAGCCTCGCGGGTCGCCGAGGATGCCGTGTATCTGCGCGGCGGCTGAGGGGGCGTCGATGTTGATGCCGTCCTCGACCTCCACCCGGTAGCGGCGGATGGTGCCGCGCCCGACGGCCTTGGCGTCGGCGGGGGCGACGGTGAAGGTGCCCGCACCCTTGGTGGGCCCGGGGTCGGGCGCGGTGGGGGTGGGCTGCGCGGTCGCCGTCGGGCTGACGGCCGGGGGAGGGGTCGTCGGCGCGGGGGCGGCCGGGGTCTCCTCGGGCGGGGCGATCCGGGCCTGGGCGCTGGGCCCGGCGGCGGGCGCCTCGTCGGTCCGGTTCAGGGCGAACGCGGCGACGCCCAGCACCAGGACAGCCGCCACGAGTGCCGTGAGCATGCCAGGTCCGAGCCGACGCTGCCGTCGACTGCGTCGGCGGCCACCCCGGGCGCGACGGCGCGGGGCGGAACGGGCTGCGGGCACGATCGACACCCTTCCATGGCGAACGGGTGAATGTCCACATACGCGGTATGCAGATCTGCGGGGAGGTGATCAGCCGGCCGCCGGCCCCAGGGAGCGGACGAGGTCCAGCAGTTCCCGCCGGTACGGCCTGCCCGGTCGCAGGGCGAGGCGCCCCGGGGCCCGGTGATCACCCGGGGGCGGTTGACCCCTGGGCACCGGGTGGCAGACTGCACTGCATGGCGATTCACAGGAATCTTCTCGACGGCCCCGAACCGACCCTCCTGCCGGAGGACGAGCACCCGTACCGGATGCTCGCGGAGGAGTCGGCCTCACCGACGCAGGTGGCGGCCGAGTACCCGACCTTCTGCCTGGCCTGGGCGATGCTCGCCGACGACGCCAACGCGGCCGGCCGGTACGTCGAGTCGTACGCCTACGCCCGCACCGGCTACCACCGGGGCCTCGACGCGCTGCGCCGCAACGGCTGGAAGGGCCACGGCCCGGTGCCGTGGGAGCACCGCGGCAACCGCGGCTTCCTGCGCTGCCTCGCGGCGCTCGCCCGGGCGGCCGGCGCGATCAAGGAGACCGAGGAGGAGGCCCGCTGCTGGCAGTTCCTGAAGGACAGCAGCGCGGAGGCGTACGCGGAGCTCAAGCAGTAGTCATCGTTCGGACAGCACGGTGCCCCCGGCGGATCCCTCCGCCGGGGGCACCGCCGCATCCGCCTACTTCAGGCGCTTGCCGGCCGAGCGCAGCTGCTCGGCGGCCTCGACCACGCGGGCGGCCATGCCGGCCTCGGCCAGCTTGCCCCAGGTGCGCGGGTCGTAGGTGTTCTTCTTGCCGACCTCGCCGTCGACCTTCAGCACGCCGTCGTAGTTGGCGAACATGTGGCCGGCCACCGGGCGGGTGAAGGCGTACTGGGTGTCGGTGTCCAGGTTCATCTTCACGACGCCGTTCTCCAGCGCGGTGGCGATCTCCTCGGCCGAGGAGCCCGAGCCGCCGTGGAAGACGAAGTCGAACGGGTCGGTCCTGCCGTACTGCTTGCCGATCGCGTCCTGCAGCTCGCGCAGCAGCTCCGGCTTGAGGACGACGTTGCCCGGCTTGTACACGCCGTGCACGTTGCCGAAGGAGGCGGCCAGCAGGTAGCGGCCCTTCTCGCCCAGGCCCAGGGCCTCGGCGGTGCGCACGGCGTCGTTGACGGTGGTGTACAGCTCGTCGTTGATCTCGTGGGTGACGCCGTCCTCCTCGCCGCCGGTCGGGGTGATCTCGACCTCGAGGATGATCTTCGCGGCGGCGGCCTGGGCCAGCAGCTCCTGGGCGATGGCCAGGTTGTCGGCCAGGGTCTCGGCCGAGCCGTCCCACATGTGCGACTGGAACAGCGGGTTCAGGCCCTTGGCCACGCGCTCGGCGGAGACCGCCAGCAGCGGGCGGACGTAGCCGTCCAGCTTGTCCTTCGGGCAGTGGTCGGTGTGCAGCGCGACGGTGACGTCGTACTTGGCGGCGACGATGTGCGCGAACTCGGCGAGGGCCACGGCGCCGGTCACCATGTCCTTGTTGTGCTGGCCGCCCAGGAACTCCGCGCCACCGGTCGAGATCTGGATGATGCCGTCGCTCTCGGCCTCGGCGAAACCGCGCAGGGCGGCGTGCAGGGTCTGCGAGGAGGTGACGTTGATGGCCGGGTAGGCGAACTTGCCCGCCTTGGCCCGGTCCAGCATCTCGTTGTAGACCTCGGGAGTTGCGATGGGCATGCGATCCGCTCCTGTCGGGTTGCGGCGTACGGACGGGTGCTGTCCGACGCTGTGTACGCCTTCGTGTCGACTCCGTGCCGGCCCGCCGACGCGCGGCGCTGCGGTGTGGCTCTCCGGCACCAAGGTTCGAGGCGGCCACCGCGGTACGGCCATGAGGGTGGGGCCACCGCGGACCGGACGCCTCGGCCATCTTCCCAGACTCGTGCCCGCAGGTCAGCAGGAGCCCGCCTGTCGGGACGTTGGGCCGCGGACCTGGCCGGGGATCCCGCGGGGGCCTGACCGCGGACCTGACCGCGGACCTGGCTGGGACCTTGCTGGGACCTGGCCGGGACCCGGCCGGGACCCGGCCGGGGCCCGCCGGTAAGGTTCGCCCGCTATCCTGCGCCCGTGGACTACAACCAGCTGGCCGTCAATCTTCTCGACGCCAAATCCCTGATCTCCTCGCTCGGCGCCATCGGGCTGATCGCGATCATCTTCGCGGAGACCGGCCTGCTGGTCGGCTTCTTCTTCCCGGGCGACTCACTGCTGATCCTCGCGGGCGTCGCCGCCTCCAACGCCGCCTCCTCGGTGCTCGGGGACGGGGCCAAGCTGCCGATCGCCGTCCTGCTGGTCGGCTGCCCGATCGCGGCGGTCGCCGGGGCCCAGCTGGGGCACCTGATCGGGGCCAAGGTCGGGCCGAGGATGTTCGACAAGCCCGATTCGAAGATCTTCCGCCGCGAGTACGTGGTGAAGGCGGAGGAGTACTTCAACAAGTTCGGCTCCGGCAAGGCCGTGGTCCTGGCCCGCTTCATGCCGATCATCCGGACCTTCCTGAACCCGGTGGCCGGCACCCTGGAGATGCCCGCGCGGACCTTCTTCGTGTGGAACGTCATCGGCGGTGTGCTCTGGACCGAGTCCATGCTGCTGATCGGCTACTTCTTCGGTGACGCGCTCGCCCCGGTGATCGACAAGTACCTGATCCCGGCGGTGCTGCTGATCGTCCTGCTGTCGATCTCGCCGATCCTGGTCGAGGTCTTCCGGGAGCGCCGGAAGAAGAAGGCCGGCGTCGTCGACGGCGTCGACCCCGAGTCCGCGCAGAGCGTGGGCGGCCGGCACCGGCGCGGCTGAGGGTCCCGTTCACGACGGAGGGGCTGGTCGTTGTTCCACGTGGAACAACGACCAGCCCCTCCGCCTCTTCCTTCGCCCTACAGGCCGAGGTCGGCCGCGGTGTAGGCGGTGACGTACGGGAGGCCCTGCGCCTCGACGGCGTCCTGGCCGCCGCGCTCGACGATCACCGCGACGCCCACGACCTCGGCGCCCGCCTCGCGCAGCGCCTCGACGGCCGTCAGCACCGAACCGCCGGTGGTGGAGGTGTCCTCGACGGCCAGCACCCGGCGACCCTTGACGTCCGGGCCCTCGATGCGGCGCTGGAGGCCGTGCGCCTTGCCCGCCTTGCGGACCACGAAGGCGTCCAGCTGCTGCCCGCGCGCGGCGGCGGCGTGCAGCATGGAGGCGGCCACCGGGTCGGCGCCCAGGGTCAGGCCGCCGACGGCGTCGTACTCGAGGTGGGAGGTCGCGTCCAGCATCACCCGGCCTACCAGCGGGGCGGCCACGCCGTCCAGCGTGATCCGGCGAAGGTCGACGTAGTAGTCCGCCTCCTTGCCGGAGGAGAGGGTGACCTTGCCGTGCACGACGGCCTTGTCCTTGATCTGTGCCAGCAGGGCGTCGCGGTCGTTGCTCATGAGCGTTCAGTCTAGACCCGGTCGCCCCGGTCCTCAGCGGCGGCGCAGCGCCCTGACCAGCACCACGGCCCCGCCCAGCAGGGCCACCGAGCCGCCGATCACCCACGGCAGCGCGTTGCGGCCGTCCGAACCCGGCACCACGATGCCGCCCGCCTCGCCGCCCCAGCGGGACGCGGCCCGGGCCCGGGCGCTGCGGGCCGGCGGGGCCGGGGCGTAGCGGCCGCGCGGCGGGGCGTGGTCCACCTCCTCGGCGGAGCGGCCGACGATGCTGCGGCGCACCGGGGGCTCCTCCTCGTAGGCGAACAGGGGCTCGGGGGTCAGCTCCTCGGCGACGGAGTCCTCGGTGCCCTCGGCGCCGTCCTCGTCCTCGTCGTCGGTGGAGCCGGTCGGGAGGCCGAAGCCCTCGGCGTCGGCGTCGGAGAAGGCGATCAGGTCGGAGAGGTCGTCGTCGAGGTCCTCGCCGGGCTGGTCGAGGTAGACCACGCCGGCTTCCGTCCCGCTCTCCTCCGCGGCGGTGTCCCCGGATTCCTCCTCCTCGGACTCCTCGGGGGCTTCCCCGGGGCCGGCCAGGGCGGTGGAGAAACGGTCCAGCAGGCGGCGGCCGGCGGCTTCCAGGGTCTCGGCGTCGAACTCGGCCAGGCGGCCGGTGGCGCTGAGGTCCCCGGTGAAGCGGATCACCGCGGTGCCGTCCTCGGGGCCGTCGCCGACGCTGACCCGCACGGTCGCCGTCGCCTCACCGCCGCCCCGGGCCTCCTGGCCCTCGGCGAACACGGTCAGCACGCCCTCCCGGCCCTCGATCAGCGACAACACGCCCTTGTACGTGATCGTGGAGCCGCCGATCCGCAGCTTGAGCCGCCCACCGATCTCCTCGGCGGGGCCGCTGCCCACGGCCGCCGGCTCGGTGCTCAGCCCGGGCACACTCCGCGCCAGCCGTGCGGGTTCCTGCATCGCCTGCCGCACCAACCCGGCCGGCATCGGGACGACAACCTCATGCTCCATGCCACGGAGCCTACCGACCCGTCCCGGCCCGGTCCCCACCCAGCACCGTCCGACTTCTCCACGCCGTCCTCCGTGCCGTCCTCCACACCGTTCTCCACACCGTTCTCCACGCTGGGGCAACGGGCTCCGCCCGGTCGGCCGCGGCGAGCCCGGCGGCCG
>NZ_JOCF01000010.1 GCF_000720635.1 Streptomyces sp. NRRL WC-3742 | reverse complement strand
TGGGGGTGGGGGTGCCGGTGGCGGCGAGTTCGGTGCGGGCGCGGGTGGACCAGGGGGTGGCGCCGAGGCGGTCGAAGGTTTCGAGGGCGGCGCGCAGGTGGGGGCGGGCGTCGGTGCGGCGGCGGGTGCGGCGGAGGCGTTCGCCGTGGAGGAGGGCGGTGCGGGCCTGTTCGAACGGGCGGTGGGCGTTCTCGTGGAGGGCGAGGGCGGCCGTGTAGGTGGATTCGGCGAGTTCGTCGGGGCCGAGCAGGGCCTGGCAGCGCAGGCGCAGGGCTTCGGCCCAGGGGCGGTCGACGGCGGCGGTCCAGCGGGCGAAGCGTTCGTACGGTTCGGCGGCGCGTTCGGGGGTGCCGAGGCGGACGAGGGCTTCGACCAGGTCGGGGACGGCCCGGGTGGCGCTGACGTGGTGGCGGTGGGGGCCGGTGGTGAGGGCGTGCAGGCGGTCGGCGGCGTCGCCGGCGCGGCCCTGGCCGAGGTCGAGCAGGGCGAGTGCCCAGTGGGCCCAGGGGTGGCCGGCGGCGGGGGCGGCGGTCTGGGAGCCGGTGGTGGTGAGGGCGGTGGCGGCGAGGGCGGCGCACTGTTCGGAGCGGCCGTCGATGGCCGCCAAGTAGGCGAGGAGCGCGGAGAGTTGGCTGACCCACTGGTGCTGGCCGGTGTCGCGTGCGAGGGTGAGGGCCTCGGTGGCGGTGACCTCGGCGTCCTGGTGGCGGCCGTGGAAGAGTTCGGCCTCGGCGAGGAAGAACTGCAGGGTGGGCAGCACGCCGACGGTGCCCTTGGCGCGGGCCTCGGCGGCGAGTTCGGCCGCGAGGTCGGCGGTCTCCTCGTCGCGGCCGAGGACGAGGGTGGCCCCGCAGAGCTGCACCAGGTCGACGGGGCTCTCGGCGCCGGCCCTGCGGGCGGCCTCGACGGTCTCCCGGACGGGCGGGAGCGGCCCTGCGGGCCGGCCGAGGGCGGGCAGGACGACGGCGGGCAGGTGCCGGGCCAGCGGGGCGAGCGGGGCGTCCTCGGCGAGCGGGAGGGCCGCGAGCCGGTCGAGGACGGTGACCACGGACTCCTCCCCCGCGTACCAGGCGGCGTGGAACGCCTGGAACAGCATCCGGGCGGCGTGGGACGGGTCGATGTCGGCGCCGGCGGCGTCCAGCAGCAGCCGGTGGGCGGTCGGGTAGGAGCCGCGCCAGAAGTGCGCGGTGGCCCGGACCTGGTCGAGCAGGGCGTGCGCGAACGCGTCGTCCGTACGGGCTCCGGCCTCCTCGGCGAGGGCCTCGGCGCGCGCCAACTCGCCTTCCTCGGTGGCGGCTTCGGCGGCGAGGACGAGGCGGCGGGTGGCGCCGTCGTGGTCGGGGGTGAGCCGGGCGGCACGCTCGTACGCGGTGGCGCCGCCTCGGCCGCCGCTGCGTTCGGCGCGGACGGCGGCGCGTTCCAGCGCGTCGGCGAGGTCGGCGTCGGGGCCGGTGGCGGCGTGGGCGCGGTGCCAGGTGCGGCGGTCGCCGTCCGGCAGGGCTTCGGCGACGGCGCGGTGGACGGCCAGCCGCTGGTGGTGCGGGGCCCGTTGGAGGACGGCGGCGCGCAGCAGCGGGTGCCGGAAAGCGACCCGGCGCTCGGGGGTGACCGTGACCAGGCCGAACTCCTCGGCGGGGGCGAGGTGTTCGGCGCCGACTCCGAGGGTCTCGGCGGCGGGCAGGACGACGGCCAGGTCGCCGTTCTCCTCGACGGCGGCGACCAGCAGCAGGGTCTGGGTGGCGGCCGGCAGGCCCGTGACCTGGCCGTGGAAGGCGACCAGCAGCCGGCTCGTCAGCGGCAGGCCCCCGGCGCCGCCCGTGAGCGGCATTCCCGTGAGCGGGAGTTCGGTGAGCGCGAGCGGGTTCCCGGACGCCTCGGCGAGCAGCCCGGCGGGGACGGCAGCGGCTCCGAGGGCCGACAGGCGGTCGACCAGCAGGCGGGAGGCGTCCGCGTCGGAGAGCCCGGACAGCGTCAACTCCGTTAGGCCGTACGGCCGTTCAGCGGATCCTGGCCGGGCCGCGAGCAGCAGCACCACCCCCTCCGCCTGGAGCCGCCGTGCGGCGAGCAGCAGCGCGTCCAGGGAGGCGCCGTCCAGCCACTGGAGGTCGTCGACCACGCACAACAGCGGCCGGTCGGACGCGAGTTCGGCGAGAAGTCCCAGGGTGGCGAGGCCGACCAGCAGCCGGTCGGCGGGCACCGACTTCTCCTCGGCCAGCCCGAACGCCCGCTCCAGCGCCCGCCGTTGCTGCCCGGGCAGCGAGGGCAACCGGTCCAGGCCGGGCGCGAGCAGCATACTCAGCCCGGCGAAGGGCAGTTCGGCCTCGTACTCGACGCCGGCCGCCCGGATCACCCGGAACGCCGACCCCGCCCGGGCCACCGCGTCGTCCAGCAGGGCCGTCTTGCCGATGCCCGGCTCGCCCCGGAGCAGCAGCACGCCGCTGCTCCCGTCACGGGCCGCCGCCAGCAGGCTCTCCACGGCGGCCTGTTCGCCTTCCCTCCCGTACAACATGCCCCCGACCCTACCGAGCCCGACCGCGCGCCGAGGCTACGTACGCCCCTACCTATACGTGACGGATTCGGCCGCGACAGCCCGTCCCTAACGTGGTGGACACACCGGGAACGACCGGAACAACCCCCCACCACGACACGGGAGTCGACCATGACCGAGATCACCGCCACCACCCTCCAGCAGCTCGCCGAGCGCTACCTCGCCGCCTGGAACGAGACCGACCCGGCCGCCCGCCGCAAGCTGGTCGACGAGGTGTGGGCCGAGGACGGCCGCTACACCGACCCGCTCGCCGCCGTCGCCGGGCGGGAGGCGATCGACGGGCTGCTCGGCGCCGCCCAGGCCCAGTTCCCCGGCATGCGCTTCACGCTCGGCCCGGTGGACGCGCACCACGACATCGCCCGGTTCACCTGGAACCTCGGCCCCGAGGGCGCGGACGAGCCGCTGGTCATCGGCTTCGACGTGCTGACCGCCACCCCCGACGGCCGGATCGGCGCCGTGTACGGCTTCCTCGACCGCGTCCCCGGCGCCTGAGACCCCCACCCCCGCCGGGAGGGCCCGAGAACCCTCCCGGCGCCCCACCCCCCTGAGGAGAGCCCGAGATGAGCACCGCCCTCCGCCGGAGCAGCAGCAAACCGGCCGCGAGCCCCGCACCCCCTCGGGGCCTGCTCCCGGTCGTCCTGACCGCCACCTTCATGACCGCCCTCGACGTCTTCGTCGTCAACGTCGCCATCCCCTCCCTCCAGTCCGACCTGGGCGCCGGCCCCGCCGCCGTCCAGTGGGTGGTCGCCGGTTTCGGCCTGGCCTTCGCCACCGGGCTGGTCACCGCCGGACGCCTCGGCGACCGCTACGGCCGCCGCCGGATGTTCGCCCTGGGCCTGGCCCTGTTCACCCTCGCCTCCGCCGCCTGCGGACTGGCCCCCACCGCGTCCGCCCTGGTCGGCGCCCGGGTGGCGCAGGGCCTGGCGGCGGCGCTGATGGGCCCGCAGGTGCTGGCGATCCTGCGCACCGCCTTCGAGGGCGCGGCGCAGGCACGGGCCTTCACCCGGTACGGGCTGACGCTGGGGCTGGGCGCGGTGTTCGGCCAGCTGATCGGCGGGCTGCTGATCCACGCGGACCTCCTCGGACTCGGCTGGCGCGCCTGCTTCCTGATCAACCTGCCGGTCGGCCTGGCCGCGCTCGCCGCCGTCGGCCGCTGCCTGCCGGAGTCCCGCGCCCCGCAGCGCCCCGGGCTGGACCCGGTGGGCGTGCTGCTGGCCACCGTCGCGCTGACGGGCCTGGTGCTGCCGCTGATCCAGGGCCCCGGCCTGGACTGGCCGCTGTGGACGGTGCTCTGCCTGATCGCCTCGCCCGCCCTGTTGGCCCTCTTCGCCGTCCACCAGCACCGCGCGACCCGCGCCGGCGGCTCCCCGCTGGTCGACACCCGGCTGTTCCGCGACCGGGCGTTCAGCACGGGCCTGCTCGCCCAGCTCGCCTTCATGCTCGGCCAGGGCTCCTTCTTCCTCGTCCTCGCCCTGCACCTCCAGTTCGGCCGGGGCCTGGACGCGCTCGGCGCGGGCCTGGTGTTCACCGCGATCGGGCTCGGCTACCTGCTGACCTCCAACGTCACCCACCGCGTCACGGCCCGCCTCGGCGAGCCCCGGACGATCACCGTCGGCGCCCTGCTGATGGCCGCCGGGCTGCTCCTGCTGGCCCTCGCGGCGTACGAGGGGCCGGATGCCGACGTGTGGTGGCTGGCGCCCGGGCTGTTCGTGGACGGCTTCGGCATGGGCCTGGTGATCGCGCCGGTGACCTCCGTGGTCCTGGCGGCGGCCGATCCGCGGCTGGCGGGCTCGGCGGCCGGGGTGGTGTCCACCGTGCAGCAGGTCGGCGGGGCGCTCGGCGTCGCGCTGATCGGGTTGGTCTACTACGGCGCCGGCGATCCGACCGCCGCCTTCGGACGCAGCGTCCTGGCCCTCGCCGGGCTGGAGTTGACGCTGGTGGCGCTGGTCCGGCTGCTGCCGCACCGTCACCGTCCGGCGCCCCGCCGCTGAGGGTCGCGACCCCCCGGGTACACCCGCCCGTTCCGTTCCGTCGTCCGGATCGGGTTGGATGGTCGGATGAGCGAGGAGAAGAGCACCGTTCCGGCGTGGGAGCAGCGGTTCAGGGCGGCCCGGGTGTCGCTGCCGGACTGGGCGGAGGACGCCCCCGACCGGGCCCTGTACGTGTCCAACGCGACCGGCACCTACGAGGTCTACGCCTGGGACCGCGCCACCGGCGCCCACCGCCGGGTGACCGACCGTCCGAACGGCACCACCGACGCCGAACTGTCCCCGGACGGCGCGTGGGTGTGGTGGTTCGACGACCAGGACGGCGACGAGTTCGGCGTCTGGCGCCGCCAGCCCTTCGCCGGCGGCCCCGACGAGGAGGCCGTACCGGGCCTGGCCGCCTCCTACTCGGCCGGCCTGGCGCTCGGCCGCGACGGCACGGTGGTCGTCGGCCGCTCCACCGACGAGCACGGCACCACCCTGCACCTGCGCCGCCCCGGCGCCGCCGAGGCCCTCGAGGTCTACCGGCACGAGGAGTACGGCGGCGTCGCCGACCTCAGCCACGACTCCTCCCTGCTCGCCGTCGACCACACCGAGCACGGCGACGCCATGCACTCCGCGCTGCGCGTCTACCGGATCACGAAGGACGGCGGCATCGAGCCCGTCGCCGAGCTCGACGAGGTCACCGGCCGGGACGACCCGCGCGGCGTCGCCTGCCTGGGCTTCGCCCCGGTCGAGGGCGACACCCGGATGCTGGTCGCGCACCAGCGCACCGGCCGCTGGGAGCCGATGATCTGGGACGTCGCCACCGGCGCCGAGACCGCCCTCCCGCTGCGCGACGAGCAGGGCCGCGAGCTGCCCGGCGACGTCTCCGCGCAGTGGCGGCCCGGCGCTGCCGAACTGCTCGTCGAGCACGAGTACGAGGCGCGCAGCGAGCTGTTCTCGTACTCCCTCGCGGACGGCCTGCTCACCCGGGTGGACACCCCGCGCGGCACCGTCGGCGGTGCCACGGCCCGCCCGGACGGCACCGTCGAGTACCTGTGGTCCTCCGCCGCCGAGCCCTCCGCCGTACGCTCCACCGCCGGGACGGTCGTGCTGCGGGCGCCCGGCGCGGTGCCGCCCGGGTCCGTCCCCGTCGAGGACGTCTGGGTGGACGGGCCCGGCGGCCGGGTCCACGCCCTGGTGCAGCGACCGGCCGGCGGGCAGGGCCCGTACCCGACCGTGTTCGAGGTCCACGGCGGCCCGACGCACCACGACAGCGACTCCTTCGCCGCCGGCCCGGCCGCCTGGCTGGACCACGGCTACGCCGTCGTCCGGGTCAACTACCGCGGCTCCACGGGCTACGGCCAGGCGTGGACGGACGCGCTGCGCGAGCGCATCGGCCTGATCGAGCTGGAGGACATCGCGGCCGTCCGCGCCTGGGCGGTGGAGAGCGGCCTCGCCGACCCGGCCCGCGTGGTCCTCTCCGGCGGCAGCTGGGGCGGCTTCCTCACCCTGCTCGGCCTCGGCGTCCAGCCCGAGCTGTGGTCGCTCGGCGTCGCCGCCGTGCCCGTCGCGGACTACCACACGGCGTACGCGGACGAGATGGAGGCGCTCAAGTCGCTGGACCGCACGCTCTTCGGCGGCACCCCGGAGGAGGTCCCGGAGCGCTACACCGCCTCCTCGCCGCTCACGTACGTCGAGCGGGTGCGAGTGCCGGTCTACATCAGCGCCGGGGTGAACGACCCGCGCTGCCCGATCCGGCAGATCGACAACTACGTGGAGCGGCTGGAGGCGCTCGGCAAGCCGCACGAGGTGTACCGGTACGACGCCGGGCACGGGTCGCTGGTGGTGGAGGAGCGGATCAAGCAGCTGCGGCTGGAGATCGACTTCGTCCGCCGGCACCTCGAGGCGGACGGGGGGCCGGTGTGAGGCGTCGGCGGACGCTCGCGGGGGCGGCGGTGGCCGGGGTGCTGGTACTCGCCGGCTGCTCGGGCTCGCACGGCGACGAGGCGGCCTGCCCGCCTCCGGCGACGGTCGCGTCCGCCTCCCCGGTGACGGCGGCGCCCCTGGCCTCCTCCTACCGGTCCGCCGACGCGCTCGCGACGGACCAGGCCGCCAAGGGGTCGAAGGGCTCGGGTTCCAAGGGCTCGGGCGGCAAGGGGTCGAAGCCCGGACGGACGGTGCACCACCACATCGACCATCACGACTCGAACGACGGCACGGACGGCGGGCACGGCCACTGCCACGGCACGCCGGCACCGACGCCCTCGTCGCCCTCGTCGCCTTCCTCGGCCTCGAAGCCCGCCCCACCCTCGAAGCCCACCGCGCCCACGCCGCCCGGCGGGCCCGCGGCGACGCCGAGGAAGTGACTCACTCCAGGACCGGGTCCAGCCCCAGGGCCCGGTCCTGCTCCGCCTCCGCCTCGCGGCGCACCAGGCGGAACCACATGAAGACGACGAACCCTCCGAAGACGAACCACTCCAGGGTGTAGCCCAGGTTCTGGAACGCGCGCAGCGTCAGCCCGTCCCCGCCCTGCGGCTCGACGGTCGGCACCGCGGTCAGCCCGGCGGCCGGCGCGTCGGCGGCCACCCAGCCGTCGTACCAGCCGTCGTACTCCAGCACGTTGAGCAGCGACGCCCGGTTGATCATGCCGAGCTCCCCGGCCGGCAGCCCGCCGGCCACCGCGCCGTTGCTGCCCACCGACTCGTTCGCCTGCAGCCGCCCGGTGACGGTGACCGCACCGCCAGGCGGCGCCGGCACGGCGGCAGGCGTCCCGGCGGCGGGCGCCCCGGCGGCAGGCGTCCCGGGGGCCCAGCCGCGCACGACGGCGACGGCGTGGCCGTCCGCGGTGCGCAGCGGGGTGAGCACGTAGTAGCCCGCCTTGCCGTCCAACATCCGGTTGGGGACGAGCAGTTGGTGTTCCGCGTCGTAGCTGCCGCTGACGCTGACGGACTTGCCGACCGTCACCGTGGACACCTGCGGCGCGGCCCCGTTCAGCAGCTCGCCGATCGGCCGGGCCTCACCTGCGGCCGTCCCGGACTGCTTGTTCTCCCGGTGCGTCGAGACCCGGTCCTCGAACCGCCCGAGCTGCCAGGAGCCCAGCCAGACGCACACCGCCACGGCCGCCACGGCCAGTGCGGTGCCGCTCAGCCAGCGCGGAGTGAGGAGGAACCGGTACACACCCCCCACGGTAACCACTCCTCACACCCGCCCCGACCACAGGGGCCCCGCTCCCGCCCTCAGCGCGCCGTGGGCGATCCCGCCGACGCCCCCGCGGGCTGCACCCCACCCCGGTAGAGGGTGCCCGAGCAGGGAACGGGCACCGTGGCCGTGGCCGCCGTGGGGCTGCCCGGCGCCGGGGTGTGGGCGATGGTGGCGGTGGCCGGGGTGGGGCTGGGGTGGCCGGTGGGCGCCGTGCCGGTGGGGCTGGGGGCGCCGGTGGGATTGGCGGTCGGGGTGGTGCTGGCCTCGGGGTTGGCGGACGGCGCGGCGGAGGCGCCGGCGGCCGGGGCCTCGGTGGCGGGGGCCCGGGTGGCGACCGCCGCGGGCTGGTTGGAGCCGGTCCCGGTGGTGGTCGCGGGGCCGTTGCCGGCGCCGCAGGTCTGGTCGGGGACCCAGGCGAACGGCAGCCGGTAGCCCGCCTGCGGGGCGAGGACGGGCGGTTCGGTGTCCATCGCGGGCAGCCCGTCCGCCGGGTCGCCGGGGGCGTGGTCGGCCGTACGGACCCGCGCGCGGTCGGCCCCGGTGACGGCGGTGACCGCGACGGCGCCGGGCCCGCCGAGGCGGCAGCTGCGTCCGGAGACGTTGTAGACGGTGAACGAGCCGTACACGCGCCCCGCCGCGTCCGCCGCGCCGACCTGTGCGGCGCCCTGGCCGAGGTCGGAGCGGGTGCAGAGCGGCACGAGGACGGGGTTGGTGGCGCCGGGGCTGGCGGTCGCGGCCGGGCTGCCGCTCCCCGCGCTGGGCGAGGCGATGGACACCCCGGAGGGCGAGGCGGTGCCGCCCCAGCCGTCCCGGCCGGGGCGGGTCGAGCCGGTGTCGCCTCCGGCGGTACCCGTCGCGCTGCCGGGGCCGGTGACGGAGGGCCCGTTGGCGCCCGGGGAGCCGGGCCCGCCCGAGAGGCCGAGGTGGTCGCCGTCGTGCAGGGCGGGCAGGGCGACGGCGACGGCCAGGGCGAGGGCCGCCGCGCCCGTCCAGGCGCCCCGGCGGGCGGCCCGGCGCCGGGGTACGGCCCGCCGGAGGTGGGTGAGCGCGGCGGGATCGGGCTGGATCGCGTCGACGGCGTGGTGCATCAGCGCCCGGACGGCCCGCTCCTCGGGCGAGAGCCCGTCAGCCATGACCGGCCTCCATCTGGGTGCGGAGGGCGGCGAGTCCGCGCGATCCGTACGCCTTGACCGATCCGAGCGAGATGCCCAGGGTGTCGGCGACCTGCGCCTCCGTCATGTCCACGAAGTAACGCAGCACCAGAACCTCCCGCTGACGGCGTTGCAGACCACGCAGCGCGGCCTTCAACTGGTCGCGCTCCAACGCATCGTAGGCACCTTCTTCTGCACTGGCCATGTCAGGCATGGGCTTCGGCAGCAGTCGCAGGCCCAGGATCCGGCGGCGCAGCGTGGAGCGGGACAGGTTGACAACGGTCTGCCGGAGGTAGGCGAGGGTCTTCTCGGGTTCGCGCACCCGGCGCCGGGCGGCGTGGACCCTGATGAACGCCTCCTGGACGACGTCCTCGCAGGTGGAGAGGTCGTCGAGGAGCAGGGCCGCGAGCCGGAGCAGGGAGCGGTAGTGCGCCTGGTAGGTCTCGGTGAGCAGGTCCTCGCTCGTTCCGATGTGCGCGCCGAGGCGGGCGCCCGGCTGCGCGCCGGTTCGCGCCCCCGCCGTTTCGGCGACGTCGGCACCGGCCGCGGAGGTGACGGCATTCACATCGGTACGCGCCTCGGTACGCGCATCAGCAATCGCCTCGGTACGCGCGCCGACACTCGCATCAGCAATCGCATCGGTACGCGCGTCGGCACTCGCATCAGCACTCGTACCGGCACGCCTGTCGGCGCTCGTACCGGCACACGTATCGGCACGCGCATCGGCGCTCTCGCCGGCTTTCGCGCAGGCGTCCGCGTCGGACCCGGGATCGGCACCGGAGCCCGCCGGACCAGGTGCGACCGCGGTCATCTGGTCGTCGTCCGGTCTACTCGCAGGCCACGGGTAGCGCGAGGGGAACGGCATCACGGCCCCCGCCGGAGTGCCCGCCCTTACCCCCACCAACACGTTCGCCACGCCCGTTGGACACTCGATCCCCTGTCATGGTTGCCCAGCCCGGGCCCATTCTTCCGCATCGACGGAATCCGCCTCCAGGGGATTGCGGGGGATTCCGGACGGATCGTGTCGAGGAACGGACACCGTCGTGACGAACCGGCGCCCATCCGGGGCCTCGTGCCCCCTACGGCTCCCGACCCGGCGTCAGCTCACCGGCCACCAGTTCGGCGATCTGCAGCAGGTTCAGGGCCGACCCCTTGCGCAGGTTGTCGCCGCAGAGAAAGAGGTCGAGCGCCTCGGGTTCGTCGAGGGCGCGCCGCACCCGGCCGACCCAGACCGGGTCCGTGCCGACCGCGTCGTTCGGGGTGGGGAACTCCCCGGCCACCGGGTCGTCGTAGAGCACGATGCCGGGCGCGTCCCGCAGGATGTCCTGCGCGTGCTCCTGCGTGACCTCGCGCTCGAAGCGGGCGTGCACGGCCAGCGCGTGGGTCCGCACGAGCGGCACGCGCACGCAGGTGGCGGAGACGTTGAGGGCGGGCAGGCCCAGGATCCTGCGGGTCTCGGCGCGCAGCCCCAGCTCCTCGCCGGACCAGCCGCCGTCCCCCGGCGCGCCGCCGCACCAGGGCACCGCGTTGTGGGCGAGCGGGGCGGCGAAGGGCCCGTCCTCGGCGATCACCGCCCGCAGGTCGCCGGTCTGGCGGCCCGCCGTGGTGCCGGTCACCAGCGCGGTCTGGGTGCGCAGCGCCGACTCCCCGGCCCGGCCCTCTCCGCTGGCGGCCTGGTAGGTGGCGACGACCAGTTGCGCCAGCCCGTACTCGGCGTGCAGCGCGCCGAGCACCGCGGTCATCGCGAGGGTGGTGGCGGCCGGACTGGCGACGATGCCGCGCGAACGCAGCCTGAGCGCCGCGGCGTTGACCTCGGGGACGACCAGCGGGACGTCCTCGTCGGCCCGGAACGCGGCCGAGCCGTCGACCACCACGATGCCCTTGGCCGCCGCGATCGGCGCCCACTGGGCGGCGACCACGGCGGGGACGGCGAACACGGCCACGTCGATCCCGGCGAGCGCCTCCTCCGTGAGCGGAAGGACCTCGACGCCCTCCCCGCGCACCGCGACCGTACGGCCGGCCGAACGCGCAGAGGCGACGGGCCGGATCTCGCCCCAGACGTCCCGCCGGAGCGCGAGCAGGCCGAGCAGCACCTCGCCGACCGCGCCGGTGGCGCCGACGACGGCGAGGTGGGGGCGCCCGGTCACCGCCCGGGGCCCCGGCTCGGCCGGCGGGGCGTCACCGTCCGGTGCCGCCGTAGACAACAGCCTCGTCGCTCTCGCTGTCCAGGCCGAAGGCGCTGTGCACGGCGCGGACGGCCTCCGGCACGTCCTCGGCGCGGGTGACGACCGAGATGCGGATCTCCGAGGTGGAGATCAGCTCGATGTTGACGCCCGCGGCGGACAGCGCCTCGAAGAAGGCAGCCGTGACACCCGGGTTGGAGCGCATGCCCGCGCCGACCAGCGAGATCTTGCCGATCGCGTCGTCGTAGCGCAGCGACTCGTAGCCGATGCCGTCCTTGACCCGGCCGAGCGCGTCGATGGCCTTCTGGCCCTCGGTCTTCGGCAGGGTGAAGGAGATGTCGGTCAGGCCGGTCGACGCGGCGGAGACGTTCTGCACCACCATGTCGATGTTCACCTCGGCGTCGGCGATGGCGCGGAAGATGCTCGCCGCCTCGCCGGGCTTGTCGGGCACGCCGACGACGGTGACCTTGGCCTCGGAGGTGTCGTGGGCGACTCCGGAGATGATGGCCTGCTCCATCTCGCCCCCTTCGGGCTTGTTCGGGTTGTCGTTGCTGACGATCGTCCCGGGGAGACCCGAGAAGGACGAGCGTACGTGAATCGGGATGTTGTAGCGACGGGCGTACTCGACGCACCGGTCGAGCAGCACCTTCGACCCCGAGGATGCCAGCTCGAGCATGTCCTCGTAGGCGATCCAGTCGATCTTCCGCGCCTTCTTCACCACGCGCGGGTCGGCGGTGAAGACGCCGTCCACGTCGGTGTAGATCTCGCAGACCTCGGCATTGAGCGCGGCCGCGAGGGCGACGGCGGTGGTGTCGGAGCCGCCGCGGCCCAGCGTGGTGATGTCCTTGCTGCTCTGCGACACCCCCTGGAAGCCCGCCACGATCGCGATGTTGCCCTCGTCGAGCGCGGTACGGATGCGACCGGGCGTCACGTCGATGATGCGCGCCTTGTTGTGGACGGAGTCCGTGATGACACCGGCCTGGCTGCCCGTGAAGGACTGCGCCTCGTGGCCCAGGGATTTGATCGCCATGGCCAGCAGCGCCATGGAGATGCGCTCTCCAGCGGTCAGCAGCATGTCGAACTCACGGCCGGCAGGGAGAGGTGACACCTGCTCCGCGAGTTCGATGAGCTCGTCCGTCGTGTCGCCCATCGCGGACACCACGACGACGACCTCATGGCCGGCCTTCTTGGCGTCAACGATTCGACGGGCCACGCGCTTGATGCCCTCGGCATCCGCAACGGATGAGCCGCCGTACTTCTGCACGACAAGGCCCACGTGCGCTCCTCGACTAGTGTCGTTTTCCGGGGGCGTCGGCCCCCGTTCCCCCCAGGTGGAGGGGGGTGTGCGGTCCGCGCCAGTCTAGCGAGCGGGTACGCCCGAACCGGGGTCTTCCATATGATGAGACGCTCGTTTCAGCACGTGAGCGGGGGTGCGGAGGCTGCACCGGCAGGTCTGCGGGACATCGGGCGCCCGCCCGAAGAATCGTCGGGGGGATGCGCGGCGGGGCGGCCGGATTTCTTTTCCGGCCGCCCCGCTGCGGCGTGCATCACATTTTCGGTTCGTCCGACGTTCTCGGTGCCCGAGGCGCTCTCAGCGCCCGAGACCACCTGAGGCCGCCCGACGCCCTCGGTTCCCTCAGCGCCCGAGGCCGAGCTCCGCCGCCATCAGGTCGCCCGCCTGCTGCTCCAGCTGCTCGTCGGTGAGCCCGTCGTCGTCCGTGTCCGCGCCGTCCGCCGCCGCGCCGATCGGACTGTCCAGCCGGACGTGCGCGATCAGCGACTGCAGCGCCCGCAGCACCGCCGTACAGGTCGTGCCCCAGTTCGACAGGTACGAGAACTGCCACCACCACAGCGCCTCGCTGACCCGGCCCTCGCGGTAGTGCGTCAGACCGTGCTGCAGCTCGCCGACCACCCCCGCCAGGTCGTCCGAGATCCGGAAGGCGTTCGGCTTCTCCGGCGGACCGTACGGGTCGAAGACCTCGTGGTAGACGTCGATCGGCGCCAGCAGCACGGCGAGGCGCTCGCGCAGCTGCTCGCCGTCCGGCTCCGGCCCGGTGTCGGGCTCGAAGCGGTCCTCCGGGACGACGTCCTCGATGGCGCCCAGCCGGCCGCCGGCCAGCAGCAGCTGCGAGACCTCCAGGAGCAGCAGCGAGACCGCGCTGCCCGGCTCGTCGCCCTTGGCGACCTCGGTGACGGCGAGCACGAAGCTCTCCACCGAGTCGGCGATCTGCACGGCGAAGTCGTCCGGCTCCGAGCCGTTCGCGTGGGTGTGGGCCTCGGAGCCCGTGGGCTGCTGGTTGGTCGTCCGGTCAGACATCGAGCAGTCGTCTCCCTTCGAAGGCGCGGCCGAGGGTGACCTCGTCCGCGTACTCCAGATCCCCGCCGACGGGCAGACCGCTCGCCAGGCGGGTCACCTTCAGGCCCATCGGCTTGCAGAGCCGGGCCAGGTAGGTGGCGGTCGCCTCCCCCTCCAGGTTGGGGTCGGTGGCCAGGATCAGCTCGGTGACCGTGCCGTCCGCGAGGCGCGCGAGCAGCTCGCGGATGCGCAGGTCGTCCGGGCCGACGCCCTCGATGGGGCTGATCGCGCCGCCCAGCACGTGGTAGCGGCCGCGGAACTCACGGGTGCGCTCGATGGCGACGACGTCCTTGGGCTCCTCGACCACGCAGATCACCGCGAGGTCGCGCCGCGGGTCCAGGCAGACCCGGCACCGCTCGGCCTCCGCGACGTTGCCGCAGACCGCGCAGAAGCGGACCTTGTCCTTGACCTCCAGCAGCGCGTGCGCGAGACGGCGCACGTCGGTGGGATCGGCCTGCAGGATGTGGAAGGCGATCCGCTGGGCGCTCTTGGGCCCGACGCCGGGCAGCCTGCCCAGTTCGTCGATCAGGTCCTGAACCACGCCCTCGTACAACGTCGCGCCTTCCCTCTGGTGGTCGCTCTGGCGGTCTCTCTGGTGGGCTCTGGCAGCCGGTCGTGCTGATGGTCGATGGTGTCCGGTGCCATCATCCAACGAATCGGGCGCCGGACACACCGCCCGACGCCCGACTCCCACATAAATCACATAGTTGCGTCCTGAACCACTGCACGCAGCCACCGGACGGGCACGCGAAGCTGCCCGAGCTAGAACGGCAGGCCGGGGATGCCGCCGCCGCCCAGGCCCTGGGTGAGCGGGCCCATGCGCTCGGCCTGCATCTTCTGCGCCTCCTGGGTGGCGTTCTGCACGGCCGCCAGGACCAGGTCGGCCAGGGTCTCGGTGTCCTCCGGGTCGGCCGCGGCCGGGGCGATGGTCAGCGCCACCAGCACGCCCGAACCGGTCACCGTCGCCTCCACCAGGCCACCGCCCGCCGTACCGGTCACCCTCGCCTCGGCCAGCTCCTGCTGCGCCTGGGCGAGGTCCTGCTGCATCTTCTGCGCCTGCTTGAGCAGCTGCTGCATGTTGGGCTGGCCGCCACCGGGGAACACGGCTCTCTCCTTGCTGTCGTCTGGCTGTCGTTCTCGGTCGTACGAAGCCTTCGTCGTCACCGACGAGCCTACGTGCCGATCAGTTGCCGCGGTGGTGGATCTCCTCCAGCACCGTGGCACCCAGCTCGCGGATGATCAGCTCCTGACCGGAGAACGCCTCCTCGACGAGATCCGGATCGTCCTCCTCCGGGATGTCGTCCTCCGGCGCCACCACCGGGGCGGGCGGCTGGGGCGGAGCCTGCGCGGGCCTGGCCGGGACGACCGGCGCGGCCTGCACGGGCGGCGCCTGGACGGCCTGCGGCGGCGCCGGAGACCGCACGGGCGTCTGGGGCTGGACCTGCGGCTGCGGCACGGCCACCGGCGGCGGGGCCTGCACCGGCGCGGCGGCGGCAGCGGCCGGACGGGCCGGGGCACCCCAGCCCCCACCGCCTCCTGCGCCCCCACCGGGGCCGGGACCGCCGGCGCCACCAGTACCGCCACCGCCACCACCGGACGGGTCGACGATGCACTCGATGCGCCAGTCCACGCCCAGGGCGTCGGACAACGCCTGGCGCAGCACGTCGTCACTGCTGCTGCTCACGAAGCTGTCGCGGGCGCCGGCGTTGATGAACGACACCTGGAGCACGCTGCCGTCGAAGCCGGCCACCTGGCCGTTCTGGCTCAGCAGGATCCAGGTGAAACGGCGGCGGTTCTTCACCGCCTCCAGGATCTGCGGCCACAGCTGGCGCACCTGTGCGGCGCCCTGCTGCGCGGCCGGGGAGGGCTGGGCGCCGGGGGCGGGCGCCGGTGCGGGGGCCGGTGCCGGGGTGGGCGCTACGGGCGCCGGCGCGGGCGCCTGCGGTTGCGGCTGCGCCTGCGGCGCGGGGGGCGCGGCGGGGGCACCCCCTCCGGACGGGAAGCTGCGCGGGATCGGCCAGGCGCCCGGCGCAGGACCGGCAGGAGCCGCCGGCTGCGGCGCGGGGGCAGGCGCCGGGGCAGGCGCGGGCACGGGGGCAGGTGCGGGGGCAGGTGCGGGGGCAGACGCGGGGGCAGGCGCCTCCGCCACGGGACCGGCCGGGGGAACGGCCGCGGGAACGGCCATGGGAACCGGCGGCGCCGCCATCGGCACGGCCGCGGGCATGACGCCACCCGCTGCCGCCCGTCGCTCCAACTTGTCCAGCCGCGCCTGCAGCGACAGCTCGTCGCTGTACGCACCCGGCAGCATCACCCGGGCGCAGATCAGCTCCAGCTGCAGCCGCGGCGCCGCGTTGCCGCGCATCTCCGTCAGCCCGGTGTTGACAATGTCCGCGGCCCGGCTCAGCTCGGCCGCACCGAACCCGTCCGCCTGGGCCTGCATCACCGCGATCCGGTCCGCCGGGGCGTCGATCAGCCCCTTCTCCCCCGCCTCCGGCACGGTGGCGAGGATCACCAGGTCGCGCAGCCGCTCCAGCAGGTCCGTCACGAAGCGCCGCGGATCGTGCCCGCCCTCGACCACCCGGTCGATGACCTGGAACACCGTCGCCCCGTCCTGCGCGGCGAACGCGTCCACCACCTCGTCCAGCAGCGCCGAGTCCGTGTACCCCAGCAGCGACGTCGCCATCTGGTACGTCACGCCGCCCTCGGCCGCCCCGGCCAGCAGCTGATCCATGACCGACATCGAGTCACGCACCGAACCCGCGCCCGCCCGCACCACCAGCGGGAACACCGGGTCCTCGACCTCGATGCCCTCGCGCCCGCAGACGTCCGCCAGGTAGTCGCGCAGCGTGCCGGGCGGGACCAGCCGGAACGGATAGTGGTGCGTCCGGGACCGGATCGTCCCGATCACCTTCTCCGGCTCGGTGGTCGCGAAGATGAACTTGAGGTGCTCCGGCGGCTCCTCCACCACCTTGAGCAGCGCGTTGAACCCGGCCGAGGTCACCATGTGCGCCTCGTCCAGGATGAAGATCTTGTACCTGCTGTGCACCGGCGCGAAGAACGCCCGCTCCCGCAGCTCACGCGCGTCGTCCACACCACCGTGCGAGGCGGCGTCGATCTCGATCACGTCGATCGACCCGGGCCCCCCGGTCGCCAGGTCCCGACAGGACTGGCACTCCCCGCAGGGCGTCGGCGTCGGCCCCTGCTCACAGTTCAGGCAACGGGCGAGGATGCGCGCACTCGTCGTCTTCCCACACCCGCGCGGCCCGCTGAACAGGTACGCGTGGTTGACCCTGTTGTTGCGCAGGGCCTGCTGGAGCGGAGCGGTCACGTGCTCCTGCCCGATGACCTCCGCGAAGGTCTCGGGGCGATAGCGGCGGTACAGGGCTAGGGACACACCCCCGACGATATCGGGACGGACCGACAAACGCGGCGCCCTCCCGCCCTCCCCCGAGAACGCGAAGACCCCCCGTGCACCCGCCAGAGCTCTCCTACCCTTGCTGCCTTCCGGCCCTGGGGGGGTTCAAAGAGATAGCGCCACACGAGGGGCTGCCCCCCACACTACCGGATTCCCACCCCGACGATCCACAGGCCACCCCACCCCTCCCGCCTGCGGGATAGGTGGTCGCGAGCACCCCGAAACATGTACTAAGCTCTCCCACGGAGGATTCGCCTAGTGGCCTAGGGCGCACGCTTGGAAAGCGTGTTGGGGGCAACCCCTCACGAGTTCGAATCTCGTATCCTCCGCCTTTGCCTAGCAAGGCAGTTGAAGGCCCCGACCGGGTTCCCGGTCGGGGCCTTCTTCGTGCCCTGGTCTCAGTTTTGGTCTCAGTTCCGATTTTTGGACCCCCGCGGCCGGGCCGCCGCCTGCTACCCCACTCCGGAGCGGCGTTGCTTGGCCCGGGCACGCGACACGATCGTCCGCGCACCGGACGCGTTCATGCGCATACGCGCGAACTCGATGCTCACATCGAACCGCGTCGCCACCTGCTCGTCGGTCCAGTCCCTGAAGGCCACCTCGATGGCAGCCTTCATAGGAACCAGAAGTTCGCCCGACAGCGCGAGGGCCTGCGCCTCCTGCGTCTTCACGATCGGGTCCAGGCTCCGGCACCCCCCGTCAGTGAACACGACGCTGCTGAACTCGTGCTCCAGCAGAAGGTGTGCCATCTCGTGCGCGACGTTCGACCGGCGACGCTGCGGATTGTGCGAGCTGTTCTCTACGATGAAGCGCGCTGTACCTACCGGAACCAGAGCCGCAGACCAGGTGCCCGCACGCTCGCTGGCAAAGTACTCCAGAGTCTCCGCCGGGCAGCCCGAGTCGCCGAGCTCGCTCAGCGGGTAGACCGGAATGCCGTACTCATCCGCAAGGCGAGCAAGATCGATGGGCTGATGAAGCCCGACCTGGATGCGGGCCCGCTCTTCCAGAGCCAGGTCTTCCAGCGCTTTCTTCGTCCATCGCTGCCCCACGCCTCACCTCGAACCGGACTCTCGGTCGGCGGCAAACCGACGCACGGCCGCACCGATCAGCTCTTCCAAGTGCTTCACATCTGCCTCGCCCAAGTCGGAGCGAGCTCGCAGTAGCGGGGCAAGCTGCACGAGAAGCTCAGGTTCTTCGGGGACTTCACCCAGTCGGACGCCCTCGTCCACCATGAAGCTCTCGGCCGGCTCGCCGAGCCAGCTCACCAGCGCGGCAAACGCGTCCACGTCCGGACGGTTGCCATTGGCCAACCGCGTCATGGTCGACGGGCTGACACCCACCTGGACAGCCAGCTGCCTCCACGAGAGGTCCCTCGACGCCCTTGCGGCGTCCAGCGCCGCGTAGAGGGCGGCCACGTTCACCTTCGTCCGGGCCATCGCCCTCCTCCTCGGTCTCCGTTCCCTACCTCCTTTCTACCAGTGTTTGACATCTCGAACACCACGGCTTACCTTGATCCTCAAGAGATGTTCGACATCTCAAACAGTGACTGCATCTCGACGCATCCATGCCGGGTGCCCGAGCAGTCCCAGGAACGACACCATCAAGATCGGAAAGAGGTGCCCGATGGAAACCCCCATCGACACGACCACCAAGACGGCCCCCCACCAGCACGTCAGCGTCACCGTGAAGGTCAACAACCAGGACGTAACGCTGCCGGACCGCGAGGTGACCGGCCTGGAGATCAAGCAGGCCGCGATCTCGCAGGGCCTGCCGATCGACGTGGGCTTCCAGCTCTCGGTCAAGCGCATCCATGGCCGGTACGAGGTCGTGGACGACGAGGAGCCGATCCGCGTCCACACCCACCAGGAGTTCCTCGCCGTACCGCCGGACGACAACTCGTGACCTCCCCGACTCCGGCAATCGCCGAAGCCGTCGAAGCCGTCCGAGCCCACTTCGCCGGTCATCCGGTCGAGGTGGTCCCGGACGGCTCCGGCGGGGTCTACGTCATCGTGGAGCAGGTCGAGATCGGAGCGGCCTACGTGCCGTCGACTACCTGGCTTGGCTTCCAGATCAGCGCGGCGTACCCGGACGCCGATGTCTACCCGCACTACGTCGGCCCGCTCGCTCGAACAGATGGCGGAGCCCACGGGCAGGCCATCCAGTCGGTCACGTGGCAGGACAGGACGGCCCTGCAGATCTCCAGGCGCTCGAACCGCCGCGACCCGAACATCGACAGCGCCGCACTCAAGGCCGAGAGGATTCGCAAGTGGCTCGCCGACCAGTGAACCCGCCCGCCATGGGCTGGAGCCTCACCATCCCGCCCAAGATCTGGGATCGTCTGTCTGATCACGTTCTGGGGTCCGCCGCCCGCGGCGCTGTCCTTCTCGCCGGCCTCGCCGACGGACCGCGCGGACCCCGGCTACTCGCCCGCGAGCTGATCCTCGCCGACGAGGGAACGGACTATGTCCCCGGCGAGTTCGGCCACCGGGCTCTCGCTCCGACCTTCGTCCGCGACGCGGTGATCAGGGCCCGGGACGAGGGACTGGCATACATCGCTGTTCACGCCCACCTCGGACTCGACCACGTGGGCTTCTCCGAGATCGACCTGGCCAGCCACGAGCGCGGCTACCCAAGCCTCGGCCAGATCAGCGGCCAGGTGGTCGGAGCGCTCGTACTCACCGACCATGCCGCAGCCGGAGATCTCTGGCTGCCCGACGGCCGCCGGGAAGAGCTAGCAGAGACGATCGTCCCGACCGGGAACCTGCTGCGGCTGCGCTCCCAGCCGGCCGCGGAAGGGTGCCCGGACTCCCTGCACGACCGCCAGGCACGCCTCCTCGGCGACCTGGGCCAGGAGACGCTTCGTCGGTTGCGCGTCGCCGTCGTGGGACTCGGCGGTGTCGGCAGCATCCTCGTCGAGGAACTCGCCCGGCTGGGCGTGGGTGAGCTCGTACTGATCGACGACGAGGCCGTTGAGAAGACGAACCTTCCCCGGCTCGTGGCTTCTGAGCTCGGGGACATCGGGCGGCTCAAGACCGAGCTCGCCGCGCGCAACGCCCGGCGCGCCAACCCGGACGTCCACCTGACCGAGATCGCCCAGCGTGTGGAGCGTCCGGAGTCGCTCGAGGAGCTCGTTCGCTGTGACTGGATCTTCCTGGCCGCCGACGGTGACGCTGCCCGCCATTGGGTGAACGCCGCCGTTCAGCAGTACCTCGTCCCGGCCACCCAGGTCGGAGTCAAGGTTCCGCTGACCCCTCAGGGGGAGGTGGGACAGATCCACACCGCCACTCGCCTCGTGCTGCCCGGCTCGGGATGCCTGTGGTGCAACCGGCTCATCGATCCGACCCGCTTGGCCATCGACATGCACCCCGCCGAGGAACGCGAGGCAGCGCAGTACATTCCCGGGGTCCCCGCACCGAGCGTGATCACCCTGAACACGCTCGCGGCCGCGGAGGCGGTCAACCACTTCGTACTCTCGGTGGTCGGCCTCCACGACGAGGAGGGTGACCACGCCTCGGTCATCCACCGACCTCGAACGCGCCAGCGCGATCTTCAGAATCCTCGTCAGGGTCAGAACTGCCGCTGGTGCACATCGAGCGGGCAGCTCGGGCTCGGACGGCGGGGAAGCACGCCGCTCTGAGCGGCAGCACGATCGAGTTCCAATGGTTAGGCCACTCGGAGGCGTTCCAGCAGTTCGGGAACGCCTCCGACCCGTTGGTAGGGCCTGAAGGCGGGAGCGAGTTCGCGGACTTGGGTGACGCAGCATTCGGCGCCGATGCGTGTGACGAGGTCGAGGAATTCGATGGTGACGACGAGGGCCTGGTTCGGTGTCGTTGGACTGCAGAAATGCCTTGCCCTGGTAAGTGAGGAAGATGCCGCAGGTCTTGTCGCCGGTGCCGGGCAGGAGGGCCATGCCTGACGCTCTCGCCTGACCAGGACGCCGCCGTTCACTCGCGCCGAGGGCCCGACCGCATCGCAGTCGGGCCCTCGGGCATCAGGTCAGATGATCTGAGCCGACGCTCGCTCAGGCCGCGTCTTCGTCAGGCTCCTCCGGGCCAGATCCGACGTCACCCCACAGAGCCGCGCCGATCTTCTTGCCGACGTCGTTCAGCATCGGCTCGGTGACGTGCTGGTAGCGCTGGGCCATCGAGGTCGAGGACCAGCCCATGATCGCCATCACGATCCGCTCCGGCACGCCGAGCAGGAGGAGGACGGTCGAGGCGGTGTGGCGGGCGTCGTGGAGGCGGCCGTCACGGATGCCGGCCTCGCGCAGGAGTCGCTTCCAGTGGTGGTAGTCGGTGCTGGGGTTGAGCGGCTCGCCGGTCTCCGAGGTGAAGACGTAGCCCTTGTCCGTCCAGAGGTCGCGCGCGAGGGCCCGCTCGCGGTCCTGCTCCTCCTTGTGCAGCCGGAGGATCGCAACGAGCTGCTCGGGCAGCGGCACCGCGCGTCGCCCGGCTCGGGACTTGGTGTCCTTGGTCTCGCGCCGGATCGGCTCCTTCTTCGGGCAGAAGCCGGGCTTGCGCCCGCAGCGGTCGCCGCAGCCGTGCCGGTACTTGGGCCGCAGTCGGCCGCGCTTGACCCAGGCGACGCCTCGGGCGAAGTCGACGTCCTTCCACTGGAGCCCGAGCACCTCGCCCTGACGGAGGCCGAGGGCAAGCGCGAAGATCCAGCGGGCGGAGTTGCGGCGCTTGCGCGCCGTGTCCATGAGCGCCTGGACCTCCTCGATCTCGAACGGCTCGACTTCCTCCTCTTCGAGCTTCGGGGCCTTGGCGATCGTGGCCACGTTGCGGGTGAGGTGGTCGCGCCGCAGGGCCTCGCCGAGGGCGACACGGATGGTGCGGTGGGCCTGGTGGGCGGTACCGGCGGCACTGCCGGCGGCCCGCATCTTCTTGTAGAAGCGCTCCAGGTGCTCGGGTTCCAGCTTCTCCAGGCGGTGCGCGCCGAGGCCGGGGACGAGGTGCACTCGGACGGCGACCTCGTATCCGGCGTATGTGTTCTCGCTGACGGTGCCCGGCACGATCTCCTTGATCCAGTGGGTCAGCCACTTGCCGACCGTCCACTTCTGGCCGGCCTTGGGCACGGTGCCGTTGTCGCGCAGCTTCTCCAGCTTGCGGACCTTGGTCGTGACCTCGGGGCGGGTCTTGGCGCTGACGTGACGGCGGTCGGGGGTGCCGTCGTCCTTGACGCCGACCGTGACGCGGCCGTGCCAGCGGCCGTCACTGCCCTGGTAGATCGAGGAGTCGCCGTTGGGCTTGCGGGTGTTCGCCATTCGGTTTCCCCCGCTCAGGCCGCGAGCGCGACGGTCGAAGGGGTGGCCTGCGCACGGGCGGCCACGTACTCCTTGAGCGCCTCGGCGGGCACTCGGCGGAGACGGCCGATCGTCACGGACGGGACTTCGCCGGAGGCGACCAAGGCGTACATGGTCGTCCGGCCGACGCCGAGACGACGGGCGGCTTCCTCCACAGTGAGGGCGACGAGCGTCGGGTCCGGCACCTCCGTGCCGCAGCTGGCGACGAGGGCAAGGAGCTGGTGCTCCGTGAGGCCGATTGCGCCGGCAAGGCGCGCGAGAGACAGAGGCGTTTCAGGCATAGGTGTTCCTCCCAGCGGCGCGGGGCAACGCGCCGCCGTGGCGACTGTTGGGATGGGCGGTGGATTGGCGGGTTGCCGGGCGGCCCTCGACGTTCGTAGCGCCGGGGGTCGGGCAGCGGATAGGTGGTGGGCAGGGCGGGCACGCTACGGCGGTCTCGGCTCGGAACCTAAAACGATCTCGGTCGCATGGGCCGGGTCGAGCGTTTTAGGTCGCGAGCCGGGTCGCGGCGATGATGCTCCGCGAGGCCGTCGATCCCCGAGCTGGCGCGGCCCTCAGCGTTCGTAGCGCCGGGGGTCGGGCAGCGGGATGGTGGGCGGGACGGGCACACTACGGCGGCCCCGGCCGGAAACGAAAAAAGATCTTGGGCGCGTGCGCCAGTCCGACCTTTTTAGGTTTCCGGCCGGATCGCGGCAATGATGCCCAGGCGGCGAGCCGAGCGGGCTCGCTTACCGGTCAGCCGAGGGATCCTTGCGGAGCGGGTCCCACTGGGAGTTGGGGGCCGGGTACCACGTGGGCTCGGCACCGGAGGGCCCGAGGTCGATGCCTTGGGCTTCGAGCCGTTCGGCGATCTCCTCGTAAGTGCGCAAGGCCTCGTCGTACCGGGCCTTGGCGGCCTGTTCGAGGTCGTGGGCGGTTCTCCACTCCTGCTCGGCCTTCTCGACGGCGAAGCCTGCTTCCTGCAGCTCGTAGTCCGGTTCGTCCGGGCCAGCCACGGCTTCGGTCATGAAGTTCGATGGCGGGACACTGAGTGCCTTGGCCAGGCCGATCACCTCGTCGAAGCGGACCGGGCGGGTTCCGTTCTCGATCTTGGCGACCTGGGTCTGGTGGAACTTGAAGCCGAGCCGGGTCATGCGTTCGGCCACATCCTCCTGGGAGAGGCGGGCGGCCTTGCGCAAGACCTTCAGGTTGTGGGCCACGAGGGCCTCGCCCTCCAGGGCCTTGTACCGATGCACCATGGGGTTGACCATACCAACCTCCTTCCGATTGCGAGCAGGCGCGACGCAACGACAGGAGCGACTGTAGCAGCATGGAATTCCCAACCGCCAAGCGGTTGAGCGGACCTTCACAACACCTCCACGAATCAGTCCGGCCAGCACAAATGCCGAGAGAGGTTGAGGTAGTCATGCGCGAATCGCTTGACAGTGGCCCGACGTCCCGCTACGTTCGATCATGACAGCATGAAATTACCAACCGAGAGGAGGTTGAGCCGGGCCGGGCGCCAGCCCGAATGCCCCCAGGAAAACGCGAAGCCCCCGGCGCTACGAACACCGGGGGCTGATCGAAAACCTCGCCACCGCCCATCCCAGGACAGTCGACCTACGGCGGACCGGGTTGCCCCCCGGAGCCGCCGAGTGAGGATCTCCATGACCGAGGTTACTGCCTCCCAGCCCCACGCCACACCCCTCGCAGCGGACAAGCCCGCTGTCGCATGGCCGCCCGTGGCCAAGGCCGGCGAGCCCGGCACCTACCTGCCCGCCCAGCAGGCCCTCGCGTCCACAGCCTGTGGACGCGACGCCGAGGCGGCGCCTGCCGAGCCCACCGTCCCGGACGGGACCGACCTGATGCCCGACACCGAGGCGACCGAGGGCGCCGACCTGCTCGCGCAGCTGAGGGCCCAGATCGCGAAGTTCGTGATCCTTCCCTCCGGCCAGGCCCTGGACGCCACCACGTTGTGGGTCGCGGCGACCCATCTGCAGTGCTCGTGGCAGCACGCCCCGCGCCTGGCCGTGGTCGGCCCGGCCAAACGCTGCGGCAAGTCCCGCCTGCTCGACGTGCTCGCCGAGACGGTCCATCAGCCGATGCTGACGGTGAACTCTTCTCCGGCCGCCATCTTCCGCACGATCAGCGAGGAGCCGCCCACCCTGCTGGTGGACGAGGCGGACACGATCTTCGGCAGTCCGAAGGCGGCGGAGAAGAACGAGGAGATGCGCGGCCTGCTCAACGCCGGGCACCAGCGCGACCGCTACGTGTTGCGGGTCGTCGGCAACGACCACACCCCGCGCAAGTTCCCCACCTTCGCCATGGCGGCAATCGCCGGCATCGGCGACCTCCCCGACACGATCATGGACCGCTCGATCGTGATCCGCATGCGCCGCCGAGCCGAGGGCGAGCGCGTCGCCCCGTACCGCACCCAGCGGGACCGGCCCGCCCTGCACGCGATCCGGGACAAGATCGCCCGCTGGGCGGCACCGCTCGCTGACCGGGCCCTGCGCCTGGAGCCCGCCATGCCGGTCGAGGACCGCGCCGCCGACACCTGGGAACCCCTGGTGATCATCGCCGACCTCGCCGGAGGACCCTGGCCTCGCCTGGCCCGGCAGGCGTGCAAGCGGATGGTCGACGCCGAGGTCCAGACCGAGGAGGACAATCCCGGCGGCGCGCGGATCCTCGCGGACATCCGGCGGATCTTCCACACCGCTGGTGAGCCGGACAGCATCGCCACCGACCAACTGCTGTTCACCCTCAACGGCGACCCCGAGGCCCCCTGGGCCGAGACCAGCCGAGGCGGGCTGACCCCGCGCGGCCTCGGCGCGATGCTCCGCGAGTTCGGCATCTCCTCTGGCAACGTCCGCATGCCCGATGGAACCCAGCGCAAGGGCTACCTGCGCAACAAGTTCCTCGACGCCTGGCGGCGCTACTGCCCCGCAGTCCACCCCGTGAACGCCACCGCAGCGGGCAGCAGAGGCTGACCACCCTCAAATGCCGTCCCTGCCGTCCCAGCCGTAACACCGCAGGTCACCACACCTGCCACCAAGACGGAACGGCACCCCAAGACGGCAACGCCATCCGCACCAAGACGGATCAGGCCTACGCCAAGACGGCAGCGTCTACTCCCACCAGCGGCCCGCCGCCGCCCCCGTCCGGGGCGCGAGCGGCGGGCCCTGGCCGGGACGGGAAACACATCCGTCTTGTGCCGTCCCAGCCGTCCCTGCCGTAAAACCGCAGGTCACATCCCATGACGCCGGGACGGATACGAGCCCAAAGACGGATAACGCACCGTCCCAGACCCCGATACCGCCGCGTCTACGGCACCACCCGGGCAGCCGAACCCGCCCCAGCCCACAGACCGTCCCACAGCCCCAAGACGGCAAAGACGGCAATCCCACAAACCACCATCGCCCGACCCGCGAGGACCACCTTCCGCATGACCGCCACCACCCCAACGCGGCGTCTGCCCCGCCCGGACGCCGTCCTCATACAGGCCGCCATCGCAGGCGCCCTGTCCTTCGCCCACCTCCACGACATCGCCGAAGCCGCCGGACAACACGGCTGGAAAGCCTGGGCCTACCCCGTCTCGGTCGACCTGCTGCTCGTCGCCGCCTGGCAGCGCATGCGGACCCTGCGCACCACCGGACGTCCCGCCGGCACCGCCTGGACCTGGTTCGCCATCGCCCTTACCGCCTCCCTCGGCGCGAACGTCGCCACCGCCGGCCTCCTCAACCTCGACCACGTCCCCGCCTGGCTGCGGATCCTCGTCGCCGGATGGCCCGCCCTCGCCTTCTTCGGCGGCACCCTCCTCGCCCACAACACCACCGCGACCGCGACCGCCATCGACCTGAAGCGCGCCGAGGGCGAACTCCCGCTCCGTGAAAACCCCGAACCTGAACCGGCAGCCGAGTCCGCACCACTGACGGACGCGGACCAGTACGACCTACCCACCGACGAACCGGTGCTCGAGCCCGACGACGACGTCCAGCCCGACAGCCGGGAACCGGAGGTGGGCACCAAGCGCACCGGCCGCAAGCCCGCCGCCTCGATGGACGAGCTGGCCGAGATCGTCCGGCCCGCCGTCCAGGAGCATGGCCCCACCCAGTCCGTGATCAGGACAGTCCTGCGCGAAGCCGACATACCCATCGCCAGCGACCGCCTCGGCAAGCTGACCCAGCGCTTCAAGGACGAACAGGCCAGCCAGCAGGCCGACGCGCAAGCCAGCGCCTCGGCGGCCTGACGCCCCCGCCGCTCGCCCGAGCACCGGCCCGCTTCCGGACCGGGCGAGCGGCCCCTCACCGACGCTGACCGACGCTCACCGGAACTCCCCCAGCGCCCATCCGGAGACCCCGGAAGTCCTGAACCGGCGACGTCTACACCGGAACTCCGGCACCGCCAAACCCCTCTTCCACCGGACCATCACCCCGCATCCGGCGAACACCCCACCAACCGACAACCACCTGCCCCGACAGAAGAACCGGAAGATCCCCGTGCCCGACCAGCAGCACCACCTCGACCCTGCATTCGCCTCGCCCGAGCAGGACGCCCAGCAACGCGGAGCCGGTAGCGGCAAGCCCGGCCGTGGCGGCATACTCGCCCGCGTCAAGCAGGCCCTGCCCTGGACCAGCCACGGTCACGACAACGACGGAGCAAGCTGGGGCAAAGTCCACAACGCCGTTGGCGCCGCGGACTTTGCGCTTGACCCCGCCCCAGGGGTGGCGGGGCAGGACCGGCGCGAGGGCGCGCCGGACCAGGAGGTCGCGACCGAGGGCGGCCACGACCAGGACCAGCTTCCCGAGCACGATGCCGAGCCGCGCAGCGACATCGACGCCGAGCGTGCCGACGCCGCCGACCGCGTCGTGCGTGAAGCGCCGACCGTCACCGCCGCCGAGTTCATCCATGAGCGCGTTCCGGTTCTCGACCGCTTCGTACTTCCGGTGGACGACACTTCGCTTCCGCTGGCGGTGCGGATGTACCGGCCGCGTTCCGGAACCAAGCGCGATGACCAGGTGACCTGCTCGGTGGAACCGGCCGAGAAGGAGCTGCTCGACTTCGTCGCCAAGAAGCTCAAGCGCTCGCGCTCCTCCTTCCTGGCGGATTCCGCCATGAGCGTGGCCCTGGCGTACCTGAGGACCGGCCGCCGCGACGCCTTCGTCCCCATGCCCGACTACGAGGCCGTCACCCTCCTCACCGAAGCGGTCGGTACCCACCAGCGGGCGATCGACCGGGCCGGCAACAACCTCAACCAGCTCATGGTCGAGATCTACCGGGGCGAGATCCCGGAGCGCGCCATGAAGACCCTGGACGCCCTTCACGCCTGCGCGATCGAGGCCCGTCACGCCTACCAGCGCGTCCTTCCGGGAGGCCGCCGTGGTGCCTGACGTCTCCACCGGCTCGCGCACCCGCGGCCTGCTCTCCTACCTCTTCGGCCCCGGCCGGCGCGACGAGCACACCGACCCGCACATCGTCGCCGCGTTCGCCATGCCCGGCCTGCCCGACCCCGGCCGAGCACCCCTCGACCAGCACCACGCCCTCCTCGACGAGCTCGCCGACTACCTCGACCAACCCGTGCGCGCACGCGAGAGGCGCGTCGGCACGAAGGCGCCGCAGCAGGTGTGGCACTGCCCCGTCCGCACCGCGCCCGGCGACCGGTACCTCACCGACGCCGAGTGGGCCGAGGTCGCCCGCCGCATCGTCCACGCCACTGGCATCGCGCCCGATGGCGACGACAAGGGCTGCCGGTGGATCGCCGTACGTCACGCCGACGACCACATCCACATCATGGCCACCACCGTCCGCGAGGACGGCCGCCGGCCCCGCAACAAGCGCGACGGCCAACGCGCCCAAGCCGAGTGCCGCAGGATCGAGAAGGAACTCGGCCTGCGCCAGCTCAACTCCGGCGACCACACCGCCGCCCCGATGCCCACCAGCGCCGAGCAGGCCAAGGCCCAGCGCACCGGTCACCAGCAGACCGCCAAGGAATGGCTGCAGGAACAGGCCCAAGCCGTCGCCGCCGCCGTCCGCGACGAGCAGGAGTACTTCTCCACCCTCACCGCCCTCGGCATCGAGGTCCGCTACCGCATCGGACCCGAGAGCGGCGACGTCATCGGCTACAGCCTCGCCCGCCCTGGCGACGTCAACGCCCAAGGCGAACCCGTCTACTTCGGCGGCTCCAAGCTCTCCCCCGACCTGTCCATCAACCGCCTGCGCGAACGCCTCGCCGCCCAGCAGCCCACCACGCCCGCACGGGGCATGGCCGAACCGGACCGCTGGCGACAGGCCGAGACCACCCTGCGGGAGACCGCCCGCTTCGCCTACCAGGACCAACACCACCCCGACGTGCCCGACATCGACGCGTTCGACACCGTCGTCCAGGCCCAGGCCGCCGCTTTCGGCGAACTCCTCCACACCGCCGCCCTCACCGCACCCGCCCACACCCGCGCCGAACTGCGAGCCGCCGCCACCGCGTTCAACCGCGCCACCCGATCCAAGGTCCGTGCCGAACACCAGCAGGCCGCAGCCCTCCGCACCGCCGCCAAGCAACTCCTGCACACCGCCGGCTCCGGCGAGGACGGCGCCACCGCCGCCGCCCTGCTGTCCACCGCCGTCTTCGTCGTGATCGCCATTGCCCGCTGGCACCAGACCCGAGGCCACCAGCAGCAAGCCCACGCCGCCCAGCAGTCCCTCGTCCACCTGCGAACCGCCTACCGGCAGACGGCCGAGCCGGTCATCGCCGACCTCACCCGCCGCACCCCCACCCCCAAGACCACCGACCGCCTCGCCGCCCAGGTCCACGCCGCCGTCCCCGACCACGCCCAGCGCATCCTCGCCGACCCGTCCTGGCCTGCCCTGGCCACCGCGCTCGCCCAGGCGGAATCCTCAGGCCAACCACCCCGCCGAGCCCTCACCGAGGCCGCCCAACAACGGGAGCTCACCACCGCCGACCGACCCGCCGAAGTCCTCCTCTGGCGCCTGCGCAACGCCACCAGCGACCGCATCGATCAGCGCACCCAGGCCGCACGCGCCCGCACCGGCAGCCGCACCACCCCGACGCCCACACCCACAACACCCGCTGTGCCGACCGGCACCAGGGCCGCCAACGACCCCACCCGCCGACGCTGACCCGACCGGAAACACCCGATGCCTCGAGCCCCGCCCACCCAGCCACAGGAACGCCCGTGCGCACAGATGTCGCTTCGATGTCTTCTTCGGCGGCCGGGAACCATCCCGGCCGCCGTGCGTCTTGTGTGCTTGCCAACCGTCACCCGCCATCGAAGGGCACCACTTGACCAACCCCAGCACCGACCACGACGGCCACCACAGAGCCGTCATCCGTGCCGTCCCCCACGCCGACGAACTCGACGCCCGTGGCATCCCCATCACCTGCCTGAACTGCTGTGCCCGCCGGGACTGGCTCCTCCTCAACGTCCGCCACCAGGTCTTCGTCCGCTGCCGCTGCGCGGCCGAATGGCACGAGCCCGACCTCACCCGCGCCTACTTCGACCTGCACTTCACCGCCCCGGAACACGAGTGGGACGAGTGGGACGACTACAACAAGCGCCATGCGGGCACTCGCCTTCGACGGCCTGCTCGCCGGCACCACCTGGGACTAGACCAACAGCTCTACGGGCGGCTACCCGCTGGGTGGCCGCCCGTAGAGCGTCGGTCAGGCAGAGGTTCCGGTACTGGCAACCGCCCTTGCGCCCCGCCCGCCTATCACGCCGTGGTGGTCGACCATCCGTAGCGGGAGAAGGAGGGACCTCCCCTCCGGTACGCGGCCAGGGCCTGCGCGGAGGTCGGGAACGCCGGCTCGGGGAGCCGGTCCGCGCTGACCCACTGGGCGGCCAGGTGCTTGTCCGGCTCGGTGTTGGTCAGCTCGCCGGTACAGGTATCGGTGGCGAAGACGAAGAGGACGAACGGTCCGGCCAGGTCCCAGCCCTGTTCGACGTGAATGACGTGGACGAGAAGGAGGTCTGCGGGGTCGACGAGCAGGCCGGTCTCCTCCTTGAGTTCGCGGGCGGCGGCCTCGTCGAGGGCTTCGCCGGGCTCGGCCTTGCCGCCTGGGACGGTCCAGGCCGGCTGCGGGGACCAGTTGCGGGCGGCGTAGAGCACGGCGGGGATCGTGTCGGTGACCTTGTCGTGGACGATCACGCAGACCGCGTTGCGGCTGTTCATCACGCTGGTGGTCACGGTGCCCACTCCTTGTTGAAGTGCCGGAGGATGTCGGTGGTCCAGGCGGGTAGCCGGGCTGGTTCCGCGGCCCGGACGGCGTGGGTGCTCAGCGCCTGAGCGTGAGGCGGTCGGCGTCGGTGCGGGAGAAGACCAGGTCGGTCATCTGCTCCGGGGTCTCGGTGCACCGGACGGGCGGCTGTGGGCGGCGCATGGTCCGGGGGTAGGTGGCCGGGTCGTAGTCGTTGGTGAGGGTGTAGGCGTGGAAGCCGTGCTCGCGCAGGGTGTCGATGATGCCGGCGGCGCTCTCGCCCTGCTTGGCCAGGAGCCTGGGGGTGACTTCCACGACCAGCTCGATGTCCTCGCGCAGGTGCGGGAGCGCGGGCAGCAGTCCCCTGACCGCCGCCGCCTCGGCGCCCTCGACGTCGATCTTGATGACCCGGGCGGTGGAGAGTTCAGCCTGACTGAGCAGTTCGGCGAGCGGCGCGGTCGGCACGTGGAAGGTCATGTGGACGTGGCGGGGCCGGACGGCGGTGGTGTGGCCGAGGTTGGCCGGGTCCTCCAGGTAGAGGACCAGCGTGCCGGTGGTGTCGGAGGCGGCCGAGCGGACGGTGCGGATGTTGGCTCGGTGGTTGGTGGTGGCCGCGGTGGTGAGGTCGTCGTGGAACTGTGGGGTGGGCTCGATGGCTACGACTCGGCCGTGCGGGCCGACAGCGTGGGAGGCCAGGAGGCTGAACGCGCCGCGGTGGGCTCCGACGTCGATGAAGGTGTCCCCGGGCCGCAGGCGGTCGCGCAGGAAGGTGCTTAGGTTCGGCTCCCACTCGCCGAAGAGGTACTGGTACCTCTGGATGACGTCGCTGGTGGTGACGGTGACCAGGTCACCTGAGAGCAGCCGGGCCGTGGTGTGGAGGGGACGGGTTCGCAGATGATCGTCGAGGAAACGGTCGATGAGCTGGGCCTTGCCGACTGTTCCGGGCGCGTGGCGGACGTAGGCCCGCAGCAGGCGGGCGAGGGCGGAGGCGGGCACGCGTGTACTCCTTCGGGTGGCGGAGGGTGCGGAACGCAGTTCCCGGAGCCGGCGTGGTGGCAGACTTGCCGGTGAACGCTGTTGGTGGTGAGGAGAGTTGGCAGTGGGCGAGAGCAGTCCGGTGGTGTTCCTGCTGGTGGGCCTCACCGGTTCGGGGAAGACGACCTATGCCCAGCGGGAGCTGGAGCCTCGGGGTGCGGTGCGGCTGTCGGTGGACGAGGTCGTCCACGAGCGGCACGGCCGGTACGGCGTGGACTATCCGGAGAACGCCTACTTCGAGAAGGAGGCGCCGGTCGTCGACGAGCTGCACTCCCGGCTGGTCGAGCTGGTCGCCGAGGGCCGGGACGTGGTGTGGGACCACGGGCTGTGGCCGCGCAAGGACCGCGACGACATGAAGGAGCTGGTGGAGGCCGCCGGCGGTCGGTGGCGGCTGCTGTACTTCCCCGTCGAGCGGAACGAGCTGCTGCGCAGGCTGGCCGAGCGCAACCAGCGCGGGGACGCGAACGCACTGATCGTGACCCCTGAGGCTCTGGACGACTTCTTCGCCCGCTTCGAGGCGCCTCAGGACGAGGGCGAGGAGATCGTGGAGCCGGGCTGGCTCTGACGAGGCGGGCGCCAGGCGGCGTGAATCTGGGCGGCTTCGGCGGCCCAGTCGTCGGGCAGGCGGTCGAGGGTGACGTGGCGGAAGGCCAGGCGGTGGTCGGAGACGTCGATGCGGCCGTGGTGGCGGTCGATGTGCTGCAGCAGGCGGGTGGCCTCGGTCCGGACGGCCGGGGTGTGCTCGGTCCAGGTACCGGAGGCGAAGTGGTCGACCCGGCGGCGCAGGTCGTCCAGGACGCCGGAGCGCCACTTGAAGTGGTGGACGCACGCGAGAGTGTGAGGGTCGGGCTTACGGCCGGGGGCGCGGTGGTTGCCGGAGGCGACCGTGACGTCCGAGAGCGCGAGGACGATCTTGCGGGGGTCACCCTGGAGGAGGCGGTGGGTGAGGTGGCCGCCGAGCGGGAAGGCGCGGTCGAGTCCGGTCTCGGGGCGCCAGAGAGCGAGTCGGCCGTCAGCGGTTACGCGGTCGAGCATCAAGCCGCCCACCACCGCCCGGCCGTTCTCTTCGGCTACCTCGGTGACCTCGGCGAGCGGGGCCGGGTAGGTGTGGAACTCGTCGGAGTCGGCGAGCAGGTGCCAACCGGGGCCGGCCTGCTCGCGTAGCTGGTCGCGCAGTTCGGTGTTGGTGTGCTCGTGCCACGGACCGGTGCTGACCTGGCCTGTGGGGAGGCCGAGGTTCTGGGCCGTGTCGAGCAGTTGGCGGCGCCAGGCGTCGTGGACGTTACCGGAAAAATGAAAGGCGAGGTGGAAGCGCTCGACGCCGAGCACGCGGTAGTGGGCGGTCCACGCGGCCAGCAGGGCCGGTTCGACCGGGCCGATCACGGCGACCAGGGCGGGGGAGGCGGGCGTCATCGGTACTCCTTGACCAGGTCGGTGTAGATGTCGGTGAGGTAGGCGGCCTGCTCGGAGGCCGGGAGCATGTCCAGCACCGCCGGGGCCCGCATCCCCGGCCGGGCGGGCGGCCCGTCCGCCAGCTGGTCCAGGGTCTTGGCGAGGGCGTCCGGGTCGCCGGCCGAGAAGAGCTGGGCCCAGGGCTGTCCGGCCAGCTGCTCGGTCAGGTCCGGGTCGTGCCCGGAGATGATCAGCGGCACCCCGAGCCGGGCGGCGTCCATGACCAGTCCCGACTCCTTGCCGGTCCCGGGACGCCGTGCCACCAGGGCTGCATCGGCGGCGGCGTAGACGAGCCGAAGGACGTCTTCGCCGACCGGGCCGGGCACGGTGTGGACTCGGACGAGGGGCAGGCGGTGCCAGCGTTCGAGTACCGCGTCGTCCAGCGGGGTGCCGCAGACCAGAACGTGCAGCGGCTCGGTGATGCGGGCCAGGGCGGCGTCGACGGTGGCGAGGTCCTTGTACGGCCACCAGCCGCCGACCAGGCACACGGCCGTCGCACCAGTGGGAATGGTGAAGGCAGAGCGGGCGACGTCGCGTTCGGCCTCAGTCAGGCGCCGACCGTCGTCGACCGCGAACGCCCGCACCCGGGCGGGCAGGTGGGGGAAGCGCCGCTGGAGCTGGTCGCGGACGGCGGTGGTCGGGTAGAGCGCGACCACGCGCTTCTCGCCCCGCACGGCGAGTCGGCCCAGCCAGCGGAGCGGCCGGTCCTCGGTGGTGACGAGCTCGTGGATGAACCGCAGGTGTCGGCCGCCGCCGAGCAGGGCGGCCACGCCGTGCAGGGCCTCGCTCGCGCTGAGGATCAGCACCGCCCCAGGCTGCGCGGCGAGGCGGCGGGCGGTGCGAAGGCAGGCGGCTTCGGTCAGGCAGCGGGCGATGAGGGTGGCCTGGTGCGGCAGTCGGCGGAGCGGCAGCGGCCAGCGCCGTGAGCGGAAGGCCCGCCGGCCGGCGGTCGAGACGCCTTCCGCCGCGCGTGCTGCGACCAGCAGGGCCTTCGCCGCCGGGCCCACCGGTCCGGCGGCAATGCAGGCGCCGGACCGCAGTAGTGGGCCGGGGCCGTCGGCGATCCCCTGCGGGGTGATGACTACGGCACCCGGGCGGGCGGCAGCGAGCGCGGTCAGGGTGCGCTGGTGGTGCCCGCCACCGAGGTGGGCGTACGGCTCGATCAGGACGAGCGGCCCGGTCCTGGCGCTCATCCGGCGATCACCTGCTCGCCGTGCAGCGCGGTGAAGTGCCGGTGCAGCCAGGTTGGGTCGTTGAGCGCCTCGAACCGCTTGGGGTCGCGGGCCGCCAGGTGGGCGAAGTCGCACCCGTCGCGGGCACCGGCAGCCGCGTAGTGGGCGAAGTCGCCATCCTGGCTGGCTGTCCAGGCCAGGATGCGTTCCTGGGCGGAGGTGTCGGTCATGCCGTACTCGCTGCCGCGCGCGAGCATCGCGCACTCGCGGAAGCCCGCCTTCCAGGCATGGAACGGGGTCTGGTTGAACAACGTGGTGCCGGCGCTGTGTTCGCTGAACTCGACGCGTCCGGGCAGCGCGGCCAGCACGTCGACGGCCTGGCCCATCTCCCGTAGCGCGCTGGTGCGGATCAGCTTGAGGCCGCCGTAGCCGTAGGTGAGGCCGTTGACCGGGTTGACGGCCCGCCAGACCCGCATGGACACCCCCTCGGCCAGCGGCTGCACCGTGGCCGCGGGGAAGGCGGGGTCGATGGCGAAGTCTCCGTCGGCGAGGAAGAACTGGTCGGTGTCGACCAGTTCGGCGGTCAGCCGGTAGGCGCGGCGCATCCCGCGGACTCCGTGCAGGCGCTTGACGTTGCCGCCCAGCACCCGGGCGAGGCGGGTGTGCAGGGAGTCGGCCAGCGGCTCGTCGTAGGAGAGCTGGACCGTGTCGAAGCCGCTCACTTGATCGCCTCCAGGTAGCGGGCAGCCACCGCGGCGGGCGCGAGGTCGGCGGTGGAGGCGTACGCACGCTTGGCGTGCAGCAGATAGAACTCCGGGTCCGTGGCCAGCCGTCCGGCGATCTGGGCGGCCTGATCGTCGGTGTCGAACAGCAGCTCGGGGTCGATGTGCTCGGCCAGCCAACCGGTGCGCGGGCCGATCACGGGCAGGCCCATCGCCTGGCAGTCGATCACCGACATGGACCAGGGGCAGCCGGGCCGAAACGGCGCGATGCCGAAGTGGGCGTCGGCCAGCAGGTTGCGGTAGCGGATGCGGTCGCCGCGGTCGGAGGCGACGGTGACGCCATCGACAGCGGCCAGCTCTTCCAGGTGCCGCTCGGGGCTGGGGTCCAGGCGGATCCGCTCGGGACTGCGGGTGCCGAACAGGTCCATCACGGTGAGCCGAACCGGGGCCTCGGCGACGAGGTGGCGGGCGAGCTGGGTGAAGCGGGCGGTGCCGTAGTGGGCGTACAGGCGGTGGTTGTAGATACCGGTGGCGCTCCCTTCCGGCGGGGTGACGTCGGCCGGGTCGCGCACCAGGCGCACGTCCCTGGGGGCGGGGACCACGTGCAGTTTCTCGCCGAGCTCCACGCTGGTGCGGGCGGCGGCCGCGCTGGTCCAGGAGGCGGCGGTGGAGGAGTGGACCAGGATGCGATCGCAGGCCGCGAGGCCAGCGGCGAAGGCCAGCAGCACGCTGCGGCCCAAACCGCCGTCGTCCATCGCCGGGTCCAGCTCCAGCTTGCCGGTGTCGGTGAAGGAGAACGGCAGGTAGTGGCAGTAGCCGGCGATCCGCGCGTCCACCCCGGCTTCCAGCAGTGCGGCCCGGATCGCCGGGGCGGCCTCGATCTGGTTGGCGACGACCACCTCGGGCCGGTGGCGGCGGAACAGCCGCACCATCGCGCCCATGCCCGGATCGAACCGGGCCCGGTACTTGGTGGCCGGGGAGGCGGTCCGGGTGAAGTGCACGCGCTCGTCGCCGGCCGGGACGGGGGAGGCCATGGTCACCTCCACCCCGGCATCCGTCAGGGCCGGGGCGAGTAGGTCGGCGAAGGTGAAGCCGGAGTCGGCAGTCAGTCGGCTGGAGTTGGAGACGTTGAGCAGGTAGAGCAGGCGCATCGCGTGTGACCCTCCTTCTCGGAGCCCGGGGTTCGACCCGGGTCGGTAAAAGAAGGAAACTGGCGATCAGGGCCGTGACAGAATGATGAATCGGGATCACTCACGGTTCATTCATCTCATCCGGCAGCCAGGGCGGGGGCTTTGATGGACGCGCGGGACGAGGTCTTGACGGTTGAGCAGGCCGCCGAGGCGTTCGCGGCGGAGGTCGCCCACTGGCGTGAGGTGCGGGGCCTGTCCAAGCGGAAGTTGGCCATCAAGATGGGCTTCGACCCGTCGTACGTGAGCCATGTGGAGTCCGGCCGGCACAAGCCCACCGAGGACTTCGCCCGCCGGGCCGAGGAGACCCTGAACGCGGGCAAGGCCCTGTGGAAGCGCTGGCTGGACTACGAGGCGGCCAGGAACCGGACGGCACCGGGCGCCGCCCTGCCGCCGCCCCGCCGAGCAGAGCAGCCGTACGCGTCCGGCTCGGCGATCATCGTCGAGCACGACGCCGCCCGCCTGGACTTCGACGGCTCCAGCTACCGGCTGACGATGCGCCGGCTGCTGCGGAACACCGGCAGCGAGCCGATCACCCGCTACCTGATCCGCATCAGCGTGGACCGCTACCCCGGCGAGCCGGAGCGCTCCAACGCGCACTACCGCGAGCACCCGCTGACCTGGGACGAACTCGCGCTGACCGCGACCTGCCGCGGGGAGGCGATGCGCTGGCAGGCCAAGCACGACCGCGACGCGTTCAAGGAGGTCTGGCTGCTCTTCGAGAACGAGCAGGGCCGCTTCCCGCTGTACCCAGGCGAGTCGGTATGGATCGAGTACGCCTACTCGGTCGGCGAGGAGAAGTGGGGCCGCTGGTTCCAGCGCGCGGTCCGCCTCCCCACCGAGCACCTGGAAGTCGAACTCGCCTTCCCAGTCGACCTCGACCCAGCGGTGTGGGGTACCGAGACATCGATGACCGCTGAGGCGGTGCCGCTGCGGACCGCCCCGATCCGGCGTGAGGAGGGCGGTCTGCGGGTCTTCTCCTGGAGCACGTCCACGCCCGCCCTCCATGCCCGGTACCGTCTGGAATGGCGTTTCCGGGCCCGACCCGAACGCGACACAACCCAAGGGGAGTTCAGGTGATCCAGGTGCGGCCCAGCGAGCAGATGCGTGACCTCGGCGTCGTCCAGGAGGGCGCGCCCGTCCTCGCCGAGCCCGCCCGACCGTTCGACCTGCCCACCGAGCGCGAGGCCGCCGAGCAGGTCGTCGAGAAGCTGTTCACCGCGATGGAGCGCATCGGCCAGGTCCACCCCTTCGCCAAGGGCATGGGCATCGCGGCACCGCAGATCGGGATCGGCCGGGCCGCCGCCATCGTCCAGCCCGCTTCCCCGGGCGCTCCGGCGATCGTCCTGCTGAACCCGCGGATCACCAATCGCTCCGACGAGGCGGACGAGCAGTTCGAGGGCTGCCTGTCGTTCTTCGACGTTCGCGGCTTGGTCCCCCGGCCGCTGCAGATCACCGTGGAGACCACCACCCTGGACGGCCAGGTGACCACCACCACCTACGAACGCGGACTCGCCCGCCTGATCCACCACGAGATCGACCACCTCGATGGCCTGCTCTACACCGCACGCATGGCTGCCGGCGTCGAGCCCATCCCGGTCGAGCAGTACCGGCAAACCGGGCGGGCATGGGCCTACGAGCAGTAGACGAATACCGGGTCAAGATCCGGCGGCAACGCTGAGCATCCACCTGACCCCAGTTCCCCCCGACGTACGCCCATCGAGGCACTGGCCGTTGCCTGCCAAAGCTGAGGAGTCTCAATGAGTGAACCAGAGCTCGGCGGCCTACCTGCGGGTCCAACGCCCGGTACGACCGCCGAGGCCATGGCGGGAAAGCGATGGCGGATCGGTCGCAAGCCGCAGACCGCAGATGACTGGATGACTGAGTACACGCACCTTGAGGAGCTCCTCACGGTTGCGTATACCGAGCGTGTGCAAATCAAAGATCGCGCAGCTCAGTTCCTGCTCGGTCGAATTCCGGAGACTCAGGAAGAGGTCGCCGCCGAGACCAAGCTGCGTGAGACGGAGCGCCGGTGGGAGGTCGAACGCGAGGACCGAAAGCACCGCGCAGACCTCGAGTCGCGTGAGACGGAGCGCCGGTGGGAGGTCGAGCTCGAAGACCGCAAACACCGCGCAGACCTCCAGTCGCGTGAGACGGAGCGCCGGTGGGAGGTCGAGCTCGAAGACCGCAAACACCGCGCAGACCTCGTACACCAACACGTCTCAGTAACACGCCGCGCCGAAGGCATTCGCGGATGGGCACTCGTGGCGGTGGTCGTGGCCATCGTGGTCTCCCCGTGGGTGGCCATGATTGCCAACGTCCCCGCTAACAACTTCAGCATGTACATGGTTCCGGTTACCGGGATCGCTGGCACGATCATCGGGTACTGGTTCGGCCAGGGGGACCGTCTACGGCCGGCGACTCTGGAAGCCCTCCCCCAACCGCCGCCTCTGGATCTCCCCGCCACCAAGTTCCAAGAGGGCAGTGCAACCGCAAGACAGGGCGTCCCGCAGTGACCACCCACCTGGCCGTGAGGCAAGCTCATCGATCGATCGAGCGTCGTCCTTGGCAACGCCCGTAGTGAGCACTTCAATGACATCGAGGCCAGCGCCGATCTCACCGCCGTCAGCCGCGCCCCAGGTGCCACTCGTTGAGGCGCATCGTCAACACCGGTGCACCAAAGCCCGCGCCGGTGCACCGCCCGCCAAGGCGATGTGTGGGTGCCTACCAACAACAGGCGCCGAACTCGTAGTGCTCCACCCCGGCATAGACGGTTACCACGCCGTCGTCGCGCACTTCGCCCCATGGGCGGTTTGGTAGCGCGATGTCGAAAGCGCTCGCACCGCAGCCCTCACAGCAGTCAAAGGTGTCCTGCCAGGCTGTCACATCTACGTCGGTGCGGGGGTTTCGCATCACGTGGATATCGTGACCGCTGCACTCATCATTCGGACAAGGCTCGCCGTGGCCGCAATCTGAGGTGCCACACGGACAGGGGCCTTCGCATTCCGCCGGCTCCCAATCCTGGGTAGCCATCGCGCGCTCTCGAAGCATCTCCTGATCTGCTGTCAAGACTGTTAGGGACGCCACGACGTCATGTCGGGATTGTCCAGTTGCTGCTTGGACAGCATCGGTCAGCGCAACCACATCCGTCAGATCAGGATCAACGCCCACTAGCCATACGTTCGGCGAGTCCGAGATATTGTCTCCGTTGCGGTAAAGCCGAGCGAAGAATGAACGAGTACCTGTGTCATATCCCCAATCACTGCCCTTGTCCCATCCGGGAAGCGGGAGGGCGAGACTGAAATCGCTGACAATCCGCTGCCCTGGCAGGACATAAAGTGCCGTCCTGCGATGCCAGTCGCAATGCGCAAGGTCACCGCGAACGACAGTCACGCACTTGTCATCCAGAGCCGGGTTCCCTCGACAACGCCGCTTGGCCCGATGGTCCCGGCAATACGCCCCTGTGGCCGGGATCAGTTGATCACACTCCCTTTCCCTCAGGTCTCCCGGCGCCATACAGCGTTGCCGATGCGCAGCTACTGGATGGCGATTGACTGCAGCACCTTCGGCCCTCTGCTGCTCGATCTCCCGGTGAATACGGGCGACGCTCTCATTGCGGGCCATTCCATCCAGCCTGTAGACCGTTCCTCTCGTCGTCAGCAGATTCGTGAAGGCAGCCGGCGTGAGCTGCGGCTCCAGCAGCAGCCGCAGACCCTCCTCACCAAGCACGTATTCGACCGATTCGCGCGACTTCCGAGCACGGCGAAGACGCCGGCTGGTGATTAGCTCAAGCCATAGCTCCAGCATCAGTTCACAGTCATCAGAAACGGGCTGGAAAAACCAGTCTTCTTCCGCGTCGTAGAACGTCTTGATTCCGCGATGCGCCTCTGTTCGGGACTCCTTCTTTGCCCGGTCGCGCAACCCCTGGGCATGCGCCAAGTCGGTGAGCCCAAGATTGGCGGCGCGGGGAAGTCCGCCGGTCACCACCTGCCTAGCGGCATACAGCGTGTCAACTGTCTTCGCAACCAGCCGTCCCACGTCCACCCGGTCGGCATAGGTCCGCAGGCATCGATAGTCTCCGTCGAAGAGGTTATGCCCGATGATCAGGTCTACTTCATCGGCCGCAGCATTGAGACCTGACAAATTCCGATCCCGAAACGTGTGAAACGCCACTTGTCGCCAGATCTCACGCCCGGGCATGTCAGCGGCTTCCTGTCGCTCGACCACCAGAAGTCCCACGACGTCAATATCCCAGCGTTCAGGAAGTCGCTGACCCGTTACCCGCGCATAGTCCACGTCAAGTACGCCAACCTTGCGAGGCCCTCCTGGAGGCAGCTGCTTTACCGGGGGCGTGCTATAACTGGGCGCGCAACCTCCGTAACGGTTTGCGTCCACGATGCTCGGATCCGGCGCCACAATGGGAGTCCAAGTCTCCATGACTTCCGCGCTCGCGTACTCGGTGTCCGCCCTGCCATGTGTACACACCGAGTGCGCCACGCAAAAAGCAAATCCCCTGCGGCGCAGATCCAAACCTCCCTCATCGTCGGCTAGTTGACTCTCAGAGAACACCCAGATGTAGATCGGAACTGCCAGGTCAGATCGCAAGTACCACCCTGCTTGGAGCGGCGCACGGGGAGAATCGACCTGCGGACGGAAATCAGACGAATATCCGTCGGGAGCTTGCGCCGTGAACTTCAGAAGCGGCTGACCGGCTTCCAGTGCGGCGTCGATCAGCGCTTGGAAGCCCCAGCCGCGTGAGGGCACTCGCGGGCCCCCGAGCGTGATCGTCGAGGGCCGCTGCTCGCGTGGGGGAACCGTGCCTGTCCGCCGAGCACGCGATGGCGGCTTCTTCTTCCGCTTCTTCGGCATACAGCGGACGCTAGCTGACCGCACTGACAGCGGGCATGAGCGCGTGGCCAAGAGTCGCCTGGCCCTGCCTCGTTGGCTCTCTCGCCGAACCCGTTCCGAGCACAGTCGACTTGGCAACGAGACAGGCAGTCCGGACGGTTCACACCCGCAGGCTGAGGGCAGGCTCTGCCACGGTCCACTCGGGAGGAGAATGCATGAACAGGGACCCAGATCTCATCCGTCACGAGGACGGCATCGTCTGGACCGAGAGCATCGGCAACCTCGACTACGTGCGTGAATACCTGGAGGTCGCAGCCAGCACCCGTCGCGGCCCTGTCCGTTGGAACGGGCATGGCCGGCGGGTGGGGTACTCGGTGCTCAAACCGGACGCGCCTGCAGGCGAAGCGCCTTTTCGGTTCGCTCGTCGTGTCTTCTGGATCAAGGAGCATGACCGCTCAGAGCACCCCGATGGCGTGTACAAGGACTGCGCCCCATCCGAAGGCGTAGATCCCCGCACCGTCGCCGCCGGAGTGTGGGGTGAACTCACCGAGCGCGCTTGGGGAGGACCGCTGCCAACCGCCAGCACGCGATCGGCCCGCACCTCCACGTCCGGCCCTCAACAGAACTTGATCAAGGTCGGCGAGTCGCTGGCGAGCGGCACTGCGTTCATCGGGGTGGCGCCGACCAAGCGAGGTCTCGTCGACATCTACATCGACTGCGCGAGCGGAAGCCAGCTCGGCGACGGCAGCCATGTGCTCTCGGAGCTACTCCCGCCCGACCAGGCGCGCGAGCTCCTCACCAAGATCATCAAGACGACCCCCTGGCTCCAGGAGGCCCTTGCACTCTCAGTGGTGGATGGGTGGCTCGCGGGCGACTTTCCGAAGTAGGCCCCTCGGCCGCTATGGGCTGCCCCAGCCGGTCGCCTGGTCTCAGTTTTGGTCTCATTCACCCCCGTCCAGCCGGGTTCAGCCGCCGCCCAGCGATTCTCTCCGCTGCAGGTCAGGACGGGTTTGAACCCCGGCGGACGGCGTTCGGGAGAATTGGAAAGCGTGTTGGGGGCAACCCCTCACGAGTTCGAATCTCGTATCCTCCGCACCCGCCCGCCAGGGCAGACGAAGGGTCCGGACCGCTCAGCGGTCCGGACCCTTCGTCGTTCCGTGGTTGCGATCGATCCTTCTCCGGTTGGTTCGGACCCCGCCGACGGCGTCCGAACACCACGGTGTTGTTCAGCGGGAACACCGAGCGCTCCCCGGGGAAGCCCCCGGTCGGGCTCAGAGCCAGCCGCGCTGGGCCGCCTTGAGGCCCGCCTCGAACCGGCTGGTGGCGTCCAGGCGCTCCATGAGGGCAGCCATCTGGCGGCGGACGGTTCGCAAGGAGACACCCAGACGCTTTCCGGCGGCCTCGTCGGTCAGGCCGGTCGCGAGGAGCTTCAGCAGCTCCTTCTCGGTGGGATTAAGTCCGGTGTCCGCCTCGCGCTGACGGTCCGCCCCGAGCGGGACGGCGGTGTCCCATGCCTGTTGGAACAGCGCGAGCAGCGCGGCCACGATCCCCTGCTCGCGCGTGCAGAGTGCACCGCGACGGGTGTCCGTGGGGTCGATCGGCAGGACGGCGACCTTTCGGTCGAACACCAGGATTCGAGGCGGCAGGACCGGGGCGGTCCGCACCTGTCCGCCGGCATCCGTCATCCACTGCGCATACGCGAGGGTGGCCGGGTCGTTGCGCACGCTGTCCTGATAGAGCGTCAGCAGGGTGACACCGCGCCCGAGCGCCTCCGCGTCGAGCGGCCTGGACGCGTCGAGGCTTTCCTGGGACCGGCCACCTCCGGGCATCACTGCCAGGCATTCGCCCTGCAGCTCCTTGGCCAAGACCCTCAGCTTCGCCTGGATCGCCTCCACCCCCACCAGTCGCTCCGAGCCGCGGACGGCGGCGGCTTCCGGTCGCAGTTTGGCGCAGTCGGCCACCGCGCGGGCCATCGCCGTCTTCTGCGACGCCAGTTCGTGCTGACGACGGGCGAGTTCCTCCTCCTGTCGAAGGAGCATCAGTTCCAGTGCGACCGGGGGCTCGACCACGCGCAGCCCGGTCGGGTGGAAGAGGGACTCGCGCGCGATCGTGAGATCGGCGAGTTCGTCGAGCGCCTCGCGCACCGTGCTCTCCGGCAGGGTCAGCTGCGCGCACAGCTCCGTGACTCCGGCGTCGGGGTCGCGGAGCATCTCCCGGTAGACGGCCTCGACGACCCGGTCCAACCCCAGCATTTCCAGCATGAAAGCGCCCCCGCTTGCCACTGAAGGATCGTTCCCCAGCTTCGCGAACGATCTTTCCAGCAAGGCGCAGCAGTGGCAACCGGGTCCGGCCCGGGCGCGGACTCCGGCCGCCGGAGGCACCAAGGTGCCGGGCCCATTGGCTCCTTGGCGCCAGGCCGAACCCATTCCACTGGGCCCCTCCCGGCAGCAAGATATTGATCACCGGAACAGCGGCGAGAACGAAGCCCGCTCGCCGGGTTCACTCCGAGGCATCTCGCCTCCCCGCACACTTCACCGACAGGGGTACCGCCATGTCCAACGCCGCCCGCCTGCTCAAGGTCTCCGCCGTCGCGACCGCGCTGTTCCTCGGCGCCGCACCGACCGTGCTGACGGCTGCGGCCGGTGCGCAGACAACGGCGACGAGCGTCACGGCGAGCTCCATCGGCTGGGACGTCACCCCGGCCGGCTCGCCCCTCGGCGCCGCCTCGCAGGCCGACAGCATCGGTTGGGACGTCGCCCCGGCCGGCTCGCCCCTCGGCGCCGCCTCGCAGGCCAACAGCATCGGTTGGGACTGACCGGCCGTGCACGTCGTTCACCTGACCCTGCACCAGGTGGGGAGCACGGGCTCCGAGGGAGCCGACGCGCACACCGTGCACGATGCCCTGTGGGCGCACGCCGAGTCGCGCCACGGCCTGGAACACGTCCGCGCCCGTGCCGGGCCGCACGGGATCGACCTCGTCCTCTTTCTCCGGGCCGGCAGCCGGAGTCAGGCGGCAGCACACGCGTGCGAGCTGCTCGGCTCCGCCGCGAGGGCACAGGTCTTCTCCCGGTACGTCACACCGCTGCTCGGGCGGTAAGGCTCCCTCCTCCCTCAGGGCTCTCCGGAGCCCTCTCCCCACGGACTTCCCGCGCCCTGGCGCGGCCTCCGCCGCGCCATACCTCATCAAAGGATTTATGTCATGAGCATGACCATGCGCCGCCTCAAGCAGACCGGTCTCGCCGCGGTCGTCGCCGCCACCGCGGTGAGCGGTCTGATGGTCGCCCCGGCCCACGCGAGCACGACGTCCTCGATCGCCGCCACCGCGACCGCCGAGGTCGGCAACGGCCCCTGTGCCCACGGCGGTTACTCGTCCGGACTGAACAGCCAGAGCACCAGTTGCGACGGCTCCGGCGGCCAGTCCCACGCCTGGTGCGCGGACTTCGTCGGCTGGGCGTGGTCCCAGTACGACGTCGCCCACCTCTCCGCGATCGACAACACCGCGGCCAGCGTCTACGACTACGGCAAGACCTACGGCACCCTGCACAGCACCCCTCAGGTGGGTGACGCCGTCGTCTACAACTACGACGCCTCCAGCGACTACGCCGACCACGTGGCGCTGGTCACCGCGGTCGGTGGCGGCTCCATCACCGTGGTCGGCGGCAACGAGGGCCACTCGAGCGGCTACAGCCAGGGCATCGTGCAGCAGGAGAGCACCACCGACTACGCGGTGGGCGCCGCGCCCTGGAACCAGACCATCAGCGGGTACATCAGCCCGGTCGTGAAGCCCTCGGTCACCCTGAACTACTCGCAGACGATCGCCGGGGACTACAACGGCGACAAGGTCTCCGACCTGTTCGCCAAGGACTCCGCCGGCAACCTGTCCGTCTGGACGGGTAACAAGGGCGCGGGCTTCAGCAGCAAGAAGCAGCTCACCAGCGGCTGGAACTTCACCCAGACCGCCACCGCCGACTTCAACGGCGACGGCAAGGCCGACCTGGTCGCCGGCGACACCAGCGGCAACCTCTACCTCTGGACCGGCAACGCCGGCGGCGCCTTCAGCACCAAGAAGCTGCTGACCAGCGGCTGGAGTGCCGCCGACTTCAACGGCGACGGCACAGCCGACCTCGTCGCCCGGGACTCCTCCGGCAACCTCTACCTCTGGACCGGCAACGCCGGCGGCGCCTTCAGCACCAAGAAGCTGCTGACCAGCGGCTGGGACTTCACCCAGACCACCGCGGGTGACTTCACCGGCAGCGGCCACGCCGACCTGATCGCCCGCGACGACGCCACCGGCACGCTGTACCGCTGGGCCGGCAACGGCAGCGGCGGCTTCGCGCCCAAGGTCCAGGTCACCACCGGCTGGTAGCACCTGCTCCGCCGCTAGCCCCCGGTGTCCCGCGCTGACGCCCCGCGCGGGACACCGGCTGCCCCACTCCCCTCACACACCCTGACCACGATCGGAAGTCCCATGCGCCGCACCAACCGCAAGAACCGTCACGTCCTGGCCCTGACCGCCGCCTGCGCCGCCCTGGTCGCCTCGGTGGCCGGCGCCGGAAGCGCCTCCGCCGCCTCCGTCAGCACCTGGGAGAAGGTCGCCCAGTGCGAGAGCAGCGGTGACTGGAGCATCAACACCGGCAACGGCTACTACGGCGGCCTGCAGTTCGACCTCGACACCTGGAACGCCTACGGGGGCCAGCAGTACGCCGCCTACCCCCACCAGGCCACCGAGAACCAGCAGATCACGATCGCCGAGAAGGTCCTGGCCGTACAGGGCCCCAGCGCATGGCCGAAGTGCGGAGCCGTGAACGGCCTCGGTACGGACACGCAGAGCCCGTTCCCGTCGGTGACGCTGAACTACTCGTCGACGACGGGCGGGGACTACAACGGCGACAAGGTCTCCGACCTGTTCGCCAAGGACTCCGCCGGCGACCTCTTCGTCTGGACGGGCAACAAGGGCGCGGGCTTCAGCAGCAAGAAGCAGCTCACCAGCGGTTGGAAGTTCACCCAGACCGCCGCCGCCGACTTCAACGGCGACGGCAAGGCCGACCTGGTCGCCGGCGACTCCTCCGGCAACCTCTGCCGCCGACTTCAACGGCGACGGCACAGCCGACCTCGTCGCCCGGGACTCCTCCGGCAACCTCTACCTCTGGACCGGCAACGCCGGCGGCGCCTTCAGCGCACCCGTCAAGCTCACCGGCGGCTGGAACTACAGCCAGACCGCCGCGGGTGACTTCACCGGCAGCGGCCACGCCGACCTCGTCGCCCGCGACGACACCACCGGCACCCTCTACCGCTGGGCCGGCAACGGCACCGGCCACTTCGCCGGCCCCGTCGCCCTCACCACCGGCTGGTAGCCGCCCTCACCACCGGCCGGCCGGCGCCCTCACCACCGGCCGGCCGGCAGGCGCGGCGCAAACCGAACCCGAACACCCGGCGACAGAGCCCGCACCAGGACCAGCCCGAAGGAGCCATGCCAGTGAAACCCAACAGCAGAGCCACGCAGGAACGTCCGCGCACTGCGGGAGGTCGAGCAGCAGCACTGGCCATGGCCCTGTGCTGCGGGCTCGTCACGGCCCCGTTCGCGGCCGCTGCCCCGGCGGTCGCCGACTCCACCGGCTGCGCGGCCTTCCCGACCCCCCTAGCGGCCACCGTCCGCCCCAGCCCGGCGACTTCGCCATGGACGGGCAGCTGGGGCACCGCCCTGAGCACCGCCGGACCAGCCGCGCAGTCCGGCGTGTCAGGCCGGCAGACCCTGCGGATGGTCGTACACAGCAGCATCGCCGGAAGCAGCGCCCGGATCCACCTCGCGAACACCTTCAGCTCGGCTCCAGTCACCATCGGCCATGCGACGATCGCCGTCCAGGGCTCGGGCGCGACCCCGGCGGCCACACCCCTCACGCTGACCTTCGGCGGCAGCCAACAGACCGTCATCCCAGCTGGTGGTGACGCCTACAGCGACCAGGCCGCCTTCCCGGTCACCGCCGACGAGAACCTCCTGGTCAGTATCTACCTGCCCGATCCGGTCAGTTCCGCGCCCTACCACCCGGACGCCCTCACCACCTCGTACACCAGCGCCCCCGGTGACAGCGCCGACCACGCTGCCGGACTCGGCAGCACCGGCTTCACCACCGCCTACTACCACTGGGCCTACCTGAGCGGACTCGACGTCACGGCGGCCGGCAGCGGCGGAACGGTCGTGGCCATCGGGGACTCGCAGACCGACGAAGGCCACACCACGGCCGACACCAACCGCCGCTGGGTCGACGACTACGGCAGGGCCCTCCAGGCCCAGCCGAACCCGATGGGTGTGGTCAACGAGGGCCTCTCGGGCAACCGTCTCCTCACCGATGTGACCGGTCAGAAGGCCGCCTACGGGGCCAGCGCCCTCACCCGGTTCGACCGCGACGCGCTGGCCCAGCCCAACGCCCGCTCCGTGATCCTCTACGAGGGCATCAACGACATCTCGCTCGACGGCGCGACGGACGCCGCCCTGGAAGCCGGGATCCAGCAACTGTCCGCGCGGGCACACGCCAAGGGACTCAGCTTCAGCGTCGCCACCATCCCGCCCTTCGAGGGCAACAGCATGTACTCGGCGGCCAAGGACAACGTCCGGCAGTGCGTCAACGCCTACATCCGGACCACCTCCGACATCGACCACTACCTCGACTTCGACCAGGCCACCCGCGATCCGCTGGCACCCGGCCACCTCTTCGCCGGGTACTACAACCGAGGCGACGACCAGCTGCACCTCAACGACAACGGCAATCAAGTCCTGGCGAACACCATCGCCGCCCCGCCGAAGTCGCCCTCCGTCAGCCTGAACTTCTCACAGCAGGCGGCCGGCGACTTCCGGGGGACCGGTCACACCGACCTCATCGCCCGCGACGACGCCACCGGCAACCTCTACCGCTGGCCCGGCAACGGCGACGGCACCTTCGGCAGCCGGGTCCTGCTCACCAGCGGCTGGAACTTCACCCAGACCACCGCCGCCGACTTCAACGGCGACGGCACAGCCGACCTCGTCGCCAAGGACTCCGCCGGCAACCTCTACCGCTGGACCGGTAACACGGGCGGCACCTTCAGCGCACCCGTCAAACTCACCGACGGCTGGAACTTCACCCAGACCACCGCCGCCGACCTCACCGGCACGGGCCGCGCCGACCTGATCGCGGCCGACGCCACCGGCAACCTCTACCGCTGGCCCGGCAACGGCGACGGCACCTTCGGCAGCCGGATCCTGCTCACCAGCGGCTGGGCCCCGTTCTCCCAGACCACCGCCGGCAAGTTCCGCGGGACCGCTGCCGCCGACCTCATCGCCCGCAACGACACCACCGGCGATCTCGACGAGTGGGACAACGTCGGCAACGCCTCCTTCACCCGCCCCCTGCGGCTCACCGGCGGCTGGTAGGCAGCATCTTCTCGGCGACCTCCTGAAGCATGGGGTCGGTCACGCGGACCCCGGCGGCGCTGAGGATGTCCTTCGGGAACCAGGATCGCACCGAGATCGTTTCAAACGATGTTCGAAAAAGCGGTAGCGTCATCGCGCACCTGTCCCCGGGGAGGGAACCGTGTCGAAGGACATGTACAAGGAGTTCTCGGAGAACGTCGACCGCGAGGTCGTGAAGCTCGTGGACCGAACCAACCGGGAGGCTGCACAGGCCGTCGACCGGGCACTGGGCAGGGGCCCCGCCGCCGGGGCGTTCGACGCGGCGCACTGGCAGCGCCGGCTCGACGACCTGCTCACCACCCACCGCATCCCCGGCGCCGTACTGGCCGTCCTCACCGGCGGGGAGATCCACGAACTGGCCAGTGGCGTCCTGCACACCGGCACCGGCGTCGAGACCACCACCGACTCGGTGTTCCAGATCGGCTCGGTCAGCAAGGGCTACACCGCCGCCCTCGTCCTGGCCCTCGCCGACGCCGGCAAGCTCGACCTGGACCAGCCGGTCGTGACGGTCCTGCCGGACTTCGCCCTCGCCGACGCCGAGGCCGCCCGCACGATCACGCCGCGTCAGCTCCTCAACCACACCAGCGGGATCGAGGGTGACTATGTGAACGACACGGGCCGCGGCGACGACTGCCTGGCCCGCTACATCGAGGGCGCGCGTGACGTCGGCCTCACCAACCCGCCTGGCGCCACCATGTCGTACTCCAGCACCGCGTACAACGTCCTCGGCCGAATCGTCGAGGTGGTCACCGGCGGGACCTGGGACGAGGCGCTCAAGGAGCTGCTCTGCGACCCGACAGGACTCCGGCAGACCATGACGCTGCCCGAGGAGGTCCTGCGCTTCCGCGCCGCGATGGGGCACATGGGCGAGCCCGGCGAGGACCCGACGCCCACTCCGCTGTGGAACATGCTGCCCCGCTCCGCCGGACCGTACGGCGGCATCAGCGCCACCGCGGCCGACGTGGTCCGCTTCGCCCGGCTGTTCATCGACGGCGGGACGGCACCGGACGGCACCCGGGTGCTCTCCGCCGCCGCCGTGGAGGCGATGCTGACCCGCGAGGTCGAGATGCCCGACCAGTGGTTCCTCGGCGCCCACTGGGGCCTCGGCTGGGGCCTGTTCGAATGGGACGGCGTGCGCGGCTTCGGCCACGACGGCAGCACCTTCGGCCAGCTCGCCTACCTGCGCGCCATCCCGGAGAAGGGCCTCGCCATCGCCCTGCTCACCAACGGCGGAGGCGCCGCGCCCAAGGTCCACGAGGCCCTCTGCCGCGAGCTGAGCGCCGAACTCGCCGGCGTCACCATGCCCACGTTCGGGCCCGCCGAGCACCCCCTGACCGTCGACCCGGAGCCCTTCGCCGGCCGCTACCCGCGCGAGGGCTTCCTGATGACCATCACCCCCCGCACCGGGGACGACGGCGGCGAAGGCGTACTGGACCTGCGCTACGAGGGGGTCGGGGGCCTGGCCGGCACCTTCGACCCGCTCGTCTGGCACCTCACCCCCGTCTCCGACACCCCCGCCAAGACCGTCTTCGCCGGCCGCCGCAACGCCAAGGACGCCTGGATCCCGGTCGTCTTCTACGCACTCCCGGACGGCAGCCGCTACGTCCACTTCGGCGTCCGCGCCACCGCCAAGTCCGCCTGACACCACCACGACCGCGGGAAGGGTCGGTCGGTCAGCCGGTCTCGGTTCCGGTCTCGTTCACCCCGGTCCAGACGGGTTCAGCCGCCACCCAGCGGTTCGCTCCGCCGCAGTTCAGGGCGGGTGCGAACCCCGGCGGACACCGTTCGTGAGAATTGGAAAGCGTGTTGGGGGCAACCCTTCACGAGTTCGAATCTCGTATCCTCCGCACCCGCCCGCCAGGGCAGACGATGGGCCCGACCGCACTGCGGTCGGGCCCATCGGTCGTTCTGCTTCACGGAACGCCCTCGGCGGGGTTCAGCGGCACAGGGCGGTGTCCACGGCGCGTTCGAGATTCCTCCGGCCCGCCTCGTCGGTGAGCTGCACGGTGACCGCGATGTCGGCGGCGCGGCCGTCGTCGGTGGCGCCGCCCCGGGTCTCGTACCCGGGGAAGCTTCCGCCGTGGCCCCAGGAGAGGCCGCCGCACGGCAGCGGCCGGCTGACGAGTCCGAGTCCGTAGCGGGCGCCGGGGCCGAAAGTCGCTTCGGCGGGGACGGTGGAGCGCATCTGGGCGAGTTGGGCCGAGGGCAGAAGGCGGCCGGCCAGGAGTGCGCCGAAGAAGCGGTTGAGGTCGGAGCCGGTGGAGACCAGCTGGCCTGCCGCCCAGCCCCAGGAGGGGTCGATCTCCGTGATGTCGCGCAGCGGCGCGTCTGCCGATTCCCGGTAGTAGCCGTGGGGGTGGGGCTCCCGGATGCTCGCGTCACCGGGAGCGGGGAAGTAGGTGTGGCGCAGCCCGGCGGGTCGAACGACGCGCCGGTCGATCTCCTCGGCCAGGGGGCGGCCGGTGACCTTCTGGACGATCAGGCCGGCGAGCACATAGTTGGTGTTGCTGTACTTCCAGCTCGTCCCGGGGGTGAAGTCGGCCGGGTGCTGGAGGGCTGTGGCGAGCAGTTCGCGGGGGGCGTAGTACCGGACGTCGTCCCCGAGGTAGTCGCTGTAGTTGGGGAGTCCGCTGGTCTGCTGGAGGAGCTGGCGGACGGTGATGCGGCGCCCGTCGATCCCCTCCCCGCGGACGAGGCCGGGCAGGTAGGTGTCGACGGAGGCGTCCAGGTCCACCCTCCGCTCCGCGACGAGCTGGAGGACGACGACCGCGACGAAGGTCTTGGTGTTGCTGCCGATCCGCACCTGCCCGTCGACGGGTACCGGTGCGCCGGTGGCCAGGTCGCCGACTCCTGCGGTGTAGGTCCGGGTGCGGCCGTTCCGGTCCTGGACGCTCGCCAGCGCGGCGGGCATCCCGCCGTCGCGCACCAGCGCGTTCAGGCTCCGCTGGACGGAATCCTGCCTGGCGGCGGATGCCTGAGGCACCGCCAGGACGCCCGGCGTCATAACGCCGATGGCCAGCGCGGCTGCGGCTGACAGGGCCCGTCGCCGCCGAAGCCCTTGCCGTGCCTGTCCACGCATGAGTCAACTCCTCGGGAATTGCCGGATCTTCGTTCGGGTCGCCCGGACCCGGCGAGCCGGGCCCGGGCGGGGTGGCGTGCCTCAGCCGCACAGGGCCCTGTCCACGGCGTCCTTCACGCGCTGCGCGGCCGCCTCGTCCGTCGGGATGGTGGTGACCGCGACGTTGGCGGCGCGGCCGTCGTCGGTGACACCGCCCCGGGTCTCGTACCCCGCGATGTCGCCGCCGTGGCCCCAGTAGACGCCGCCGCAGGACAGCGGCCTGCTCGTGAGCCCCAGCCCGTAGCGGAGACCTGAGGTCCCGGCGGGGACGGTCGTGCGCATCTCGGCGAGTTGGGCCGCCGGGAGGAGGCGTCCGGCGAGGAGCGCGGTGAAGAAGCTGTTGAGGTCGGAGTTGGTGGAGATCAACTGGCCTGCGGCCCAGCCTGCGGAGGGGTCCAGCTCCGTGAAGTCGCGCAGCGGTCCGTTCGCCGGGTTGCGGTGGTAACCCTGGGGGTGCGGCTCTCGGACGGCCGTCTCGCCGGGGGCCGGGAAGTAGGTGTGGCTCAGCCCGATCCGCTTGATGATGCGCCGGTCCATCTCCTCGGCGAGGGGGCGGCCGGTGACCTTCTGGACGATCAGGCCGGCCAGGACGTAGTTGGTGTTGCTGTACCCCCACTTCGCGCCCGGAGCCGCGTCGGCCTTGTAACGGAGGGCGATGTCGAGCAGCTCGCGGGGCTCGAAGTACCGGTTCCTGATCTCGTCGTCGTCGAGGTGGATGCCGTAGTCGGGGAGTCCGCTGGTGTGCTGGAGGAGCTGGCGGACGGTGATGCGGCGCCCGTCGATCCCCTCTCCGCGGACGAGGCCGGGCAGGTAGGTGTCGACGGTGGCGGAGAGGCCGATCCTCCCTTCGCCGACCAGTTGCAGGACCACGACCGCCGTGAACGCCTTGGTGTTGCTGCCGATCCGTACCTGGCCGTCCCTGGGCACCTTCGAGCCGGTGGCCAGGTCGCCGACTCCTGCGGTGTAGGTCCGGGTGCGGCCGTTCCGGTCCTGGACGCTCGCCAGGGCGGCGGGCATCCCGTCGTCGCGCACCAGCGCGTTCAGGCTCCGCTGGACGGTGTCCGGCCTGGCGGTGGCAGCAGCAGAGGCGGAGGCGGAGGCGGAGGCGGCGGGCGGGGCGAGGGCGCCCAGCGTCATGACGCCGATGGCCACCGCGGCGGCGGCCGACACGGCTCGTCGCCGCCTGCCGCCCTGCTGCCGGGTCGAGGAACGAAGGCCCTGCCGGATCCGAGCACGCATCAGTCAACTCCTGGGGAATCGTTTGGTCTCGGCACGATCCTGATTTCCAGGGCCCTCTGACCGCATCGCGGGAAGGCGGGAGAAATCGCTCCCTCGATCGGGGGAGGCTGCCGGTGGGCTGCCCGGCGATACTGGCGACCATGATCAGGGGAATCCCGCCGCTGCTGCGCGGCTCCACGTATTCGGGTGTGCTGTTCGCCTATTGCGGCGCGCTGGCGAGCCTTCCGCTGCTGCCTCTCGCCCTGTTGCCGGCGCTGTCGTGGCGATCCGCTCCCGAGAGCGTGCAGATCGTCCTGGTGCTGCTGGTCTGGGCGGTACTGGTCGGCGTGCTCGGACTGGCGCGCCCCGTACGGCGGGCGCTGGTCGTGTCCGCCCGCCGACTGCTGCGGGTGCCGCTGCCGAATCCGGTGGCCGGTCGCCGGACCTCTGGTTCACCCGGCCTCGACCGCTGGCGGACCCCGATCTGGCTGGTGCTGCACGTGGCCGTCGGGTGGACGGGGGCGCTGGCGAGCGGGGTGCTGTTCATCATGGGCCTCTCCCTGCCGGGGAACTGGCTCGGCGGCGAGGTGCGAGCGAGTCTGTTCGGCACGTCGGTCCGGGTGTCGGGCGGGTGGAGCTGGGTGGTGGCGGCCGTGTGCGTCCTGCTGGCGGTGGCCGTCTGCGTACTGGTGACGAAGGCCCTGCGGTGGTCGGCACCCCGGCTGTTGGGCCCGTCGGCGGCCGAGCGGCTCGCGCTGGCTGCCGAGCGGGAGCTGCTGCTGGCCGAACGCAACCGGATCGCGCACGAGTTGCACGACTCGATCGGGCACACGCTGACGGCGGCCACCATCCAGGCGGCGGTGGCGGGCCAGGTGCTCTCCGCCGACCCGGCGGCGGCGCGGGCCGCCATGCGCAGCATCGAGGAGTCGGCCCGGGCCGCGCTGGAGGACCTGGACTACGTGCTCGGGGTGCTGCGCGAGGAACAGTCGGGAACAGCGCCGACCCGGACCCTGGCCGACCTCCCCGAGCTGCTGGACCGTCTGCGGCACGCGGGGGCGGTGGTGGCACCGACCCTGTCGGGCGAGCTGGCGCAGGTGCAGGGGACGCTCTCCCGAGCGGCGTACCGGATCCTCCAGGAGGGGTTGACGAACGCGCTGCGCCACGGGGCGGGCGGCCCGATCGAAGTCCGGGTGACGGCCGCGCCGGACGGACTGGATCTCACGGTGGTCAACCGGATCGGGGCACGGACGGGCCCGGGCCCGGGTGCCTTCCCGACCTCCGGCCACGGCCTGCCCGGACTGGCCGAGCGCGTCCGGCTGCTGCACGGTGAGTTCCAGGCCGGGCCGGACGGGACGCAGCACTGGCGGCTGGCCGTCCGGCTGCCGGTACGGGTCCCGGCGTGAGTGGATCCGACGCGGGCGAAGGCACGGCCCTCCCCGCCGTCACCGGCCCCGCCGTCACCAGCCCCGCCGTCACCCTCCTGATCGCGGACGACGACGAGGTGACCCGCAGCGGCCTGCGCACGCTGCTCGCCGCACAGCCGGGGATCACGGTGGTCGGCGAGGCCGCCGACGGCGTCGAGGCGGTCGAACGGGCACAGAGCCTGCGGCCGGACGTGGTCCTGATGGACGTCCGGATGCCGCGTCGCAACGGGATCGAGGCCACCCGCCAACTGCTGGCCGAAGCGGCCGACCCGCCGAAGGTCGTGGTGATCACCACCTTCGAGAACGACGGCTACGTCACCGCTGCCCTCAGCGCGGGCGCCAGCGGCTTCGTCCTCAAGCGCCTCCCGGTCCGCCAGATCGCCGAGGCGGTCCGGGTGGTGGCGGCGGGCGAAGCGGTCCTCTTCCCGGCCGCGCTGGGCCGCATGGTCGCCGCCCGCCCGCTGCGCTCCGCCGAGGCCCTGCCGCAGGCCGCCCTGACCGGCCGGGAGGAGGAGGTGCTGCGCTTGATGGCCACCGGGCTCTCCAATCCGGAGATCGCGGAGTCCCTCACGGTGAGCCTGGAGACGGTCAAGACCCACGTCGGAAACGTGCTGACCAAGCTCAGCGCGCAGAACCGGACCCATGCCGTGGTGATCGCGTACGAGTCCGGCCTGGTGGTCCCGGGCATCGCCAACTGACCGTTCCGAACGACACCCGACCGGGACAGCTGCAACGCGATCCCAGCCACGCCTCGGCTGCAGTTCTGGTTGCGTCCACCCCCGTCCAGCACCGTTCGGAGTCCATCCGGCGAGCCGCTCCGCCGCAGGTGAGGAACCTCCGGGCCGCTGGCGACCGCGCCCTTGGCCACCTTCCGGATGAGCCCGACCACGCGCTCGGCGACGTCCTTGACCTGGGGCGGCCCCGAGCCTCGGGCGGGGCTCAGGAGACCGTGACCACCACCTTGCCGAAGGGGCCGCTCTCGCGCAGGTAACGGTAGGCGGTGAGCGCCTCGTCGAAGGCGAAGACCCGGTCGATCACGGGATGGATGCCGTGCTCCGCCAGGGCCGCGTTCATCTGCTCGAAGGCCGCGCGGTTGCCGACCGCCAGTCGCTGCAGCGAGAAGAAGCGGCCGTTGAGAACGTCCGGGTCGATCAGCACCCCGCCGGAGGGGAAGGCGCCGGTCACCGAGATCTGGCCGTTGAAGCCGACCGACTGGACCGACTTCGCGATGCTGGGCGCGCCGACCGCCTCCAGGACCAGGGCGACCCCGCGCCCGCCGGTGAGCTCGCCGACCGTGCCCTGCCACTCGGGCGTCAGCTGCCGGTCGATCACGTGTGCCGCACCGAGCTTCCGCAGCCGCTCGGCCTTCTCCTCGCCGGAGGCGACGACGATCACCCTGCCGCCGAGGGCGGCGGCGAACTGCACCCCGAACAGGGCCACCGCGCCGGCGCCGACCACCAGTACGTCGTCGCCGGCGGCCATCGGCCGCGGCCCGGTCGTCAGCGCCGACCACGCCAGCACCGCGGCGCAAGGGAGCGTCGCGGCCTCCTCGAAGGAGAGGTGCGCCGGGATCCGCACCACCGACTCCTCGTCGACGACCTGGTAGTCCGTGAGCATCCCGCCCAGGCTGGCCCCGTACTGCTCGCCGACCAGCGGGAGCGTCATCGGCCCGTCGATCCAGCGCCGGAAGTAGGTGACTGCCACCCGGTCGCCGACCTGTGCCCGCCGCACGCCCTCGCCAACGGCTACGACCTCCCCGGCCCCGTCGCTCAGCGGCACGACCCCCAGGGCGGCGGGAACCGGATAGGTCCCGTCGAGGATCATCAGATCCCGCCGGTTGAGCGAGGCGGCCCGCACTCTGACCAGCACCTCGTGCGGGCCGGGCTCCGGGACCTCCTCCTCCCGGACCACCAGTCCGTCCAGGCCGTCCTCGGGGCGGTCCAGGTGGTAGGCGGTCCGGACCCTGCGCTGCGTGTTCGTCATCGTGCAAATCCCCCTCGTAGATCCGTCGTTGGCGATCACACTAGGTAGACGGAGCTCCGCCGGAATCAGTCATGGATAGGTAGGGCCAGTCGGTAGGGCCAGGCAGAAGGGCACTGCCATCGGCACCCCTTCGAGGCTGGGCCGGGGCAGGGTCCAGATGCTCTCGTGGCAGTACGGTCCTGCCTGCCAGGGCCCCGGCCGGATCCCCTGCCGGCGTCGGCGCCACGTCCGCGGGTGTCAGTGCTGCGGGCGCAGGCCGTCCAGGGCGAGTTCGATGAAGCGGCGCCAGTCGCCCACCGCGTTACGGCTGATCGCCGCCACCGCGCCGGCGATCATGTAGAGATCGGAGACACCGGCGTCCTCGCGTACCGTGCCGTCGGCCCGGCCCCGCGCCAGCAACTGCTCGCCGACGTCCAGCAACTGGGCTCCCACCTCCCCGCCCGGTTCGGTGTTGCCGAACGCCACCTCGATGACCCCGGACACCCCCCGCCCCTCCTCGTGCGCCCGCCCGATCGCGTTCAGGAAGCCTGCCAGCGCTTGCCGCCCGTCGGGCAGTGACAGGCACTCCTCGCGCGCGTGGCGCAGGATCCCGGCGAACCGCTCCTCGGCGACCGCGGCGACCAGCGCCTGTCTGGTCGGGAAGTGCCGGTAGACCGTTCCGACGCCCACACCCGCCGCCTTCGCGATGTCAGCCATCTGCACCGCGTCACCGTGTGCGGCGAACAGCTCACCTGCCGATCGGAGCACCCGGCCCCGGTTGCGCTCGGCGTCCGTACGCGGCTTTCGGCCCGCACTCGTTGACATCTGGGACGCTCCTCTGCGTATCCTCAAACCGGAATCGGATTCCGAATCTGATTCCTCCTTTGAAAGGATACCGTTGTGGACCGCTTCATCCTGCTCGCAGCCGGCACGTCGCGCCCCACCACCGCCCAGCTCCCCCCGGGCACCGCCGTCAAGGCGAGCGTCGACGACACCGAGGGCCGCTTCGGTCTCACCGAGCACTGGGGCCTCGGCCCCCTGCTGTCGCCCCATCAGCCGGCCGGCGACGAGATTCTCTACCTGCTCGACGGCGAACTGAAGGTCGAGACCGAGGACCTCGTCCACCACCTCACCCCCGGTATGTGCGTCTTCCTCCCGCGCGGCACCGCCCGGACCGTCGATGTCCAGTCCGAGGGCCAGGTGCGCGCCCTCCGCCTCTCGATCCCCGCCCCTGTCCACGACGCCGACCCCGACGCCGACGCCGACGGCCGACGCCCCGTGCACGTCCTGGCCCGGGGCGAGGTGCGGCCCGGACGGATCCCGGTGCCGCCGGCCTTCGCCGCCAAGGTTCGGGGCACCGACACCGGGGGCCGGCTCTCGCTGCTGGAGATGACGGTCGCTCAGCAGATCCCCCGCCATGTCCACCACCTGGCCGACGAGGCGGTCTACGTCCTCACCGGCGATCTCGCCGTCGAGTTCGCCGGCCAGAGGCACCTCCTCTCCCCCGGCCAGTTCGTTCTCCTGCCTCACGGCATCCCCCACGCCTTGGCCCCCGGCTCCACGCCGCCCCCGCGCGTGCTCCAGGTCTCCTCCCCGGGCGGCTGGGAGTGCTTCGTCGAAGACTTCGTCGAGGCCCGGACGTCCGTCAGCACCGCCGGCCGGCTCGACCCCCGCGAACTCAACCGCATCGCAGCCCCCTACGCCATCACCTACGAAGACCCGTCCTGACCTCGGCCGTCCCGCCGCTCAGCACCCGAAGGGCCGGCCGTCCTGGGCCTTGGCGCCGGGCAGGGGACGTCAGAAGGCCCGGACCGCCTCGGAGCGGTCCGGGCCTTCGTCGTTCGCGGGGCCGGCGGGACCACGCCCGGACGCGCCGCACGGGGCACGGGGCACACCGCGCGCCGTCAGCCGGACTCGCTCCAGGAGGCGATCTGCTCCCGGAAGGTCGGGCAGGTGACGATGTCCGTCCGGCCGCACTGGAGGGCGTGGGTCAGCAACTGGTGGGCGTGGTCGAGGTCCACCATGCGCTGCTCGATCTCGGCGATCTTGGCGCGGATCATCGCCTGCCGCCGCGGCTGGTCCTCCTGGAACTCCCGGACCTCGGCCAGGCTCAGCCCGGCCTGCTGGAACTTGCGCAGCAGCACGATCCGGTCCGCGGCCGACGGCGGGTAGCGGCGCTGCCCGCTCTGGCGCTCGGGCGCGGGCAGCAGGCCGTTGCGCTCCCAGAACCGGATGGCCGACGCGGGTACGTCGGTGATCTCGGCGAGCTGGCCGATCGTCATACGCATGCCCGGCCCCTCCTCGTCTCGCTCTCCCCGCGCCGGGTCGGCGCTTGACTTGAACCTTAGTTCAAGTCGCAGAGTTGCCGACATGAGCGGCGGCGGCGAACCGGCGGCCGCCGAAGGAGAATTGGGAGATCAGAGATGGCAGACGCACCCGAGGCCGAGCGCCTCGCGCACCAGCTCGTCGAGGCCAGCCGACAGCTCTTCACGGCCGGGGTGATGTCGCACTCCGGGCACGCCAACCTGAGTGTCAGGCTCGACGCCGACCGCTTCCTGCTGACCCCCGGCTTCGTCCGCGACCTGGAGCCCCACCACCTGGCGACCGTCGGCCTCGACGGGCAGCTCCTGGCGGGCGAACTGCGCTCCGTCAGCGCCGAGATCATCACCATGCACAGCGTCGTCTACCGCGCCCGCCCGCACGTGGGCGCCATCATCCACACCCACTCGCCCTCCGCGACGGCCTTCGCGGTGGCCCACCGGCCGCTGCCGTGCCGCACCGAGCCGATGCTGCGCTTCGGCCAGCCCGAGGAGGTGCCGGTCGTGCCCTGGGGTCCGCGTGGTTCGGACGTGTCGGTCCGGGGCATCGCCGACGTCCTGGACCGGCGCCCGACGACGTCCTCGGTCCTCCTCGCCAACCACGGCCTGCTGGTCTTCGGCCCGGACGCGGCCGCCGCCGCCCACCTCGTGGTGGCGATCGAGGAGAGTGCCGAGGCCGAGATCGCCGCCGCGGCGATCGGCGGGGCCGTGGACTTCCCCGAGGGTGCCCTGGAGGCCGTCCGCGCCTCGATCGCGCGGGTGTCGGCATGACCGGCCCGGCCTCCGACCGGGCCTCTGACCCCGCCTCCGACCGGACCTCCGACCAGACCTTTGCCGAGCGTTCCGAGGCGCTGCGCGACCGCTACCGCACCACGCTCGGCGCCGTCCCCGCCGCGGTGGAGGACCGCCTGCGGCTCGCCCAGGACTTCGGCCGGCTCCCCACCGAGGAGGCGTTCACGGCCCTGCGCCACCTCGTGCTGGCCGACAATCCGCTCGGCAGCCGCGTACAACAGCTGGTCCACTTCGGCCAGTTGCTGTCCCTCGGCCGGACGGACCCGGCCCGCATCCACGCCCGCGGAGCCCTCCACGCGGGCGCCGGCATCGCCGACCTCATCGGCGTCGCCGAGACCGCACTCATCACCTCGGGCACCCCGGCCTACGCGCTCGGCATCGAGATCATCGTCGAACTCCTGGAGCACGAGAGGGAGCAGGGGTAGGAGCGGGAGAAGGGCGAGACCGGCGGTCCTTCAGCTCGCTCGACGAGGTGTTCGTCTTCGCCCGGATCGAGGACGGTACGGCCGCGTCGGTCCGCGAGTACGCGACCCTGCTGCCGAGGCGGGGAGGGGTGGGGAACCGGCGCCGGCGGCCCGTCACGGAGGCCGGGCTCAGGGCCGCAGGGGCTTGGCGAGGCGGACCGTGCCCTCGGGCTCATCCTGGGGGGCGGGACGGTAGCCCTCGCTCTCGTAGAGGGCGATGTTGCCCGTGCTGCGGGCGCCGGTGAAGAGGACGGCGCGGGAGCATGCCGGGTCGGCGGCGGATTCGGCGGTGCGGAGGAGCCAGCGGCCGAGGCCCTGGCCGCGGAGGTCGGGGGCGACGCAGAGGCGGCCGATCTGCCAGTCGGTGCCGCTGCGGCGGGCCCGGACCATGCCGAGGAGGCGGCCGTCGCGCCAAAGGCCCGTGGTGTGCCAGGTGGCGAGCCAGTCGCGGACCTGCTGCGGCGACTCGTGCAGGGCCGGGACGTCGAGGGTGTCGTTGGCGAGGGCCTCGTCCACCCAGCAGCACCGCTGCAGCACGGTGGCCTCGGGCGCGTCGTCGGGGGTCAGGGGCCTGACGTACGAGCCGGTCGGCGGGCCGGGCAGCGCTCCCGGCCGCCCGGCCTCGCGCAGGGGGCGCAGGGCGTGGGCCACCCTGGTCAGCTCGTCGAGGACTCCGTGGGCCGCCGAGGCGAGGGCCGGGGTGGGACGGACCCTGCCGTCCTCCACGGAGTCGCCGAGGCGTATCGCGACGGTGGCGCCGAGCGGGACCATGCGCAGCGTGGCCACGATCTGCTTGGCGTGCTGGACGGCCCGGGTGCCGGCCGAGCTGTTGCCGTAGCTGACGAAGCCGACCGGCTTCCAGGCCCACTCCCGGTAGAGGTAGTCGAGCGCGTTCTTCAGCATCGCCGGCATGCCGTGGTTGTACTCCGGGGTCACCACGATGAAGCCGTCCGCGGCGTCCGCGATCGCGCTCCAGCGCCGGGTGTGCTCGTGCTGGTACGCGCCCGCCGACGGGTGCGCCTCCTCGTCGAGGAACGGCAGGCCGAGGTCGCCGAGGGCGAGGGGCACCAGCTCGACGCCCAGTTCCGCGGCGCGGGGCGCGAGCGCGTCGACCAGCCACTCCCCCACCGCCGGGCCGAGGGCGCCGGGGCGGTTGCTGGACACGAGGACGAGGACGCGCAGGCTTTTCGTTGACATGGAAACGAAGCTAGCGAGTAGATTGGTTCCATGTCAACGAAATCATCGGGGGACGAGACCACCCCCTGGCTGACCGCCGACGAGGAGCGCGCCTGGCGGGCCTTCCGCCGCATGGTGGCCGCCGTCCAGGCCGGAACGGTGCGGGATCTGGGCGCGGTCGGCCTCTCCGAACCCGACTACGAGGTCCTGAGCACGCTCTCGGAACGCCCCGGACGCACCAGTTCCCTGCACGAGCAGGCTGCCAAGATGGACTGGTCCCGCAGCCGCCTCTCCCGGCACGCCACCCGGATGGAGGAGCGCGGCCTCCTGCGCCGCGAGCCGGACCCGACCGACGGCAGGGGCTGCCTCCTCGTCCTCACCGACCACGGCTTCGACACCCTCGCCGCCGCCGCCCCGGCCCACGTCGCCTCCGTACGCCGCCACTTCGTCGACCGGCTCACCCCCGAGGACCTCGCCGCGCTCGAGGCGATCGCCCGGAAGGTGGAAGGCCCGGAGGGCTAGGACCGTGCCTGGTTCGTTTCGAGGTTGAGGGTCATGCGCTCGAGGACGGTGACGGTGGTGCGGTAGTCCTCGGGGGTGATGCCGGTCAGGGAGAGGTCGCGGAAGGCGGCGACCCGGGTGGCGACGGTGGAGAGGTGGTCGCGGCCGGCCGGGGTGAGGGTGAGGTGGCCGGGGGTGGGGCGGGTCGTCCAGGCGTGGGTGAGGGTGGTGTCGATGGCGGCGGTCAGGGTGGGGCGGTCGGCATTGGGGGCGAGGGCGGCGAGAACGGCGGTGTCGGTGGCCTCGGGGGTGTCGCGGAGGACGTTGAGGACCTGCCAGGTGGTGCGGGTGAGGCCGTACTCGGCGAGGACGCCGTTCATGTGGTGGGTGATGGCCTGGTCGGTGCGGTTGAGCCAGTAGCCGATGGGCTTCATGGTGGCGGCCTTTCCGTGCTCTTCAGTGCTTCCCGGTGCGTCTCGGTGCCTATCGGTGCCATCGGTGCGTCTCGGCGCCGCTCAGCGCGCGGTGAACGCGGCGGCGTTCTCGACGGCCCACTGGTGGAACGTGCGCTCGGGCGTGCCCAGCAGGGAGCGGGTGGTGTCGGCGATGGGGGCCGGGCCGGCGGTGGCGGCGGCCCACAGAGTGAGCAGGGAGCTCGCGAAGCCGGCGGGCAGGAAGCGGCTCATCTGCTGCTCCGCCTCGGCGCGGGTGACGGTCTCGACACGCAGGTCGCGGCCGAGGACCTCGGCCAGGACGGCGATCTGCTCGCGGAAGGTGAGGGACTGGCCGCCGGTGAGGGTGAGGGCGCGTCCGCGCAGGGCCGTGCCGGTGAGCGCCTCCACGGCGACGTCGGCGATGTCCTCGGGGTGGATGGGCGCGGTCTGCGCCTCCGGGTAGGCGAGTTGGATCGGCAGGCCCTGGCTGATGCCGTAGGACCAGCCGAGGGCGTTGCTGGCGAAGGCGTCCGGCCGCAGGAAGGTGTGCGGCAGGCCGGAGGCGGCCAGGGCGCGCTCGACGAGGAAGCTGTGCGAGGCGAGCGGGTCGGTCTCGGCGTCGGGGGCCAGGACCGAGGCGGAGGACAGCAGGACGACGTGCTCGACCCCGGCGGCCCTGGCCGCCGCGACGAAGGCGTCGATGCCCGAGGGCTCCGGGTAGAGGAAGACCTGGCGCACACCGTCGAGCGCGGCCGGGAAGGTCTCGGGCCGGCCGAGGTCGACTTCGGCGACCTCCACGCCGGCCGGGACGGTCAGGTCGGTGGGCTTGGCACTGGCGGCGCGGACGGGCCGTCCGGCGGCGTGGAGGCGGTGGATGACGGCCTGGCCGACCTTGCCGCGGGCGCCGGTGATGAGGATGGACATGGAAAGGGGACCCCCTGGTTTCACAGCACGGCCGAAGCTGTGCGCTTCGACATATACATGCTTGCATGCATGTAATTTCACGTCAACACATGCCTGCCGCCGCTCATGGGCCCTACGATGGACCCATGACGACGAACGGGAACGCGCCGCAGACGGCGGAGGAACTGCTGAACGCCGTGGGCCCCGCGTTCTCGAAGTTGCGCCGCACCTCGCTGCTGGAGGTCGAGAACCCCATCTCGGCCAAGGACCTGAGCCGCACCCTGGTCCTGAACATCATCCTGGAGCACACCCGGGGCTCCGACAGGGAGATCACCGTCGGCGCGGTCGCCGAACTCCTCGGCGTCGACCCCTCGGTCGCCAGCCGGATGGTGAGCGACAACATCAAGGCCGGCTACCTGATCCGCGCCGCCTCCCAGCAGGACGGGCGCCGCACCGTGCTCCTGCTCAGCCCCGAGGGCACCGAGCTCATGGCCCGGTTCCGGCGCCACCAGCGCGACGCGTTCGACTACATCACCGCCGACTGGGACGAGCGCGACCGCCTGGAGTTCGCGCGCCTGATGCTCAAGTACGTCGACTCGCTGGCCCAGTTGAAGGACCGCGGCCTGGCCGTGGACGCCAAGGGCGCCTGAGGCTCGCGGGCCCTGCGCCCGGCCGGCATCCGGTGAGCATCCGAATCAGGGCCCGCTCAGCATCCGATCAGGGCCCGTTCAGCGCTGATCAGCGCCCGGAAAGGCGCTGGAACGGGGCGTGGTCGCGCAGGAGGTCCGCATAGGGGGCGGTGGCGGAGGCCGTACCGTCGGAGAGCATCACCACGCTGTCCGCGGCCTCGACGGTGGACATGCGGTGGGCGATGACCAGCAGGGCGCACTCCTTCCGCAGGTCGTGCAGGTTGACGGTCAGTGCGGCCTCGTTGGCCGGGTCCAGGTGCGCAGTGGGCTCGTCCAGGAGCAGCAGCCGGGGGCGGGCGAGGACGGCGCGGGCGATGGCGACGCGCTGGCGCTCGCCGCTGGACAGGCGCAGGCCCCGCTCACCGACCTCGGTGTCGAGCCCGGCCGGCAGGCGGTGCACCTTCTCGGTGAGGTTGACCAGGTCGAGGACCTCCCGGAGGCGGTCGTCGGTGGCGTCCGGGGCTGCGTAGCAGAGGTTCTCCCGCAGGGTGCCGTGCAGCATCGGGCAGTCCTGTTCGACCCAGCCGATCCCGGAGCGCCACTCCTCCAGGCCGAGCTCCTCGGCCGGGTGTCCGCCGAGGCGGATGCTGCCGCTCCAGGGTTCGTAGAAGCGGTTGATCAGCGCGAAGGTGGTCGACTTGCCGGCACCGGACGGGCCGACCAGGGCCACCAGGGCGTGGCGGGGGACGGTGAGGGAGAGGCCCTGAAGGATCGGCGCGTCGGGGCTGTAGCCGAAGTGGAGGTCGCGGATCTCCAGTGCGGGGGCAGCGGTCGACCACTCCCGGGGCGCCCGAAGCTCGCGGGATTCCCGGGCGCAGGGGTCGGCCTCGACGGGGAGCGCGTACACCTCCCGGATGCGGTCGGCGGAGCCCTTGGCCCGGTTCACCGAGGCGAGGCCCTCCATCAACTCGGTGACCGGTCCCGCGAGTTGGGTGGCGTACAGCAGCATCGCCACCAGGGCGCCGAGCGAGAGGGCACCCTGGTCGACCCGGGCCGCGCCGAGCAGCAGGACCAGCACGAAGGCGGCGTTGATGGCCAGTTGGGCCGTCGGGGCGACCAGGGCCGTGAGGCGGGCGCCGCGCATCGCGGCGTCGTAGGCGTCCTGGGCGAGGGTGCCGAGGTGGTCGGCCTCGCGCCGTTCGGCGCGGTTGGCCCGTACGGTCCGCAGGGCCGACAGGGCCCGTTCCAGCCCGGCCGACACCGCGCCCACGGCGGCCTGCAGGTCGGAGGAGGAGCGGCCGATCGCCGCCGAGAGCCTGCTGATCACGAGGCCGCAGGTGAGGAGCACACCCAGGATGATCAGCATCAGGACCGGGTCCAGCACGAACATGGCGGCGACGCTGCCGAGCGCGACGCACAGGTTGGTGGCGATCTGGACGGAGACGTGCGTCAGCGCCTCGCGCAGGACGACCACGTCCGTCGAGGCGCGGGCCATCAGGTCCCCTACGCGCAAGCGGTCGAAGGCGGGTATGCGCACCCGTAGCAGGTGCCCGATCAGCCTGGTCCGTGTTGCCAGGACGAACCGTTCGCCGGTGCGCTCCAGCAGGTAGACGGCGCCGGCGCCGATGAGGGCCTGGACCAGGAGCAGCAGGACGAGGAGACCGGCGGGGAGCAGGAGCGGCCGGTGGGCGGTGACGGCGTCCACCACCCCCTTGGCCGCCAGGGGCTGGGCGATGCCCACGGCGGCGGCCGCCAGGGTGAGGAGCAGGGCGGCGGCCAGGGCGCGGCGCTGCCCGCGGGTCAGGGTCCACAGCTGGCGAAGCATCGTGTCCTCGGCTCCCAGGGCGGGTTCAGCAGGCTTCCACCAGGCCGGAGGAGCGGAGCCGGTCGGCCATCGCCGTGAGGTCCTGCCGCGCCTCGGCCTCGGCGATGCCGAAGTGGGCCGAGAACTCCTCGGCGACCTGGCCGACGGTGTGGCCGTCGAGGAGGCGCCGCAGGGCGTAGGCGCCGGTCCGGTTGAGCTGCCAGTAGGCGCCGGTGCGCCGGCTCAGCAGCACGGCGCCGTCGTCCGTGTCGGTGGACACGGTGTGGGCGGTCAGGCGGAGCGTCATGCGGTCCTCCGGGCGGGGGGTGAGGCAGGACGGGCGGGTCAGGCAGGTCAGGCTGATCAGGCAGGTCGGGCGGGGCGCTTGGGCGGGACGGTGACCATCGGCCGGAAGTAGCCGTCCGGGTACGGCTCGTCGATGACCCGTCCCTCCGCCTCGACCCAGGCGTGGGCACCGAACGGCGTCGTCCGCACACCCGCCTGCCAGGTGGGCCAGACGCCCTTGAACCGGCACAGGACGGCCGTGGCGATCGAGCGCTGGAGGCAGTTGTGGACGGCGCAGCGCAGGCTGACCGCGACCACCGCCGTACGGGCGGCGGACGCCTGCGCGGCGGTGCCCGGCCGGGCACCGGTGCTCAGGGCCGCGAGGACGGACTGCAGGCGCCCGGGCGAGAGCCTGGCCAGCGGACGGGCGAGCGCCACGGCGGCCAGCGGGAGCAGGCGCCGGTGCAGGGGCAGCCGGGTGCGCGGCTGGAGCGCGCAGGGCGGACTGGTCATGGCCTCTCCTCGAGGTCTCGGGCCAGGTCACCGGCCAGGTCGCGGTCCGCCGGGCCGGTGAGGACCGGCTGAGCGGCGAGGTGGGTGGCAGGAACGCGGGCGGCGGAAAGGCGGGAGGCGGACTGGGCAGTGATCTCGCGCAGCCACAGTTCGGCGCCGATCGTCGCCTCCAGCTGGGCGGACCAGACGTCCCCGCTGCGCGGCGGGGTGATCAGCGTGGTGCGCAGCCCACGCACGTCGATCAGGCCGCGCCGCGCGAGCTCCGAGTCCGCGAACAGGTCCAGCAGGTCCGGCACGTGCTGCTGGAGGGAGCGGTCGACGGGCTCCTCGCAGTCGCCCTTGGTGGTGCGGTCGAGGATCACGTCGGGCACGAGGCCCCACATCGCCGCGGCCAGCGCCGGTTTGTAGCGCCAGGGGCTGTAGCGCTCGTGGGGAACGACGGCCAGCACGGCCTCGATCACCCGGTCGTCCAGATAGGGCAGTTCGAGGGGCAGGCCCTCGGCGGCGTAGTCGCGGCAGACGAGCCGGAGCACCGGCCCGGCGCTGCGCAGGGCGGAGAGGGCCTCGTGCTGCCCCCGGTCCGGTGCGAAGGGCGCGGCCTGCCCGGCCACGTCGTGGAAGAGCGCCTGGGTGGTCCGCACCGCGTCGCCGGTGGCCCAGGGCGTGGCCGGAATCCGTTCGCCCCAGCCGAGGGAGGGCGTCCGGGGCGGCGGTGTGCTGCGGGCGAGGTCGTCGGCGCACTGCCGCCACCAGCCGGCGAGGTCTCCCCCGCGCAGCAGTCCGGCCAGGCTGGGCAGCAACGGCCAGTCGTTCAGGGCCTGGTGGGCACGCAGTTGCCGCCAGGCGGTGACGGGGCGTCGGCGCAGCAGCGTGTGCAGGTAGGAGGCGCCGCCGGTGAACAGCTCGTCGGCGCCGTGCCCTGCGAGGTGCCGGGTGGCGCCGTGCTCGACCAGGTACCGGGCGCCGAAGCGGACGGCGTTCATGCCGCGGGTGGCGGCGCGCGGGGCCTCCGTGTCCGTCGCCCAGTAGGGCGGGGCGAACACCGCGGGCGCGTCGGTGTCCGGCACGGTCAGGTGCTCGGCGTGCGGGAGCAGGCGGGCGGCCTGGGCGGCGTACAGCGGATCGTCGTTGATCGCGCTGCCGCCCGTCCAGCAGAAGGTCAGCAGGTCGGGGCGCTGTTCGGCGGTGAGGAAGCACAGCGAGGTGGAGTCCATGCCGCCGGAGAGGTCGGCGGAGAGCCTGCCCTGCTCCGGCCGCCGCTGGGCCACCGCCTCCCGCAGGCGCTCGCGCACCGCCGGCGCGCCCTGCGCCAGGGTGAGTTCCGGCTCCGGCGGCCGCCACCACTGCACGGACCGGGCGGGGCCGTCGGCGGGGAGCACCAGGCAGGAGTCGGAGGGCACCTGGTGCACGCCGTGCCACCAGCTGCGCTCGCTCAGCGGCGCGAAGAGCATCCCGTACGTCACGCTCGCCGCGACCAGGCCCTCGTCGGGTTCGGCTCCGGTCAACTCGGCCAGCACGTCGGCCCGGTCGCCGGCGATCGGCACGCCGTCCAGCCGGGCGGTGAACGCGCAGCGCGTCCCGCTGACGGTGCCCTGGAAGCGCACCTGCCCGTGGACGGAGGCCACCACGTGGGTGTTGCCGGGGAGGCCCCGGGCGAGCGCGTCGAGGTCCGGGAGGCCGCGTACGCGGGAGACCAGCGCGTCGAGACGATCGACGGCGACCGGGCTCGGCCCGAACACCGCCACCCGTACCGGCCCGGCGGTGGAGACGACCAGGTCCTCCGGCGCCCACGAGCCGGCCAGCCAGGGCCGTCCGGAGGCGTGCGCGACCGTCCGCGCGGTTCCGTGGCCGATCCGACGGCCCGTCCTCCGGTGGGCCTCGGCGCCACCCTGGGAATCCGGAAAGACCACGAGGTAATCGTCGAGCGACTTCATGTTCCCCACCCCCAGGTATCACGGTCATCACAGGTATCACGACGGCATCGGCACCATCGGTGCTTCGCCCCAGAACCGTGCACCACCGAGGGGGGTCGCACAACCGAATATCGCCGGATTTCCGAGGATCGCGCCAATTCTTCGGTGGCGGAATAAGGCCATTTCCGGATCGATAATATGCAGATCGAGAGATCATCACGATCAGTTCTGATCACTTTTGATCGGGCTAGAACCTGTCATGCCCACTTCCATGACGAAGTCGACCGGGCAACGCTTCGTTTACGAGCCAGCCCCGCGCACCAGAAGTCGATGCGCAATGGCCGAAGCCGGGACGTCCGCATAGACACCATCGGGGCACGCCGGTCTCAATGAAGCGGAGGCCACCCGGGCCTCGATACGGACGCATGGGAGAGCACCGTGACCAAGAACCAGAAGCTGCCCGAGCGCTACACCCCGCCGGCGGCCGCCAAGGTCGGCGACTTCACCAAGGACACGGACGGCACCATCTACACCAAGAAGGACGCGACGACCCTCGGCTTCAAGAAGCCGCGCTGACCTCGCTCCTGCTCGACGGCCCGCCGGCGCACCACCGGCGGGCCGTCCCGCTTTTTCCGGAATCCCTTTCCTGCGGTTCAGAATTCCTATCGCTCTCGAAATTCCGTATTCCCGATCGACCGCACCCGATCCGACCCTCGACCGTCCCTCGGCCGGATCTCAGCCGCCCCTCGGCCGGATCTCGGCAAGCCCTCAGCCGGCCTCCGAGAGCCGCCTCAACTGGTCCTCGTCGAGCCTCAGTTCGAGCGCGCCGAGCGCCTCGTCGAGCTGAGCGACCGAACTCACGCCCAGAACGGGGATCGTGGGGACGGGATGCGCCAACAACCAGGCCAGCACCACCTGGTTGACGGTCGCGCCGGTCTCGGCCGTCACCTCCGCCAGGACGGCGAGGCGGGCCTTCGCCCCCGGCCAGTCGTACTGCTCCCGCAGCGGCCGGTCCGGGCGGCAGTAGGCACCGCCGAGGAGCGGGGAGTAGGCGAGCAGGACGGTCCCGGGGTGGTCCGCGAGGTGGTCGAGCAGGGCGACGTCTGCGTGCTCCTGGACGCCGAAGTCCGCGTCGGGGCGGGGCATCAGATAGCTGTGGCGCTGCTGGACGCACCGATAGCCAGGCCAACCCCGGTGCGCGGCCAGCGCGTTGGCCTCGGACAGCTGGGCGGCGGTGTGGTTGCTGCAGCCGAGGAGGCCCACCTTGCCGTCCCCGACCAGGCCCGCGTAGGCGCCGAGGGTCTCCTCGACCGGGGTGTTCGGGTCGGCCACGTGCGCGTAGTGGACGTCCAGGCGGTCCGTGCCGAGGCGGCGCAGGCTGCCCTCGACGGCGGCGCGCAGCACGGGCCCGGCGAGGCCCTCGATGTGCTCGGGGAACGGCAGGCCCGGCACCGGGCGGGCGCCGGACTTCGAGGCGAGCACCAGCGATTCGCGGTTGCCTCGGCTCCTGATCCAGCGGCCGAGCAGTTCCTCGCTCTCGAAGCCGGTCGCGCCGGGCACCCAGAAGGCGTAGTTGTTCGAGGTGTCGACGAACGTCCCGCCCGCCTCGGTGAAGCGGTCCAGGATCGCCGTCGCCGTCCCCTCGTCCACGGTGGTGCCGAAGGTCATCGCACCCAGGCACAACGCGCTCGCCTTCGGGCCGCCGACTCCCAGTGCACGGTGCTTCATTCGCGCGGTCCCCTACTCGTGCTCGTGCTCGGCTCCGGCGGTCAGCCGGATCTCGTGGACGTGGTTCCTGGTGCCGGCGAGCGGCTGCACCCGGCCGACGGCGTCGGTCGCCCTGGCCCGGACGCGGTGCGGGCCAGGGGCGAGGTCGTGGTCGAGCGCGAAGCGCTGCCAGGCGGGCTGCGCGCCGCGCGGCTCCAGGACGGCGGGCCGCCAGGGGCCGTCGTCCACGGAGACCTCGACGGAGGTCACCTCGGTCGAACTCCAGGCCCGGCCCGCGAGTTCGCACACCCCGGCGGGCACCCGGGCGCCGTCGCGCGGGGTGAGCAGCTTGCTGCTGACGTCGATCTCGCGGGCCGGGACGCGCTCGTCGCTCCCCGGGAGCACCCGGTTGTAGAGGCGGGTGGTGAAGAGGTGCTCGGGGCGCTCGGCCGCCAGGGTGATCCGGCGCAGCCACTTCACCGAGTTGGTGCCGAACATTCCCGGCACCACCGCCCTTACGGGGAAGCCGTGTTGACGCGGCAGCGGCTCGCCGTTCACCCGGTGGGCGAGCAGCACGGCGGCGCTGCCCTCCTCCAGCGGAAGGTCCTTGAGGTACGTCAGGCCGCTCTCCCCCGCGAAGCTGCCCGTGTCGGTGCCCTCCAGCCAGAGGTGCCGGGCCCCGGCGGACGGACCGGCCAGAGCGAGCACCGCGGAGAGCGCGACCCCCGTCCACTCCAGGTTGGCGACGGCGCGGGTCGGGACGTCGGGGTTCAGCGGGTTGCCGAGGCACTCGTGCACGGCGGTGACGCGGGTCTGCGGCAGCTCCAGCAGAGCGGCCAGGTCGAGTTCCAGGGGGCGTTCGACCAGACCGTCGACCGTGAGCGTCCAGTCGGCGGCGTCGATCGCCGGAGCCTCACCGAGGTGCGTCCGGACGAAGACCTGCTCGATCGGGGTCCGGAAGACGTCGGGGGTCTCCGGGTCGTTGTGGTTGCTCATCCGCCACTGCCTCCTCGTACGAATCACCTGTACCAGCCGGGACGTTACCCGCAGGAGCCCGCCCGGGCAGCCCGGTTTCAGGCGGGCCGACCGCCGAACGCGCGGGCCTCGGCGATCAACTCGGCGACGGTGGAAGCCTTGTGCGCGGAGTAGGCGAGCAGACGGGCGTCCGGCCGGGCGGCCTCCCGCTTGGCGCGGGCATAGCGGGCGGCTGCCTCCGGACGGGCCCGCAGGTACGTGCGCAGGAGCAGGTTGTCCGTCCACAACGCGCCGCCGAGCTCGACGACATGGACGTTCGCGGGCACCCCCGACCGCCGCCGCAGGTACTGCCGCCCGGGAACGCCCGACTCGCCCAGGTGCTCGAACCCGTGCCGACGCACGACCTCGACCACCGCCGCCGTGTCCGCCCCCGCGCACCCGATCTGGACGTCCAGCACCGGCTTGGCGTCCAGCCCGGGCACGGCGGTCGAGCCGATGTGCTCGACCTCGGCCCGCACCGGCAGGTCCGCGCGGAGCAGCGCCGCCAACGCGCGGCCCTGATCGGCCCAGGCCGGATCGTACGGGGCAAGGTGAATCGGTTCGTCGAGCATGCCCGGAGAGTACCGGCGCCCGACACGACCACGTCCGATTCCTTCAAGACCGGACCCCCGGCACCGCCTACCGTAGCGATCATGAACGACACCCCCGCACCCCGCTTCGCCTTCGTCGGCCTCGCCGTCTCCGACCTCGCCGCCTCCATCGCCTTCTACCGCCTCCTCGGCATCGAATTCGCCGAGGGCGCCGAGAACGAACCGCACGTCGAAGCCCAACTGCCGGGCGGCCCCCTCCTGGTCCTCGACCCGGAATCCACCATCCGCTCCTTCCACCCCGACTGGCAGCCCCCGACCGGCGGCGGCCGCACGGCCCTGGCGTTCCGCTGCGCGAACCCCGCACAGGTGGACGCCCTGTACGCGCAACTGGTCGACGCGGGGCACCACGGGGAGCTGAAGCCCTGGGACGCGTTCTGGGGGCAGCGGTACGCGGTCGTACGCGACCCGGACGGCAACGAGGTGGACCTGCTCGCCCCGCTCGCGGAGGGTTAGACGGGGGGCGGGCTTCGAGGCACGTTGGAGAACGAACTCACGTACGTCGCGCGCCGCTCACGGGGGGGGCGGGCGAAGGCGCCAGGGCAGTCCGGCCCTCGGCAGGGCGTGACCGGCGTGCCCACCGGCACGCCCCTACGTCCCACGCCCCTACGTCCCACACGGCTGTACCCGCTCGCGCCGCTCGCGGAAGGCCGGGCCGCAGGACGTCAGGCGCGCAGGAGGGACGTCACCGGCGTGCCCGCCAACTCCCGGACGTCCCGCGCCAAGTGCGCCTGGTCCGCGTAGCCCGCGCGGGCCGCCGTCTCGGCGAGCGGCATGCCCGAGCGGGCGAGCGCGAGGGCGCGTTGCAGCCGCAGGATGCGGGCCAGCGTCTTGGGGCCGTAGCCGAAGGCCGCCAGCGAGCGCCGGTGCAGTTGCCGGGCGCCGAGGCCGACCTCCTCCGCCGTCGCCGCGACGCCGTGCCCGGCTGCGAGGGAGGAGGCCACCGCCCGGACCAGCCGGTCCTCCGGCTGCGCCTCGGCGGCCAGGTGCAGGGCCAGGTCCTCCAGCGCTGCGGCCGGATCGGGGGCGGCGTCGATCCGGCCGATGAGTCGGCGCACCTCGGAGGCGGGCCGTAGCGCGGCCAGGTCGACCCGCCGGTCGCGCAGCTCGTGCGCCGGAACGCCGAGCAGAGCCGGCATCGCGCCGGGCCGGAGCCGGATACCCGCCCACGGACCGCCCTGGCCGGGTCCGGGCCGGAACGCACAGGTGTCGGGGCCCGCCACCAGCAGCCGCCCGCCCGTCCAGAGCAGGTCCATGCACCCGTCCGGCAGCACGAGCCCTGCGGCGCCCGGCTGCGGACCGGAGGCGGCACTCTTCGTCCACACGACCGCCCCCGGCAGCCGGGACGGGCGCTCCGCGTAGGCAGCGGGCATCGCAGGCATACCCGAAGGCTACGCGCCTGGGCAGACCGGGAGACGGGCCCACTGCTCCCGGCGCCCGACACCTCAGCGGCGGGTCCGACCCGGCACGGACCACCTCGCGTCCGCGAGAACGCAGGCCCCAGCCACGACGCAGCGGGGACACCACCACCAAGGCCGGCCCGCTGCCGCCGCCACCCCGAGACGCACTCACCGCGCCGAGGTCCTGGCCCGCCACGCAACGCCCGGGCGCCGCCCCTGGCAGGCCCGGGGCGGCGACCTGCCAGTGCGGAGCCAGGCGGTTTGGGTGCCGTGAGGGCCTTCGGCCGCCCCCGCCGGAACAGCCGAAGGCCCCGGCCGCGTTCAGCGGGCCGGGGCCTTCAACGGCGCTGCGGGGTCAGCCCACCAGCTGGGCCTCGGGCTCGGCGGCCGCATCGGCATCCGCAGCCTCCGCCTCCGGTGCCTTCGGGCCGCCCTTCATCAGCACCAGAGTCAGCGCCGCCGCCGCGAGTACCGCGATGCCGCCGGCGGTGAAGGTGCTGGAGGTTGCGGTGTTGAAGGCGTCGCGGGCGGCGGTGACCAGGCCGTTGTCGGCGTTGGTCGAGGCCATGGCGAGGGCGTCGGTGATCGAGTGGCGGGCGGCCGAGGGGGCGTCGGTGGGCATGCCGTTGGTGTAGGTGCTGGAGAGGACGGTGCCGAGGATCGCGACGCCCAGGGCTGCGCCGGACTGCTGGATGGTGTCGTTGAGGGCCGAGCCGACGCCGGCGTGCTCGCCGGGGATGGCGCCGAGGAGGGCGTTGGCGGCGGCCGGCATGGCGAGGCCGGAGCCGATGCCGAGGACCAGCATGCCGAGGGCGACCTTCACGAAGCCGTCGCCGACCGAGAGGGTGGCGAGCAGTCCGAAGCCGCCGGCGATGATCAGCATGCCGATCGCGGTGAGCACCCGGGCGGAGAGCTTCTTGCCGAGCGCCGCGCCGATGCCGTTGAAGAGGAGCGAGGCGACGGCGAGGGGGATGAAGGCGAGACCGGTGTCGGTGGGGGTGAACTCCAGGACGAACTGCAGGTACTGGGTGAGCACCAGCATCAGGCCGCCGGTGGCGAAGGTGAGCAGGACGAGCGAGAAGCTGGCGCCGGTGAAGACCCGGTTGCGGAAGAGGTGGAGCGGGACCATCGGGGCGTCGGTGCGGACCTGGCGGACGGCGAAGCCGACGAGCGCGGCCACGGCGACAACGAACGGGACGAGGGTCTCGGCGCTGGTGATGCCGTCGCGGGGCAGGACGACGATCGACCAGACCAGGGCGGTCATGCCGACCATGGAGAGCACCATGCCGGGCAGGTCGGGCTTGCGCCACGGGCCCTTGGACTCCGGCATCAGGACGAGCGCCGCGATGATCGCGACCACGGCGATCGGCACGTTGAGCAGGAAGACCGCGCCCCACCAGAAGTGCGCGATCAGCGCGCCGCCGAGCACCGGGCCGCCGACCAGGCCGATCATGGCCACCGCGCTCCAGGCGGCGATCGCCTTCGGGCGCTCCTCGTCGTCGAAGACGGTGATGAGGATGGAGAGGGTGCTCGGCATGACGAGCGCGCCGCCGACGCCCATGAGGACGCGTCCGGCGATGAGCTGGCCGGGGCTGGCGGCTTCGGCGGCGACCAGGGAGGCGGCGCCGAACAGCGCCAGTCCGATGATCATCACCTTTCGGCGGCCGAAGCGGTCGGAGAGGCTTCCGGAGGTGAGCAGCAGGCCCGCGAAGACCAGGATGTAGGAGTCGATGATCCACTGGATGTCCTGCGCCCCGGCCTTGATGTCCGCCGCGATCGGCGGGATCGACACCGTGAGGACCATGTTGTCGACCACCAGCACCAGGCTGCTGAGGCAGAGCACGATCAGGATGAGCCAGCGCTGCGGATGACGTGCCACCGCGCGCACCCCCTTCGAAGTCGGCACCGTCCGTCACGGCGCTCGGAAGTCGTCTCGGCCACACCGCTCTCCGTTCCGTTCCCCCGGAGTACGGTGTGCGCCATGCCGAACACTGTACGGACACCGAACGGCGTACGCAAGGCCGTACGTCGTTCGCGTCGACGCACGGCGTACGCGCGACCCGAACATCGTGCGCATCGCCGCACACCGTTCGGGATCGGGCCTATGCTGGGCTCGTGAACCGCCCCGGCAGGGCGCGGACGGAACAGAACCGAAGGAGTGCCCGATGAAGGCCGACTCTGAGGAAGCAGAGACGAAGGAATCCCCGAAGGCCCGCAGGAGCGCGGCCCCGGCGATCACCAACCCGTGGGCCCGCCCGCAGCGCGCCCGGCGCGACCAGCCGGTGCTCAGCCGCGAGCAGATCGTCCAGGAGGCGCTGGCGCTGCTGGACACCGACGGCATCGAGGCGCTGAGCATGCGCAAGCTCGGCGCCCGCCTCAACGCCGGCGCGACCTCCCTCTACACCCACGTCGCCAACAAGGACGAGCTGCTCGCCCTGGTCGTCGACGCGGTCTTCGGCGAACTCCCGCTGCCGGACCCGGCCGGCGCCGAGGACCCGGCCGTGTGGCGCAAGGCCCTGGAAGACATCGCCGAGAGCCTGCGGGCCTGCATCCTGCGCCACCCGTGGATGGTCTCGGTGATGGGCGACGTCGGGATGATCTACTTCGGCCCCAGCTGGATGCGGCTCGGCGAGGCCGGGCTGGCCCTGATGGAGACGGCCGGCTTCGAGGCCCACGACGCCAACGACGCGATGAGCGTCCTGTTCGGCTTCGTCATCGGGACGGCCACCGTGGAGGCCGCCTGGCTCAGCGCGCTCGCCAAGAGCGGCCGGGAGGAGGAGCAGTGGGTCTCGGAGGTGATGCCGACCGTCGTCGAGGCCACCAAGGACTTCCCGCGACTGCACCGGCTGTACACCAAGCACATGCCGGAGAGCCTCGACACCGGGCGGGACAGCGGCTTCACCAAGGGCGTCCGCCTGGTGCTGGACGGGCTGGAGGCGTCCCTCGGAGAGGGCTGGAAGCACTGACCGCCGGACGGTCGGGCGGGTCAGGCGGGGGCGGGGGCGGGGGCGCCCCCGTCCGACCGTCACCCCACCCGACCGTCACCCCGGCGCCCTGCCCCCGGCGCGCTCACCCCGCTGCCCTCACCCCATCGACTTCGCCCCGTCCAGCGACTCCCGGATGATGTCCGCGTGCCCGGCGTGCTGCGCCGTCTCCGCGATCAGGTGCAGCACCACCTGCCGCGCCGACCACCGCGCGCCCGGCTCGAACCAGGGCGCCGGCGGCAGCGGGTGGGCGAGGTCGAAGTCGGGCAGGCCGCGCAGCGTGCCGTCCGTCTCCAGCGCCACCTGCCGGTACCCGTCGAGCAGCCCGGCCAGCGTCTCGCCCTCCGCCATCCGGAACTGCCCGGCCCAGTCCTCGTCCCCGCCGCGCATCGCCTCCGCGCCGCCGGTGATGAACCGTGCCCACCGCGCCTCCACGGCCGCGCAGTGCTTGATCAGCCCGCCTAGCGTCAGCTCGCTGACCGTGGTGCGCCGGGCCGCCTGCTCGTCGGTGAGGTCGCGGACGGTGCGCAGCAGCAGCATGCGGCGCCGGTCCAGGCTCCCGACGAGTTCCTCCCGCTCCGTCATCGGACGGACTCGGTCGCGGGCCGCTCGCCCACGGTCCGACCGAGGTCGATCAGCCCGAAGGCCGCACCCTGGGGGTCTCCGACCGCCGCGAACCGGCCGAACGGGCTGTCCATCGGCCCGAAGTAGACCTTGCCGCCGCGCGCGGTCAGCCGTCCGATCGCGGCGTCGGTGTCGTCCACGGCGAAGTACACGCTGATGTACGAGGGGGCCTCGGGCGGCAGGAAGTCGCCCTCCGCGCCTTCCGTGCCCATCCTGCCCAGCACGGGCCGATCGCCCACCCGGAACATCCGGTAGTCGAAGTCGCCGCCCACCATCTTCTGGACGTTGTACGGGAAGACGGCGGGGAAGAAGGCGTCGGCCTTACCGGGCTCGCGGGTGATGACCTCGGCCCAGGCGTACGAGCCGGGCGCGTCCTGCTTCTCGAAGCCCACGTGCACGCCGGCCTGCCAGACGCCGAACGCCACGCCGCCCGGGTCCCGGGCGATGACCATGGTGCCGAAGTCTCCGACCGTCATCGGCCCCATCATCACCTCGCCGCCCGCCGTACGGATCCGCTCCGCGGTGGCGGCGGCGTCCGGCGAGGCGAGGTACAGGCACCAGGCGGACTGGGCCTCCGCGCCGGGCATCGGCGGCACGATCGCGGCGACGGCCTTGCCGTCCGAGTACGCCTGCGTGTAGTTGCCGAACTCGGACGAACTCTCGCCGAACGTCCAGCCCAGGACGTCGCCGTAGAAGGCTTTGGCGCCCTCCAGGTCGGTGAACATCGCGTCGGCCCAGCAGGGTGTGCCCTCAGGTAGCGCAGCCATCTCTTCTGCCCTCGCGTGCGGCGGTACACGCACGCCGGCGGGCGTACGCGCCTCCCCGGTTCGCCAGCCTAACCACGACGCGGCGCCCCCGCGCGGGGGCGCCGCTCAGCCGAGAGGTCGAGAAGTCGAGAGGCCGAAAGGTCAGTGCACCCCCGCCACCCCGCCGCTCACCGAAGGCACCGGCGACACCGCAGGCACCGGCAGACGCAGCGAGGCCGTGCCCAGCCCGGTCGGCCCCGTCGGCACCACCCCGAGCGTCCGGGGCACCCCGCCCCCGGCCCCCGTCCCCCGCGCCGCGAGCACCCGCTCAGGGCCGAAGTGCCGCTCCAGGTCCTCCTCCCTGTACCGCCGGCACTCCTCGTGCCAGTTCAGCACCCCGGCCAGCCAGTTCTCCAGCTCCCGCACGTACCCGTCGAGCATCGCCCGGGCCTCGGCGTCCAGCCCGAAGTCGTCGTACATCACCGGGAGTTCGTTCTTCGCGACGTGCTGGAACTGGTCGAGCCGCGAGTGCATCAGGTCGTCGACGATCCGCGCCGCCGCCGGGTAGTCGCAGTTGAAGAAGTTCTGCACCACCAGGACGACGTTGTGCAGCTCGCCCTCGTACTCGATCTCCTTCCGGTACGAGAACACGTCGTTGACCATGCACCCGTAGTCCATCGCGGAGTTCTCCAGCGCCCGCATCGCGCCGTGCCGGTAGACCTCCGGCGGTACGGTCCGGCCGTGGCCGAGCCGGCACAGACCGGTGGTGAGGTCGGAGCCGAAGGTGGCGCGGCGCATCTCCAGGTAGTCGACCGGGTCCGGGATCCGGTTCTGGATGTGGTTGGCGAGCTCCCAGATCCAGCTGGCCGTCATCGACTCGACCCACTCGCGCAGCCTGCCCCGTGCCTCGACGGCCATCGGGCCGGCGGTGCGTTCCCACAGGTCGGCGAGGCTGCGCTCCAGCGCGTTCGCCGGCTGGGGCGCTGGGGTGCCGTCCACCGGCATGAACAGCGACAGCCGCTCGTTGGCGTGCTTGGCGCCGGCGAGGTCGCGGGTGCGGCCGAAGGCCGCCGGGTAGTAGTCGTCGGCCCAGGTGCCCCACGCCAACCAGGCGGAGGAGATGTCGAGTTCCTCCTCGGTGGCGTCCGGGTGGATGCCGGCGGCGCACAGCGGCAGGTCGTAGTCACGCATCGACTCGGCGTCCCAGATGCCGGAGCCGAGGACGCCGGGCTCCTCGGCCAGCAGGCCCATCCGCTCGGCCCACTCGATCACCCGCTCCCGCGCGCCGTCCAGGTGCGGGCTCATGCTGAGCTCGAACGGCAGCCTGAACTCAGGCAGTTGACCGGGCCCGACGGGCCGGTACGGCGCGTGGCTGTGCGAGCGCGCCCGACGCACCGCAGGCGCCAGGCCGCCCGACCGCCCGGCCGAGCTGTCGCCCTGGAGCACGGTGGCCCCACTGCGCAGGATGTCCAGCGCCGAGGTCCCGATCCCGCCGATCGCGTACGCGTCCCACCAGTTGCCCGAAACCCCGGGCAGCGAGCCGCCCGCGCCCGGGGTCACCTCGCCCTGCGAACCGGCCGCCGCACCACCGCCGTTCATGTACCGGCTCGAGCGCATGTGCCACTCGTGGCCACCCGCCTGCCAGTCCTGCAGGCCCTTGACGTACGCCAACACCCGCGCCCGGCCCTCGGGCCCGAGCCCCGTCTCGGCGAACAGCACCGGCAGTTCGGTGAAGACGGTGTTCTCGAACTGCTGGAGCCGCGAGGTGATCAGGTCGTTGACGGCCTCGGCCGCCTCCTGGGTGGAGCAGTCCAGGAAGGTCTCCAACACCAGGATGCCGTTGCTGAGTTCACCCTCGTCCTCGACCTCCCGCTGGTACGAGAAGATGTCGTTGCGCAGGTGCACGCCGTCGGAGAAGGCGTCCATCAGCACCCGCAGCGCCCGCGACCCCGACACCTCCTTCGGCACCTCGGCCCCGGCCGCGTACTCGACCAGCTGCGCCGACCAGGGCGCCCCGCCGACCTTGCGGCGCATCTCGATGTACTCCACCGGGTTGGCGATCCGCCCGGCGTCGATGTTGGAGAGCTCCCACAGCGACTCGTTCAGCAGGTTCCGGGTGCTCTCCGCGAACCGCACCCGCCAGTCCTCGCCCATCGCCGGAACGGTTCGGCGCCACAGGTCGGCCAGCCCCGCCTCGACGGGGTTCTCCGGCTCGGGCATCGGCGTGTCCGGGTCGGCCGGCATGAACAGCGGCAGCCGGTCCAGGTGCGCCTTGCCGCCCTCCCGGTCGTTGGTGCGCTTGTACATGTCCAGGAAGTGGTCGTCGAAGAAGAACACCCACACGTACCAGTCGGTGACCAGCGACAGCGCCTCGGAGGAGCAGTCGGGGTGGGTGTAGGCACAGAGCAGTCCGTAGTCGTGGGCGTCCAGATCGGCCTGGTCCCAGACGCCGGAACCTTCCAACATGCCCATCTCCCGCGCCCAGACGGAGGAGTGGGCTCTGGCCTCGTCCAGATGCGGATTGAGGCGTGCCGGGTGCGGCACGTAGAAGGACGGAAGTTCGAACGGCTGGGTCACGGCGGGCGAGCCTTTCTGGACGCTTCGACTGGACACTCCAATTGGACCAAGGATGACTCCCCGTCAGGCCCGATGAGCAGCACAACGGGAACAGTCATATGAAATGACCCATCCACTCAAAACCTCGCCCCACCTGTCAGTCCTCCCGATCACGTCCTGCTTCCCGCGCAGCCCCGTCCACGGAGTAGCCGCTGGCAGGTTTGTCGAACTTGCTCAAGGGAACTCCGAACCGATCACCGGCCGACGGTCCACCCCGGGCAGGCGGAGCGTCCCCGTCGTCGGTCAGACTCTCGCGGATCAGGCGTGCCTCGTACGGCCGACCGATCGTCTCCATGAGCTCCGCCGTCCGGTGAACGTAGACCTTCCCCTCGGGGGAGGACTCCGGCACCTGGACGTCGCCCAGCAGATCCCGCAACGGCCCGAGCACCGGCGGCCTGCTCGGCGGCTCGGGAGGCCCGCCGTCACCGGTCCCGTCCTCGTCATCGTCCGGAAACGGCCCCGACAGTGGCAGGAGGTGCTCGTACAGGTCGCTCACCGCCTCGTTGTTGGCCGCCGCCGAGAGCTGGGCGAGCGGACCGATCAGGTCCACCGCCTCCTTGATCTGGTCGTCGTGCCGGGCCAGCCACCACACGACCGCATCACCGGGCGATCTCAGGACATCCCCGCCGAGATAGGCCCGCTTGCTCTGTTCGTGACGCCGCTCGTGCTCCCACACCTCCTCGGTCTTGCGCACCTCGGAGAGTTTCCCCAACCTGTTCCGGTCGTCCTCCGACAGCCGGAGTTCCACCTTCCCGCCCATGGCCTCCACCAGCGCGGACCGATCCAGCCCCTGGGTGCCGAGCACACCGTTGAGTCGGTGCTGCACCAGGTCCAAGCGTTCTGGCAGTTCCCGTTCGGTCACCTCCCGAGCCCGGGCGAGCACTGTCTCGATCGCCAGACCGGCCGGGTCAGCGTGTACCTGGCCGCTCGTGTTGGGGACCGGCCGCCACCAGACCGTCGCCGAGAAGTGAAAGTCGTAGTCGGGCACCCGGCTCGGCAGTGCCACACCGACGACCCGGGTCTTCTCCCAGGCCGGTTCACCCGACTCCGGTCGCGGCCCCCGAGCCGTCGCCAGCACTCCGGCAAGGACCACGGCCATCGCCGCCGGCACCGCCCACAGCCACACCGGCCATCTCGCCGACACCCCGAGCACCACGGTCATGGCCCCTGCCGCCAGCGCCAACACGACAAGTGGCACCCTTCCCATGACCGTCACCGGCGCCCCCTCTCGGCAGCCCCGACCAGCGGGCCGAGGCCCTGCGCTCGGTCGATTTCCCGGCGAAAGCGCTTCGCCACCTCGGCCCGGCTCACCGACAACGGCCGATCGTCCCGTTCGGTCTCCCAGGCGTGTGCCAGGAGGTAGTAGTGGCTGAGCGGTTCGCTCCTGCCTTCGGCCGCGGCGAGCAGGACGCCCATCAAGCGCAAACCGTCGTCCGGCACCAGCCTCGCGGCTTGGAGCCATGTCTTGACCCCCCTGGCCCACAAGGACGGTGGCAGCCGGAGCACCTCGCGCCAGCCGCGCACCGCCTCCGCTCGGGGCAGCCAGGTCGGCAGCGGATCCATCAATGCCAGGAAGAGGTCGACATCCGGCAACCAGGGGTCTTGCCGCGCCATTCCCGCACGCACTCGTTCGAGCAGCTTCAGGTACAGCCGCTTTTCCCCTCGGGCAAGTCGAAGGAGCGCATTCGTCGCGATCCGCCCGCTCTCCCGGCGCGCGAGCTGGTGCAAGCGGACGATCGCCTGGTCGGGATGCTGCAGGGCCATGATGTCCACACAGGTCCGCACCAGGACCGGCACCAGGGTGTCGGCCGGCTGCGGGGACGTCGCCCAGTCGTAGATCTTCGCCCGGAACTCCGCGCCGTGGCGCTCGCTCATGAGCCCCAGGCCCAGCACCTGAACCGCCTCGTCCGACGAGCCCGGCTGTTCGGCCCACGACTCGACCGTCTCGATCAGTTTCCGGACATCGCCGACCTTGAGGGCCTGCTCGGTGAACCGGCCGACCAGCCGCCGACGGTCGGCCGGCGTCAACCAGTTCGTCTTCTGCACCGTGTCCGCGACCCACGCCCCGAAGGTCTCCCGCAGATCCGGATAGTAGAGCCAGAAGTGGGAACGGACGGCCGCCCCGTACGCCAGTGCTTCGAAGTGGATTCGCTCGCCCCGCATATCGACCCGAACGGCCTTCAGCCGTCGGGTCATGTCGTCCCGGTCGAGCTCCGGTCGTCCGTCCGCCGGATGACCGAGTTTCGCCAGCAGCCGGTCAACGAGCCGGCACACCGCGTCGACCGACGTGCCTTCCAGCATGGCCGCCGCAAACAGCAGTGCCCGTTGCCGCCCGTCCGTGAGGGAGGAGATCTGCTGGGCGGCCTCCTCCCCGCGCTTCCGAACGGCCTCTACGGCCTTCGCAGCCCATGCATCGAACTGGCCTCCCTCCGTGTGCGCCACGACCATCAACTCGCACAGTCGTTGCAGCTCCCGCATCCGGTACCGCTTCAAGTCCTCGCTGAAGGCCGACCCGTGGACTTCCCGGCGCGACACCTTGACGCCGCCGAGCCGAAGGTGCCTGACGATCACCCCGGCCCAGTCGGGGCGCCCGATCCCCACCAGGAGCTGGCGGAAGTCGGACTGCAACAGATGCTCGTGCTCCTGCGGCACGACCACGACGAGTCTGCCGCCGACCCGCCGGATCTGCTCCCAGATTCGTCTCAACCTGCCTTGTGCTTCCAGGAATTCACTCTCGGATGTCTCCGTGAGATCGAACAGGACGCGCTCGCTCTTCTCCGGTTCCCCCGAATCGAACCGTTCGTCGTTGGGGAAGAGCTCTCGGAACCGCCTTCCTTCCTGGTCGGCGCAGTGCAGCAGCACGATGGCGGCCGAGCGTCGCCCGCTGCCGGATCCTCCCATGAGCAGGACGACCGTCCCCGGCCGTTCCAGTCGCGCGGCCGCCTCGCCGTACCCACGCGGCCCGATGAACCTTGCACGCAGGAAGCGTCGCTGATCGAGTGCCACTTCCACGGGTTTCCCGCCTCGGCGGAAGGACGGCTCGGCACCTTCCGCGAGGTAGCTGTTGTAGATGTTCTGCGGCCCGCTGCCGGTATGCGTCGGCCCCTTCGCGGCACCGATCCAGGTCGTGTCCGCGCGTTCGGTCATCGCCGACGGCCCTCTCGACCCTCGTGGCCACCGAAGTCGTTGTTGACGGTGCCGTTCTCGATGTAGTTACCGCCGTCACCATGGAACTCGACGCCGCCGCGCCGAATCGTGGTGCTCTGCGTCCCGCTCCCGGTGTGCACCTGCCCGCTGGCGGTGTTGATGAACGTCCCCACGTCGCCGTTCACGTTGCCGATGCCACCGCTCTGCTCGTGCCGGTAGGTCCGGGCCCGCACCACACCACCGCCCGTCCGGTCGGCCTCGCAGTCGGTTCCCTCGGCGGCGGACTCCCGGATGATCCGCTGCTCGGCCTCGGCAAGTCGGGGAATCGCCGAGGCGAGGTCGTCGCCGAGCCTTCGCAGGCCGGATTCGGCGTCGCGGTTGTCGAAGCGCAGGTACTGGCAGTCGGCAAGCTCCGCCAGCGCCGCCGGCAGGTCGCTCCGGTCGAGCCGGGTGGCCCTGCCGACGAGCACCGGGACGACCAGGGCCCCGCTCTCGAACGCCTCCAGGATCTCCCGACGGGTCCAGTCCTCCGGGTCGTCGAGTGCACGGCCCCCGTCCCGGTCACGGGCATCGACCCAGCGCGCTCCGATGACCGCGATCAGAACGCTGCTACGGCGGACCGCCGTCAGCAGCTCCTGCGGAAACGGCTTGCCGATCGGGATCGACTTGCTGGCACGGAACACGCTCTCGCTGCCGAACCTGCGGGAGAGTTCGCGCTCGATCAGGGTGGCGGTGGTGTCCTCGTCGCTGGTGCGGTAGTTGATGAAGATGTCGGGCATGACGGATCACCTCTCCAGGCATGGCGGATCGAACGACGGCCGGACGGGCCGCCGTGGCTTCGGGTGACTACGCGTGGCCTACGGGTGCAACGCCCGGGCCAGTAGAGGCTGGAGCTCCAGCACCGCTCCGCTGGTCCGGAAGCGGCTCAGCTCGCTCGCGAGCCGCCGGACGTCGGCCCGGATGGTGGCCGACCGCAGGGTCGGAACGAGCGGCAGGAGCTCCGCCGCGATCCCGGACGCACGTTCGGGTTCCCCGGCCGCCGCGTGCGCGAGGGCTCGCCGGAGCCCGTATCGGGCACGGCTACGGACGGCGCCGACGGGAATCCGTGGGCACTCGCGGTCGAACACCTCGGCGGCCGAGCCGGGGCGGCCGAGGTCGTACAGACACCAGCCGGTGACCATGGCGGCCGGGTCGGAGAGACTGGTGGTGCCGAGCACCGGTGCGCCGCCGGCCTCTGCGCGGGCCTTGTGCAGCAGGTCCCGGGCGCGGTCGAGAGCATGCAGACAGGCGTCACGATCCCCAGCAAGAGCGTGGCCCTGGGCCTCGCGCTGAGCGGCGAGGCCGCGAATCCTCGGCGGCAGGCCGCTCCCCTGGGCGGCACCGACGAGCTGGACGGTCCCGACCGAGTCTCCCGCGTAGAAGGTGATCAGGGCCCGTCGGACCAGGGCGTACGAGGCGAGGTCGCGGTCGCCGCCCGCCTCGGCTAGGTCAACGGCCCTGGCGGTCCACTGCAGTGCGGCCGGATCGTCCCCGGACTCCTGAGCCATCCACCCCCCGTACTCCGCGTACCGAGCGGCCAGAGCGAGCAGCCGGAAACGCTCAACGGAGGCGGCCTGGTGGGCGAGTTCGCACAGCGCTCGGGTCTGCGCGGCGAGCAGCGGGATCATCGTGCGCGGGTCGCTCGCCTGACCGAGCCGCCTCATCTGATCGAACTGACCGCGGAAGATCTCGACCGTGGAGGAGTCCTCCACCTCTGCCGCACCCGTCATGGGCACGGGCAAGGAGGCGACGAACAGCAAGGTCGCCCCGACCGTCAGCACCCGCCGCCGACCGACCCCTCCGGGCTCCCCGATGCCACCGGGTCCGCCCGTCCGCGACGGGCCGGAGAACTCCCCGACATCCGGAGAATCATCTTCGGCACGACGTCGCCGGGGGGCGGCATGCAACAGCCGTTCCAGCTCTCCGCCCGCATCCAGCTCTGCATCACACCGACGGGCGAACCCGGGCGGCGGCACCTTGTGCCCGCGCTCGATCTTGCTGAGGTGTCCCTTGCTGTAGCTGAGCAGTTCGGCGAACCGCGTGAGACTCACCCCAGCGGCGATCCGCCGTCTGCGGAGTTCCGGGCCGAACTGGCCGAACCCTCTATTAGACATGGGCATGCCAACCCCCATTCCCGATCGGGCCGCCCGAGCATCCGCCGCCAAGGGGGCCGGAAGCGGTCTCCCCTCGCTTCCGCCTGAATATTGGCATGCGACCGAGCCGATCAAACGGGGATCGACGGGGTTTCCCGTTTCCTCTTGTCCATCGAATAGTCATGCGAACAAAACGAGTTGGCGACATGTTCGCCGTGGCGGCACACAGGAAGAGGTCCCGGTGCGCCGGAACGACGCAGCCGAGACCCCTAGAGAGAACGCCTTCAAGCGGCGAGCGCCAGCACCAGCGAGGCCGCCGACGGGGCCATGTAGATCAGCGGGAACACCACGTTCTTGTACACCCGGGCCCGGAGCACGGTGAGGACCGCGCCCAGGAAGTAGAGGATCAGGCCGATCGCCGCGGCGTAGCCGAGGGCCGGGACGGCGAGGCCGACGAGGAGGCCGACCGCTCCGGCCGCCTTGGCGATGCCGAGCCAGATCCACCAGGAGCGCGGGACGCCGTACTGGGTCAGGGGCTCCACCACGTACGAAGCCTTCGCGAAGACCGAGTAGGCGGAGAAGCCGGTGTTCAGGGCGGCGAAGACGGTGACGACGACGTAGGCGACGGACATGGTGGTTCTCCCCACTCGAGTGGCGCCGCCCCGGTCCGTTCCGCGGCGGCTCGACACCCCTCTGACCCGGGGCGCACCGCCGATGTGACAGCTCGGGCGAAAACGCGGGCAAAAAATATTCCGCAGTACCCCCAACAACCGCTCCGCTGACGAACCATGCAGACCCCCCAAGGGTGGTGAACACCAAAACTCCCCACCAAACGGGCGTGTTGACCACGCCCGGCCCCAGCACGTCGACCAGACTGGGCGCCGACCCGACGCCAACTCCGAGGTAGGGACGCCCATGAACGTCACCGTCCGGCTCGCCCAGCAACCCGAGGCCGACCAACTGCTCGGACGCAGCGCGCTGGCTGTCCTCGTCGGCATGCTGCTGGACCAGCAGGTCCCGATGGAATGGGCGTTCACCGGCCCACTGACCATCGCCCAGCGCCTCGGCCGCGACGACCTGGACGCGCACGAGATCGCCACCTACGGCCCCGAGGAGTTCGTCGCCCTGCTCTCCGCGAAGCCGGCCGTCCACCGCTACCCGGCCGCGATGGCCAAACGGGTGCAGCAGCTCTGCCAGTTCCTGGTCGCGCAGTACGACGGCGAGGCTTCCGCGCTGTGGAAGGACGTGCGCACCGGCAAGGAGCTGCTCAGCCGCCTCAACGCCCTTCCGGGCTTCGGGAAGCAGAAGTCGCAGATCTTCCTGGCCCTGCTCGGCAAGCAGTTCGGCGTCCGGCCGGAGGGCTGGCGCGAGGCCGCCGGAGCGTACGGCGAGGAGGGCGCCCACCGTTCGGTCGCGGACATCACCGGGCCCGAATCCCTCACCCTGGTGCGGGAGTTCAAGCAGGAGGCGAAGCGCGCCGCGAAGGAGGCGAAGGCCGCCGCCAAGCCCCGCACCGTCACCCGGGCCTCGGTCGCGAGCATGCCCGCCGTCCGCTGAGCGAGCCCCACAACGGCAGAGGCCCCGCAACAGCAGCAGCCCCACAACGGCGGGAGCCCCGCAACGGCGGCGACTCCGCCCCCACAACGGCAGGGCCCCGGCCGCGATCCGCGACCGGGGCCCCGCACCCGACCGTCACACCAGAGCGCTCTCCCGCTGCTCGGCAACGGAGGTCTCCGCCTCCCATGCGACGACCGCCTTGCGCCGCGGCAGCGCGAACATCAGCAGGAACACCCCCGCCAGCACCGCCGCGACCCACCACATCGCGTGCACGAAGGCCCCGTTGAAGGCCGCCCCGACCGCCTCCGGCGCGACCACGTCGTCCACCTGCCCGAAGAAGGCGACGGACACCAGGCCGAGCCCGAGCGCGTTGCCCACCTGCTGCACGGTGTTGATCAGCCCCGACGCCGACCCGGCGTGCTCGCGCGGCACCTCCGCCAGCACCGCGTCCGTGATCGGCGCGACCACCAGCCCCATCCCGAGGCCCATCACGACCAGCGGCAGCGCCATCTGCCAGGGCGCGATGTCCGCCCCGTACCGGTTCGCCTCCGCGATGTAGACCAGCACACCGGCCACCATCACCAGCGCCCCCGCCTGCAGCACCTTCCGCCCGAACCGCGGCACCAGTTTCTGCACGGAGAGCCCGGCGGCGGTGGAGACGGCGAGGGAGAACGGCAGCCCGGTGGCGCCGGCCTTGAGCGGGCTCCAGCCCAGGCCGATCTGCATGTACAGCGTCCAGACCAGGAAGAAGATGCCGAGCCCGATCCCGAAGGCGGTCTGCACGGCGATGCCGGCCGCGAAGGACTTCACCCGGAACAGCGACAGTTCCACCAGCGGCGAGCCGTCCCGCCGTGTCTTGGCCTTCTCGTACGCCACGAACAGCGCGAACACGACCGCGCTCCCACCCATCGACAGGTACCCCCAGAGCGGCCAGCCGGCCTCGCGCCCGTGGGTGAGGGGGTAGATCAGCATCAGCAGGCCGAGGCTGGCCAGCACCATGCCCACGAGGTCCAGCTTGAGCGCCTTCTCGGCCTTGGACTCGTCGATGAAGCGGCGCCCGAGCAGCAGTCCGGCGATGCCGACCGGCAGGTTGATCAGGAAGATCGGACGCCAGGCCAGGCCGAACAGGTCCCACTCGGTCAGCAGCGCACCGATCATCGGACCGGACACCGCGCCCAGCCCGACCACCGCGCCGAACATCCCGAACACCTTGCCGCGCTCCTCCGCCGGGAAGGTTGCGTGGATGATCGACAGCACCTGCGGCACCATCAGCGCCGCCGTCCCGCCCTGCAGCACCCGCATCGCGACCAGCATCTCCGGGCCCGAGGCGAAACCGCACAGCGCGGACGCCAGGGTGAAGCCGCCGATCCCGACCAGGAACACCCGCCGCCGCCCGTGGATGTCGCCCAGCCGGCCACCGGTGATCAGCCCGACCGCGAAGGCCAGCGAGTACCCGCCGGTCACCCACTGGACGGCGCTGAAGGAGGCGCCGGTGTCCGCCTGGATGCTCGGGATCGCGATGTTGACGATGGTCACGTCCACCAGGTCCATGAAGGAGGCGACCATCACGATCGCCAGCGCGATCCACCTCCGCCGGTCCACGTCCGCGCTGCTCATTCCGTACTCCTCGCTCGTCGGCACGTCCTCGACGATACGAGGGAAGTAGGCCAGGTCCTGTCCTAGTTCCTCCGGCATGATGGACGGCATGTCCGACACCCCCGCCCGGCTGCTGAACCTGCTCTCCCTCCTCCAGACCCCGCGCGAATGGCCCGGCACCGAACTCGCCGACCGCCTCGGCGTCAGCCCGCGCACCATCCGCCGCGACATCGACCGGCTGCGCGACCTCGGCTACCCCGTGCAGGCCACCATGGGCGCCATCGGCGGCTACCGCCTGATCGCCGGCACCGCGATGCCCCCGCTGCTGCTGGACGACGAGGAGGCGGTGGCCATCGCCGTGGGCCTGCGCGCCGCGGCCGGGCACGCCGTCGCCGGGCTGGAGGAAGCCTCCGTACGGGCCCTCGGCAAGCTGCTCCAGGTGCTGCCCGGTCGGCTGCGCCACCGCGTCGGCGCCCTCAACACCGCCACCGTGGCGCTGCTGCCCGGCGACGGCACGACCGTCGACCCGGACGACCTGACGGTGATCGCCGGCGCCGTCACCAACCGGGAACGGCTGCGCTTCGCCTACCTGACGTACGACGGCACCGCCAGCAGACGCAACGTGGAACCCGAGCGGCTCGTCTCGGCCGGACACCGCTGGTACCTGGTCGGCTACGACCTCGACCGCGACGACTGGCGGCTCTTCCGCGTCGACCGCCTCGGCGAACCCCACGCCACCGGCGCCCGCTTCACCCCGCGCCCGCTGCCCGCCGAGGACGCCGCCGCGTACGTCGCCGGCAAGCTGCGCCGCCCAACCCTGACGACCATCGTCGCCACCGTCCACACCTCCGCCGAGGAGCTGCGCCGCCGCTTCGGCCGCTGCGACGGCAGCATCGAACCGATCGACGAGCACAGCTGCCTGCTGCGCACCACCGACTCCGTGGAGTGGACGGCGATGCGCCTGCTGAGGCTGGGCCACCCCTTCGAGGTGAGCGCGCCCGAGGAGATGCGCGTCTTCCTCCGCTCCCTCGCCGACCAGGCCAACCACGCAGCTGGAGGCGGGAGTTAGGCCCGGACAGGGCCTAGGCGGACACCCGGCACCAGACGTCCCCGGAGCGGAACCGGAGCACGCCGTCCCGGCCGTGGGCGCGATCGTCGACCCCGCCCGCGACCTTCCGCTTCCCGGTCTGCTTCCACTTCCTGCCGACCAGCAGGTGCCGGGTCGTCAGGCCCCGTACTCCGCCGTCAGCAGCGCCCGGCCCAGCGTGTGGAAGGTCAGATGGAACCCGACCTGCGCCGGCGGGGCGTCGGCGGGGACGTCCAGCTTCTCCACGTCCAGCGCGTGCACCGCGAAGACGTAGCGGTGCGGCGCGCCGGGCGGCGGGGCGGCGCCGTCGTAGCGGTTGCCGGGGAAGTCGTTGCGGCCGTGGAAGGACGCCTCGCCCGGCAGGCTCGCGTCCGAGGAGCCCGCGCCGCGCGGCAGTTCGGCGGTGTCGGCGGGCAGGTTCAGCGCCAGCCAGTGCCACCAGCCGGAGCCGGTCGGCGCGTCCGGGTCGTAGCAGGTGACGGCGATGCTCCGGGTGCCCTCCGGCAGGCCCGACCAGGCCAGCTGCGGCGACAGGTTGCCGGCCGCGTACACGAACTCCTGGGCCAGTGTGCCGCCTTCGGTGATGTCCCGGCTGGTCAGCTCGAAGGACGGCACCTGCGGGAGGAACTCGTACGGCAGCGGCGGACGAACGCCCATCGGGGGCCACCTCTCACGATCGGGAATCGAGTCGGGAAATCGAGTCGGAAATCGACACGAGTCACTGTAATGGGGTGCACGTCCGTTCCTGCCGCGCCTAGAGTCGAAGCCATGGCCTCGGACGACCGCAGCACCGCCGCAAGCACGCTCGACCCCGCCCAGATGATCGCCGACGCCCGCCGGGCGCTGTTCACCATGGTCGGGGTACTGGCCGCGGTCTGGCTGATCCAGCTGGTGAACTGGATGGACGACTACGACCTCGGCCGGCAGTTCGGCGTCAAGTCGCAGGAGCTGGGCAGTCTGCCGAACATCGTCACCGCGCCCTTCCTGCACTGGAACTGGGCCCACCTGGAGGCCAACTCCGGCCCGCTGTTCGTCTTCGGCTTCCTCGCGGCCTACCGCGGCGTGAAGAAGTTCCTCGGCCTCACCCTGCTGGTCACCCTGACCAGCGAGCTCACCGCCTGGGTCTTCGACCCGCCGAACACCATCGGTGCGGGCGCCAGCGGCGTGGTCTTCGGCTACTTCGGCTACGTGGTGCTGCGCGGGATCATCGACCGCAACCTGGTCGACACCCTGATCGGCGTGGTCCTCGGCGCCTCCTTCGCCTACATGGTCAGCGGCGCCGTGCCCGGCGTCGCCCCGCACGGCATCAGCTGGGCCGCGCACCTGGGCGGGCTGGTCGGGGGCCTGGCCGGCGCCTGGATCTTCCGCAACCGCGGCCCGCGCCCGGCGGCCGCCGCCACCCCCAGGCCCGCCAAGGCCCCCAAGGCACCCAAGCCCGCCAGGGCCGACGCCAAGGCCCCGCAGTCCGCCACCAACCCCAACAGCCCCAACGCCGACCTGCTCAAGCAGCTCGACGACCTGGGGCTCTAGGCCGGACAGGGCCCAGCGCGGCGGTATAGACCATTCCCACCCCGGCGGCTAGCGTGGTCGGCGCACCAGCCCCCAGCTCCGGAGCCGCGCCGTGGAGTCGTCCGTCCTCGCCTTCGCCACCGACCTGCTCGACGAGGGCGCCGACACCTTCTTCGGCAACCTCACCGACCGCGCAGGCGTCGGCGGCGTCACCCTCGCCTCCGTCTACCACGAGGCCCGCGACGTCTTCCCGCACAACCCCCGCCGGGTGATCCGCTACCTGGAACCGGGCGCCGCCTACTTCCGCCCCGACCCGGCCGCCTGGAAGGGCCGCCGCCTGGCCCCCGCGCCCTCCACCGCGATCGGCGAGCGCGACCCCTTCGCCGAGGCTTCCGAGGAGGCCCGCCGCCGCGGACTGAAGCTGCACGCCTGGACGGTCTTCTGCCACAACGACCGCCTCGGCTTCGCCCACCCCGACTGCGCCCCGGCCAACGCCTTCGGCGACCGCCACCTCACCGAGCTCTGCCCGGCCAATCCGGAGGTCCGCGAGTACGCGCTGACCCTGGTCGCCGACCTCGCCCGCTACGGCGTGGACGCGATCCGCGCCGAGTCCCTGCACTTCCACGGCCTGCGCCACGGCTACCACCACGAGCGCTACTTCGAGTGGCTCGGCCCCACCGCCGAAGCCCTGCTCGGCGTCTGCTTCTGCCCCCACTGCCGCACCGCCGCCACCCGCGCCGGCGTCCCGGCCGACGAGGTCGCCGAAGCCGTACGGACGGAACTGCGCCGCCGCCTCGCCGACGAGCACGCGGCCGCCGAACCGGCCGACCTGAGCACCCTCGCCGGCGGCGCCTTCGCCGCGTACGTGGACTCCTCCGCCGCCACCGTCACCGCGCTCACCGCCGACCTCGCCGAGCAGGCCCGCCGCCACGGCCTGCGGCTGAGCTTCATGGACGGCGGCGGCCCCGGCAAGGGCTGGCTGTCCGGCATCGACCTGCCCGCCCTGGCGAAGGCCGCCGACCAGATCGAGACCCTCGGCTACGCCAAGACCCCGGAGGCCGTCCGCGAGAGGATCGCCGCCTTCGCCCTGCACGGCGTCCGCCCCCAGGACATGGCGGTGATCCTGCGCCCGATGGCCTCGGACTGCGACGGCCCCGAGAACCTCGCCGCCAAGATCACCATCCTGCGCGAACTCGGCGTCCCCGAGGTCGAGTTCTACAACTACGGCCTGATGCGCCTCTCCTCCCTCGACCGGATCGGCGCCGCGCTCAGCGGGTGACCCACCCGCTGGCCCACCCGCTGGCCCACCGGGTGGTTCAGCGCCGTCGCTTGGAGGTCCCGAACAGGCTGCGCGAGATCTCCTGCCCGAGCTGGCGCCCCGCCGAGCGGGCGAAGGACTTCACCGTCGGGTTGTTCAGCAGCGATCCGAGCAGCCCGCCCGCCGCCGCCTTCGACCCGGCCCGCTCCTCCCGCTCCTCCCTTTCCGCCCGCTCCCCCCGCTCCTCCCGCTGAGGCTCGGGCTCCGGGACGGGCTCGGGCGCGGGCTCGGCCGCCCGCGCCGCCAGCTTCTCGTACGCCGACTCCCGGTCGATCGCGTCCCGGTAACGGACCGTCAGCGGCGAGGCGTCCACCGCCGCCTGCAGCGCGGCCGGCTCGATCGGCCCCATCAGCGACTGCGGCGCCCTCAGCCTGGTCGCCGCGACGGGCGTCGGCGCGCCCTTCTCCGACAGCACGGTCACCACGGCCTCCCCGGTGCCCAGCGAGGTGAGCACCGCCCCGAGGTCGTACGAGGAGCGCGGGAACGTCGAGACGGTGGCCTTGAGCGCCTTGGCGTCGTCCGGGGTGAAGGCGCGCAGCGCGTGCTGCACCCGATTGCCCAACTGGGCCAGCACGTCGGCCGGTACGTCCTTCGGGGTCTGGGTGACCAGGAAGATGCCGACGCCCTTGGAGCGGATCAGCCGCACGGTCTGGGTGATCGCCTCCAGGAACGCCTTGGAGGCGCCCTTGAACAGCAGGTGCGCCTCGTCGAAGAAGAACACCAGCTTGGGCTTGTCGAGGTCCCCCACCTCGGGCAGCCCCTGGTAGAGGTCGGCGAGCAGCCACATCAGGAAGGTGGAGAACAGCCGCGGCCGGTCCTGCACGGCGGGCAGCTCCAGCACCGAGACCACGCCGCGCCCATCCGGGGCCGTCCGCAGCAGGTCGGCGGTGTCGAAGGCGGGCTCTCCGAAGAACGCCCCTGCGCCCTCGTTCTCCAGCACGGTGAGCGCCCGCAGGATCACCCCGGCGGTGGCCGGGGAGAGGCCCCCGATGCCCTTCAGCTCCTCCTTGCCCTCGGGCGAGGTGAGGTGGGCGATCACGGCGCTGAGGTCCTTGAGGTCGAACAGCTCCAGCCCGCGCCGGTCGGCGTAGTGGAACACCAGGCTGAGCGAGGACTCCTGGGTCTCGTTCAGGTCCAGCACCTTGGCGAGCAGCAGCGGTCCGAAGTCGGTGACGGTGGCCCGGACGGGGATGCCCGCGCCCATGCCGCCGAGCGCGTAGAACTCCGCGGGGCAGCCCTGCGCCGCCCAGTTCTGCCCGACCTCGGCGGCCCTGGTCGCGGTCCGGTCGCCGGGCGCGCCCGGCGCGGAGATGCCGGAGACGTCGCCCTTGACGTCGGCGAGGAACACCGGGACGCCCTGGGCGGAGAGCTGTTCGGCGATCAGCTGGAGCGTCTTGGTCTTGCCGGTGCCGGTGGCCCCGGCGACCAGCCCGTGCCGGTTGAGCACGGCGAGCGGGATGCGCACCTGCGCGTCGGCGTACGCGGTGCCGTCCAGCAGCACCGCGCCGAGGTCGAGCGCGGGCCCGGTGAACGCGTACCCGTCGGCGATCTCCCGGACGGGCTGCGGGGTGGGGGCGGAGGACATGGGTGCACACTCCTGAACGGCGACTGACGGGCCTGCCTGAACGACACAGTCGCTGGGCGATGTTCGCGACATTTCCCATCAAACAACCGCATTCGCCCACCCGCAGCTCGCACCCGCGCGCGTGGCGGAGCCGCCGCTGCTGGGCCATCCGCCGTCCGAACGGTAGGCTTTCCGTGTGATCTTCAAGCGCATCGGCAATGGGCGGCCTTACCCGGATCACGGCCGGACGAGTACCCGCCAGTGGGCTGACGTCGCCCCGCGTCCGGTGCGGCTCGACCAGCTGGTGACCACCAAGGGCCAACTCGACCTGGAAACCCTGCTGGCCGAGGACTCGACCTTCTACGGGGACCTCTTCGCCCACGTGGTGAAGTGGCACGGCGACCTCTACCTGGAGGACGGGCTGCACCGGGCCGTCCGGGCCGCGCTGCAGCAGCGCCAGGTGCTGCACGCCCGTGTCCTCGAGATGGAGTGACGGACCTCCGACCGGGCCCCGCCCGCACCCCGGTAACCCTTTCGGGTGCCGGGGTACTCCAGATGATGATCGTTTAGTACCTTCGCTGCCGGACGGCACTAGGCTGCTGACTACGGCCGCGACCAGGCAGTCCGTCACGACCAGGCAGGCCGCAGCACCCGGCGGACGCCCGCACCGGCCGTCCCGTCATCCCGACCCCGCCCCGGCACGAGGGGGAGACATACCGTGAGCATGTTGACTCCCCAAGGTCTCAAGGGGAAGCAGTACCGCATCACCGGCAACAGCTATCCGCGTCTGGGCCGGCCCCCGAAGAAGAGCCGCAAGGTGATCGCGGCGCTCGCGGGCCTGCTCGCCCTGGCCCTGATCGGGCTCGGCGGAGTCCAGCTGTACGACATCTTCACCGGCAAGGACAAGAACGCCTCCGCCCAGGCGTGCGCCACTCCCTCCGGCAAGGCGCTGGCCGCCCCGGCCCCCGGCCCGACCACGCCCGCCGCGGGCGACCCGCACGCGATCCCGCAGCCCTCCGCCGTGACGGTGAACGTCTACAACGCCACCGCCAAGGGCGGCCTCGCCGGCCGCACCGCCGAGGAGTTGAAGAAGCGCGGCTTCGTCATCGGCAAGGTCGGCAACGCCCCGGCCGAGCTGGACAAGAAGGTGCCCGGCACCGCCCAGGTGATCGCCGGCCCGGGCGGCGCCGGCGCCGCCACCCTGATCGGCTCGCAGATCGCCGGGGCCGTCACCACCCCCGACGCCCGCACCGACACCACCGTGGACTTCGTGATCGGCGACGGCTACAGCGCCCTGCTGGACGAGACCCAGGCGGCGGCCGCCCTGGCCCTGGCCGTCAAGCCCTCCCCCACCCCGACCGCCACCGGCAGCTGCTGAGCGTCGAGACCGAAGAGCGTCGAGACCGAAGAGAGGAGCCCCCGGCCGTCGCGGCCGGGGGCTCCTCCGTCTGTCCGGGTACGGGCTCAGCCCGCGGTGCCGTACAGCCGGTCGCCGGCGTCGCCGAGGCCCGGCACGATGTAGCCGTTCTCGTTGAGCCGCTCGTCCAGCGCGGCGGTGACCACGGTGACCGGCAGGCCCGCGAGGTCCCGCTCCAGCACCGCCACGCCCTCCGGCGCGGCCAGCAGCACCACGGCGGTGACGTCGGTGGCGCCGCGCTCGATCAGCATCCGGATCGCCGCGACCAGGGTGCCGCCGGTGGCCAGCATCGGGTCGAGCACGTAGACCTGGCGGCCGGAGAGGTCGTCCGGCATCCGGGTGGCGTAGGTCGAGGCTTCCAGGGTCTCCTCGTTGCGCACCATGCCGAGGAAGCCGACCTCGGCGGTGGGCAGCAGCCGGGTCATGCCGTCGAGCATGCCGAGGCCGGCCCGCAGGATCGGCACCACCAGCGGGCGCGGGTAGCTGAGCTTGGTACCGAGGGTGACCGCCACGGGCGTGGTGATCTCCGCCTCCTCGGTACGGACGTCCCGGGTGGCCTCGTACGCGAGGAGGGTCACCAGCTCGTCGGTCAGGCGACGGAAGGTCGGCGAGTCGGTGCGCTCGTCGCGCAGGGTGGAGAGCTTGTGGGCCACCAGGGGGTGGTCGACGACGTGGAGACGCATGTACCGAGGTTAGCCCGCTCCCGGACGCCCGTACGACACGCCGTGCCAGGGCTTCCGCCTGGACCCGTCACCTTCCGGTGACACGCCGTGACACCGGCCGGATGTCGGGACGGAACGGCCTCCTGTGGTATCAACCGGGCGGAACGGGGAATGTCTCGACCCATGACGAGCAACCCGAAACCCGGGGACGGCTCGGCGGACGAACCCGTCGCCGGAGCGGGCCTCCGCTCCGGCCCGCCCCAGGACCCTCCGGAGACCGAGGTGGAGCGCCGCAGACGGCGGGCCCTCTTCCTGCGCGAACTCGCGGAGGCACGCGAGTTGCGCGAGCGCGTCCAGCCCCGGAGGACCAAGGAGCGGCGGATGCGCGAGGCCATGCGGATGCGTACGTTCCGGATCTGACGCGGCCATTTCGGACGCACCGGGCGAAGTTCGACCGCCTTCGGAGCCTGCGGCGCTGCGGGGCCGGACACCGACCGGGCCTTCCGACACGACCTGCGAAGACGCGCTGCCGAACACCCCCCGCAAGGGCGGGCTTTCTGTCACGATTCCGATGGGACGGTCCGAACAAGCGGGCCGCCTCTGGCGCGGGGGCGGCCAGGATTTCGCGTCGCCCGTGCGCGCCGACAGCCGACACCGATGATCTTGGGAGTGTCCTGGTGGCGTACTTCGCTGCAGTGCTTGCTCGCACCGAGGACGGGTGGGATGTGAGCGAGGCGGAACTCGACAACGTCGAAACCCTGGCCGATCTGGCCGACCTGGCCCGCGACAGTGCCCAGGACGACGACAGCGTCCTGATCTTCATCGAACAGGAGGACTCCTGGTTCGCCATCGTCCGGGTGGACGGCGAGGAGGACCCGCGGATCTTCGTGTCGGACGGCGCCGCCGCCGCCCGCAGCTCCTACGGCTCCGTCCTCACCGACGAACTGGTCGACCAGGCCGGCGAAAGCGAGTTCGGCGACCTGGACCACCTGCTGGACGAGGCCGAGGAGGCCGAGGAGCAGGACGACGAGGACGCGGACGCCCGCGGCGGCGTCCCGGTCGGCCCGCTGGGCGACTCCCACCTGCTCACCGAGTTCGGCCTGGCCTCCGACGGCCTGCTCGCCCTCAGCGGCGAGGGCGCGGTGCCGGGCGACGCCCTGGAGGAGATCGCCGAGGCCCTGGGCTGCGGCGAGGTCCTGGAAGCGGTCCGGTAGCGGCCGGTGCCCGGCTCCGGCCCCCGGGCCGGATGGCCGACACTGGATGCCATGCAGCCCGCCGCCACCCCGCCGACCGTCCCGCACGTCCCCCCGCTGCCCGCCCCCGTCCGCCCCGACCCGGTACGCGACCGCTGGGCGGCGCCGATGCGCCTCGCCATCGCCGAGGCGTCCCTGGCGCCGGCCACCGGTGACGTCCCCGTCGGGGCGCTCGTGCTGGGCCCGGACGGCGAGGTGATCGGGCGCGGCCACAACGAGCGCGAGGCGATCGGCGACCCGACCGCCCACGCCGAGGTGGTCGCCATCCGGCAGGCGGCGGAGAAGGCCGGGGAGTGGCGCCTCAGCGGCTGCACCCTCGTCGTCACCCTGGAGCCCTGCACCATGTGCGCCGGCGCCATCGTCCTCTCCCGCATCGACCGCGTGGTCTACGGCGCCCTCGACGAGAAGGCCGGCGCGGCCGGCTCCCTCTTCGACGTGATGCGCGACCGCCGGCTCAACCACCGCCCCGAGGTCGTCCCGGGCGTCCTCGCCGAGGAGTGCGCCACCCAGCTGCGCGCCTTCTTCGACGGCCACCGCTGACCGGGCGCCGCTGACACCCCCTCCGGCCGTCCCGTCGGCCACCCCGCCCGTCCACCCTGTCCGGAAACGGATTTCGTGACCGCGCCACCCGTCCGGTAGAGTTCCCCTCGGTAGCGTGTCCGAGCGGCCAAAGGAGCACGCCTCGAAAGCGTGTGTGGGGGCAACTCCACCGTGGGTTCGAATCCCACCGCTACCGCCATGAGCAGGAAGAACGAAGGGCCCCGACCGGGAACGGTCGGGGCCCTTCGTCGTCGCGGTCTCAGTTCCGGCCTCAGTTGCCGCCTCAGCTGCGATCTCACGTTCCGGTCCCGGTTCCCGGGCACGGAAAGGGCTCCGTACGCCGGGCCGATGACCACCGAAACCCGGTCCGTACGGAGCCTGGAGGGGGAGCGGCTCGGGGGGACTCACCGCTCCCCCTGGCGGAGTCCCACAACCGGTGCCGCGTCGGGGGGAAGTCGCGGCGCCCGGTCCCACAGCGGGGATCTCCGGTCCACGTACCGGGGATTCCTGCCAGATCCGCGGCACACCGTCCATCCTGCCGCCGCGGCCGGGCCCGGGCATCCGGAGAAAGGCCCCACTCGCGGGGACCTTCGTCCCGTCGGGCGAACGCGTCGCACACTTGATAGCCCGTCCGGTGGATAAGCTGCCCAGTGCAGGGCCGCTCGGGGAGCAGGGTGACGGCGGCCCACAGCTGGGAGGAAGGGACCCCCGATGGCGCAGGCGAAGAAGATCGGCATGGTGCTCCTGCTCGTCTTCGTCCTCTACTCGATCATCACCTCACCGTCGCGCTCGGCCGAGCTCGTCCAGCTGGGCTTCGAGGGCATCTCGAACGCGGCCAAGGCGGTCGGCACCTTCATGACCGGGTTGATCAAGTAGCGGGACGGCCCGCGAGGGGCCCCGGCGCACCCGTTACGGTGGGCGGGACCCTCTGTTCCCCCCGTCCGCGAGGAGTGGCCGTCGTGATCCGGCACCTGGTCCTGTTCAAGCTCGATGAAGGCGTCACCAAGGACGACGAGCGCGCAATCGCCGGCGCGAAGGCGTTCGCCGAGCTCGGTTCGCTGATCCCCGAGCTCCGCGCGTGGGAGTGCGGCTGGAACACCACCGAGCGGGACATCGCCTACGACTACGCGATCAACAGCCTGGTCGAGGACCGCGAGGCCCTGCAGGCGTACCTGACCCACCCGGCCCACCAGGCTGCGGCCGGCCAGTGGCGCGAATTCGCCACCTGGGTGATCGCCGACATCGAGGTCTGAGCCCCGAACGGCCCCCGCGCTCCCCGAGCGCACCCCCGGCCCGTCCCCCGGACGGACCCCGACCGCCCCGCCCGGCCACCGGGCGGGGCGGCTTGCTACGCCCCGGAACGACCCGTGCCGCGCCCCGCCCCCGGGCCCCGCGACGGCCGTTCGCCCCATCAACACACCTCCACCGGGTACTTGCCCGACCTGCGCCCGCCTTGTGATGCTATGACCGGTTTTGCCGGACATGGCGAGGTGAAGAACCAGCCGCGACACCCGATCCGCAGGGCCCGCCGTAGACGACTTTGGGAGGGGTGACGTGTCCGTGGACGAAGTGCTGGCTGCGATCATCAGTCCGGCCGGCGAACTCCGCCCGGACGGTCTGCGCGGCCCCGGCGGCCGGCCCGTCGTGGACGTCCGGACCCTGACCCGGGTGCTGTTCGAGCGGCTCGCCGAACTGCCCCCCGACGCCCCCGAGCGGGAGCGGGTCCGGGCGGCACTGATCGAGGTGAACATCCCGCTGGTGCGCTACGCGGCCACCCGCTTCCGCAGCCGCAGCGAGCCGATGGAGGACGTCGTCCAGGTCGGCACGATCGGCCTGATCAACGCCATCGACCGCTTCGACCCCACCCGCGGCGTGCAGTTCCCCACCTACGCGCTGCCGACCATCCTCGGCGAGATCAAGCGCTACTTCCGCGACAACGTCCGCACCATGCACGTCCCCCGCCGGCTCCAGGAGCTCTGGGTCCAGGTCAGCGGCGCCATGGAGGAGCTGACGGTGCTGCACGGCCGGGTGCCCAAGGTGCCCGAGATCGCCGCCAGCCTGCGCATCCCCGAGGAGGACGTCCGGGCCTGCCTGGACGCCGGGCGGGCCTACAACGCGGCCTCCCTGGAGGCGGCCCAGGAGCACGAGGGCGGGCTGGCCCTGCTCGACCGGCTCGGCTACGAGGACTCCGCGCTCGCCGAGGTCGAGCACCGCGACATGGTGCGCCACCTTCTGGTCCAACTCCCGGAACGGGAACGGCGGATCGTGATGCTGCGGTTCTTCGCCAACCTCACCCAGTCGCAGATCAGTACCGAGCTGGGAATGTCGCAGATGCATGTTTCCCGACTGCTGTCGCGGATTCTGACGAGGCTTCGGACCGGCAACTCATGGGAAGAGTGAGATTGCTGCGCGTTACCCGGGCGTGACGATTCGCGACGTTCGGGTTTGCCGTGCGCGGTGATCCGGTATGGAGGGGATTGGGCCCCCGCCGGGAACCTCCGGGTGTCGGCCCCCGTTCAAACGTCAGTCACGAGGGGGTGGGCGCATGTCCGGAGAGCTGGGCACTGCGGAGATCCACGCTGGTCAGGCCGAGAACACCACGGTCGCCGAGGGCGGCCTCCCGCCGCAACGCGGGCCGGCGGAGGCGGCTCCGCCCGGGTCCGCGCTGGACACCCGTACGCTCTCCCGCTCGCTGTTCCTGCGGCTGGCCGCCCTGGAACCCGGCAGCGCCGAGCACACGTACGTCCGCGACACCCTGATCGAGCTCAACCTGCCGCTGGTCCGGTACGCCTCGGCGCGCTTCCGCAGCCGCAACGAGCCGATGGAGGACATCGTCCAGGTCGGCACCATCGGCCTGATCAAGGCGATCGACCGGTTCGACCCCGAGCGGGGGGTGGAGTTCCCCACCTTCGCGATGCCGACGGTGGTCGGGGAGATCAAGCGCTTCTTCCGGGACACCAGCTGGTCGGTGCGGGTGCCGCGCCGGCTCCAGGAGCTGCGGCTGGCGCTCACCAAGGCCGGGGACGACCTGTCCCAGCGGCTGGACCGCTCCCCCACCGTCGCCGAGCTGGCGGCCTGCCTGGGGGTCAGCGAGGAGGACGTGGTCGAGGGCCTCGCGGTGGGCAACGCCTACACCGCCAGCTCGCTCGACTCCAGCCCCGGCGAGGAGGACGGCGACGGGCCGCTGGCCGACCGGCTCGGGTACGAGGACCTCGCGCTGGAGGGCGTCGAGTACCGCGAGTCGCTCAAGCCGCTGCTGGCGAAGCTGCCGCCGCGCGAGCGCCGGATCATCATGCTGCGGTTCTTCGGCAACCTGACCCAGTCGCAGATCGGCGAGGAGATCGGCATCTCCCAGATGCACGTCTCGCGGCTCCTCACCCGCACCCTGACCCAGCTCCGTGAGGGATTGATCAACGAGGGCTGATCACCCCGTCCCCGGGGGGTGATGTTGCCGTCTCCGTCGCATTGTGAATTCGGGCTGTCACATGGCACCGGATGCCCGGGGCTCCGGTTTTTCATTTTCAATTCATTATTTGCATCCCCGGTCCTCTTCCGGTCACAATCAGCGCCTTCATGGCTTTGCCATGAACGTTGGTAACAGGTTCGCTGCACTCTCACCCAAATGGTCACTCCCGTACCCGGGCCTCCACCAGGATGGGCGCCGGGCAGCCTGCTGCCCGCGAACAGCGACAAGGGGGCGGACGGCCGTGGTTACGGCCCGGAGTCCGGCCCCAAGGGGAGGCACAACATGGGTCGAGCGACCCGAAGAGTCGCCGCGTGTGCGGCGGCAGTTCTGCTGGCCGGAGGGCTTCAGACCACCCTGGCCCACGCGGACACCACACCGCCCAGGATCGACCTCACCGTCCTCGTCATCGACGACGGCGGCCCGGCGGTCGCGGCCATCACCGCCGAACTCAAGAGCCAGGGCACCCCGTACAAGGTCGTCACCCTCAGCGATACCGGCCGACCGGTGATCACCTCGGCCTTCCTGAGCGACACCGTGAACGGTCTGCCCCGGGGCAAGTTCCAGGGCATTGTCATGCCCAATGAGAACCCCTTCCCCAACAGCGCCGCCGAGATGACCGCGATCGCGACCTACGAGGCCGCTTTCAATGTCCGTCAGATCGACGCGTACACGTGGGCCAGCCCGGCGGTGGGGCTGAACTACGCTCAGAATCCCGGTTTCGTCGGGACCCTCGACGGATTCCAGGCCGCCACCACGGCCGCGGGCACGTCCGGCCCGTTCGGGTACCTCAAGGGCAGCGTCCCGTTCGAGGACAACGACCCGAACGTCAACGAGAGCTACGGCTACCTGGCCACCCCGCTCGCCTCCCTGCCGGCCGGCGCCTCGTTCACCCCGCTGGTCGACGCGCCGATACCCAGCACGACCAGCCGCGGTTCGCTGGTCGGCGAGTACACCCACGACGGCCGCAAGGAACTGGTCGTCACCTTCGTCTACAACCAGTACCAGCAGCAGTACCGGCTGCTGGCACGCGGCATGGTCGACTGGATCACCCAGGGCGTCCACCTCGGCTACGACCGGAACTACTTCGCGACCCACGTCGACGACGTCTTCCTGGCCGACGACCGCTGGAGCACCACGCTCAAGTGCACCCCCGGCGACGTCACCTGCCCGCCCGGCACCCCGGACACGGCCAACCCGATCCGGATGACCCAGGCCGACGCCCAGTTCCTCAAGCAGTGGCAGACCACCAACAACTTCACGCTGGACATGCTGTTCAACGGCGGTGGCAGCGAGGACTGGAAGGCCGACCACCAGGCCACGGTCGACCCGACCGCCGGCCAGATGATCACCGACCAGACCAGCTACCGGTGGGTCAACCACACGTACTCCCACCCGTACCTGGGCTGCCTCCAGGACGTCACCGTGGTGCCGTGGCGGTGCACCAAGGACGCCGCGGGCAACACCGTCTGGGTCGACTACAACACCATCAGCACCCAGATCAAGAACAACTTCGACTGGGCCACCCGCAACGGCCTCCGCGTCGACCCGCAGGCCCTCGTGACCGGCGAGCACTCCGGGCTGCTGACCGCCCCGCAGGAGACCAGCGACAACCCGAACCTGGCGCCGGCGCTGGCCGCCAACGGCATCAAGTTCACCGGCAGCGACGCCTCCCGCGAGGCCGCCCAGCGGCCCGTCGGCCCGTCCACGCTGACCGTGCCGCGGTACCCGATGAACGTCTTCTACAACGCCGGCTCGGCGGTGGAGGAGACCGACGAGTACAACTGGATCTACACCAGCAAGGCCAACGGCGGAAGCGGCGTCTGCGAGAACAACGCCAACTCCACCTGCCTGCCCCAGCCGCTGAACACCACCACCGGCTACCAGTCGTACATCGTGCCGCTGGAGGCCCGGATCGACCTCGGCCACGTGCTGAACAACGACCCGCGCCCGCACTTCGTGCACCAGTCGAACCTGTCCGAGGACCGCATCCTGTACCCGGTGCTGGAGAAGATCCTTGGCACCTACCGCTCGCTGCACGCCGACAACACCCCGATCGTGAACCTCAGCGAGCGCGAGATCGGCCAGGAGTTCCAGAAGCGCGGCGCCTGGAACACGGCCGTCGCCGCCGGCCAGGTCACCGGCTACCGGATCGGGAACACCGTCACGGTCAACGCGCCGGCGGGCGTTCAGGTCCAGGCCACCATGCCGACCGGAACTGCTCAGCAGCTGGCCATCGGGACGACCGCCTTCGGTTCCGCCTACGCCGGTAACCTCTCGGGCTGGGTGGCCCCCGGCCCCATGCAGACCAGCGTCGTGCTGCAGCTCCCCTCGGGTGCCGCCCCGGCCGCTCCGGCCGCCGTCGCCCCGAGCATCGCCGCAAAGTCCGTCCCGGCCCCGGCCCCGGCCGACAAGAAGGTCGTCCCGCAGGGCGTGGCCACTCCCGTCCCGGTGGGCCCGAGCGACACCGCTCGCGGCGCCACCCCGTCCCTGGTGCCCGGCAGCGGAACCCCCGTGCCCGGCAAGGGCGTCGTAGCCAAGGCTGCCGACGCCCGTGACACGCGCGGCAAGGCTTCCGGGGGGACGGCCTCGCGCGGCACCACCACCGGCCGCTCCGGCAACCGGTAACCCGTAACCGCAACACCCGATGACGGGGCCGGACCGGGCGACCGGCCCGGCCCCGCCACGGCTGCCGTTCCGGCCATCCAGGCCGGACAACCGACGCAAGAACAGGCAAGAACAGGAGGGGGACAGGACATGCGCGTCACCCTGCTCACCGAGGGGACGTACCCGCACCAGCACGGCGGGGTCAGTGTCTGGTGCGACCAGCTCGTCCAGGGCATGCCCGACGTCGACTTCGACATCATCGCCGTCACCGGCACCGGCCAGGAACCGCTCGCGTGGGAACTGCCCGCCAACGTACGGTCCGTGACCACCGCACCGCTGTGGGGCCCGGCCTCCGACGCCAGAGCACCGCGCGGCAAGGAGATGCGGCTCTTCCTCAACGCGTACGAGCGCTTCCTGCACTCCGTCCTCGACCCGGTCTACACCACCCACTTCGGCACCGAGCTGTACGGCTTCGCCGACCTCGCTCGGCGCGGGCTGCTCAGCCCGGCGCTGCGCAGCGAGCGCGCCCTGCGCACCCTGCAGCAGGTCTGGACCCGCGACTACCTGCCGACCGCCGCCTCCCGGCCGACCATGCACGACGCCCTGAACGCCACCGACCTGCTCGAGCACGCCCTGCGGCCGCTCGCGGTCGAACCGCCCACCGACGGCGTCGCCCACGCGGCCAGCGGCGGCCTCGCCACCCTGCCCGGGCTGATCGCCGCCCAGCAGTACGGCGTACCGTTCCTGCTCACCGAGCACGGCATCTACCTGCGCGAGCGCTACCTCGGCTACCGCACCGGCCCGTACCGCTGGCCGGTCAAGGCGCTGCTGCTGGGCTTCTACCGGATGCTCGCCGAGGAGAGCTACCGCCAGGCCGCGCTGGTCACCCCCGGCAACCGGTACAACCGGCGCTGGGAGGAGCGCGGCGGCACGCCGTCCACGCACATCCGCACCGTCTACAACGGGGTGGACCCGGCGGCCTTCCCCCCGGCCGGGCCCGAGCCCGAGACGCCCACCCTCAGCTGGGCCGGGCGGGTCGACCCGATCAAGGACCTGGAGACGCTGATCCGGGCCTTCGCCATCGTCCGGAGCGAGATCCCCGAGGCGCGGCTGCGGCTCTTCGGGGGCACGCCCAAGGGCGGCGAGGCGTACCGGGACGGCTGCATAGCCCTGGCCGCCGAGCTCGATATAGCCGACTCGGTGGTCTTCGAGGGCCGCGTCGCCGACATCACCGACGCCTACGCGGCCGGCAACGTGGTCATGCTCTCCAGCATCAGCGAGGGCTTCCCGTTCACCCTGATCGAGGCCATGTCCTGCGGCCGCGCGACCGTCTCCACCGACGTGGGCGGCGTGCGCGAGGCCGTCGGCGACACGGGCCTGGTCGTCCCCCCGCGCGAGCCCGAGCCGATGGCCGCCGCCGCGATCGAGCTGCTGCGCGACCCCGAGCGCCGCGCCCGCCTCGGCGAGGGCGCCCGGCTGCGGGTCATCGAGCAGTTCACCCTGCGCCAGAACATCGACGGCTTCCGCGGCATCTACACCGAACTCCTGGGCACCGCCCGCTGGATGCCCGGCGGCGTCGTCCCCGTCACCGACCAGGCCCCCAGCCCCGATTGGGAACGCCCGCTCGCCTCCGTCCAGCCCGAGCCGAGCGAGGTGGACGCATGAGCGAGCGAAGCGAGCTCATCATCAAGAGGTGCGTGTCCCGCGAAGCGGCCGCCGAGCGCAGCGAGGTGGACGCATGAGCGGTCCCCTGCGGCTCGTCCAGGACGAGGGCGGCGCCGAGCGGACGATGCAGCTGCGCACGCTGCCGCTCAAGCTCCGCCGCCAGGCCCCGGCCACCCCGGTGCAGCCCGAGCCGGAGGACGAACTCGGCCTCTCCGCCGACCCCTTGGACGAGCTCGCCGAGCGCCTGAACGACATCTGCGCCGACGCCGTCCACCCGTACGAGATCGCGGCCATCCTGGAGTCGGACGGCCTCTCGGACGAGCAGGCCGCCCTGCTCTACGGCCGCCCCGACGCCTTCACCGTCGCCGAGGAGCTGTTCGAGAAGGTCCAGCGCCGCTACCCCGGCCCGAGCTCCGAGTTCGCCAACCCCTGGCGGGCCGACCCCTGGCGCTGCGTGGTGCGCGGCCTGGTGTTCGCCCTGCCCGGGCTCGGCTACCTGCTCGGCGCCAACCTGTTCGCGACCGCCCGGATGCGCTTCGGCCTGCCCTCGGGCATGCTCGCGCTCTCCGTGGCGACGCTGGTCAGCTGGGGCTTCAACCAGGCGCTGGCGCACCGCTCGTACCGCTGGCTGAGCCGGGTGCGCCGCCGGGACGCCGCCGTCTGCCTGGCCGTGGGCGCGCCGATGGGCGCGCTGGTCGCGGCCACCGCCGCGTACGTGGTCGGCGGCCCGCTGGGCTCACTCTGCTTCGCCGCCGGGCAGTCGGCGTACCTGGGCGCGGCCACCGTGCTGCTGGTGCTGGGCCGGGAGAAGTTCCTGCTGGTCGCGCTGGCGCCGGCCTCGGTCGGCGCGGGCGTGGTGCTCGCCGCCGACGTGCCGGAGGTCGTACGGACGGTGGTGCTGCTCGCCTCGGTGGCGCTGGCGATCGGGCTGGCCGCCCGGGAGCTGCTGCGCTGCGTGCGCGCCGGCGACAAGGACGCGCCCGCGCTCAGGCTGCCGCTGTACCAGGAGCTGCCGCACCTGCTGTTCGGCCTGGCCTGCGGCGCGCTGACGCTGATCGCGGGCCTCGGCGAGACCGTCCACCAGGCGGTGCAGGCGAGCGGGCACACCGTCCACGCCGTCCACACCACCGTCACGCACGCCGCCGCCCACGCCGGTGCGCACCCCGGGGCCCACCATGCGGCGGGGCAGACGAAGGCCGCCCTCACCGGCCCGGCCATGATCGCGCTGACGCTCAGCCTGGGCCTGGCCGAGTGGCTGCTGTTCCGCTACCGGGCGATGGCCGTGGCGGCGCTGCGCACCAGCCACACCAGTGCGCAGTTCGGCCGCCGCACCGGCGGCATCCTGCTCGGCTGCCTGTTCATCTACCTCACGACCGTCGCCGCGCTGGACGCCGCCGCGACCGTGCTGTGGCCGGGCGCTCCCGCGCTCGGCGTGCCGCAGCTCGGCGCGATGCTGCTCCTGGGCGGCTCGCTCTGGCTGGCGCTGCTGCTGAACGCCTTCGGGTTCAGCTGGAGCACCGCCCTCATCTGTCTGGCAGCCGCCGTCGCCGAGAGCGTCGGACTGCTGACCGGTGCGGACCCGATCGCCCTGCAGCTCATCGGCTGCGGGGCGGCCGCACTCCTCCTCACCGCCATCGCCGGGCCCGCGCTCGGCCGCACCACCCAGCACCGCTGATCGACAACCGATCGACAAGCTCGGCCGACCACCACAGGGCGTCGGACCGTCCCGCACATCGAGAAAGCGAATTCCGCATGAGCAGCAGCGTCGCGGTCACCGGAGCCGAGGGCTTCATCGGCTCCCACCTCGTCGAGACCCTGGTCGCCGACGGTCACCACGTCCGCGCGATGGTGCAGTACAACTCCTTCTCCTCCTTCGGCTGGCTGGAGACCCTCTCCCCGGAGGTTCTGGACTCCGTCGAGATCGTGCTCGGCGACGTCCGCGACCCGGGCTCCGTCAACGGCCTGGTCAAGGGCACCGAGGCGGTCTACCACCTGGCCGCCCTGATCGCGATCCCCTACTCCTACCGCGCGCCGCACTCCTACGTGGACACCAACGTCACCGGCACCCTGAACGTGCTGGAGGCCGTGCGCCACCTGGAGATCCCGCGCCTGGTGCACACCTCCACCAGCGAGACCTACGGCACCGCGCAGACCGTGCCGATCACCGAGGACCACCCGATCAACACCCAGTCCCCGTACGCCGCCTCCAAGGCCGGCGGGGACCGGCTGGCCGACAGCTACCACGCCAGCTTCGAGACCCCGGTCGTCACCCTGCGCCCGTTCAACACCTTCGGCCCGCGCCAGTCGATGCGCGCCGTCATCCCCACCGTGATCGCCCAGGTCGCGGCCGGCCAGACCGAGATCACCCTCGGCGACCTGCGCCCGACCCGCGACTTCACGTTCGTCAAGGACACCGCCAACGCCTTCCGCACGGTGGGCACCGCGTCCGCCGAGTCGGTGGTCGGCCGCACCTTCAACGCCGGCACCGGCGGCGAGATCTCCGTCGGCGACCTGGTCACCCTGGTCGGCAAGCTCATGGGCGTGGACCTGCTCGTCAAGGAGGACGAGCAGCGCATCCGCCCGACCAACTCCGAGGTCATGCGGCTCGTCGCGGACGCGACCCGGCTGCGCGAGGCCACCGGCTGGGCTCCGCGCTTCAGCCTGGAGCAGGGCCTGGAGGAGACCATCGAGTTCTTCCGCGACCCGGCCAACCTCGCCCGCTACAAGACCGACATCTACAACGTCTGACGCACCGTCGCGATCATGACCGCCCTGGTATCCGAGGCTCGTGTCCAGCACATCCTTTCCGTGGGGGAAACACCATGCACGCAGTGATCCTCGCCGGTGGTAAGGGCGTCCGCCTGCGCCCGTACACCACCGCGCTTCCCAAGCCCCTCGTCCCGATCGGCGACCAGCACGCGATCCTGGAGATCGTGATGCGCCAGCTCGCCGCCTCGGGCTTCAAGACCGTGACCCTGGCGATCGGCCACCTCGGCCACATCATCCGCGCGTACGTCGGCAACGGCTCCCAGTGGGGCCTGCGGGTCGGCTACGCCGTCGAGGACAGCCCGCTCGGCACCATGGGCCCGCTGCTCACCATGCAGGACCGCCTGCCCGAGCACTTCCTGGTGATGAACGGCGACATCCTCACCGACCTGGACTTCGCCGCGGTGCTCCGCCACCACGAGGCGTCCGGCTCCCCGCTGACCATCGCCACCTACGCCCGCCAGGTCCGGATCGACTTCGGCGTGCTGACCACCGAGGCCGGCAGCGTCACCGGCTTCCAGGAGAAGCCGAGCATCGACTACCGCGTCTCGATGGGCGTGTACGGCGTCTCGCGCGCGGCGCTGGCGAAGTACACCCCCGGCCTGCCGCTGGGCTTCGACGAGCTGGTACTCGACCTGCTGGCCGCCGACACCCCGCCGTCCTCCTACGACTTCGACGGCTACTGGCTGGACATCGGCCGCCCGGACGACTACGACCGGGCCAACGCCGAGTTCTCCAGCATCCGCCCGGTCCTGATGCCCTTCGAGTCGGCCGACACCCCGGCCGCCACCCCGACCGTCGTCCCGGCCGTCGTCCCGGCCGTCGCGGAACTGCCGATCCCGGCGGCCCGCACCGCCTCGGACGACAGCGCCCAGCCGGACACCCCGGCCGCCGCCGGCGCCGAGAGCGACGGACGGGCCGCGTGAGAATCCTGCTCCTCGGCGGTGACGGCTTCCTGGGCCGTCACGCCGCCGCCGTCCTGCGGGCCCTGCCCGGGGCCACCGTGCTGACCGCGGGGCGGCGGCCCGCCCACGACCTCCGGCTTGACCTGGCCACCGCCCAGGCCGGCCCGCTCGGCGAGGAGATCGCCGCGCTGGCGCCCGACGCGGTGGTCAACTTCGCCGGCGCGGTGGCCGGCAGCGCGGTCAAGCTCGCCGAGGTCAACGCCCGCGGCCCGGCGGTGCTCTGCGAGGCGCTCTCCCTGTGCGCCCCGAAGACCCGCCTGGTGCACATCGGTTCGGCCGGCGAGTACGGCGTCTGCGCCGAGGGCAGCTCGCTGTCCGAGGAGGCCGACGCCCGCCCGGTGGGCGTCTACGGCGCCACCAAGCTGGCCGGCTCCCTCGCGGTGGCCGGCTCGCCGCTGGACGCCGTGGTGCTGCGGGTGTTCAACCCGGTCGGCCCGGGCGCTCCGGCGGGCTCGCTGCCCGGCCGGCTGGCCGCCGAGCTGCGCCGGGTGGCCCCCGAGGGCGCCGAGGGAGTCGTGAAGGTCGGGGACCTCTCCGCCTACCGCGACTTCGTCGACGCCCGGGACGTCGCCGGGGCGGTCGGCCTGGCCGTCGCCGCCGAGGGCCCGCTCCCCCGGGTGCTCAACCTCGCCTCCGGACGGGCCCAGCAGGTCCGGGCGATCGCGGACGGGCTGGTCGCCGCCTCCGGCTTCACCGGCCGGATCGACGAGAGCGGCGCGGGCTCCGAGCGCTCGGCCGGCGTCTCCTGGCAGCAGGCCGACGTGTCGGCCGCCGCCGAGGCGCTCGGCTGGCACCCGACCACGGGCCTCGCCGATACCCTGCGCGACCTGTGGCTCGACAGCGCCGCGCCCGCCACCACCCCGGCGGTGGCATGACGACCGGGCCCGTACCGGACGGCCGCCTGCTGGTGCCGCTGTACGTCCACCCCGCGGTGGACCCGGCGGCCTGGCGGGCGGTCGCCGCCGCCGACCCCTCCCGGATCACCGCCGTGGTGCTCAACCTCGCGGACGGTCCGGGCGAGACCCCGGACGGCGTCTTCTCCGACGCCGTCGAAGAACTCCGCGCCGCCGGGCTGCCGTTGATCGGGTACACGGACACCGACTACGGCCGCAGGCCCCACGCGGCGGTGGTCGCCGACATCCTCACGTATCGTCAGCGCCATGGCATCAACGGCGCCTACCTCGACCAAGTCGCCACCCACCCCGGCGCGTTGGCGCACTACCGCCGCCTCGCGACGGCGGCCAGGGCGGCCGGCTGCCACACCGTGGTGTTCGGCCACGGCGACCACCCGGACCCGGGCTACGCCGAAGTCGGCCTGGCCGACCTGCTGGTCACCTTCGAGGGCGACTGGACGGCGTACCGCTCGATGACCCAGCCGCTGTGGACGGGCCGTCACGCGGCCTCCCGCTTCTGCCACCTGGTCTACGACGTCCCGGCCGATGCCGCCGAGGATGCCACCGCACTGATCGCCGCCCGCCGCGCCGGCGTCGGCTGCGCCGTACCGGGCGCCGGGGACAACCCCTGGTGCACCCTGCCGTACGGCCTGGCCGCCGCCGAACTCACCTGACCCGACTCGGAGTTCGACAACCGTGAACCGCCGCCTCCGGCTGATGCCCGCCGCCGCAGCCCTCGCCACCGCCACCGCGCTGCTCGCCACCTCGTGCAGCAGCTCGGGCTCGGACGACGACAACGACTCGGCCGACTCCTCGCCGAGCAACCCGCCCGCGGCCACCGCCCCGAGCACCCCCGGGGGCCCCGGCAGCACCACCCCGGCCACTCCGCCGGGCACGACGCCCACCACCCCGGGCGCCACGACGACCGCCCCCGGCACCCCGGGCTCCCCCGTCCCGCCGCCGGCCGCCGGAGGCCGCTGGCAGCCCGCCCCGGGCCTGGCCTGGCAGTGGCAGCTCGGCAACGGCCCCGTCGACCAGTCGGTGGACGTGCCGGTCTACGACATCGACGGCTTCGAGAACGACGCCTCGGTGGTCTCCGCCCTGCACGCCAAGGGCCGCAAGGTGATCTGCTACATCAACGCCGGTTCCTGGGAGGACTTCCGCCCCGACTCCAAAGCCTTCGCCAAGGCCCTCCAGGGCTCCGACACGGGCTGGACGGGCGAGAAGTGGTTCGACATCCGCAAGTTGGACCAGCTGAAGCCGCTGATGGCCGCGCGCTTCGACATGTGCAAGAGCAAGGGCTTCGACGCCATCGAGCCCGACACCATCGAGGCGTACAACCAGCACAGCGGCTTCCCGCTGACCCCCGACGACCAGCTCGCGTACAACCGCATGCTCGCCAAGCTCGCGCACGACCGCGGCCTGGCCATCGGCCTCAAGAACGACCTCGACCAGATCCCCGCGCTGCTGCCGGACTTCGACTTCGCGGTCAACGAGGAGTGCTCGCAGTTCGACGAGTGCGACCGCGTCGCGCCGTTCATCAAGGCCAACAAGGCGGTCTTCCACGTCGAGTACAAGCTCGACACCAACCAGTTCTGCGCCAAGGCCAAGTCCCTGGGCTTCAGTTCGATGCAGAAGCAGCTCGATCTGAACGCCTGGCGCAAGCCCTGCTGAACCTCACACTCCCACCGCGCGGGTGACCCTCGTCCGGGTCACCCGCGCGAGGGTCACTTGACCGCCAGCCAGACGACGGTGCCCAGGACCACCAGGGTCACGACGGCGATCAGCGCGATCACGCCGGTGCGCCTGCCGCCGCCGGTGCTGCCGTAGGTGGAGACGGAACCCGGAGCCTGGGGGGCCGGAGTCTCGTCGACGAACGCCCGGAACATCTGCGTGCTGCCGGCGGGGTCGTAGTCGTTGTCAGCCATGGCACGGACTCTAACGAATCCGCCCACCTCAGGCACACCCCGGACCCCACCTCACCTGCCCGCGCCCACCGCTTCGTGCGACGGCGGGGCGACGAGCGTGTGAAGTCCGTGCGACGGACGGAATGCGCCGCCCGCCGATCCGGTTGACTGCGATCATGACCGCAGCCTTCAGCCGGGTGAGCCTCGGCGCCTCCGACCTGTCCGTCTCCCCGCTCTCCCTCGGCGGCAACGTCTTCGGATGGACGGCCGACCAGCAGCAGTCCTTCGCCGTCCTGGACGCCTACACGGCCGCCGGCGGCAACTTCGTCGACACCGCCGACGTCTACTCGGCCTGGGCCCCGGGCAACGCCGGCGGCGAGTCCGAGACCGTCATAGGCGACTGGCTGCGCAGCCGCGGCCGTCGGGACGACGTGGTGATCGCCACCAAGGTCGGCATGCACCCCGAGGCGCGCGGCCTGAGCGCGGCCAACATCAAGGCGTCCGCCGAGGGTTCGCTGCGCCGCCTCGGCGTCGAGCACATCGACCTGTACTACACCCACCGCGACGACGAGACCCCGGTCGAGGAGTTCGTCACCGCGCTGGACGAGCTGGTCCGCGAGGGCAAGGTCCGCGCCGTCGCCGCCTCCAACATCTCCGCCGAGCGGCTCGCCGAGGCGCTGGCCTTCTCCGAGCGCGAGGGCCTGGCCGCGTACGTCGCCGTCCAGCCGCACTACAACCTGGTCTCCCGCGCCATCTTCGAGGGCCCGCTGGCCGAGGTCGTCGCCCGGCACGGCCTGGCCACCGTCCCCTACTACGCGCTCGCCTCCGGCTTCCTGACCGGCAAGTACCGCCCGGGCGGCCCGGACGTCACCAGCGCCCGCGCCGAGGGCGCCGCCCGCTACCTGGCCGAGCCGCGCGGCCCCAAGGTGCTGGACGCCCTGGACGCCGTCGCCGCCGAGCACGGCGTCGAGCTCGCCACCGTCGCCCTCGCCTGGCTCACCGCCCGCCCGACCGTCGCCGCCCCGATCGCCAGCGCCCGCACCGTCGAGCAGCTGCCCCCGCTGCTGGCCGCCGCCGCCCTGGAGCTCACCCCGGCGCAGACCGCCCTGCTGGACGACGCCTCCGCCTGACCGCATGCCTCGGGCCCCGGCGGGAGCGTTCCCGCCGGGGCCCGAGGTGTCTCGCGAGGTGTGTTGCGAGGTGTCTCGCGAACGCCCTACGGCCGACCGAAGTGGGTCGGGTAGTAGCCCGAGTTGAGCGTCGATATCCGGACGGTCCTGCCCGGCCTCGGCGCCTCGACGAACTTGCCGCCGCCCAGGTAGATCCCCACGTGGTGGATCCCCGAGGCCCGGCCGCTGTCCGACCAGAACACCAGGTCGCCCCGGCGCAGCTGCCCCGAGCTGATCGGCGTGGTGGCCGCGTACTGGTCGTCGGCCACCCGCGGCAGGCTGATCCCGCTGCGCCGGTACGCCTGCTGGACGAGCCCCGAGCAGTCGTAGCCGGTCGGGCCGTCACCGCCCCAGACGTACGGCTTGCCCAGCTGCGCGAGCGCGTAGCCGATCACCGCCTCGGTGTTCCCCGAGCTCGGCGCGCTGCTCCCGGACGGCTGGGCGGGGGTCTGCGGCGCCGAGCCGCCGCCGGACTGGCCGGTGCGGTTCAGGTAGACGTCGTGGTGACTCGTCCAACGCCACTCGCCGGCGCCGTTCTTGAACCAGTACTTCGACCCGTCCCAGCCCTGCTGCATCCCCCAGGAGGAGGCCGAGCCGTTGGACACCGCCTGGCCGCCGGAGGAGCCCGACCCGCCGGTGCGGTTGGAGTACACGGTGTAGTGGCTCGTCCAACGCCACTCACCCGCACTGTTCTTGAACCAGTACTTCGACCCGTCCCAGCCCTGGGTGCCCGGCGCGGCGTGCGCGGCCCCGGCTCCGGCCGTCAGGCCGACCACGCCGGCGCCCGCCAGAACGGTGGTCGCCAGGCAGGTCCCCCGCACGGCGCGGTGTATTCGGCTGCCACCGGCCGAGGAGTCGGAGTCGGCGGTCCGCGGCCGGGCCGCGCAGTTCGGGCAGCCGCAGCCGACGATCGCGGGGATGCTGCCGAGGCTCTCCTCGAAGCCGATCAGCCCGGCGTCCACCGCCTGCTCGACATCGGGTTCGGCGTACGCGCCGGTGGCTATCCTCATGCGGGTCGTCCTTCCTTCCGCCCGGCCCGAGCGGCCGGGGGCGGTACCGAAGCGGCCACTCCGGCCGGGGCGACGAAGGCGACCAGCAGCTGTTCCATCAGCGCGCTGCGGGCGGCCTCGTCCAGTTCGTGGGCGGTGGCCCGCTCCAACCGGCGCACGGCCAGGGCCGCCGCCTCCACCGCGTCGTCGACCAGCACCGTGCGCAGACCGGCGTCCAGGTCGGCCAGCCGGCGGCGGCGCATCGACTCGGCGACCTCGGGCGCGTAGTCCAGCGCCAACGGCTGCACCGAGTACACCTCCAGACCGGCCGGGGCCGCCTCGGCGGCGAGGGCCCGGGTCAGCTCGTCGGCGAACCACTGCCCGTCGCGCAGGGCGGGGCCGGGGGCCGCGTTGCTGTCGCAGGGCAGGATGGAGGCCGTCCGGGTGAGCACGGCCTGGACCTGCTCGCGCAGGTAGCCCTCGTGGTCCTCGATCGCCAGCAGCGCCCGCGCGGTGTCCTTGACCCGCCAGACGATCAGCAGCCGGACGACGATCGGGGTGCCGGTGCGGTCGACCACCTTGACCGGCTCGCTGCGCCAGTGCCGCAGCCGCACGTCCACCCGGCGGCGGCGCAGCAGCGGGTTGACCCACATCAGGCCGGTGCGGCGCACCGTCCCCCGGTAGCGCCCCCAGCGGGTCAGCACCCGGGTCTCGCCGCCGGCGTTGGCCAGCAGGCCGGCCAGCGCGAACACCACGACCAGGCCCGCCCCGGCGACCTCGGCGATCGAGAGGAGGTCCACCTCGGCCCGGCCGTTCTCCTTCGCGGCGGTGCCGCGCAGGTCGGGCAGCACGTCCCAGTGCGGGATGACGCCGGTGCGCAGCAGCGGGTACAGCACGCCGGCCAGGCCGAGCAGGACGGCGAACACGGCGATCCAGCCGGGTACGGCCCGGGCGCCGTGCTCGCGCAGCGCCTGGTCGGCGCGCGGGGGGCGGCGGGAGGTGGCGGCGGCCGGCGCGGCCGTCCCTGGCAGTTCGACCGTCTCCGGCGCGGCCGCCTCCAGGGGATCGCCCAGGTCGGAGGGGCCGCCCTGGAAGGGGCTCGGCACCAGGGCCAGCGGCGCGGTCGCCGGGCCCGCGTCGGCCAGGTCGACCGAGGCGACCGGCTTGCCGGTCTTGGTCACCTGCACGGTCGTGGCCTTGGCCAGGGGGCTGGAACCCGAGGCGGAACGTTCCGGCAGTGCCGGGGGGAGCGGCTTGGGCAGGTGGTCGGGTCGCTGCGACGAATCGCGGGTGACGTCCATGCACGGGTCCTCAGGGTCGGTGTGTCGCGCAACGGGCGGCCCGGATCTGACGGGCAGTGCCAGGGTCAGGCTAAGTTCATACGTCATCAAATGCGACATTTGAGCTGAGGTGTGTCGACATTTGCTGACGAATCGTCCAAAGCCGACCTGACGCGCAGGCACATGAACGGATGGTCGGGACGGTTCGGGGACGGTCGGAGGGAGATCGGAGGACAGTCTGCGCAGGTCAGCGCCGTCTGGAGCCGGGCCCCCGGGCGATCACCCGGCGGGTGATGAGCGCGATCCCGGCGAGCACCAGCAGGACTCCGGCGAGCAGGCCCCGCCGGGCGGACTCCCCGGGCGGCGCGGCCGCGACCCGCCCCTCGGAGGGCGGCGCCGCCTGCGGCCGCGCCGCTGCGCCCTCGGGCTGCTCCTCCTCCACGACCGCTGACGGCGACGACGGCGGGTCGGCGGGCGCGAGCGCCGCCCTCGAACCGGCCGAGGCCGACGCCGACGCGGACGCGGACGGCGAGGCGGACGGCGAGGCCGTGACCTGCGCGGATGCGCTGGGGATCTGACTCTGACTCGGGCTCGGGCTCGCGCTCGCCTTCGGCGAGTTGGGGGGAGCGCTCGGCTTCGGGGCCGCGACCGACGGAACCGTCGGACCCGGCGGAACCGGAGCAGGGACCTGCGGGACGAAGACCGGCAACACCCCGGGCTCGACCGGCCGCAGACCCGACGCCGCGACCGAAGGCGACGCGGGCGCACTCGGCGAGCCCGACACCGTCGGCACTGCCGACGGCGAGGCCACCGACGCCGAAGCAACCGCGCTCGGGCTCGGCCCCCCGGGAACCGGGGCCGGCACGGGGACCGCCGGCACGGGAATCGGCAGCACCCCCGGCGGCAGCGGCACCGTCACCGGCACCTCCGGCACCACCGAGGCCGGAGCACTCGGGCTCGGCTTCGGCGAAACCTCCGCCGACGACGCCGAGGTCGACGCCGACGGGCTCGGGCTCGCACTCGCACTCGCACTCGCACTCGGCGAAGCCGTACCCGTCCCCGCCGCCGGGCTCGAAGCCGAGGCACTCGGCGACGCCACCGCACTCACCGGAGCCGAAGCAGGCACCGACGCGGGCACCGCCGCACTCGGCGAAGCCGCGGCGGACGGGCTCGGCGAGGTGCTCGCCGTATCCGCCCCCGCCGTGACCCGGATCGCCACCGGGTCCCCCGAAGTCGCGTTCCCCGCCCGGTCCGTGGCCGTGACGACGAGCCACTGCGCCCCGTCCGTCAGGTCCCGGTTGGCGGTGCAGCTCCAACTGCCGTCGAGGGCAGCCGTCGCCCCGCACAGCACCGTCCGATCCGCCGAATCCGCGCCGCCCGTCCGGGCCGTGACCTGCACGTTCACCCCGGGCTCGGCGCGCCCGGTGAGCTTCGGACGGCTGCTGCGGACGGTCTCCCCGGAGGCCGGGGTGGCGAGGACGGGCTTGTCCGGCGCGACGGTGTCGACGGTCAGCGTGACCGGCTTCCCGGTGGTCCGGTTCCCGGCCGCGTCGACGGCGACGGGCGTGAGCGGGTGCTGCCCGTCCGGCAGGTTCTCGACCGGGATGCAGGACCACTGGCCGTCCGCCCGCACGGCCGTGGTGCACACCTCGCTGTCGGAGTAGCGGTCCGAGACCGAGACGGCGCTGCCGGGCTCGCCGGTGCCGGTGAGCAGGAGCGCCGGGTCGTTGGTGAACTCGGGCAGGGTGAGCACGGGCGTGCTCGGCGGCGCCGTCTTGACGCTGACCCGGACGACCTCGCCGCGCAGCACCACGCCCCCGGCGATGGTCTCGACCGGGGTGAGGCTGTGCACGCCGCCGGCCAGCGCGGTGTCGGGCCGGCAGGTCCAGTCGCCGCCGCGCCCGGCCTTGGCGCGGCAGAGCGCGGTGTCGCCGTCCCGGACCTCGACGGTGGCGCCGGGGACGGCCGCCTCGCCGCGGATCTGCGGGCGGGTGTCGGCGAGCACGTCGCCGTCGACGGGGTCGGCGATCTCGGGCCGCGCGGCGCCGACCGTCAGCTTGATCTTCTGGTCGGAGACCTGCCCGGAGTCGGCGAAGCCGCCGGAGCCGATGAGCTGGCCGGTGTCCCGGGCGATCCGCAGCCGGGCCCAGGTGTCGCTGGCGGAGGCGCCGGGCGGGACGGTCCACTCCAGGGTCCCGGTGTCGACGCCGGCGGGGATCTCGACCTGCACCCGCTCGGTCGGGTCGAAGCGGCCGTTGTGGTCGAAGTCGATCCAGCCGGCCAGGGTCGCGGGCTGGTCCCCGACGGCGACGGGCACGGTGACCCGGTAGTAGCGGCCGACGGAAGCCTCCGCGGGGAAGCTGATCGAGGGGTCGGCGCCCTGGTACTCGCCGCGGCCGGGCTGGAGCCTGGGCGGCGGCGGGCTGACGGAGGGCCGGTCGAACGGGCTGCGCCGGGCGGCGCCGTGGTCGAGCTGGACCAGCGGCTCGTCGCCCCGCCCTGAGCCCCCGGCCCCTGAGCCCCCGGCCCCCGGGACCCCGGAGGCCGACGGACGGGCGCTGCGGCCGGAGCCGGTGGCGTCGCGGCCGAGGAAGAGGTCGGAGACGACGTGGGAGGCGTTGCCGTAGTCCTGCGGGGCGGTGCCGAGGTCCTCGTCGACGGTGACGGTGAAGGCGTGGCTCAGCGCGGGCGCGGGAGTGGTGCTCCCGGCGCGGGCGGTGCTGCGCTGTTCCACGCGGAACTCCGCGCTGCGGATCGTCCCGGCGAGTTCGACGGTGCCCTCGGCGGCGGAGCCGGCCGCGCCGTCGGTGGAGCCGTCCGCACCGACCGGGGCCAGGGTCGCGGCGTCGACCGTCCAGCCCGCCCAGTCGGTGCGGCCCGTCAGGGTGGGGGTGGCGGGCGAGCCGCCGGTGAGGGTGAGGCGGGCCGCGGTGGAGGTGGTGCCGGACTTCCCGGTGGCGAGGGCGGCGAGCCCGCTGAGGTGGAGCCGGGGATTGCGGACGGGCCGGGAGAATGTCAGCCGCAGCGTTCCGACCGGGTGCCAGGAACCGTCCGTCCGCGCTTCGCCGTCGGCGACCGCGAATACCTGCGCGGGATCTCCGGGGTGCATTCCGTCCGCGTACGGCGTGGCCGAACGACCGCCCGCCCGGTCGGCCAATTCCCCGGCCGAGGCGGTGATGCCGACGCCCGGGGAAGCGGCGAATTCCAACTGGACGGAAAGGCCCGAGGGCAGCACCGCGCGGTGCTCCCCGGACCAGGTGTCGGGGGACTGTTCGGCCACCGAGAGCGGGGCGTTCCAGCCGGTCAGCAGCCCTGCCGTGAGGACGGCCAGGGCGGCAGCGGTGCGGGGGAACTGTCGGCTCATCCGGCTCTCCTTCACGGTCGGCTGCCGGGACGGCGGGCAGTCTGGACACAAGATCGGACAAAACGGAATCACGATCCTGAGCCGGTCATACCGCGACACCTGCTGTTTTGGCCGTGTCCCACCCGTTTGGCAGGCATCCGGGCGGCAGGACGGGATGTACCCGAAACGGATGCATTTCATCCATTAGGCGGCAATCGATCCTGCGCGCGGCGCACGGAAATGCCCTACGGGAAAGGGGAATTCAGAACAATCCGCCGGAGCCCGGTCTTCGGTGTCAACCCATCCACCGGGAATGCCCGTTCGATCCTCCGGGGCGGCCGTGGAACGGGAGAAGCCCCCGGCCTGTGGCCGGGGGCTTCTCGATGGTGCGCTCAGCAGGATTCGAACCTGCAACCTCTTGATCCGTAGTCAAGTGCTCTATCCGTTGAGCTATGAGCGCAAGGAACGGGCGAACCCGATCTTGCGGAGTTGTGGTGCGCTCAGCAGGATTCGAACCTGCAACCTCTTGATCCGTAGTCAAGTGCTCTATCCGTTGAGCTATGAGCGCTCGCCCCGGTGAACGTTGCCCCCGGGGCGGTGCGAGGACAACATTACATGACCTGCGACGTGGGACGAAATCGATTGCTCCGGCCCCCGCCCCCGGCATGCGAAGAGCCCCGCCGACGTGACCGTCGACGGGGCTCCCGTGCTGCGGAGGCTGAGGGATTTGAACCCTCGATGGGCGGTAAAACCCAAACCGCATTAGCAGTGCGGCGCCATAGACCGGACTAGGCGAAGCCTCCCCACAAGGAGCACGCCCGCTCGCGCGGACCCGTTCCGTGTGTCAGCGATGATGCCACAACCGTGGGGCCCGGCACCAACCACCGCCCACGTTACTAGGCGGGTCGTCCCCGCCGCAAAGAAGAATGAGATACTGCCGTCTCCGGAGGAGCTGCCCCGAGCCGAGGAGACCTGTCGACGTGAGCAGCAGGCCGATCCGAGGCGCTGCTCGCCTCGACGCCATACTCGACGCCCTGCCCGACGCGTTGCTGCTGGTGAACAGCAACGGCACCGTCGTGGACGCCAACAGCGCGGCCGTCCAGGCGCTGCAGGCCCCGGGCACCTCACTGGTCGGCATGGGCGTGCTGGGCCTCCTGCCCGAGTTCGACCCGAGCCGCATCCCCGGCTCGATGCGCCCGGCCACCCGCGAGGACGACCCCCTGGACCGTCCGGTCCGGATGACCGCCCACCGCACCGACGGGACCACCTTCCCCGTCGAGGTCTCCGGCAACGACTTCGCCGACGGCGACACCGAGGGCCGCGGCTACGCGCTCTCGCCCCTCGTCCCGTACGACCCCTACCGCGAGGGCTCCCGCTCCCCCTCCTCCGACCTGCTCCTGCTGCTGGTCCGCGACCTCTCCGGCCGGGTCGGCGTCGAGGCCGAGCTGCGCCGCCAGCACAAGCAGACCGAGATGATCCTGCGGGCCGCCGCCGAGGGCGTGCTCGGCGTGGACCTCGAAGGACGCTGCGTCCTGGTCAACCCGGCCGCCGCGCACATCCTGGAGTACCGGGCCAGCGAGCTGGGCGGGCGCGAGCTGCACCCGCTGATCCAGCACTCCCGGCCGGACGGCACCCCGCTGGCGCTGGAGGAGTCCGCGCTGCTGGACACCCTGACCTCCGGGCGCAAGCACCGGGTGCGCGGCACCGTGCTGTGGCGCAAGGACGGCCGGCCCGTCACCGTCGACCTCACCACCGCCCCCGTCCGGGACGGGGACCAGCTGGTCGGCGCGGTGATGACCTTCACCGACCGCAGCCGCGAACTCGCCCTCATCGCCCGCAACGAGCACCTCACCGCCGTCCTGGAGAGCGAACTCGGCGGCGCGCTCAGCGCGTTGAACCAGCGGCTGGAGACCCTCGCCGCCGACCCGGCCGGGCAGCTGTGGCCCGAGGCCAACTGGACCCTGCGCCGCCTCGCCGACGAGTGCCGCCGTTACGGGAAGCTCATCGACGACGTGCTGGCCCACCAGCGCGCCGAGGCCGGCGCGGGCGCCCCGGCCGAGGGCAAGGACGGCAAGGAGAACAAGGACGGCAGAAGCGGCCGCCAGCCCGCCCCGGAGCACGTCCCCGTCGGCCTGGACACGGTGGTCCGGCGGGCCGTCGAGGAGGCCGGGGAGCTGACCGGTCCGGGCCGGGTGCGGTTCTCGGTGCACGCCGCCGCCGTCGAGGTGATCGCCGACGAGCAGCGGCTCGCCCAGGCGCTCGCGCACCTGGTCGCCGACGTCAGCGGCGTCGGTCACGCGCTGGACGCCCCCGTCCCCGCCTCCCCCGGCCTCGCCGTCCCCGGGCTGACCGGCGCGCCCGCGCCGCGCCCGGCCTCCGAGCCGCCGACCGTCGTCCTGGCCGCCGCCCAGCGCGGCGACGTCGCCCGGGTCGAGATCCGCGGCCCCGGCCGCGGCGGCAGCGCCGTCCACCTGCCGATAGCCCGCGCGGTGGTCGAGCGCCACGGCGGCGTCCTCCAGCCGCACGAGCTGCCCGGCAAGGCCGGCACCACGTACGTCGTCGAGCTGCCGCTGGACCCGGTCGCCGCGAAGGCCGCCGCCGAGCGCGCGGCCGCCGAGGGCCGCTCGGACCGGCCCAAGGAGACCGACAGCGCCGTCCTGCCCGAGCTGCCCGGCATCCCGCAGCTGCCCAGCAGCGAGGAGGCGGCCGAGCCCGGGGAGTCGCCCGCCGAGGGCGGGCGCCCGGCGCACGAGACCCCCGAGCCGGAGCGCGCGGGCGCCGAGGAGCCCCCCGCCGAGCGGCGCGGCCGCCGTGGCCGCCCCGCCGCCGAGACCGAACCGCCGGCCTCCGCCGCCCCCCTTGCGCCCGCCGAGCGGGACGCCACCGGGCAGTGGGTCAGCAACGCCGGCCCCGCGTACGGACGCCAGGGCCTGACCGGCCCCGACGGCACCCGGACCGACCCGTGGGGCAAGGACGACGGCCGCTCCGGCCCCGCCTACGCCGTGCCCGTCGAGGAGGGCCGCCCCGCCCAGGCCCGTACGGGCGGTCGCGAGCCGCTTGCGCTCGGCCCCGGCACGGCCGTGGCCGAGGCTCCCGCGCCGTCCGCCGACCCGTCCGGCGAGGGCGAGGCCAAGCCCAGACGGCGCCGCGGGCTGCCCTCCGCCGAGGACTCCTCCGGCGCCCTCGCCCTGCCCGGAGCCCTGCCCGAAGCCGTACCCGGAGCTACACCCGGAGCCGTGCCCGGCGTTGTACCAGGAGCCGTGCCGGGGGCCCTGCCGGGGCTGCCCGAGGTGGTCCCGGTCTACCCCGGCCTGGAGCACGCCCTGCCCGCGGGCCCCGCACCCGCGCCGCCGGAGCCCGCCGCCGCGCCCACCGGCCGTCGGCGCCGCCTCGCCGTGCCGCCCGGCCCCGGCCAGGAGGCGCCCGCCGCGTCGAACGGCACCCCCGGCACCGCGCTGGAACCCGCCAGGCCCGCGCTGCCCGCCGCCGAGGAGCCCACCGCGCCCAGGCCCGTCGGCACGGGCCTGGCCGAGCTGGCCCCGCCGCGCCCGATCGGCCCGCCGCCGCTGCCCGCCGTGCCCCCGCAGCCGCCCGTACCGGTCGAGACCCGGACGGCGCCGCGCGCGATGGCCGAGCTGCCCGCCGCCCCCGAGCGCGCGGAGGCGCCGCAGGAGGGGTCGAACGGCGAACGGCGGCTGCTGGTCTGGCCCGAGCCCGACCCGAACACCCGCGAGGCGCTGCAGTCGCGCGGCTACCGGCCGGTGATCGTCCGCTCCCGCGAGGAGGTGGACTCCCAGGCCGGCGCCGATCCCGCCGCGCTCTTCGTCGACCCGCTGACCGGCCCGATCACCCGCACCGCGCTGCAGTCGCTGCGCACCGCGGCGCTCAACCGGCGCATCCCGGTGCTGGTCACCGCCGGCCTCGGCCAGGCCACCCGCGACGCCGCGTACGGCGCCGACCCGGCCGTGCTGCTGCGCGCCCTCGCCCCGCGCGACGGCGAGCACCACGCGCCCCGGGTGCTGCTGGTCGAGAGTGACCCGGACATCGCCGCCGCCATGATCGCCAGCCTGGAGCGGCGCGGCATGCACGTCGAGCACGCGACGGACGAGAACGACGCGGTGGCCCGCGCCAGCAGCGTCCAGCCCAACCTGGTGGTGATGGACCTGCTGCAGATCCGCCGCCGCAGGGTCGGCCTGCTGGACTGGCTGCGCGCCAACGACCGGCTGCACCGCACCCCGCTGGTGGTCTACACCTCGGTCGACCTCGACCCGCGCGAACTGCCCCGGCTGCGCACCGGCGAGACGGTGCTGTTCCTCGCCGAGCGCTCGACCAGCGAGGACGTGCAGTCCCGGATCGTCGACCTGCTCGGGCGGATCGGCGCCATGGGCGAGGCGGGCGTCGCCGCCGCGGGATGACGCGGGCTGCCGTGAGCTGACGTGAGCTGACGCGGGCTCACGTGCCGAGAGGCCCCGGTTCCACGTGGAACCGGGGCCTCTCCCGCTGTCCGGGCTACTCCTTGCCGAGCACCGTCACGTCCAGTTCCTCCGCCGCGTAGCTCGCGCGGATCACCTTCTTGTCGAACTTGCCGACCGAGGTCTTCGGCACCGACTCGACGATCGACCAGCGCTCCGGCAGCTGCCAGGAGGCGATCCGCTCCGCGAGGAAGGCCCGCAGCTCCCGGAGCCCGACCGTCGCGCCCGGGCGCAGCACCACGGTGGCCAGCGGGCGCTCGCCCCACTTCTCGTCCGGGACGGCGACCACGGCGGCCTCGGCCACCTCGGGGTGGGCCATCAGGGCGTTCTCCAGTTCGACCGAGGAGATCCACTCGCCGCCCGACTTGATGACGTCCTTGGCCCGGTCGGTGAGGGTCAGGTAGCCGTCCGCCGTGATGGTGCCGACGTCGCCGGTGCGCAGCCAGCCGTCCTCGGAGAACTTGTCCTCCGGGCGGACCGGGTCCTGCCCGGCGCCGCCGTAGTAGGCCGCCGCGATCCAGGGTCCGCGCACCTCCAACTCCCCGGCCGCGACGCCGTCGTGGGGCATCCGCTCGCCGTTCGGGCCGATCAGCCGGGCCTCGACGGAGGCGGGGAAGACGCCCTGGGTGATCCGGTACGGCCACTCCTGCTCGGGGGTGAGGCCGCCCGGGGGCTGGGCGAAGCAGCCCAGCGGGGAGGTCTCGGTCATGCCCCAGGCGTGCAGCACCCGGATGCCGTGGCGCTCCTCGAAGCCCTTCATCAGCGAGGGCGGGCAGGCGCTGCCGCCGATGACCACCATGCGCAGGCTGGAGGTGTCGTAGTCGCCCGCGTCCAGCTCGTCCAGCAGGCCGCTCCAGATGGTGGGGACGGCCGCGCTGACGGTCGGGCGGACGGCGGCGATCATCTCGGCCATCGGCTTGGGCTGGAGGAAGCGGTCCGGCATGAGCAGGTTGGCGCCGGACATGAAGGCGGCGTGCGGGATGCCCCAGGCGTTCACGTGGAACATCGGGACCACCGGCAGCGCGGTGTCACGCGGGGTGAAGGCGAAGTTGTCGCCGGTGTTGACCTGCAGGCAGTGCAGGTAGACCGAGCGGTGGCTGTACAGCACGCCCTTGGGCTCGCCGGTGGTGCCGGAGGTGTAGCAGAGGGCGGCGGCCTGCCGCTCGTCGATCTCGGTGCGCCAGGGGTACGTGACCGGCCGGCCGGCGAGCAGTTCCTCGTAGTCGTGCACGGCTCCGGGGAAGCCGGCCAGCATCGAGCGGTCACCGGGGCCGTTGACCACGATGTGCTTCAGCGTCGGCGCCAGGTCCCCCAGGACGGCGGCGAGCAGCGGCAGGACGCTGCCGTCGACGATGATCACGCGGTCCGCGGCGTGGTTGACGATGAACGACAGCTGCTGCGAGGGCAGCCGCAGGTTCAGCGTGTGCAGCACGGCCCCCATGGAGGGGACGGCCAGGTACGCCTCCAGGTGCTCGGCGTTGTTCCACATCAGGGTGGCCACCCGGTCGTCGTCGACGACCCCGAGCTCGTCGCGCAGCGCGTACGCCAACTGCGCGGCCCGGGCACCCACCTCGGCGTACGTCCGCACGACCGGACCGGTCCCGTCCCAGGTGGTGACGGTCGAACGGGCGTGGATGGTGGACCCGTGCTCCAGGATCCGGGCGACGGTGAGCGGGACGTCCTGCATCGTGCTGAACAAGGGTCCTCCTTGACCTGGCGGCACTGGCGACAGCTCCCGCGAGCACCCCTACCGATCGGTAATGCACGCGGACGTGCCCGATTGTGCCGCCCCGCCCGCCCCCTGTCAGCCCTCCGCCCCCGTTGAACCGATCACGGATTCGCCCCGGTTTGGTCCCGCCGTCCTCGGAACGCGACCCGCCGTCAGTCGGCGGTGGGGGCGTCGGCCTGGTCGCGGTCGATGGTGAGGGTGGCGCCGGCGTAGGTCTCCTCGGTGTTGCCCCGGTACTGGTGGACGCGTTGGTGGACGGGCCAGAGGTCGGGGTCGAGGCGGCCGGAGCCGGTGGTGTCGGGGTGGTCGTCCCAGCGGGCGTACCAGAGGGCGTCGGGGAGGGGGGTGCTTCCGGCGCGGGCGGCGGCGGCGAGGTCGGCGATGCCGGAGTCGAGGCTGGAGTAGAAGCCCGAGCGGTAGCCGGCGGAGTGGAGGGCCTGGGTCCAGCCGAGGGTGAACTCGACCACGGCCTGGCCGCAGGCAGGGTCGCGCATGGGGTAGGACTCGATGTCGAGGTAGACGGGGCTGCCCTGGGCGAAGCCGAGGGAGCGCAGGGCGTGGACGGCCTCGCCGGCCTCGTCGCGGCCCTGGCGGGCCGCCTTCGCGGGGTCGATCCGCCTGGGCTTGTGGGTGGGGTCGGCGCAGGGGGCCTGGAGGCCGACGTGGACGGGGAGGAAGCGCCAGCCCATGGCGCGGGCCTGGCGGACCCAGTCGGCGGTGAGCCGGGGCTGGGCGCAGCCGCGCTGGGAGCCGCTGACGTAGATGCCGAGCGCCCCGTACGGGGAGGCGCCGCGCCAGGCGCGCAGGGTGTCGAGGGTGGGGGCGGTGCAGGCGTCGAAGGCGGGGCCGGTCCAGGTGTCGCGGACCTTGGGCGGGCCGGCCCGGTCGGGCAGCTTCACGGTGCGGATGCGGGGGAGGGCGACGGCGGCCGGGGCGGAGGCTTCGGCGCTCCCGCCCGTCCCGTCGGTGGCCAGTAGGAGCACGAGGGAGGCGGCGAGCAGGGCCGCTGGGCGGAGATAGCGCACCGGCCATTGATACTGACGGACCATCCGACGATTACTGAAGCCACGCCGTGAGCCCCTGCCGAGTCCACCCTTTCGGGCGCACCCGTCCGCATCCGTCCCGATTCTGGTAACGAGCTTGCCCGTTTGTCACTCCTTACGGCAAACTCGTCACTATGCCCACCTCCCACCCCGGCGAAACCATCGCACCGACGCCGGCCACCGCCGCTCCCCCGGGCGCGCACTCCGGCCGACCCACCGGCCGGAGGTTCGGCAAGGCCCCGCGGCGCCCGGAGAGGATCCCGGCGCCGCTTCTCTGTCTGACCGCGATGTTCCTGGTGCAGACGGGCATCGCCCTGTCCAAGCCGCTGTTCGGCCCGCTCGGCGTCAGCGGCACGACCTTCCTGCGGCTCGGCTTCGCCGCCGTCATCCTGCTCGCCGTCACCAGGCCCAGGCTGCGCGGCAAGCGCCCGCGCGACCTCGCCGCGGCCACCCTGCTCGGGATGGCCTCCGCCGGGATGACCTTCCTGTTCGCCGGCGCGATCGACCGGCTGCCGATGGGCACCGCCGCGACCATCGAGTTCCTCGGCCCGCTCGCCGTCGCCCTGGTCTTCGCCCGGCGCGCCAGCCATCTGCTCTGGGCGCTGCTCGCCGCCGGCGGGGTCGCGCTGCTGACCCTGCTCGGCGAGGGCGAGGGCGGCGGCGGGCTCGACCCGGTCGGCCTGCTCTTCGCCTTCGGCGCGGCGGCCTGCTACGCGGCGTACATCCTGTTCACCGACAAGGTCGGCGCCGTCTTCGAGGGTTTCCAGGGGCTCGCGGTGTCGATGACCGCCGGTGCGCTGACGCTCGCGCCCTTCGGGTTCGGCGAAGCCCGGGACGGGCTGACCGCGCCCGGCGCCTCACCGCTCGCGCTGCTCGCCGCCGTCGCCGGGGTGTCGCTGCTGCTGCCGGTGATCCCGTACGCGCTGGAGATGACCGCGCTGCGGCGGATGCCCCAGCGGGTGTTCAGCGTGCTCGTCAGCCTGGAGCCGGCGGTCAGCGCGCTGGTCGGGCTGGTGGTGCTCGGGCAGTTGCTCGGCGCGCCGCAGCTGGCGGGGATCGCCTGCGTGGTCGCGGCCAGCGTGGGGGCCACGCTGACCGGGCGGCGGTAGGAGCGTCCGGCGCCGCTCACGGCCAGAGCAGCATCCGCGTCCACTCCGGGGTGCGGACGGGGCCGGTGCGGGTGTAGCGCACCCGGACGTGGCGGCGGCGGGCCTCGCCCTGCCAGAACTCCACCTCGTGCGCCCACAGGGTGTAGACGGCGTGGCCGGGCGCGACCACGTCCGGGGTGGCCTCCAGCTGGCGGTGGGCGGCGGCGAGCGCGTCGTCGTACTCCTCGAGGGCCGTCATCCGCTCGCTCTGTCGTCCGACGAGCTCGGCGGCCCGGGCGGCGGGCGAGCGGGTGGCGAACTCGGCGGCGGCGACCAGGTCGGCCGCGCGCTCGACGCTGCCGCGCACCCGCACCTGGCGGCCCAGCTGCGGCCAGTAGACGGACAGCGCGGCGGCCGGGTGGGCGGCGAGCTGACGGCCCTTGGGGCTGTCGGCGGTGATGGAGAAGTTCCAGCCGGTGCCGACCGCGTCCACGTCGCGCAGCACCAGCACCCGGGCGTCCGGCATGCCGTCCTCGTCGACGGTGGAGAGGGTGAACGCCTGCGGGTCCAGCACCCCGGCGTCCAGCGCGGTGGCGAGCCACTCCACGAACAGCGGGCCGGGCTCCTCGGGGAGGGCCTCGGTGTCGAAGGACGGCAGCGGGCGGGCCATCGGCGGGCGGCCGAGCAGCAGCTCGGGGACGGTGCCCGAGCCGGTGGGGCGCTCGGGCTGCTGGGGTCGTGCGTCCGGCGCGGGCATGGCCCCGCCGGGGCCGGTCAGGCTCTCCTCTTCCGCCGCCATGGCGCGCCCTTCCCTCCGGTTGCCGCGGTCGCCTCACCCGGCCGGGCCGACTGCCGGCCCGGGCTCGTGGTGCGCTGTCGGAGCGCAACCGTACCGCCGTGGGCCGACGGCACCGGGCGCGGGCCCTCGGTGGCCGGGTCCCCGCTGGTGGGCGGCGGTTTCGGGGGGCGGTTTCCGGCGGCGGTTTCCGGCGGCGGTTTCCGGCGGCGGTCCCTGGAGCCGGTTCCGGGGGGCGGTTTCCGGACGCGGGGTGCGTCCCTCCCGGCTCCGGACGCACTCGTGGGCGGTGCCGATGGCGGCACCGCCCACGAGGCCGGTTTCGCGGTGACCCTTTCCGCCGGCCGGTCATGCGCTCGTCGTCGTCTTCCGACGTGACCCGAGCCCGGGCGGTCGTGCCGCCCGGAGACTGTTGTCGAGCCCCTCCGCGGATGCTCAGCTCACCCGCGGTCACCCACCTCCGGCGCCCCCGCCGTCGGTGGTGCCGGGGAAGGTCAGTGGAGGACCGGCGCGAAGATGACGTTGATGTTCTTGTTGCCCTGGCCGGCCAGGACGTTGCCCGCGTTGTCCTTCACCGCGACGGTGTTGTTCTGGTTCGACGCACCGGAACCGGTGGCCGTCTGCTGGGTCGAGACGTAGTTGCCGTCGAGCCCGCCGAAGACGTTGCCCGTGCCGACGTTGGACACCACGCCGGCGTTGGAGCCGGCCCCGGCGGCCGCGCCGTTGTCGGCGGCGGCGGCACCGGCGCCCGCCAGCAGCAGACCCGCCGCGAGCGGGACGGCGAGCAGGAACCCTGTCATCCGGCGGGTGTGGATACGAGCCATCAGAAGCCTCCAAGAAGCTGCTTATCGTGCTTATCTCTCTTATCTCGCCCGATTCCGAGCGCGATGTGCGGGAGTTCGCCGGCCAGACGAACACCTGCGGCTGCGACGCCGAGGGACAGACTTCCGCAACAAATCGACAAAGCACTAGCCGCGACGGCGGATTTCGCCCGTTCGCGTGATATCCACCAGGGCGGCGCATAACGGCGACGGAACCGGACAGCGCGGCGACACACCGTCGGCGGCCTGGGACTTCGCCCGGACGGTGGCCTCCGGTGCGCCCGGCGCGACGCCCTGGCGAGGGCGCTTGGAGACCGTACGAACCGCTCGGCGCACCACGGGGGCGCGGCCCACCCGTGAATGCGCCCCTGAAAAGTTCGACCACCCTTCCATGTCGACTTTTCAGTCACTCCCGAAAGGTCGCCCTCGGAAGCTGAGAGAAGATCAGAAAATTGGGCGGGAGGAAAATCAGACCATCTTGCCCGGGTTCAGAATTCCCAGCGGGTCGAAGACCGCCTTCAGCTGCCGCTGGAGCTCCAGCCCCACCGGGCCCAGCTCGCGCGCCAGCCAGTCCCGCTTGAGCAGCCCCACCCCGTGCTCCCCGGTGATCGTCCCGCCCAGCTCCAGGCCGAGCGCCATGATCTCGTCGAAGGACCGCTGGGCCCGCGCCGCCTGCTCCTCGTCCGAGGCGTCGAAGATCACGATCGGGTGGGTGTTGCCGTCCCCGGCGTGGCTGACCACCCCGATGGTCAGCCCGTGCCGCTCGGCGATCGCCTCGACCCCGTTCAGCATCGCGGCCAGCCGGGAGCGGGGCACCGCCACGTCGTCGATCATCGTGGTCCCGAGCCGGTCCAGCGCGGGCAGCGCCAGCCGGCGGGCCTCCAGCAGCAGCTCCGACTCCGCCCGGTCCTCGGCCGGCACCACCTCCGTCGCCCCGGCCGCCCGGCAGAGCCCGGCCGTCCGCTCCAGCTCCGCCACCCGGTCCGGCCCGTCGAAGGCCACCAGCAGCAGCGCCCGCGTCGACTCCGGCAGGCCCATCCGCCCCAGCTCGTTGACGGCCCGCACGGTGGTCGCGTCCATCAGCTCCATCAGCGACGGCGTCAGGCCCTGCGCCATCACCTCGCACACCGCCGCCCCCGCCGTGTCCGCGCTCGGGAACTCCGCCGCCAGCGCCAGCTGCGGGGCCGGGGCGGGCCGCAGCGCCAGCACCGCCCGGACGACCACGCCGAGCGTGCCCTCCGAGCCGACCAGCAGCCTGGTCAGGTCGTACCCGGCCACGCCCTTGGCCGTGCGGCGCCCGGTGGAGAGCAGCCGCCCGTCCGCCAGCACCACGTCCAGGCCGAGCACGTACTCGGCGGTGACGCCGTACTTCACACAGCAGAGCCCGCCCGCGCCCGTACCGATGTTGCCGCCGATCGTGCAGGACTCCCAGCTCGACGGGTCCGGCGGGTAGGTCAGGCCCGACTCGGCGGCGGCCCGGGACAGTTCGGCGTTCACCACGCCCGGCTCGACCACGGCGATCCGGTTCACCGGGTCCAGCTCCAGGATCCGGTTCATCCTCACCATCGACAGCACGATGCACCCGTCGACGGCGTTCGCCGCCCCCGACAGCCCGGTGCGGGCGCCCTGCGGCACCACCGGCACCCGCAGCTCGGTGGCGGTGCGCAGCACGTGCTGCACCTGCTCCACCGTCTCCGGGAACACCACCGCGGCGGGCTCGCCGGCCTCGCAGAACCCGGCCATGTCCCGGCGGTACGCGGCGGTCACGTCCGGGTCCACCACCACGGCCCCGTCCGGCAGCCCGAGCTCCAGCCGCTCCACCAGCTCACCCATCGCCGCCTCCGCTCCACCGCCCGCCACTACACCGGCACTCTGCCCCGGGGCCCGGAGCCGGGCAAGTGCGCCCGGCGGCGGGCCGGTCGCGCTGCAGGGGTCCCCGGGTGCGGCGCCCGGGTCATGTCGCCCTCAGCCAGCGGCAGTTGGCATCCGCGCCGCTCGGACGGCGGCCGCCAGGGTGAGCAAGGCACAGATCAGGGTGGGGAGTTGTGGTCCCGTGGCGTCCGCGAGGCGGCCCAGAAGGGGGTTGGCGAGGATCAGCCCCGCACTCTGCACCAGCGTCAACAGCGCCTGCACACGCGAGAGATGAGAAACCGGAGCCCCACCGAGGACGAGCGGGCCGAGGTGGGAGGCGAACAGCCCGGAGCCGAGACCGATCACGACGGCGGCGACGGCCGCCATCGCCCGATCGGCGGCGAGGCCCAGCAGGGCCGTGCCCGCCGACGCCACAGCGAGGCCCGCCGAGGCACCCACGCCCGGACGGGACAGCGCGCCGCGCCAGGCCACCAGGCCCGCCACCGCCAGCACCCCGGCCGCCTGCCCTCCCCCGAGGAGGCCCGCGGCGCCCGCCCCCCACCCGTGGGAGCGGGCCAGCAGCGGCCCGAGCAGGGACACCACCGGCAGCAGGCCCCCGGCGGCCGCGCCGGTGAGCAGGAGCGCGGCCCGCAGCAGCGGGTCACGCAGGGCGAGGCGGACGGCGCCGGAAGCCTCCCGCAGCAGCCCGGGCGAAGCACCGCCCGCGGGCCCCTCCGCACCTGCCGGGCGCACGTACAGCACGGCCAGCAGGACGGCCCCGAAGCTCGCCGCGTCCGCGAGGGCCGCACCGGCGAGCCCCCCGGAGGCGACCAGCAGACCGCCGAGCGGCGCCCCGAGCAGGACCGCGATCTGCCCGCCGGCCTGCCTCAACGCCAGGGCCCTGGACAGGAGTTCGTCCCGTACGAGGCGTCGCGGCATCGAGCCGCTCGCCGGGAGGTAGAACGCGTCGACCGCGCCGATCACCGCCCCCGCCGCGACCAGCAGCCACAGCGGAGTGCCGAGGCGGCCCACGGCGGCCGCGAGGAGCAGCGTGGCGGCCAGCATCACCGCGTCCCCGGCGAGCAGCACCCGCCGGACGCCGTACCGGTCGGCCACCGCCCCGCCGAACAGGACGAGGAGCGTGCGCGGCACGGTGATCGCCGTCAGCACCAGCCCGGCCGCCCCTCCCCCGTACGCGGAGGCGGCCCAGCCGAGGGCGAAGTACAGCGCGGCGTCGCCCAGCAGCCCGGTCTGGACCCCGGAGAGCCAGAGCAGGTACGGGCGGGGCAGGGAGGCAGCGGTGGTCACGCCGGGCGACGCTAGGACCCTCGACCGGGTCGAGGGCAAGCGCCGCCCGACGCCGCCCGACGCTGCCGGGCCGTCAGACGCGGACCACGGGCTCCTGGAGCTCGACGACCCACTTGGACATGTCGTCCGGCGTCTCGAGGTAGCGCTCGCGCGCGTACCCCGCCGAGCGGTAGCCGGACGCCTCGATGAAGCGGGCCAGCGCCTGGAAGCTGCCCACGGACTCGGTCATCGAGCCGTGGTGGACGATCGTCGCCGCCTCCTCGATCGGCGGCAGGTCGAGCACGTCGAACCCGTACGCCCCCGGCTTCACCGAGGACGCGACCTGGAGGCAGACCCGGACCAGCACCGAGCCGTCGCCCTGCGGCACGTCCTCGTAACGGGCGACGGACGGGCCGGTCTCCTCGATCCCGGCCTCGGCGACCCGGCGGCACAGCTCCTCGAACAGCGGGCCGACCACCAGGTCGACGTCCTTCGGCTCGTAACTCGCGGCCACCCCGGTCAGTTGGGCCACCCGCACCGACGGAACCGGCTTCACGACCACATCGTGCTCGGACATGTTCCCCTCGCTCTCGATCGTCCGGAGCCTCGCCTCCACCCGGGCCAGCCGCCGCTCGTCCACCGCGATGGCGGCGGCGAGTTCGGCCCTGCGCAGCCGCAGCATCCCGCGCAACTCGGCGGTGTCCACCTGCTCGTCGAGCACGGCGCGCACCTGCTGCAGCGTGAAGCCGAGCTCCTTGAGCGCGATCACCCGGTTCAGCCGGGCGAGTTGGGCGGCCTCGTAGGACCGGTACCCGCTGACGGGGTCGACCCGGGCGGGCCGCAGCAGACCGATCGCGTCGTAGTGGCGCAGCATCCGCACCGACACCCGGCCGTGGCTGGCGAAGTCTCCGATGTTCAACATGGTGCCTCCACTCCACCGCCTCCCACGGTGTCAGGGTCAACCCCCGCCCGCCGAAGCCCCCGGAAAACACCGAGGGCGGGTGCCGAGTGGTCTCGGCACCCGCCCTGAGCAGGTGTTCCCCTGTCAGCGGAGAGCGTGGGATTCGAACCCACGGTGACGGGTCACGCCACGACAGTTTTCAAGAACAACTCCGTCGCGCCGCCCGCACCGACCCTGACCAGGAACTACACCGTATCAATGGCGCCAACTGTGAGCCCTGGCCCACAGTTGGCCCAAGATCGGGTTCAGCTGTCGACCCGCCACCCTGCAAGCGCCGAGAGTGCGCGCGCACGGGCCTCGACCACCGCCATACGCGCCGACCGCTCTCCTGCATGCACGTGCGCGGCCTGGCTGGTGCTCTGTCCGGGCCACTTGCGGTACAGAAGGCCGGTATCGGCGCTGAACCATCCTCGGCTCACCGCGTTCAGGGCGAGCAAAAGGCCCGTGTCCTCGGAAGCGGGGAGTGCCATCCAGCCGCCGAGTGCCAGAAGCAGGTCCCGGCGGACGCACAGTGTCGCGGGGTGCACCTGGGCGCGAAAGTCGTGGGCCTTCCAGTGCTCAAGCACGGCGCCACGTTCGACCGGACCTTCCGGCGGGTCCTGGTCGAACCCGACTGTGGAGCCATCCGGCAGAAGGTCGAGCACGCGGGACGTGGTCCAGCAGATTCCGGGGTTGCTCAGTGCGGCCAGATCACGGGCCAGGGTGCCCGGGGTCAGCATGTCGTCAGCGTCCAGGACCTTGACGAAGTCGCCTTCGGCGCGGGACAGCGCCAGAGTCCGGGCCACGCCGGCGCGCCCGTGGCGGCCTTGGCCGAAGCTGATCCGAGGGTCGTCGGGGACATGCGGCACGACCGTGCCCGTCTCCCCGTCCTCCTGAATCACCCACTGCCAGCCCCATCCATCGGGAAGTTGCTGGTCGACAAGCGACTTGTAGGCATCGGCCAGGAACGGCGCCGACGGTCCATGCACCGCCGTAATGACGGTCACGATGTTGGTCATGCTCACCACCTTGTCAGCTTGCTCGTGAAGGTCAGCACAGTGCGGTCACCAGGCAGGACGACGTCGGAGACCTCGACTACCCGGTCGTTAATGTCGACGCTGACCTTGCGGCAGATGATCACCGACACGCCCACTGGTAGGCCCAGTTCCTCCGCCTCTTCCGGTGTGGGCGGCCGGGCCCGGAACGTTTCTACGATCCGGTCCAGCTCGATTCCCACCGTCCAGAGCTGATTCTGGGTGCCCCCGGGCCACGGCTCCTGGTCCTCACGCAGCAGGTCAGGGTTGCTAGCGACCATGTCGAGTACCAGGTAGGACTCCGCGCGGTTGAGCGGCGTTCGCTCCTCCCGATTCCTGGTTCGGTACGTCCTGCGGAGCAACATCGTGCCTTCAGGCACGCCGAACTCCTTCGCAAGCTCTCCTACTGCCGGCACCTGCGCGTACGTCGCCGAGAAGGCCAAGTCGTTAATGCTCAGACCGGTGTCACGCTCGGTCGCTCCGGTCTTGAGCCGCTCGGATTCGGGCTGACGCGCCCGGTCCTTCTCCCACTGGTGACGCGCACCGTCCCGGACGACCTTGGTCGATTCCTTCCGGACGAACGTCCCCCGGCCGTGCTGCTTCTCGACCAGCCCTTCGGCCTCCAGGACACCGACCGCCTGCCGCACGGTTGGCACGCTCGTTCCGAACTGGTCCGCTAGCGCCGTCTCGGCAGGAAGCCTCTCGCCAGGCTTGCGCTGACCTGCGCGGATCTCTTCTCGCAGCGCGTCGGCGATGCGCTCGTACACCTTCGCCATGGTGGCCTCCGCCGTCCCTCGGTGTGTGACTCGCCCAGGATAAGTCCTCAAGAGGAGTTGACGACTTCCTGAGAACCCGTCATAGTCATTCCCAGCTCCTAAAGAGGAGTTGAGGACAAGTCCTCAACATGACTTTAGGGCTTGCTTGACCTGCACGAATGCGCCCGGAAGTTGGCTCGCGAGGGCCTGCCAGGGAAGTGCAGTTCCTTGAGAATCGCCGTCCGCCGAGAGGCGCCGGCTTCATATCGATCGTGCGAGACCGACGCGAGGGCGGCGGTCGCGGAAGGCACCTAGGGGACTTCGGTCCGCCGGGGAGTTGAACCACCGCGACACGTGCTCTCCCCCTACGCAGTGGCGTGCCATCCCTTCGGGGGTGTGGGGACGGACGGACGCTGACCAGGCCGATTCGTACGGCTGGGGCGAGCCGAGTGGACCAGCGGAGTCTCGAAGCACGTGGCGGGTGAAGACCGCCCCCGTGACGACCGGGTGATGTCGTCGGCGGCTGCGAGCCACGCAGCACGCCCCGATCGGGGAGTGCGCCGCCCTGCTGGTGCTGAGCAGCGATGAAGCACCGGACCAGGCCCGAGAGACCTGACGCCCGTAGGACGGGCAACCCCCAACCCGCAGCCCCGCCAGGGGCTTCGACCTGAGGAGGGCGCGCCCATGGGCATGCGCCAGAGCTGTATCCGGCCCCGCCGCTGACCAGCGGGCGGGGCTCACCGCTTCCGGTCGCTTTACCAGCGATCACGGTCCCCGGCGCGCGCCGACCGCTTCTGTGGCGGCCAGCTTGCGTCGGGTTCCGTGGCTGCTCGTGATTCGACGAGTTGCTGGGCCCGCGTGAGTCGGGCCACCGCGCTCCCGGCCAAGGATCGCGCGGCGGCCCTGCGGGCTCACCCCCCGATTGGACGAGGTGAACCCATGAGACTGATTGTTGCAGGCCAGGAGGCCGCGACTCCCGAGGAGTTCGCGGAGCTGGCCTTCGGGACCGGCGCCGACTACGGCTTCGGTGTCGACACCGAGCTGTTCGCCGGCGGCGCGGATGAGTCGGACGAGGACCGGTTGGCCCGGCTCGACGCCGCGCGGGAGATCCTGCGGGACCTGGACGGGCCGGAGGCCCGGTTCGCGTCCGCGCTGATGCGCACCGCCGAGCGCTGCCGGGTGCTGACCTGGAAGGCGGCTGCCTGATGATTCGCCGTCTCTACCTCACTGGCACCCGTGCCCCGCACCGGCCCGGCCGTCCGCTGGCCGTCCGACTTGCCGAGTACCGGCCCGCCCCGGACGGCGACCTGCCCGGGGCCGCCTGCGCCGGTGCCGATGCCGACCTGTTCTATCCGGAGGTCGGCGAGGACGCCGAGGACATGGAGGCCGCCCGGGCTGCGGCCGAGTGGTCCGAGCGGCGCGCCCGCATGATCTGCGCCGGATGCCCGGTGCGCCTGCTGTGCCTGGACGGCGCGCTCAAGCGCCGGGAGCCGCACGGCATCTTCGGCGGCCTCAACGAGCGCGAGCGCAACAGCGTGCTGCGGCGGGCGGCCCGTTCCCGGGCCCGGGTGAACGCCGGGGGTGCCGCGTGACGACGATGGCGGCGCCCACGGGCGTTTCAACCCCGGCCGCCACCGTTTCAACGGCGCGGCCGGCCGCTTCGACCACGCGGGCCAACAGCGCGAACGCTCTGATGCTGGGCCTGACGGTCCTCGCCGCAGTCGGCGGCGCGGTGCTCGCCGGGATCGGCTTCAGCGGCTCCTACAACGCGCTGCGGGACCTCGGTTTCAGGCACGGGTTCGGGGACTTCAGCTACGCGTTCCCAGTCGGTGTGGACGCCGGGATCGTGGCCCTGCTGGCGATGGACCTGCACCTGATCCGCAAGCGCGCCCCGTGGCCGATGCTCAGGTTGCTGGCCCACGGTTTCACCGGCGCGACGATCTACTTCAACGCCGCCTCCGCCGGGCCGCTACTGAAGAACCCGACCGGCACGGCGATGCACGCAGTCATCCCGATCATGTTCGTGGCGGTGGTCGAGGCCGGGCGGCGCCTGGTCATCCGGATCACCCGGATCGAGGCCGGCCACCAGCGCGACGGCGTGCCCGTGCACCGCTGGCTGCTCGCCCCGTGGCCGTCGTTTCGGATGTACCGGCGGATGCGGCTGAACGGCATCGCCTCCTACGACCGGGCGGTCGAGTTGGAGCGTGAGCGGCTCGTCTACCGGGTGATGCTGGAGCGCGAGCACGGCGGTGACTGGCGCAAGGCGCCCGCTGACCAGCGTCTTCCCCTCACGATGGAGCGCTTCGGGCTCTCCGTGGATGAGGCCCTGGCCCTGCCGATCGAGGCGGAGGAGAGTGCCCGGCTGCGGGCCGACCGGCAGGCCGCGTTCGAGGCCGAGGTCGCCGCCCGGGCCGAGGCCCGCACCGCTGACGCCCGGATCTCCAGCCTGCGTACGGCGGGCCGCGTCGAGGCCGCCGGGTACGAGGTCGACGCCGATACGGCCTCCGCCCGCGCCCAGGCGCAGGCCCGGGCCCTGGCCGCCGGCCGGGAGGCGGAGGCCGCCGAGCGGCTCGACCAGGCGACGGAGGAACTGGCCGCCGCCGAAGCCGAGCAGGACGCAGCCGAAGCCCGTCGGCGCGCTGCTGAAACCGACCGAAGCGCTGCTGAAACGGAGCAGGTCGCCGCTGAAACCCGGCGCCGTGCCGCTGAAACGGACCGCGAGGCCGCCGCTGTCGAGCGGGCCCGCGCCGAGGACGAGCAGGCAGCGCAGGCCGCCCGCCTGCGTTCCGCTGAAACGGCCAAGGCTGCCGCTGAAATCGAGGAGGCCGCCGCTGAAGCAGGCCGCCGTACGGCCGAAGCCGAGCGCGACGCGGCAGCGGCCAAGCGCGCCCAGGCCGACGCCGAGGAAGCCATCGAGGCGGCTCGGCTGCGGGCCGCTGAAGCCCGTGCGCGTGCCGCTGAAGCGGAGCGGCGCGCGGTCGAAGCGGAGGACGCGGCGAAGTTGACCCCCGCCGCCCGCGCCAACCGGCGCGTCGCCCGGATGATCCTCGCCGCCGGTGGCAACCCCGAGGCCGTCAGCCTCCAGTCGATCGCCGAGGCCCTCGAGGTCTCCCTCGCCACCGCCTCCGGGCGCCGCACCGAGGCCGCCGAGCTGCTCGCTTCCGGCTACACCCCCCACGCCCTCACCATCTGAACAGGGAGATCCCCGCCATGAGCACCGACCACATCCCGGCCCCGGCGCCGGAGTTCGCCCAGACCCGCGTCGTGGACGTCTTCCCGCTCCACGGCTTCATGTGCGCCCAGACCAGCAACGCGGCTGGCGCCGTGCGCTGGTGGCACCTGTTCACCTCGGCCGGTGTCTCGCTCGGCGCGACCAGCCGGCCCGAGCTGCTCGGCTCCCTGATCCAGCACACCCGCTGACATCAAAGGGGGCCCCGATCATGGCTGTGACCAGCATCGACGTCGTCTCGTTCGGCTACCTGCACGGCGCCCCGCCGACCGCGCACCTGACCATCGACCTGCGCCGCCACTTCCGCGACCCGCACGTCAATTCGGCCCTGCGCCACCAGAGCGCGAACGACCTGCCGGTGCGCCACGCCGTGCTGAACACCCCGGGCATCCGGGAGCTGATCAGCGCCGCCGCACTGCTGGCCGACGCGTTCGACACGGGCCCGGCCGAAGCGCCGCTGACCATCGCGGTCGGCTGCGCGGGCGGCCGCCACCGCGCCGCCACCGTCGCCATGGTCCTCGCCCGGCGCCTCGCCAAGACCGGCACCCGTGTCCGGCTCACCCACCGCGACCTGGCCAAACCCGTCATCGACCGCTGACACCGAAGGAGGCCCGGCATGGGGCCGTCCACCCACTCCAGCAACCCCACCGACCCGGAGGCCGTTCGCGCCGCCGTCAAGGCGTGCGACGCCGCGCAGGCCAAGTACACCGCCGCCACCAGCAGCGCGCAGCGCACGGCCGCGCTGCGCGAGTACGTCGCGAGCGCCGAGATCCTCATGGCCCAGCTCGCCACCGACGAGGCCGCCCCCGCTCCCCGCACGGCTCCGGGCGGGGAGCCCACGCACGCCTGGATGATCACGCTCCAGCGCCCCATCCCCAACGGCCTGAACACGCTCACCTTCGAGGGCGGCTACACCGCCGCGCCGGGCACGGACCGCCAGCGCGCCTACAAGGAGATTCGGGCGCAGATCGACCGGCAGCGGCCCGAACTGGCCGGGGCGGTCCTCCTGTTCTTCTCGCTGGAGCCGTACCGGCTCTGAACAGCCGTAACGGCCCGGAACCGCCGCCTCGCCTGCAAGCTGTCGGCGGTTCCGGGCCCTCCGTCCTCCGCAGAGAACCGGAGCGCCCATCATGTCCGAACCGGTCGCCTCGACGCTGGTCGAGGTCGTTCCCGCACCTCAGAACCAGCCACCCCCCAACCCGGCCCCGAAGTCCAAGCAGTCCCCGGCGCTCCCGGCGTCGCAGCCGGGTGCGGTGCCGGGCGTCCCGTTGGCGGTGGCCGTCGCGAACGCGCTCGGCACCGCCGGTGCGGGCGCCGCCTCTCTCGGCGGCCCGGCCGCCGTAGCGGTGGCCGGCGTCGCCGGTGCCGCCGCGCTCGGCGCCCTCGCCCGCAGGGCCCGCAACCGCTCCGCCAGCGGTCCGGCCGCCCGCCTCGCCTCACAGCGAGCGAGCGTGGGTGGTGCCTTCGCCCAGCCCGGCCGCCCGCTCGCCTCCCGGACCTCCGGCCACAACTACGGCCAGGCAAGCGGGCGTTACGGCTCGCCGGGCAACTCGCACGGTGCCAGCCCCCGGCCCGTTCCCGGCGCGGCCGGGCGCCACGGCGGGGCCGCCGCCTCCTCCTCCCACCACCCTGAGAGCCGGAAAGGACCCGCCGTGTCGCGATCGGCCGGAACCATCCCCCCTGCCACCGAACACGCCGGGGCCCGCCACCCCGGTACCGGTCACCACGTCCCCGGACAGGCCGGCACCGCCGCGCGCGGCGCCCGCACGGGCGGGCCGCTGCGTCACCGCCCGGCCGCCGCCGCAGCCCGGACCCTGGCCAACGTCGCCTCCCGCCTGCCCGGCCTCGACGACCGCCCCCGGCCGGGGCAGGACATGCGCCGCGACCAGCGCCTGGCGAGGATCGCCGAGCGCACCGCCAAGCGGGTCGCCAAGGGCCAGGCCAGGGCCGAGCGCGCCGCCGGAATCGACCCCGCGACCGGCGCCGGAGCCCGCCCCCGGGGCGCCTCCGGCAGCTCGGGCGGCGCCGTCACGCCGGTGCAGTCCAAGGCCCTGCGGCGCTCGGCGGTGCGCTACCGGGCCCGGATGGCCGGTGCCGCCGCCGCGACCGGTCTGGTCGGCCTCGGTTCCGCCCTGCTTCTCAACTGGCGTCACCCCGGCCGGGTGAGTGGCCACATGCGCCGCGTCTGGCAGCGCATGCGCGAGCGCGCCCGCGCCGCACGTGAGGCCAGGGACGCCGCGATCCTCGGCACCCCCAACCCCGCCGCCACCGCCGGTGGGGCCGGGACGGAGCAGGTGCCGGTCCCGGCCGAGACCGTGAACATCCCCGGCCGCCCCACCCCGACCCCGGCCACCGCAGACGGCGCCCCCATCGCGTGGACCCTCGTCACGGCCAGCCCCTTCGCCCGCATCGGCCCCGACCCCGCCCGCACCGCCGACCCGATCACCCTCGGCAAGCCCACCGTGAAGGAGACCGCCGTGACCACGCCCCTGGACGGCACCGCCGCCACGTTCAGCCTCAGCTCCGCCGCCGACGTCCTCTTGCAGGCCGCGACCACCTTCGACCCCGAGACGATGATCGAGTTCGGGGCGTTCGCGGACGAGCTGCCCGTCGCGTACGCCACCCTCCAGGAGGTCCTGCGGGTCCTGGCGGAGAAGGCCGCCGAGCAGCTGCCGCTGGAGCCGGTCGTCGTCGAGGAGATCAGCCAGGGCTACCAGGCGATGGGCCGCGTCGTGCAGGCCCTGGAGGAGGTCGCCCCGACGTTCCGCCAGGCCCACGCCGACGACCTGGAGCGTCACGAGAGCCCCCGCAACGGCATCGAGGCCGAGCGGAAGTGGAACGTCTGACCGCCTCTCCCCAGCACCCCTTCACCCCGGCCGGGCCGTCCACACCCTGTGGACGGCCCGGCCCCACTTCCCGGCTGGAGACCGCCGCCATGACCAAGACCAGCAAGAACACCGGCCCCCGCCTCGACTGGAGCGCCGGACACGGCCTGCTGTCCGGCACCCTCAACGCCACCGCTGGCGCCCTGACCACCACCGCGCTCGGCCACGCCACCGGCATGCCTGCCGGATGGGCGCTCGCCGCCGGAGCCGCCGGAACACTCGGCACCCTCGGCGCGGGCCTGCGCCGCAAGCTCACCGGCGCCACGCTCGCCTTCCGGGGCACCTGCTGGATGGCCGCCGGCGGCTGGTCGTCCTGGGCGCTCGCCCACGGCGGCCCCTGGCAGTGGCCCCAGCTCGGCACGCTCGCCGCCGCCGGGATCGCCGCCGGCACCCTGGGCGCCGCGTTCGCCGCGCACGAGGAGGTCGAGCAGGCCAAGCGCACCCACCTGCTGCTGATCGGCGCCCGCCGCCAGCTCGCCGCCGACTGGACCGACCGCATCCGCCGCGTCTGCGGCGTCGAGGTCACCGTGCTGGGCATCGAGCACTGGCCCTCCGGCGCCGGCTACACCCTCGAACTCGAACTCCCCGAAGGCGGCACCACCCGCCGCTCCATCGCGGAGCGTGCCGAAGGACTCGGCACGGACCTCGACCTGCCCGACGGCTGCGGCCTCCAGGTCATGCCCGGCATCTCCCGGCGCCGCGTAATCATCCAGGTCACCACCCGCGTCCTGACCGACGCGCTCCTCTTCCCCGTCGAGGAGATGGAGGAAGTCACCACCGTCAACAACCTGATCCCGATCGCGCTGCTGTCCGACGGCGCCCGGGCGGAGATGGACCTGCGGCAGGCGTCCACGATCGCCACCGGCCCCACCGGCACCGGCAAGACGAACTGGCTCCACACCCTCATCGCCCGGCTCAACCAGACCAACGACGTGCTGGTGTGGGTGATCGACCTCAACGGCGGCTCCATCGGCCTGCCCTGGCTCAACGCCTGGCGCGACGCCCAGCTCGGCCGCGACGGCTCCCCCTGGGCAAACGCCGACATCCCCGTGCCCGGCGTCGACTGGGTCGCCTCCACCGTCGAGGAGGCCAAGCGCATGCTCGCCGCCGCCGTCCGCATCGCCAAGACCCGCAAGTCCGCCTACCAGGACGCGATGCGCGACGCCAACGACGACAAGCTCCCCGTGAGCCCGGCCATCCCGGAGATCGTCATCGTCATGGACGAGGGCGCCGAAGCCGCCGCCACCCGCGAGGCCCGCGCCATCCTCGCCGGGATCTCCGAAGTCGTCCGCATCGCCCGCGCCATGGCGATCCGCGCCGTCATCTCCGTCCTGCGCGTCACCCAGGACGTCATGCCCGACCCGCTCGTGCGCAAGATGGCCTCCAACCGCCTCGCCACCGGCGCCCTCGAAGACTCCGAGCTCGGCCACCTCTTCGGCTGGCGTGCCCTGCGCGCCGAGGACTCGTTCTCAGGCCCCGGTTCGGTGCTGGTCGGCACCGAGGGCAAGCAGCCCGCCAAGGCCCGCCAGCCCCGCATCACCCCCGACATGATCGAGGAGATCAGCGCCCTCACCGCCCGCCGCCGCCCCACCCTCGACGCCCCCTCCCTGGAAGCCGCCGGCGCCGACTACACCGACCGCTGGCTGATGGAACGCTGCGGCCACCTGTGGGCCGAACCCGTCACCGCCGCCGCCACCCCGGCCGCGCCCACCGGCCCGGCGTCCGGCGGCACGGCCACCGCCCCGGGCAAGAGCGCCGCCCCAGCCGGAGGCTGGAAGGCCACCGCCGGATGGGACAAGCCCGCCGCCACACCCGAGGACGAACTGGAGTCGATCTGGCTCCTGCCTCCCGCACCCGAGCCCGGCACCACCCCGGCCGGAACCGACTGGGCCGACCCGTCCACCTGGTCCACCGGCCGCGACGAGCCGACGCCCGAAACCCCCGACGCCAAGGACGCCGCCCTGCAACTGCTGCGCGCCGCCGGCCCCGAGGGCACCGGCGCCTCCGCCATGGAGAAGATCCTCAAGCCTGATTTCGGCACCACCCGCCAGACCATCAACGGCTGGCTGAAGGAGTGGGCAGAGACGGGAGAGGTCGTGCGGACCGGGTCGGGGACCAAGACCCGCTACGTCCACCGCACCCACGCCGGACGGCCCTCCGCCGAGGGCTGATCCGGCCGCTTGTCGCCTGTCGCCCATTCCGTCGGAGAGGGGGGTCTGGAGCCGCTCCGACGGCCCGGACCCCCCTTTGACCTGCGAGGCGACAAGCGACAAGCCACAGCCGACAAGCGACAAGCGACAAGCCGCGCGACAAGCAAGACGACAAGCCGCCCGGCACCGACATCCCGTCACCGATCCTCCCAGGAAGGCTCCACCGTGATCGTCTCGCTCAGCGTCACCGTCGTCTTCGCGATCCTCTCCGCCGTCCTCATCCGAGGCCGCCGCGTCTCCCTGCCCACCGCCGCCGTCCTGTGGCTCTCGGGTTTCACCCTCGCCTCCACCGGCATGGCCGACCCGGTCAACAACTTCCTCACCGCGCTCACCCGGATCGTCTCCGGCCACTGACCACCCACCCCCGCACAGCCCCGACGGGAGAAGCACCGTGGACCACAGCCCGTACACCCACGCGCCCGCCCCGGTGCTCTACACCGCCGAGGGCCAGCCCCTGTACGCCACCGCCCCGCTCACCCACCCGCCCGCCCTCCACCAGGGCGCCACCTTGCAGCCCTACCCCGCCTACGCCTACCCGCCCGTCCCGCAGCCGCCCACCCTCGTCATCCCGGCCCGCGACCCGTGGCCCGCCCGCCTCGCCGCCGGCGGCATCGGACTCGGCGCCGCCGGACTGGGCATCGGCTACGCCGCCCAGGCCCTGTCCGCAGCCGCCGGAAGCCTCGGCGGCCTCGTCGCCATCGGCGCCGGCACCTACTGCGTCGCCAAACTCCGTGGCACCGGCGGCGGGGGCGGCCACGGCGCCGTGAACGTGCACGTCAACGTCACCAACCGCAACCGCTGAACGGACAGCCGCCTTGACCAACCCCCTCGACTGCCCCGGCCTCCCCGACGCGAGCCACTACGACCTCGCCCGCGTCTACGCCAAGTACGGCTCCCTGCCGCCCGCCGACCACGCCCACCTGCTGGCCCTCCTCGCCATCGCCGACGCCCTGCACGCACTCACCCCGCAGCCCGAGCCGACCACACCTACCGTCTGAAAGGCCGACCGTGGACGCCGACTTCACCCCGCAGGGCGTGGCCATGGCCCGCTTCACCGTCGCCTCCACCCCGCGCACCTACGACAAGGCCACCGGACAGTGGCGCGACGGCACCGCGCTGTTCCTGCGCGCCACCGCCTGGCGCGAGATCGCCACCAACGTCGCCGAGTCCCTGACCAAGGGCACGCGCGTCGTCGTCACCGGCCGCCTCGTGCAGCACAACTGGCAGACCCCCGAGGGCGAGAACCGCTCCATCGTCGGCCTCGACGTCGACGAGGTCGGCCCCAGCCTGCGCTTCGCCACCGCCAAGGTCACCAAGACCCAGCGCAACGGCGGTGGCCCGGCCACGCGGCAGACGGACCCGTGGTCCACCGACGCCCCCGCTCCCGTCGCCCCCGGGACCGAGTGGGGCGGCGCCCCGGCCGACGGCTCGACCGAGCCGCCGTTCTAGCCGGACCACAACCCCGAACAGCACAAATGAGCCCCGCAGCAGACGGCCATCCCGGCAAGGTCGTCCGGCTGCTGCGGGGCCCGTCCGATCCCCTCTCAGAGACCAGAGGACTCCAGCATGCCCCAGTTCACCGATGGCACGCTCGCCGTCGTCGACGACGTCCACGACCGCGAGCGCGCTTCCAACGGCGACTCCCGCTACGGCGCCTACCTCGCCCGCAACAAGCGCCTGCTGCACGAGGACGGACAGCCGCTCACCGCCGCCGAGTTCGCGTGCAGCGCCTGGCAGATCGCCACCAGCCCCGTCATGTCCCCCGGCTACGTGCGCATCCGCCCCGACCTGCACGCCGTCACCGTCGTCCCCGCCGCCCACAACGAGGTGGCCCTGCGCGTCGAGGTGCCCCTGCGGCACTCCGCGCTCGCCCACCGGCCCGACCACCGCCTGGGCGACTGGCAGCCCGACCCGTGGGGCACCGAGCGCGGCTTCGGGCGCCTCATCGAGCCGTACGCCGACAAGGCCCTGCTCCTGGCCACCGCCACCCTGCTCCTGCCCGTGCCCGACCACCTGCTGATCGAACCCGGCACCGCCGAGCCGGGCCCGATCATGACGATCGAAGCCAAGTCCGTGGTCGAGGAACTCGCCGTCTGGGCCAACGCCCACGCCCACCTCGTCAACGACCTGTCCGGGGGTGGCCGGTGACCACGGGCCTGACCTACATCGACTTCTTCTGCGGCGCCGGCGGCTCCAGCACCGGCGCCGCCGCCGTCCCCGGCGTCACCCCCGTCCTCGCCGCGAACCACTGGGACAAGGCCATCGCGAGCCACGCCGCGAACTTCCCTGCCGCCGACCACTTCCTCGGCGACCTCCACGACGCCGACGTCGCCAAGTTCCCCGCCGCCGACCTGTTCTGGGCCTCCCCCGAGTGCCCGAAGTGGTCCAACGCCCGAGGGGTGAAGCGGGACTTCGACCGACAGCCCGACCTGTTCGGCGAGACCCTGCCCGACGCCGCCACCGACCGCTCCCGCGCCCTGATGTGGGACGTCCCCCGCTACCTGGAGGCCATGGCCGCCCGGGGCAAGCCGGTCCTCGCGGGCGTCGTCGAGAACGTGATCGACGTGCGCGCCTGGGACCTCTGGTCGGCCTTCGTCCAGGAGATCCGGCAGGTCGGCCCCGGCTACCGCACCCGCCTGATCGCCCTGAACTCCATGCACCGCCCGCCCCTCGGTGATCGCCGTCGCCCCGCAGTCCCGCGACCGCCTCTACCTCGCCTACTGGCGCGCCGACCTGGGCCACGACCCCGACTGGGACAAGTGGCTGAGGCCCCTGGCCTGGTGCGAGGGCTGCGACAAGACGGTGCGGGCGGTGCAGGTGTTCAAGCGGGCCGGGGCCGACATGGGCCGCTACCGCCAGCAGTACGTCTACCGCTGCCCGAACGTGGCCTGCCGCAACGCCGTCGTCGAGCCGCCCGTCGTCCCGGCCGCGAGCATCATCGACTGGTCGCTGACCGGCCGCCGGATCGGCGACGGCAAGCCCGGACGCAAGTTCACGCCGTACGCGGCCGCGACCCGCGAACGCATCCGCGCCGGAATCCGCAAGTACGGCGCCCCGCTGCTCGCCCCGGCCGGCGGCACCTGGCGCACCGAGGCGACCCCGGTCACCGTCCCCGCGCCGACCCGCACCACCCGCGAGAACGACGGCCTGGCCGTGCCGCCGCTGCTCGTGCCCACCGAGGGCCGCGACGGCAAGGCCGCCGGGCAGATCGGGGAGCCGATGCGCACCCAGACCGCCCGCAACGAGACCGGCCTGGCCTGGCTGCCGTTCATCGCCGAACTGCGCGGCGGCGGCTCCGACGCCCGCCCGGTCCTGGACGCGCTCGCCACCGTCACCGCCTCCGGCAACCACCACGGCCTCAGCCTGCCGCCTGGCTCGACCGCCGTCGACTGGTCGGCGCTGCTGACCCCGTACTACGGCAACAGCACCGCCCGCCCCGTCGGCGAGCCGGTCGGCACCCTGACCACCCGCGACCGCTACGGCCTCGCCGCAGGCGGCCAGCAGGGAACGGCGGACGTGGACGAGGTGCTGTTCCGGATGCTGGAGCCGCACGAGATCGGCGCCGCGATGAGCTTCACCCCCGACTACGTGGTGATCGGGAACAAGCGGGAGAAGGTCCGCCAGTTCGGCAACGCCGTGACCTCCAACGTCGCCGAACTCCTGGTCTCCGCCCTGGTCGAGGCCATCACCGGGAACGAGCTGGCCACGGGATGGGCGTCGTGACCGCCCGCACCCCGCCGCTCGGCGACCAGCAGGGCCTGTGGCAGGCCGTCCTCGCGGCCGCCGCCGGCCGATGCCAGTGCCGGGGCACCTGCGGCAAGAACCACGAGAAGGACGGCGGGCGCTGCCCCGCCGTCCACGGCGGCTACGGCCACCGCCACGGCACCGGGCCAGTCCGCCTCCTCGCCGCCCCCGCCGACCCGCACGGCCTCCTGCTGCCCTCCCACCAGGCCGCCGCCCTGCCCAAGCGCTCGCTCGCCGCCTGGTGCCCCACCTGCCACGACGCCACCCGCCGCGCCGCCATCGCGGCCCGCCACGCGTCCGCCCCGGCCACCGAGCCGGACACCCTGTTCGACCTCTGACCTTCCCTGCCCGGGGCCGAACGCCCCCGGCCCCGGGCCCAACCCGCCGAAGGAACCGCCGTGACCGGCAACCCCCTGCTCAACGCCGCCCTCAACGCCGTCGAACGCGGCTGGCGCGTCTTCCCTCTGCTGCCCCACAGCAAGCGCCCCGCCCTGCACGCCTCCGCCACCTGCCCCCGCACCGGCCCCTGCACCACCGGCCACCAGGGATGGGAGCAGCGCGCCACCCTCGACCCCGACACCGTGCGCCGCACCTGGTCGCACGCGCCGTACGGGGTCGGCCTCGCGACCGGCCCGTCCGGCCTGGTCGTCATCGACCTCGACACCCCCAAGCCCGGCGCCGCCCCGCCCCCGGAGTGGGCCGACGAGCAGGTGGAGAACGGGTTCGACGTGCTGTTCGCGCTGTCCCAGCGCAACCACCGGCCGTTCCCGGACGGCACCTACACCGTCACCACCCCCAGCGGGGGCCTGCACCTGTACTTCACCGCCCCCGCCGAGGTCGAGCTGCGCAACACCGCCGGACACCACGGGTCCGGGCTCGGGTGGCTGATCGACACCCGCGCGGGCGGGGGCTACGTCGTCGCTGCGGGCAGCGTCGTCGACGGACGCCGCTACGAGGTCGGACGCGGCGGCGACCCGGCGCCGCTGCCCGACTGGATCACCCGCCTGCTCACCCCACAGCCCAGGCCCTCAACCACCCCGTTCCGGCTCGACTCCTGGCGGCAGGGCAACCGGCCCGCCTACGTGGATGCCGCCCTGCGCAACGAGACGGCGAACGTCGCGGGCGCCCCGGAGGGCTCACGCAACTGGGCCCTCACCCGCGCCGCCCGCGCCCTGGGCCGCTTCGTCGCCAACGGCAAGCTCGACCGCGCCGAGGTTGAGGGCGCTCTTAAGGGGGCGGCGGAGACGGCCGGCCTGACCGCGCGTGAGGCCGACGCGACCATCACCAACGCCCTGAACTGGTCCATCGCCAACAACCCGACTGGAGACGCCGCATGAGCCTCCCCTCCTCCCCCCTTAAGAGCTTCTTCACCACCGCCCGCCCGGGCTCCGAGGACGGCGCGGCCCTCCTCGACGCCGTCGAGGCCCACCACCGTCGCTTCACCGTCTTCCCCAGCGACGCCGCCTACACCGCCGTCGTGCTGTGGGACGCCCACACCCACCTGCTCGACGCCTTCGAGTCCACCCCGCGCCTCGCGCTCATGTCCCAGGGACCCGCCACTGGCAAGACCCGCGCCCTCGCCGTGATCGGTGACCTCGTGCCCTGCCCGGTGGACGCCACCGGCATGAGCCCTGCCGCGCTCGGCCGCTCGATCAGCGGCAGGGCCACCCGTCCCACCGTGCTGGTCGACGAGAGTGACACCGCGCTCGGCCCGCAGGCCGCCGGGAACGAAGACCTGCGCGGTCTCATCAACGCCGGCTACCGCCGCTCCGGCGTCGTCCTGCGCTGCGTCGGCGTCGGCAACGCGCAGACCGTGCGGCCCTTCCCCGCCTACGCCGCCATCGCGCTCGCCGGCCTCGGCGACCTGCCCGACAGCATCACGAGCCGGGCCGTCGTCATCCGGATGCGTCGCCGGGCCTGCGACCAGGTCGTCGAGCCCTACCGCGAGCGCATCCACCAGGTGTTGGGCCACATCCTGCGCGACCGCCTCGCCGCCTGGGCCGACCGGGTGCACGACGAGGTCACGGACGCCCGGCCCGAGTTGCCTGAGGGCGTCTTCGACCGCGCCGCCGACGTGTGGGAGCCGCTGCTCGCCGTCGCCGACGCCGCCGGCGGCCACTGGCCCCAGCGCGCCCGCACCGCCTGCCTCGAACTCGTCGACACGGCCCGCGAGTTCACCGCCACCGGTGACCGCGCCGTCTGAGCCGCGCGAAGCGGGCCGCCCTCTCGCCAAAGACGGGCGGCCCGCTTCTGTCCAGCCCTACCGAACCGGAGAGGCCAGCATGACCGATCCCAACCCGCCCGTCACCACCATCGACGGCGCCGCCGTCCTCGACGCCGTCGAGGCGTTCCACCGCCGCTTCAACGTCTTCCCCAGCGAAGCCGCCTACACCGCCGTCGTGCTGTGGGACGCCCACACCCACCTGCTCGACTGCTTCGAGTCCACCCCCCGCATCGCCTTCCTGAGCCCCGAACCCGGCTCCGGCAAAACCCGCGCGCTGGAGATCATGGAGACGATCGCCCCGCGCCCGGTGCTCACCACCGACGTCAGCCCGGCCGCGCTGTTCCGCACCGTCTCCGACGCCGACGCCCGCCCCACCGTGCTGTTCGACGAGATCGACACCGTCTTCGGCCCCAAGGCCACCGGGAACGAAGACCTGCGCGGCCTCATCAACTCCGGCCACCGCCGCTCCGGCGTCGTCCTGCGCTGCGTCGGCGACGGCGGCAACCAGACCGTCCAGCCCTTCCCCGTCTACGCCGCCCTCGCCATGGGCGGCCTCGGGGACCTGCCCGACACCATCATGAGCCGCTCCGTCATCATCCGGATGCGCCGCCGGGCCCCCAACGAGAAGGTCGAGCCCTACCGCGAGCGCATTCACAAGGCGGAGGGGCACAAGCTGCGCGACCGCCTCGCCGAGTGGGCCGCCAGCGTCCGCGACCAGCTCCACGACGTGTGGCCGGTGCTGCCCGAGGGCATCAGCGACCGGCCCGCCGACGTATGGGAGCCGCTGCTCGCCGTCGCCGACGCCGCCGGCGGCCACTGGCCCGAGCGCGCCCGCACCGCCTGCGTCCAGCTCGTCACCGCCTCCAAGGCCAACGACAAGGGCTCGGTGGGCATCCGCCTCCTCGCCGACCTGCGGGACATCTTCGGCGGCGCCGAGCGGATGCTCAGCTCCGACCTGCTGAGCAAGCTTGCCGAGCTCGACGACGCCCCGTGGGCCGACCTGGACGGCAAGCCCATCACCGCCCGCGCCCTCGCCAAGATGCTCGGCGACTACGTCAAGGCCGACAACGACCCGATCAAGCCCCGCAGCATCAAGACCGGTCCCAAGAGCAGCGCCAAGGGCTACTACGCCGCCGACCTCGCCGACGCGTGGCTGCGGTACTGCCCGCCCCGTCCGCTTCGCTCCCAGGAATCCGCTACTGCCGCTACTGCCGCTACCGCGCAGGTCAGGCACCTGAATCCGGTAGCGGATACGCCGGAGGTAGCGGATACCGATCCGCTACACGAGGCCGAACCGACCGCCCAGGCCGCCGCCGCGCCGTAAGCCGCCCGCCGCTCCCGCCCGCCCCGGCGGGAGCGGCACCAATCCGCTACCGCTACCCAATCCGCTACCAAAAACATGCCCCTGACCAGGGAGGTAGCGGCAGTAGCGGCAGTAGCGGATACCAGAGAAGGAAGGGGCCAGGCCCCGCCAAGTCGGATCTCCGGAGAAGCCGATGCCCAAGCAGGAACACCTGAAGCTCCCCGCTGTTCTCGCCGAGATCAACATGTCCCGCAGCGCGTTCTACCGCATGGTCGCCCGCGGCAAGGGGCCGACGCTCCTGAAGCTGCCCAACGGCCAGATCCGCGTCCGCCGCTCCGACCTCGATGCCTGGTGGGCCGATCTGGAGCACACGACCGCCGCCTGACCACCCAATCCACGCCTGAGGGGCCCCGGCCTTGCCGGGGCCCCTGTCTGGAGAGCACGTGCTGACGTACGACGTGAAGCTGTACACCATCCGTCAACGAGCCAACCGGAAGAAGCCTTTTGAGCTGCGCTGGAAGGTTGGGTCGAAGCCGCATTCGAAGAGCTACGTCACCAAGACCCTCGCCACCGGCAGGCTGGCCGAACTCCGCACCGCGATGAAGAACGGCGAGGAGTTCGACGTCGAGACCGGCTTGCCGGCGTCCGAGTTGCGCGAACTGACACAGAAGCAGAATCAGGTTTCGTGGTTCGACCACGCGAAGAGGTACGCCGAGATCACCTGGCCCGGGTCCTCCGCAAAAGAACGCGCTGCGCGGGCGGACGGGCTGGCCACGATCACTCCAGCGCTCGTCACTGATCACCGTGGGGCTCCGCCAGCGAGGGTGCTGCGGAGGGCCCTCTCGTGCTGGGCGTTCAACTTCTCCGACCACCAGGGCGAGATCCCTGAGAAGTTCTCGGACGCGCTCGCCTGGCTCGCTCAAAAGTCGGTGCCCGTACCGCAGTTGGAGGACTCGGACACCCTCCGGGAAGCTCTGACGGCCATTACCTTGCAGCTGAACGGGAAGCGCGCGGCGGACAACACCATCAAGCGCAAGTACTCCACCCTCAGCGGCGCGATCGGGTACGCGATCGAGCGGAAGCTCCTCACAGCCAACCCGTTGAAGTCCGTGAAGTGGGACCCACCGGAGACGGATAACGAGATCGACTTCCGGTACGTCCCCGCGCCGCGCCAGGCGCGGGACCTGATCGAAGCAGTCCGGACACTCGGCCTGCGCGGGCGCCACCTGGCCACGTACTACGGCTGCACCAACTGGGCCGCCATGCGCCCGGCGGAGGTCACGCACCTCCGTCTGGTCGACTGCACCCTCCCGGAGACGGGATGGGGTCTCATCGTGGCGCCCGGCAGCTCGCCTCGGGTCGGGTCGCGGTGGACCGACGACGGGCAGTCTCACGAGGAGCGCGGCTTGAAGCATCGCCCCCGCAAGGCCACCCGGGAGATCCCGATCCCCCCGGTGTTCGTCCAGATGCTGCGCGAGCACGTGGCGGAGTTCGGACTCGGCCTCGACGGGCGCCTCTTCCAGGCCGCTGGGGGCGGATTGGTCAGCACCAAGGAGACCTCGGAGGTCTGGAAGAAGGCCCGGAAGCTTGTGCTCACCGCCGCGCAGGTGGCCACTCCGTTCGCCGAGGTGCCGTACAGCTTGCGGGCCACCTGCGTTTCCGGGTGGCTAGCGGCTGGCGTAGACCCGGCGGAGGTCGCGCACCGTGCTGGCCACAGCATCACGGTGCTCTTCAAGTTCTACGCGAAGGTGCTCGACGGCCGGAAAGACCGGTCCAACACCCTGATCGAGCGGTTCTTGGACCAGGAGTACGGCGAGGAGTAGGCCCGCCAATCTGGCCCACAACTGGCCCACACACACTGACCAGACCTGGGATTCAGGTGGGACAGTCTGGGACGAAATCGAAAAGGGCGGGTATCGGCTGCTAGCCGATACCCGCCCTGGGCTGGGTGTTCCCCATCAGCGGAGAGCGTGGGATTCGAACCCACGGTGACGGGTCACGCCACGACAGTTTTCAAGACTGTTCCCTTAGGCCGCTCGGGCAGCTCTCCACAGGCGGAGGTCAGCCTAACGGGTCCGGCGGGGTTCGGTGCACACCGTTTCAGCGGTGGTCGGCGGTCATCGGGGGGGCTCAGGCGTCGCCCTCGCGGGTGCCGAGGGTGACCTTGGTGTTGAAGGGCTGGCCGTTGCGGGTGTACTCGACGTCGACGGTCTCGCCGGGCTTGTGGGTCCAGATGCGGCTGACCAGGGCGGGGCCGTTCTCGATCGGTGCGCCGCCGAGCTTGGTGATGATGTCGCCGGGCTTGAGGCCGGCCTTGTCGGCGGCGCCGCCGGGGGTGACGGCGGCCTGGCCCTGGATGTCGCGGGTCTGGATCTGCGCGCCGTCGCCCTTGTAGTCGTCGTTGCGCAGCACGTCGAGCTTGGCGTAGACGGGCTTGCCGGTCTTGATCAGGGTCTCGGCGACCCACTTGGCCTGGTTGATCGGGATGGCGAAGCCGAGGCCGATGCTGCCGGCCCGGCCGTTGGCGGAGGCGTTGGACTGGATCGCCGAGTTGATGCCCATCACCGCGCCGCTCGCGTCGAGCAGCGGGCCGCCGGAGTTGCCGGGGTTGATCGAGGCGTCGGTCTGCAGGGCGTTCATGTAGGAAGCCTGCGAGCCGGTCTCGTCGCCGGAGGCGACCGGGCGGTCCTTGGCACTGACGATGCCGCTGGTGACGGTGGACTCCAGGCCGTACGGCGCACCGATGGCGATGGTGGTGTCGCCGACGTTGACCTTGTCGGAGTCGGCCAGCGGGAGCGGCGTCAGCTTGCCCTTCGGCGGGTTGTCGATCTTGATGACGGCGACGTCGTAGCCGGAGGCGTTGCCCAGCACCGAGGCGCTGTAGGAGGTGCCGTCCGCGAACTTGACGGTCAGTTTGCCGCCGGAGCCCTGGAGGGTCGGGGCGACCACGTGGTTGTTGGTGAGGATGTGGCCCTCGGTGTCGAAGACGAAGCCGGTGCCGGTGCCCGACTCGCCGTTGCCCACGGCCTTGATGGTGACGACGCTGGGCAGCGCCTTCTGCGCGATCCCGGCGATCGAGCCGGCGGCGGGCTCGTTCTTCTGGGTGTTGCCGGCCTGGATGGTGGTGCTGCGGTGGTCGTTCGCGCTGCTGCCGGCGCTGTCGTCGTGCCGGGCGACGGTCACGCCGATGGCGCCGCCGGCCACACCGGCGACCAGGGCGACGGCGGCGATCAGGGCCACCAGTCCGCCGCGCTTCCTGCCCGGGGTCTTCGGGCCCTGCGGGCCGCCGGCGTACTCGGCCGGGTAGCCGAGCGGGCCCTGCGGGCCGCCGGGGTGGCCCGGGCCGCCGGCGGTGGCGTCGGGGCCGGCGCCCCAGCCGCCGAGCGGCTGGCCGGAGCCGAAGGGGTGGTGGCCGTGCACGGCGGGCGCGCCGGGGGCGACGGGCGCGGTGCCGTACGGCTCCTGTGCGCCGGCGGCCGGGACGCCGTGGGTCGGGGTGGCGTACGGGTTGCCGACCGGCGGCAGCACCGGCGCGGCCTGGGCGGGGGCCACGGGCGCCACAGGGGCGGCGGGCGCCACGGGCGGCAGGACGGGCGGGGGCGCGTCGAGGTAGCCGGTGGCCGGGTCGACGGCGGGCTCGGCAGCGGCGGCCACGGGCTCGGCGACGGGCGCCTCCGGCGCGGGGACCTTGGTGAAGGCCACGGTGGGCTTGTGCCCGCCGTCGGCCGGGGTGGCCTCGGCAGCGGCACCGGCGGCAGCGGCGGCCTCCGCGGCAGGCTCGGCCGCGGCGGGGTCCGGGACGCGGCTGAACACCATGGTCCCCTTGTGCCCGCCGTCCTCGGAGCCCCCGTCCTCGACGGTCTCAGCGGCGGGCTCAGCGGCGGGCTCGGCCGCCGCCGGGTCCGGGACGCGGCTGAACGCCATGGTCGGCTTGTGCTCGCCCTGCGCAGGGGCGTCGGGAACGTGACCGCCCGCTCCCCGGCCGCCCGAGGGCTGCTCCCCCTGCGGCCCGGTGGGCCCAACCTCGCGCTCGGTGCTCACGGACGACCTCCATAGCTGACAGAACCAAGGACCATAGTTTTTCGCACCGGCGATTCGATCGCCGTAAGGACCCCGCTGAAGAACGCATAAGAATCCTTAACCGCCACCGACCTGCGGGGACGGAGGACCGACGGCCGGAGGTTCCCCCGCCCCCGTCGGAACCGTCCGCGATGCGGACCGCGCACCCCCTGGCCTTGGCGTTCACCCACCTGCCGGTTAGCCTGTCGCTCCACGAACTGACACGCGGGAGCTTGGACCCACCAGGCTGAGAGTGCGCATGTCGACCGTACGCCACAGCACCGTCGGCGAACCGTCGAGGGGGCGCTGACCGCCGGAACCTGTCCGGGTAATGCCGGCGTAGGGAGTATCGGCCATGCCGCCTGCTTCGTCATCCTCTTCCTCGGGCGCGCCCTCGTCCGGGGACTTCCCCGAATCCCCCGCCTCGACGGCGGTCCTGGAGCGCCCCGAGCGCGTCGAGGCCCCGCTCGTCCTGGACACCGAGCCGCCGCGCACGCTGCGCTTCCGGGACCACTTCGCGCTCTGGATGAACCTGGGCGTCAGCCTGATCGGCTTCTCCACCGCCGCCACCGTGCTCGGCGCCAAGGGCAGCGAGATGTCCCTGGCCGCCGCGGTGACCGCGATACTCGTCGGTACGGCCGTCGGCACCGCGATGCTCGGCGTGGCCGCGCTGATCGGCGCCCGCACCGGCGCGCCCGCGATGGCCACCCTGCGCGGCCTGTTCGGCACCCGGCTGTCGTACCTGCCGACGGTGCTGAACATCGTCCAGTGCATCGGCTGGGGCGTGTTCGAGCTGCTGACCATCGCGGCGGGCGCGCAGACCGTCGCCCACACCGACGGCTACCGCTGGCTGTTCGTGCTGCTCGCGGGCGCGCTGACCACCGCGCTGACGATCTGGCCGCTGGGCTCGATCGCGGTGCTGCGCCGCTTCGTGGCCGGGGCCGTGGCGGTGGCGATGGTGTACCTCACCGTCCAGCTGGGCCGTCAGGGCGTGCCGGACCCGGGCGCCGGCAACTGGCACGGCTTCCTCGGCGCCACGGACGCGATGATCGCGGTGTCGATCTCCTTCGTCCCGCTGGCCGCCGACTACACCCGACACTCGCGCACCCCGCGCTCGGCGTTCTGGGGCAGCTTCTCCGGCTACACGATCGCCCAGGTCTGGTGCTACGTGCTCGGCCTGATGGCGCTGCTGCAGTCGGACGGCGACCCGAACCGCATCTTCGACTCCTTCCTCGGCGTCTGGGCGGGCTGGCTGTTCCTGCTGGTGCTGGTGCTGCGCGAGACCGACCAGTCCTTCGCCAACGTGTACTCGACGGCGATGTCGGTGCAGAACCTGCTGCCGAAGGTGGACCGCCGGGTGCTCAGCGGCGGCATCGGCGTGCTGATCACCGTGCTGGCGCTGCGGATCGACCGCTTCACCGACACCTACACCAACTTCCTGGGCCTGATCGGCTCGGTGTTCGTGCCGCTGCTGGCGGTGCTGGCCGTGGACTACTTCCTCGGCGCCGGCCGCCACGGCTGGAACCTCTCCGCCGACGCGCCCTCGCGCTGGCTGATGCTGCTGCCGTGGCTGCTGGGCTTCGCCGTCTACCAGCTCATCGCGCCGACCCAGGTCGCCGACTGGTGGACGGACTTCTGGGCCTCGGCCCGGGAGGCCCTGCACTTCACCCCGCAGCAGTGGACCTCCGCCTCGCTGTTCGCCTTCCTGGTGCCCGCCCTGGTCACCTGGGCCCTCACCCCGCTCGCCCACCGCACCGGACGACGCACCGCGCTCTGAGCCGCGCAGGAGTGACGCGCAGGAGTGACGCGCAGGCGAAGACGGCCCCCCGGATTGGGACCGTCTTCGCCTCCGCGTCACCTCGGCCGCCTATCGTTATGGCCGTGACCAGCCAAGACCTGCCCTCGGCGGCCGCGCGCTCCGCGCAGCCCGTCCAGGTGATCGCCCACCGCGGTTCCTCCCACGCCCTGCCCGAGCACACCCTCGCGGCCTACCGGCGCGCGCTCGACGAAGGCGCCGACGCGGTCGAGTGCGACGTCCGGGTCACCGCCGACGGCGAACTGGTGTGCGTGCACGACCGCCGGATCGGCCGCGTCTCCAACGGCCGCGGCACCGTCTCCGCGATGACGCTCGCCGAGCTGGAGGCGTACGACTTCGGCGCCTGGAAGACCGGCCGCCCCAGCATCGACCCCGAGGTGCGCGGCGTGCTGCGCCTGGAGCGCCTGCTGGAGCTGGTCGTGGACTGCGGCCGCCCGGTGGACCTGGCGATCGAGACCAAGCACCCGGTGCGCTTCCGCGGCCGCGTCGAGGCCGAGCTGCTGCGGATGCTGGAGCGGTTCAAGATCGGCGCCGTGCAGGAGGGCGACCGCCCGTCGGCCCGGATCATGAGCTTCTCCTCGATCGCGCTGAACCGGGTGGCCGCCGCCGCGCCGGACTACCGCCGGGTCTTCCTGATCGAGCGGATGCTGCCGCTGATCGGCCAGTTGCGCGAGGGCCGGCCGCTGCCGGGCGGGGCGCGGATCGCCGGCCCGGGCATCGACCTGATCAAGGCCAAGCCGAACCTGGTACCGCGGCTGCGCGAGCTGGGACACGAGGTGCACGTCTGGACGGTGGACGAGCTCGCCGACGTCGACCTGTGCCTGGAACTGGGCGTGTCGGCGATCATCACCAACCGCCCGGCGGAGGTTCTGGCACATCTCGGCCGCTGACACCCGGCCCGGCTCCACCGGATCCTGAGCGTTCTGTTCGGCAATCAAACCTTCCGGGCACGTTATTGCCGGAATTCTTGCGCGCGGGCGACGGAGGGTGAGCGGGGAATGACCTCAGGTTCACCGTTCGTCGCAGTACTCGAAATGGACTCGCGGGATCGCCGAGGGGCCGTTTCCAACGCATTACCAAGGGGCATCTCTCCCTCGGCAAACGCTGAAGGAGGTCCGGGGGTGGCGTTGATGGTGGCGCGCGAAGTGCCGACTTCATCGACCATGGCGGTGCCGCACGGCCCAGCGAGTGTCGGGGTCGCACGGCGCCGGCTGCGTCGAGATCTGGGCGACCGGCAGATACCTGAACCGGTCATCGATGATGCCGTTCTGATCCTTTCCGAACTGTTGAGCAACGCGTGTCGGTACGCCCGTCCGCTCGGCCCGCTCCCGGCCCTGGGCCGGGGTGCCCGGGCCGAGGTGGTCGACCAGGTGCTGGTCGGCGTCCCGGCGAGGACGCGGACCGCGCAGGGCGGGCGGGACGACGCGGAGAGCGGGGCCGAGCACCGGGACGAGCCGGACGGCGGCGTGCTGGTGCGCTGGCAGATGCACGCAAACGGCGTGCTCACCCTGGAGGTCACCGACGGCGGCGCGGCCACCCGGCCGCTTCCGGCCAACCCCTCGCTGACCTCGCGCGGCGGCCGCGGTCTGAGCATCGTCGACCAGCTGGCGAGCGACTGGGGCGTGCGCGACGCGCCGGGCGAGGTGACGGTCTGGGCGGCGCTGCCCGCCCGCGCCCGGCACGCCCGGCGCACCCCCGAGGGCGACGCGCGCAGCGCGTGAGCCGATAGCGGAAAGGGCGCGCACCACCGGGTGCGCGCCCCCTGGAACGCCGGGCCCGCGCGGGCGCGTTCCCGTGCGCACGGAATACGTCAGTAGGCTCTCCGGGATCAGAACCACCGTCCCCGGGAGAGCCGCACCATGGGCAAGAAGGCCGCCAAGAAGGCGCCGCAGCGTCAGTCCACCACCGCCGTCACCGGCGAGGTCCCCGTGGTGGGGGCCCGCGAAGCCTGTCCCTGCGGCTCGGGCCGCCGGTACAAGGCGTGCCACGGCCGCGAGGCTTCGCACGCCGTCCAGGAGCTGGTGCACCGTCCGTTCGAGGGCCTGTCGGGCGAGGCCGACTGGGTCGCGCTGCGCGAGCTGGTGCCGGCCGCCACGGTGCCGCTGACCCTGGCCGCCGGCGTGGCCGAGGGCGCCACCGGTGACGTCCCGTCGGTGACCCTGGCGACGGTCCTGCCGCTGGCCTGGCCCGCCCTGCGCCGGCAGGACGGCTCGATCCTGCTCGGCCTGCAGACCCAGTCCTCCTCCGGCGACCTCAGCCGCGACCTGGCGGACGCCCTGGAGCTGGCCCTGGCCACCGAGCCCGGCTCCCCCGTGCCCGCCCGCCGGACCGTCCCGGGCGGGCGCCGCCTGCAGGACCTGCTGGACGCCTCCGCCGCCTTCACGCCCGTCGTGCACACCGGCTTCGAGTTCTGGCTGGAGGACGCCGAGACCGCCACCGGTGAGGTCGCCGCCTCCCTGGAGCGCGCCAACGCCTCGGCCATCCCGACCGAGAAGCTGAGCAGCGTCGACTCCGCCTACTGGTGCGGCACCCCGGACAAGAACCACCTGCGCTGGGTGATGACCGTCCCCGAGGAGCAGCTGCTCGACGCGCTGGCCCGGCTGAACGCCGCCGGCGAAGCCTCGCTCGGCGCGGACACCCGTCTCGTCGGCTCGTTCCGCGCGCACGGCCTGACCGTCCCGGTGTGGGACCTCCCGCTGGAGATGACCGCCGCCGACTGCGAGAAGCCGGCCGCCGAGTTCGCCGAGCGCCTCGCCGCCGTACTCGCCGCCCCGACCCCGCTGACCGCCGAGGAGCGGCGCGCCCGGGCGAACCTGGTGAACCGTCAGGTCACCCTGAACTAAGGCGCGCGGGATCGGGGTGATACGCGTCACATTGTCGCGTGGGAAGCGCAATTTCCGGGCGTGGAGGGCGTCTTGGAAATTGGCGCGGGCGCCGATCCTTGTTACTGTCTAAAGAGTCCGGCCGCTGGTGCATCCCCCGTCGCCAGCGGCCGGATCTTTTGTTTTTCCGGAACGGCCCGACCGGTGCCGCCGCGTGTTCAGTACGCCGAGCGCCCGCTGTCCATCCTGGCCGTCGCCTCCACCAACTCCCCCAGCAGCGGCCCCACCTGCGGAAGCCACACCCCGCCCCCCTTCGCGGGCCTCGGCGCGAGCACCCAGCGCACCCTCCCGGCGGCCCCCCCGGGCGGCAGCGGCAGGAAGCCGCCCGTCCCGTGGTAGCGCAACGACGAGGGCACCCACGGCAGTTGGGCGAGCATCTCGCCGAGCGCGTCCAGCGAGTACGGCGCCACGAGCAGCGCGTAGCGGCCGGGCATCGCCAGTACCGGGCCGAGCGGCAGCCGCAGCGCGGCCAGGAAGACCAGCGCCCGCGCGCCGGCCGCCGCCGGCAGGCTGACCGCCGAGACCGCCGAGCCGGTGGCGGCCAGCACCGGCGCGTCCGGGCTCTGCCGCTCCCACCACCAGCGCACCATCCGGGCGTCCGTGGTGGCCGTCAGCAGCGACGGGTCGTGCGGGTGCGCGCCGGGGACGACGCAGTCCGGGTCGCCGCAGGAACACCGGCGCCCGCGCAGTACCGCGCCCGGCACCACGGGCCAGCGGTGGTCGACGGCCGCCGTCAGGGCCGCGACCAGCCGGGTGGAGCTCTCGTCGGACCGGTCCTCCGGGTTCTCACGCATGGCGCTCGTCCTTTCCCTGACCGCTCGGTTCGCCCCGCCGACACCCCTCGGAACTCGTCGCTCGGCCCGTGGCACGGCCCCGGAACCGGTACGGCGGTTGGGGGTCCCCCCGGCCGGAGGCTGGGGGAGGGTCGGCACGGCGGGCGGCGCGGCTGCGACGTGGGGCAGGGGCGGAGCACGACTTGAGAGGGGCCGCGCACTGGAACAGCCCTTGGAACGAGAATCCCGTATGCGCCCGGATGGACGCCGCCCGGGCGCGCTTGGTTCCACCGTACGAGTGAGAGACTTCCGGCCAGCCCGGCGGTCGGGCGGCACGGACATACGATCCGGACGGCCGCCCGGACCGTCCCTGCGGTTCTGCCCGTCACCGGCCCGCTCCATGCCTCACGGCCCGCCCGGCGCGCACACGAACCGTGCGCGCCCCCCGTCCGGGTCGCGAACCCCGTGGAACCGGCCATCCGCCTCGTCCCGGATCTGGACATGCCCCGAATGGCCTGTGTAGAAGTGGTGGCATTGCTGTCGATCAATGACGAGTAGTAGCGAATCGAGGCGAAACGCGCCCTAAGGCCGTACTCGCTCCACATTGGCCTTATCTGGGGGTTTCGCATGGCACGTAGCACCGCGTCAGGAGTGGCGGCATGACCGACTCCCACCCGCCGACGACACCCCCCGAGCCGGTCGAGCCCGCCGGCGCAGGCGGGCTCACCGTCCTCGACCCTCCGCCGAGCTTCCCCGGCGCCGCCGACACCCCGGAGGGCCCGGACACCCCGGCCGATCCGGATGACCCGGACGATCCGGACGATCCGGACTGCGCGGACGATCCCGACTGCGCGGACGACCGCACGGACCGGTCCGCGGCCCTGCAGGACCGTTTGGCCGGACGCCTGTCCGATATCACCAGCCTGCACGAGCACACCGAACGGCTCGCCCGCGCCCGCGGCCTCACCGCCACGCTGGACGCCGTCCTCGCCTCCGTCGCCGCGCTGCTCGGCGCCCGCCGGGGCGTCCTCGTCACCCGCACGCCCGGCGGCGGCCCCGGCCAGCCCGTCGGCCTCGGCCTGGACCGCGCCAGCCTCGGCGCGCTGGAGACCGTCCCCACCGAACAGAGCCTGCTCGCCCGGCTGCTGCGCGAACGCGACCGGCCCGAACAGCTGTACTCCCCCGAGCTCGGCGAGGACCCGACCACCGGCGACCGGCTGCGCGAACTCGCCGTCCACCTCGGCCTCGGCGGCTGCTACGGCCTGCCGCTCGCCACCGAGGAGGAGGGCCCGCTCGCCGCCGCCGTCTGGTTCTGGGACGGCCCCGCCGACCCGAGCGAGTGCCGGCGCGAGATGGCCCGGCTCTACTGCGAGTTCGCCGCCCCGCTGCTGGCCAAGCAGTTGGAGGCCGACCGCACCCTGCGCACCACCGAGGCGCTGCGCCGGGGCCTGCTGCCCGACCACCTCCCGCAGACTTCCGGGCTGCGCCTGGCCGCCAGGCTCGTCCCCGCGGGCCTGGAGCGCTCCAGCGGAAGCGACTGGTACGACGCCATCCCGCTGCCGGACGGCACGATCGGCCTCACCGTCGGCTCCGTCTCCGGCGACGGCCCCGGTGCGGGCCCCAGCTCCGCGCCCGGCGCCGCCGCCGCGATGGGCCGCGTCCGGGCGGCGCTGCGGGCGTACGCGGTACTGGAGGGCGAGGACCCGGTCTCCGTCCTCGGGGACCTGGAGCTGCTGCTCAAGACCACCGAACCCACCCGCACCGCCACCGCCGTCTACGCCTGGGTCGAGCCCGCCGAGCGGCGGATCACCCTCGCCGGGGCCGGGCACTGCCCGCCGATCCTGGTCGGCCGGGCGGGCGCCGAGTTCGTCGAGACCTCGCTCTCCGCGCCGCTCGGCATGCTGGCCTGCTGGGAGGCGCCCGGCGTCGAGTTCACCGCCGAGCGCGGTGACACCCTGCTGCTCTACACCGAGGGCCTGGCCCGCCGCTGCGGCCCGACCCTGCACGCCGGGCAGGCCAACCTGCGCCGGGCCGCCGCCGACGCCCCGCGCGACGTCCGGATCGACCCGGCCAGGCTCTGCGCCCACCTGCTGGCCGTCTGCCCCGCCCCGGACTCCGCGCCGGCCACCGACGACCTGATGTTGCTGGCGGCCCGCTTCGAGTGAGGGTTCGAACCCGGAACGAAAGGGCGGTCGCGCGTCCGTACCATGGAACGCACGGCCGCCCGCGCGTGTCGCGATCCGACACCTCCCCCCGAGGGCGGCGGTACCACCCCCAAGGAGGCGTTGTACGTGACCGAGGACCGCACCCCCGCACTGGCCGAGAACCCCGAGGCCGAGGGCGGCGAGGAGCCGAAGACGTTCAAGGGCCGCAAGAACGGGCTCTACGGCGAGATCTCCGACGAGCTGTCCGCCTCGATGAAGTCCGGCTGGGCCGACACCGAGCTGCACGGCCTCGCCCCGGTCGCCCAGGCCCCGTACGCCGCCGAACGCCGCGCGAAGCTCTCCGCCGCGTTCCCCGGCGAGCGCCTGGTCGTCCCGGCCGGCAACCTGCGGGTCCGCTCCAACGACTGCGACTTCGCCTTCCGCGCCGCCAGCGAGTACGTGCACCTCACCGGCGACCAGACCGAGGACGCGGTGCTCGTCGCCGAGCCCGCCGGCGAGAGCGGCCACGAGTTCGCCCTCTACCTGCTGCCCCGCTCCAACCGCGAGAACGGCGAGTTCTGGCTGGACGGCCACGGCGAGCTCTGGGTCGGCCGCCGGCACAGCCTCGCCGAGCAGGAGCAGCTGCTCGGCCTGCCCGCCCGCGACGTCCGCACGGCTTCCGAGGAGCTGACCGCCCTCGCCGCCGACTCCGCCGTGCCCACCCGCATCGTGCGCGGCTACGACGCCGGCCTGGAGGCCGCGCTCGCCGACGCGACCGACGAGGAGAAGGACGCCGAGCTCAAGGAGTTCCTGAGCGGCCTGCGCCTGGTCAAGGACGCGTGGGAGATCGGCGAGCTGCGCGCCGCCTGCGACGCCACCGTCAAGGGGTTCACCGACGTCGTCCGCGAGCTGGGCCAGGCCGTCGCCACCTCCGAGCGCTGGATCGAGGGCACCTTCTGGCGCCGCGCCCGCGTCGACGGCAACGACGTCGGCTACAGCACCATCGCCGCTGCCGGCCCGCACGCCACCACCCTGCACTGGGTCCGCAACGACGGCGACGTGCGCCCCGGCGAACTGCTGCTGCTCGACGCCGGCGTGGAGACTCATACCCTCTACACCGCCGACGTCACCCGCACCCTGCCGATCAACGGCCGCTTCGACGACCTGCAGCGCAAGATCTACGACGCCGTGTACGACGCCCAGGAGGCCGGCATCGCGGCCGTGAAGCCGGGCGCCCGCTTCCGCGACTTCCACGAGGCTTCGCAGCGCGTCCTCGCCGAGCGCCTCCTCGCCTGGGGCCTGCTGGACGCCTCGGTGTACGACGTCGAGAAGGTCCTGGAGCTGGGCCTCCAGCGCCGTTGGACCCTCCACGGCACCGGCCACATGCTCGGCCTGGACGTCCACGACTGCGCCCACTCCCGCCGCGAGGAGCACGTCGACGCGCTGCTCGTGCCCGGCATGGTGCTCACCGTCGAGCCGGGCCTGTACTTCCAGCAGGACGACCTGACCGTGCCCGAGGAGTACCGCGGCATCGGCGTCCGCATCGAGGACGACATCCTCGTCACCGAGAACGGCAACGAGAACCTCTCCGCGGGCCTGCCCCGCCGCGCCGAGGACATCGAGTCCTGGATGGCCTCCCTGGCCTGACCTGCGAAGGAAGGCCCGGCCCCTGAGGGAGCCGGGCCTTTCTCGCGCGTGCTACTTGGTGACGACCTGGACGTTGACGAGGGTGTCACCGGGCACGGTGTAGCTTCCGGAGTCGGGGGCGGGAACGACCAGGGTCACGTTGACCGGGAGGGTGCCCGCGCCGTCCTCCGGAGCCAGCTTCAGCCGGTAGCTGATCGTGACGCTCTGCCCCGGGGCAAGGTCGACCGGCGCATTGACGTTCAGATCGGTGCCGGAGAAGGCGCCGAGGGCATTGACGGACTTCCAGGTCGTGCCGTCCTGGAAGTCCACGGTCCCCTTGGGCAGCCGCCCGGGCGGCGAGCCCGGGTAGTTGCGGATGCTGACCACGGCCCTGGCCCCGGTGACCTTCTTGGTTCCGGTGTTCTTGAACGTCGCGGTGAACTCCACGGGCGTGCCGTCGTTCGTCACCTGCTGTCCGGGCCTGAGACCGGTCAGCGTCACGCTGACGGTGTTCGAGTACGGCGCCGGGTGGCCACTGACGTCGAGGCTGTCCACGATCGACTGCAGGTCCTCCTGGTAGTCGGCCTTGAGGCCGACCGCCGAGACGAACACCTGATCCTTGGGAAGCGCCCACAACTGCGACTTGAAGGTCACCCCGCCGCAACTCGCCTGCCACTGGGACTTGCGCGCGGCGCGACCGGAGACGGTGGGCGTGCTCTTCACGGGGGCGGAGCCGTAGTCCAGCTCACCACCGACCACCGAGTGCGGATTCCCCCAGACGGGGCAGTAGGGCTGATGGCCCCAGCCACCGAGGTCGTCGAGGTCGCCGGTCGTCGGCCAGATGCCCGACTCCGCATCGAAGACCGCCAGATCCACCCCGTACGGTTGGCAGTCCCGCTCGGTGGCGTTCTTCGGCGCCCCCGGGCTCAGCAGGCACAGGTGGAAGTTCGCCGGGTCCGTGGGGGCCGCCCGCCAGCCGGCCGGGATGCTCAGCTTCACACCCCGGAAGGTGTACGCCGTGCCCGCCGGGGTGGGGTCGGCCTCCGGGACCGCCGTCTCGGGGCTGCCGGCCGGGGTCTCCGTGGCCGTCTGGGTCGAGGTCGGGGTGGGGGTCACCGTCGGGCTCGTGCTCGGGACCGGGGTCGGCGAGGCCGACGTGGTGGCGGCCGGGGGTGGGGTGCGGTGGTCGGCGACGGGGCTGCCCTTGAGGGTGACCACGCCGATGGCCGCGGCGGCGGCGAGGCCGAGCAGTGGCACGGTGACCATGTACACCGGGCGCAGCCGCCGGATCCGGGACTTCGGGGGCGCGGCGGGGCGCAGGTCGTGGGCGGTGATCAGGGACGTCCGGGCGTTCATCGCCTCGCGGAGCAGCCGTTCGGTCGGAGTCTCGGCCGAACCGCCGTCATCGCCGTTCGGGGGAACGGACTTGTCGGTCATCGAACCTTCTCCAGGTGCTTTTCCAAGGCGTCCAGCGCCCGGCTGGCGGTGGACTTCACTGCGCCCCGGGAGAGTCCCAGGGTCTCGGCGATCTGCGCCTCCGACATGTCGGACCAGTAGCGCAGCACCAGCACCTCGCGCTGGCGGGAGGTCAATTCCTGCAGGGCGACGAGGACGCGGCGGTGCTCGTCGTTGAGGACCGCGTGGTCCTCGGCGGAGGGGGCGTCGGCCTCGTGCGGGGGCACGTACTCCCGGGCGGTCCTGCGGCGGCGCAGCATCGAGCGGGCGCCGTTGACCACCGAGGTGCGCAGGTAGCCGAGGGCGTTGTCGAGGTCGTCGAGCTGCTCGCCGTGGCGCTGGTAGAGCTGGGTGAACGCCTCCTGCACCACGTCCTCGGCGAGGTCCTGGTGGTCGACGAGGAGGACGGCCATCCGGACCAGGCCCAGGCGGTGGGCGTGGTAGAGGTCGGTCAGGGTGGGCCGTTCCTCGGTGGGCCTGCGACCGCCGCGCAGCAGCCGGAACCCGGAACGACGCTGCGCCGCCTGCTGGTCGGTGGTCGCGCCGGTGACCGGCTCGCCGGCCTCCTGCACGCCGAACAGCGCGGCTACCGTCCCGCGTACGGAGAAGCCGCGCGCCCACCCCGGCGCGGAGATCGGCCCCATGACCATGGACATCTTCGGTTCCGCTTTCCCCCAGGACGGTGACGGCGTCGTGCGCCGGACCGTCGGACCCCTTGATCGCGAACATGATCGGCGAGATCCTCGCAGCCGCTCCCGGCCCGGTTTCCTTCGCCCCCCTACTGATGGACGTACGGCGGCCGTCGAGGTTGCGGGCGGATTCGAAGAAGATTTCCGGGGTGGCCGCGAGGGCTACACTCACCGGGATTCCGCCACCCGTGAGCAGGGGGTTTCCGCATGGCAGGGATGGCCCGGACAGCCGAGGCGACCGAGGCGACCGAGGCGACCGAGGCGACCGAGCAGAACGGCGCGGGGGCCGGCTCCCGTCCCCGGCCGGTGGCCGTCACCATCGGGCGGCGTCCCGAGCCCGTGCACGACGTCGCGGTGTACGCCTTCGAGGGCATGGCGCCGTTCGAACTGGGCGTGGTGGTGGAGGTGTTCGGCCTGGCGCGACCCGAGCTGGGCGGGCTGCTGGCGGCGCCCTGGTACGGGCTGAAGGTGTGCGCCGACCGGCCGGGCACGGCGCTGGACGCGGTGGGCGGCTTCGCCCTGACGGCCCGGCACGGGCTGGACGAGCTGGCGGCGGCCGACACGGTGGTGGTGCCGGGGGTGCGCAACGCGTTCAGCGGGGGCGTGTCACCCGAACTGGTGGAGGCGCTGCGGACGGCGCACGAGCGCGGCGCCCGGATCGTGTCGATCTGCTCGGGCGCCTTCGCGCTGGCCGCCGCCGGGCTGCTGGACGGCAAGGAGGCGACCACCCACTGGCGGTACGCCGAGCTGCTGCAGCAGCGTCACCCGTCCGTGCGGGTCAACCCGGACGTGCTGTACGTGGACGGCGGCGACGTGCTGACCAGCGCGGGCAGCGCCGCCGGGATCGACCTGTGCCTGCACCTGGTGCGGCGGGACCACGGCGCCAAGGTGGCCAACAGCGTGGCCCGGCGGTTCGTGGTGCCGCCGCACCGGGACGGCGGGCAGGCCCAGTTCATCGAGGCGGCCGTGCCCGCCGTGGAGCCGGAGGACGACGGGATCGTCCGCAGCATGCAGTGGGCCCTGGACCACCTGGCGTCCCCGCTGACCATCTCGCAGCTGGCCTCGGCCGCTCGCATGTCGGACCGTTCGTACCTGCGGCACTTCACCGCCCGCAACGGCACCAGCCCGATGCGCTGGGTCGTCACCCAGCGCATCGCGGCCAGCCTGCCGTTGCTGGAGGCCCCGGAGGGGACGGTGGAGGAGGTCGCCGCAGCGGTCGGCTTCGAGAGCGCCGCGACGTTCCGCCACCACTTCGGCCGGGTGATGCGCACCTCCCCGACCGCCTACCGGCGCTCCTTCGGGCGCGGGGTGGCCTGAGCGGCCCGGTTCAACCCCTGCTCGGGCGGCTTCACGCCTGAGCGGCCCGTTTCACGCCCGCTCGAGCGGGTTCACGCCTGCTCGCGCCGGTCCGCGTTGGCGACGATGGCGTCGTGCAGCCACTGCGCCAGGCCCGGGGCGAGGTCCTCGTACGTCTTGGTCCACCGGGGGTCCGACACGTACAGGCTCGCCAGTCCGCGGTGGATGGTGAACGTGCAGTCGTAGAAGTTGCGGCAGATGTGCTGCCGGTGCTCCTCGGCGAGGTCGACGGCGAGCGTGCCGTCGGCCGGCTCGCCCGCGGTGACGGCGGCGGCCAGACGGGTGTTGAGCTCCGTCATCTCGGCCTGGATCCGCTGCCAGTCGGCCTTGCCGTAGCCGCCGGTGCGGCGCTGGGACTCGGCCCACGCCTCGGTGTTCCCCCAGCGCTGTTCGGCTTCCTGCTCCCAGCTCTCCTGGTAGCCCTCGCCGAAGATCTCGAACTTCTCCTCCGGGGTCAGCTGAATGCCCATCCTGCGTGCCTCCATGGCGTGTTCGACGGCTGTGGCGAGCTCCTGGAGGTGACTGATCCGGTCGGTCAGCAGCTGGTGCTGGCGCCGGAGGTGCTCGGTCGGGCTGACCGAGCCGTCGTCCAGGATCGCCGCGATCTCTTCCAGGGGGAACCCGAGTTCGCGGTAGAAGAGGATCTGCTGCAGCCGGTCGAGGTCGGTGTCCGTGTACCGGCGGTAGCCGGCGCGGGTGCGGCCCGCGGGGGACAGCAGTCCGATCTCGTCGTAGTGGTGCAGGGTGCGGACGGTCACCTTGGCGATCTTCGCCACGGCGCCGACCGAGTGGCCCTCGTTGCTCATGGGGTTCCTCCCTTCGTCGCTGGCTCCACCCTCGCGCCTCACGTCGCGTGAGGGTCAAGCCGCCTTTTCCCGGGAGATCTCAGGCGTCGACGAGCACGCGCTCGCGGCGGCGGGCGCCCCGGCGCGTCCCCGCGCCCTCCGCCGACGGGCGCGGGCGGCGGGTGCGCTGGGTGGGCCAGAACAGCACGTACAGCGCCGAGACCACCACGAAGGCGAGCCGGGCGAAGCCCCGGGCCGAGTCCGTCGGCAGGAGCAGTGTGCCCCCGTACAGCGCGGCCAGCGCGATCCAGCTCCACCAGGGGACGAGCCGCTTCTGGCCGATCGCGTCCCAGAGCAGGGTGCCGAGCAGGATGGAGGCGGTGTAGTAGGTGTAGACGCTCGGGTCGAGCAGGATGCGGGCGTCCGCGCCGAGCAGCACCACGGCCGGCCAGCGGCCGCGCCACACCGCGAAGCAGCCGAGGCCGATGCCGAGCGCGAACTGGGCCGGGCGGTCCCACCAGGGGGTGGACGGGTCCGTCACCCCGAACCAGCGCAGCGCGGAGGCGGGCTGGTTGGGGATGGTGAACTTGGCGGCCGCCAAGGTGTCCAGGTTGCCCAGGTAGAACGGCAGCCAGGCGACGGCCACCAGGAGGCAGAACCAGAGCGCGGCGCGCAGCCAGGTGCGCCGGGGCAGGGCGAGGATCAGCGGGGCGAAGGCGATCGCCCAGGGCTTGGAGTCCACCGCCAGGGCGAGGAACAGCGCGACCTGGACGGGCTTGCCGCGGGCGAGCGCGTGCGCGGCGAGGGTGGTGAAGAAGAGCGCGAGGACGTCGTCCAGGTGCGCGAAGCGGACGGAGACCTCGACCCACATGGGGATGAACGCCAGCCCGGCGATCAGCAGGCGCTGCTGGAGCCGGCGGTGGTTGGTGCCGGTGCCGAGGTAGTGGAGGGCGGCGGTGCGGCCGATCAGGACCAGCATCACCAGGCCGAGCCCGGCGCTGACCGCCTCGGCGAGCAGCTCGCCGGTGTGCGGGGAGAACGGGGCGGTGAGCCGGGCGGCGGCCAGGCTGACCGGGCCGATCTGCAGCTCGGGGTGGTGGGCGTAGAGGGAGAGTCCGCCGTCGGGCTGGCCCGAGAAGAGGAGCTGCTCGCCCTGGCGCAGGTAGTGCCAGGAGAAGCCCCCGCTGGGCTCTACCAGGAGGAACCACAGGACCGTCCAGGCGACCAGCAGGACGTGGTGTCTACGGAGCGGCAGCCCCGCGATCCGCCCGGTCGCCGCCTCGTAGTCGGTGGTGGTCCGTGCCGTGCGTGCTCCCCGCACCAATACCTCTCCCCGCCGATCCGCCCCCCTCGGCCGGACATCCTATGTGACCGCGGAGAACGGTCTGTGCCGTCCGCGACCCCCGCTCCTGTGAAGCGGGGGTCGCGGACGGGGGGCGCTGGATCAGCCCTGCTGGCCGGAAGCCTTGCGACGGCGCAGGACCACCAGGGTGCCGGCACCGGCGGCCAGGACGGCGGCACCGGCGGCGGCGATCACGGTGGTGTTGTCCCCGCCACCGGTCTGGGCCAGGGCCTTGTCGCCGGCGTCGGCCTTGGACTTGGCCTTGGTGACCGCGTCGGCGGGCAGCTTCGGCGGGGTGATGACCGGGGGCTCGACCGGGAAGTCGATCGGGCCGCCGGCGTCGCCGGTGGTGCTCGCGGCCGGGGAGGGGGTGGTCGCCGGGGTGGTCGCCGGAGTGGTGGGCGTCTTGGTGGCGCTCTGGGTCGGCGTCGGGGTCACCGTCTCCGTCGGGGTGGTCGTCCCGCTGGGGGTCGGCGTCCCGGTCTGCGACGGGGTCGGGCTGGGCTTGCCGGAGTGGGTCGGGGTCGGGCTCGGCTTGCCGCCGCCACCGCCGTCGCCCTGGGCCTTGATCACGAACCGGGAGCCGCCCTCGCAGCTCAGGTTGCCGTTGTCGACGGGCAGGTGGGTGTCGTCGTCGAGCTGTGCCGAGTAGGCGGCGGGGACGACACCGGCCTTGCCGAGCGGGGCGTCCTCGGTGAAGGTCGCCCGGATGTCGATCTTCAGGGTCTTGCCGCGGTTCAGGCCCAGCAGGGCGTCGGGCTGCGGGTTGCCGCTGTCGTCGAGGCCGCCGAGCAGGATCAGGACGGCGTCCTTCTTGCTGCCGCTCGCGTCGGGGGCGACCACGGCCGTCCGCCAGTCCTCGCCGGGCAGCTGGTACTCGACCTTGAGGTCGGTCGGGTGGAGCTCGCCCGCACGGCTCTTGAACTTGAGCAGCGGGTAGAGCACGAAGTCGTGCTTGGTCTTGTTCTCGACCTCGTAGGTGAACATGCGGCCCTTGCCACCGGCGATGAACGAGCCGGGGACGCCGTCCAGCGACAGGTTCAGCTTCGAGGCGGCCGACTTGTCGGCCTGCGGAGCGGCGGCGGAAGGGCTGGCGGTGGCGCCCACGGCCACGGCGCCCTGAGCGCCGGCCAGGACGAGCGAGGAGGTGAGCGCGGCGGCGCCTACGAGGGCGAGACTGCGACGTATGGACAAGGAGACCTCACGGAAGTGTCCGGGCGAGGCCCGGGCGCGGAAGGGTGGCCCGACAGGCGCTACGCCCCCCGCGAAGCTTGAAGTTCGAGGAGAGTACCGAACGTTCCGGCCACTCAGGAAGGCGGGTTGCGTTCCACGGCCCGCGGGCGGCGCGGGGGTGCCCGATACGTCCAACTCCGTCCGGCGAAAGGGCTTTTGCCCAGGGTCAGCCGGCGAAGAAGGACTTGGCCTCGACCAGCGCCCGCTCGTCGCCCAGCACGTCCCCCGGCCGGCTGCCGTTGCCGATCAGCACGCCGCCGAAGCGCATGTCCATGTACTCGGCCGACAGCCGGAGCGTGCCGACCAGCGGCTCGGCCTTCTCCGGCGTACCGGCCAGGACGGTGACGCCCCACAGGGTGCGCCCGCCCATCCGGGGCCTGAAGTCCAACCCGGGCACCCGCATCCAGCCCGACCAGTGGTCGAGGTAGAGCTTGGCGCTGGTGGGCAGCGCGTACCAGTACACCGGCGCGACGAAGACCAGGTCGGTGGCGGCCAGGGTGGCGTCCAGCAGCGTACGGGCGTGGCCGGTCGGCTCGGCGTAGACGCCGTCCCCGTCGTGCCGCCGGTCCTCGAAGGGCGGCAACGGGTGGTCGTCCAGTCGCAGCCAGCGCTGCTCGGCCCCGGCGGGCAGGCTCGCCTCGGCGGCGTGCCGGGCCAGGCGCACGGTGTTGCCCTCCTCGCGGGTGCTCGCGTCGAGGAACAGGAAACTGCGCGGCGCCCGAGCGGCGGCGGACGGCTGATCGGTCATCGGTACTCCCCCGGTCTCGTGGAACGGTCCTGGTGGGACCGTTCTCGTCGGACGGTCCTCACCGGACGGTTCTCGTGGAACTGTCCTCATCGGACGGTCGGAGGTGCGAGCAGCCGTCGCGCGCCGCTTATTCCGGCTGTTTCCGGCGTGTGTCGGCCCGCGTCAGGCGGGCAGCCCCGCGCGGCGGCGGGCGACCTCGGCGACGGCCGCCCAGTCCTTGTCCCCGTCGCCGTGCGCGAGCGCGTCCAGGAAGGCGTCGCGCAGGACGCTGCCGAACGGGAGCGGGACGGTCGAGGCGGCGCCGGCGTCGAGGGCGAGGCCCACGTCCTTGAGCCCGAGCGGCAGCCGGAACCCGGCCGGCTCGTAGCGGCGTTCGGCGACCATCGCGCCGTACCCGCCGTAGATCGGCCCGGGGAAGAGGGTGCCGGTGAGCAGCTCGACCAGGTCGGTGGGCCGCACCCCGTTGGCCTCGGCGAGGGCACACGCCTCGGCCATGGACTCGATCGCGCAGGCCAGCAGGAAGTTGACGCTGATCTTGGTGGTGTTGGCCTGGCTCGGCCGGTCGCCGAAGTGCCAGGTGCGCTGCCCCATCGCGGCGAACAGCGGCTCGGCGCGCTCCAGCAGGGCGGGCTCACCGGCGGCCAGGATGTTGAGCTGCCCGGCGGCGGCGACCGGGGGCCGTCCGAGGACGGGCGCGGCGACGTAGCCGACGCCGTGCTCGGCGTGCAGGGCCTCGGCCCGCTCGGCGAGGGCGAGCGAGACGGTGGCCATGTTGACGTGCAGGGTGGCCTCGGCGCCGGCCAGCAGCCCGGAGTCCAGCAGCAGGCGCTCGAAGGCCGTGTCGTCGGCGAGCATCGAGACCACGATGTCGGCGGCGAACACCTCGGCGAGCGTGCCGGCGGCCTCGGCGCCCTCGGCCACCAGGGCGGCCACCGGTTCGGGCGAGCGGTTCCACACCCGTACGGCGTGACCGGCCCGCAGCAGACTGCCGGCCATGCCCCGGCCCATCGCGCCCAGCCCCACGAAGCCGATCAACTGCCTGGTCATCGCACACCCCTTCGCCCACGGATGGTCCGCGGCCGACTGTACGTCAGACGGACGTGCCGGGGCGGCTCGGTCTCAGGGATCAGGATCAGGGCCAGGGGTAAGGGGTAAGGGTAGGGGCCAGGCTCAGGAGTCAGGTTCAGGGCTCAGGCGACGGCGCGGGCGGGCGGCCAGGTGCGGTCCGAGGCGGCGGCGCCGTGCTCCAGCTGGGTGACGACGCGGTGGCGCAGCAGCTCGTACTGGGCCTGGAGCCGGCCCGGGCGCGCCGGGCGGGCGACCGGGCGGCCCGGGCTGACGTGCTCGTCCGGCCCGAACTGCTCGCGGGTGAGGTCGATCTCGACGCCGGTGGCGAACCGGTTCCACCAGTGGAGGTCGGTGCGGACCCCGCCGACGTGCACCTCGCCCATCATCAGCTCGCCGCCGAGCAGGTCGTGCAGCACCATCGCCGTCACTCCGCACTGGCCGCGGGCGGGGTTGTCGGGACGCCAGTGGGCCAGATCCTCGGGCGCACAGGTGTCGACGTCCCAGGAGGAGCGGATCGCGCGTTCGATGTCGTTGAGGGTCCACGCCGTCATACCGGGAAGCCTGCCACGCGGCACTGACAACGACACCGGCTTTTCGAAGGGTCACCCGCTGTTCTGCGGCGACCCTCCCGGCGTTCACCCGAACGAGTGGAGGGCTCGACGGACGGCAGCCCGGAGGCCCGTTCCGCGTGCGCGGTACGGGCCTCCGGGGCCGCAGGGCCTACGTGCCCAGCGCCTACCTGCCGGCCCAGCGCCTACTTGCCGAGCGCCGCGACACCGGCCTGGGCGAACTGCTCGTCCAGGTCGCCGCTCGGGGCGCCCGCGACACCGATGCCCGCGACCGGGGCGCCCTTCGACTGCACCGGGGCGCCGCCGGCCAGGAACAGGGTGCCCGGGATGTCCTTCAGGTTCGGGGCCTGGGCCAGGCGCTTGGCCAGCTCCGAGGTCGGGGCGTTCCAGGAGACGGCGGTGAACGCCTTGCGCTGGGCCGACTCGGTGGCCTGCGGGCCGGCGCCGTCGCCCTTCAGCAGGACGCGGACGACGCCGTCCCGGTCGACGACGGCGACGGACACGTGCTGGCCGGCCTTGGTCGCGGCGTCCAGGGTGGCCTGGGCGGCGCGGGTGGCGGCGTCGAGGTTCAGCCCGGTGGACTGGGCCAGGTTCTTGTTCTGGACGTCGATCTTGACGGCGGCGGGCGCGGCCGGGGTCTCGGAGGTCTCGGCGCTGGCCGAGACGGCGCCCACGGTGGCGGCGGCGAGCGCGGCGGCGGCGACGGTACCGGTCAGCACGCGAGTGCGGACGGAGGTGTTCTTCAGGGTGTTCTTCACGGGGTGCTCCTCGGCGGATCTGCGCGGTCGACGGGTGGAGGGGAGGGGGTCCGGGCCGGGCGGCGGGGGGGACCGCCCGGCTCTGCTTCGATCCTCCGGCCGGGTACGGGCTCCGGGCATCGACGGTCCGGCGCGACCGTCCGAGCGGGACGGTCGACGGACCCGTCAACCGATCGGCTGATGCGCGCCCGGGCCGTTCGGGTCACCATCGAGGGATCGGCGCTGGTCAGGGCGCCGAGCGCCCGCCGTTCGTCCTGGAGACCCCGTGCCGCAGCCCGAGCCCGCCGAGCACACCTCCGGAGAAGACGCTGCCGGAGGAGACGCCAGCGGGCCCCGCGCGCTCGGGGACCCGGACGCCGGGCGGCTGGCGGTAATGCTGGACTCCGCCTTCCTCCTCCTGCTCGCCGCCGCGCTCACCCGCTACCTCACCCACCACGCCGACAGCCCCCTCGTCCCCTGGGTGATCGGGCTGAGCGCCGCCCTGGCCGTCGTCCAGCCCACCGGCTCCTGGCTCGCCCACCGCCACCCGCCCGCACCGGGCCGCCGCCGCCTCTGGCCGCTGGCGGTGGTGGTGGCGCTCTGGGTGGTCCTGGTCCTGCTCGCGCCGAGCTTCGCGTGGTGCGCCGTCCCACTGATCTACAGCGCGCTGCGCGCCCTCCCCGGGAAGGCGGCGATCCCGCTGGTCGCCGCCCTGACGGTGCTGGTGGTGGTCGCCCAGATCCGGCTGCCCGGCGGCGCGGACGCCACGCTCGTCCTGCTGCCGCCCGCCGTGGCCGCGCTCGCCACCGGCGTCTTCCTGTTCATGGCCCGGCAGGCCGCCCGGCAGCGGGCGCTGATCGCCGACCTGGTCCGCACCCGTCGCGAACTCGCCGCCACCGAGCGGCGGGAGGGCACCCTGGCCGAGCGTGGGCGCCTGGCGATGGAGATCCACGACACCCTGGCGCAGGGCCTCTCCAGCCAGCAGATGCTGCTGCAGGCCGCCGAGCGCACCTGGGACACCGATCCGGCGACCGCCCGCACCCACGTCCGCACCGCCGCCGAGGTGGCCGCCCGCAACCTCGCCGAGGCACGCCGCTTCGTCCACGACCTCGCCCCGGCCGAACTGGCGCAGGGCCGGGGCCTGGAGCAGGCGCTGCGGGCGCTGGCCGGGCGGGAGTCGGCCGAAAGCGGCCTGCCCGTCCGGTTCCACCTGGACGGCGCGCCCGTCCCGCTGCCCACGGCCGCGCAGGCGGCGCTGCTGCGGATCGCCCAGGGCGCGCTGGCCAACGTCCGGGAGCACGCCGGGGCCTCGGCCGCCGCGATCACGCTGTCCTTCCTCGGCGACCAGGCCGTGCTGGACGTCGCCGACGACGGGCAGGGCTTCGACCCGGCGGCGGGCAGCTCCGGCGGCGGTCGCGGGTACGGGCTCCCGGCGATGCGCGCCCGGCTGCGGCAGCTCGGTGGCACGCTGACGGTGGAGAGCGCCCCCGGCGAAGGCACCGTCGTCTCCGCCGCCATCCCGCTGGGGCAGCGCACGGAGCAGCGCACGGAGCAGCGATCGGAGCAACGATGAACGGCGTCCCTTCCCCCGTACGGCTGTTGGTCTGCGACGACCACGCGGTGGTCCGCGCCGGGCTGCTCGCCCTGCTCGCCAGCGCGGGCGACATCACGGTGGTCGGCGAGGCCAGCACCGGGGAGGAGGCCGTCGCGCTGGCCGCCAGGCTGAAGCCGCAGGTCGTACTGATGGACCTCCAGCTCGGCGACGGCATCGACGGCGTCGAGGCCACCCGGCGGATCACCGCCGCTCCGGGCGGGCCGCACGTGCTGGTGCTCACCACGTACGACACCGACGCCGACATCAGCCGGGCGATCGCCGCCGGCGCCACCGGCTACCTGCTCAAGGCGGAGCGGCCGGAGGAACTGTTCGCCGCCGTCCACGCCGCCGCGCAGGGACGTACGGTCCTCTCGCCGCCGGTCGCCTCCCGGGTGATGGCGCAGATGCGGGCGCCCGCTCCGCAGCTCACCGAGCGGGAGCAGGACATCCTCGAACAGCTCGCCCAGGGGCTCGGCAACCGGGAGATCGCGCGGGCGCTGTTCATCAGCGAGGCGACGGTGAAGACGCACCTGGGGCGGATCTACGACAAGTTGGGCGTGGACACCCGGGCGGGGGCAGTGGCGGTGGCCAAGGAGCGCCGGCTGCTGCGCTGACGTCTGCCGCTCCCGTTCCGCTTCCCGCTGTTCCTCGCCGTTCCCGCTGTTCCTCGCCGTTTCCCGCCCTTCCCAGCCGTTCCCCGCCGTTCCCATCCGTGCTCGCGCGGTGTCGGTGCGTGCTGACATGATGCTCGGAGTGTCGGATTCCGTACGCGCCGCACTCGGCCGGTCGAGCCCGCCCGATTGACGCCGTACGGCCGCGCCGGGGTTTGCCCGCTGGCCCGGCGCCCTTCGCGGCTCCCGGAGCTGCCCGCGCGGTTGTGGAAGTTTCGTGGATATCGCTATTGACAAACCAACCATGCGGTTTGTTACCGTGAATCCAACGACGCCTCGGGGGGTAGGGGCTCGCCGGGGGCCTGTGCGGTCGCTCTCGCCGGAGAGCGCGGTCAGGGGGGCCGGCGGGAGCTGCCGGGGAGTCGGGGGGAGCGGCAGTGCCGAAGCCGCGCGACGTGGCGGCGCGGGACGGGTCCGGGGGGACTCGTCCCGCGCCTCCCCCGGTCTCAGCCCTCGGATGTCGCCTCGAGCGTCACCATCCCGAGGCGCTCCAGTACGGGCAGCACACCTCGGGCAGCGCCACGGGCCCGTGCCCGGAACAGGCCGCGTCCGAGGAACCGGCCAGCAGCCGCACCTCGCCCAACTCGCCGAAGCGGAGCGCCAGTCGGTAGCCGTCCCCGGTCGCCGCGGCGACTCCCGGACGGGCGGGCCCGTCTCCCAGCCCGGTGATCGTCCAGCCGCGCCGGCGCCAGTGCCGCTCCACCGCCCCCGCCAGTTCCGCCCGCCGCGGCAGCGACACCACCGTCAGCACGTCCCGCCCCCGGCCCACGTACCAGCAGGGCTCCGACTCCCGCCCCGGCCGCGGCAGCCGCACCCCCGCCGCGGGCACCCCCGCCCGCCAGGCGAGCGGCGGCTCGACGGCGTCCAGCGTCTCCTGGAGCAGCGCCTCGCAGCGCTCCGCGGCGCCCAGCCTCCCGACCGGGGGCCGGCCGGGGCGGCCCGGCGCTCCCCCGTAGGACGTACCTCCACAACGACCGCCCTGGAAACCGAGGTTGAGCTCGGCGCCGCCTGACTGCACTGGTCCCTCCGCACTCCTCCCGGCGTTCAACCCGGGCAGGGATTCCGTCACTGCTTGGACGGCGGCCGCAGACGGGCAGTTCCACCGCCGCCACCCACCCTTTTGAGCACACTCTCACCCGAATGACAAGTCCCGCCACAGAACGGCCGATTAACGACCATTGTGATCGATTGCGAATTGACGGAACGTCATTTAGCGGGGTGAGACTGCCCTGTTACCCATTCGATGCACGCATCAGATACAGACACCCCAGACGCCGCGCCCCGACCCGGCGCGGGAGGAGACGACCATGCGCATACTCTTCACCGGCCCGGCCTCGGCCGGCCACGTCTTCCCGATGGTGCCCTTCGCCCAGGCGCTGCGCGCCGCCGGGCACGAGGTCCTGTTCGCCGGGCAGCGCCCGCTGGACCCGATGACCACCTCCGGCTTCCCCGTCGTCGAGATCGGCGACGGCCGCACCCTGGAGGAGCTGTTCATCGAGTGGCGCCAGGGCCCGATGACCTACGGCAACGCCAGCCTCTCCACCGATGAGCTGAAGGACCTGGCCGCCGCCGGCTTCGTGCACGCCGGCCGCACCACCGTGGACGACCTGCTCGCCACCGCCTCCGGCTGGGGCGCCGACCTGCTGGTGCACGCCACCTTCCAGACCGCCGCCCCGCTGGTGGCCGCCAAGCTCAAGATCCCGCTGGTGATGCAGAACTACGGCATTCCGTCCGGCCGCGAGATGATCGAACTCTTCACCCGCCACCAGGCCGACCTCTACGAGCAGCACGGCGTGGCCGGCCCTGCCGACTCCACGGCGATCAACGTCGGCCCGTTCGGCGGCGACCCGGACGGGCTGCGCGCCCGCTACCTCCCGTACAACGGCACCGGCGTGGTACCCATCGAGGTGCTGCGCCCGTCCGAGAAGCGGCGAGTCCTGGTCACCCTGGGCTCGGTGGTCGCCCGCGTCGAGGGCGTGGGCGGGGTCACCCGGCTGATCGAGGCCGCCGCCGAGGTGGACGCCGAGTTCCTGCTCGCGGTCGGCGACGCCGACATCTCGCCGCTCGGCACGCTGCCCGCCAACGTCCGCCCGATGCCGTGGATCCCGCTGGTCGAGCTCGTCCGGCACACCGACGCCGTCGTCCACCACGGCGGCGCCGGCACCACCCTGACCAGCCTCAACGAGGGCCTGCCCCAGCTCGTCCTCCCCCAGGGCGCCGACAACTTCATCGTCGCCGAGGCCCTCACCGCCGCCGGTATCGCCCTGCGCTCCACCTCCGACACCGTCGACGTCGCCACCCTCGACCGGCTCCTCAACGACCCCGAGCTCCGGGCCACCGCGAAGTCCGTCCAGGCCGACAACCTCGCCCTCCCCACCCCGGCCTCGCTCGTCCCGACCTTCGAAGCCCTCGCCGGCCGGGCCTGACCTGCCCCGAGGGGGCCGCGGATCGCCCGCGGCCCCCTCGCGCTTCGGCTGCGCCGGGTGTGCTGCCACCCAGGCTTTCGTCGATTTTGGCTGTCATAAGATAAGCGCACGGTTGATCAGCCTGCGGGTGGCGTGCCCGCACGACGGCTGAGAGGCAGCACAGTTCTCTGACGCCCACGACCCTCGTCCGCGGTCCCGGGCGAGAGCGGGCGTGTCGACATGATCGGACTCCCGCCAGTGCTCCATGCGCCCGCGACACCGCCCACCCGCCAGCGGGCCCACCCCGACCCCGCACCGGCAGGAGCCCGGCTGGCCGTCCTCGACGGCATGCGGCTGATCGCCGCGCTCGCCGTCGCGGGATTCCACTACCTGAGCGCGATCTCGCCCGCCCTGTGGGGGCCGTCCCCGAAGGAGTTCGCCTACCCGCTGCACCACGCGTCGATGTACGGCTGGCTCGGCGTCGAGGCGTTCTTCCTCATCAGCGGATTCGTCATCTGCATGAGCAGTTGGGGACGCACGGCAGGACAGTTCGCCGCCTCACGAATATCCAGGCTCTACCCGGCCTACTGGGCCGCCGTCGTCCTGATCGTCGCCAGGATCGCGCTGATCCCCATGCAGACCCACGACGTCTCCTCGGTGATCCACCCCCGGGTCGTCCTGGCCAACCTGACGATGTTCCCCGACGCCCTCCACGCGAGCCTCCTGGACGGCGTCGCCTGGACCCTCGCCGTCGAGGCCCACTTCTACCTCCTCATGGCCGTCCTCCTGGCCTTCGGCACGACCTACCACCGGGTCATGGGGTTCTGTGTGATCTGGCTCGCCGCCGCACTCATCACCTCGGAGACGAAGAGCAAGTTCCTGGACGACCTCGTCCTCAGCCAGTACGCCGGCCTGTTCGTCGCCGGCATCGCGGTCTACCTCATGTACCGCTTCGGGCAGAACCTCATGCTCTGGGTAGTCCTCGGCTTCGCCTGGTGCTACGAAATGGCCGTGCTCCCCAACCGGCTGGCCGGCCACTCCCGGGAATGGGGCTCCCAGTCGCTCTGCTCCTGGACCGTCGCCGCCGCCGCGCTGACCGCCTTCCTGGCCCTCCTGCTCCTGGCCACCGTCGGCCCCCTCGCCCGCATCCGCTGGCGCTGGCTCATGACCGCCGGTGCGCTCACCTACCCCTTCTACCTGATCCACCAGAGCCTCGGCCTGCCCATGGCCGGCGAACTCACCGCCCACGCCCCCTGGCTCGGCCCGTGGGGCCGGCTCGCCCTCACCACCGCCTCGATGCTCCTCCTGGCCTGGATCATCCACCGCGTGGTCGAGAAGCCCCTCGGCCGCACCCTCCGCCGCCACCTCGACCAGGCCCTCACCCGCCACCCGAAGCCCCCCACCGC